>JBGUSG010000010.1:0-149650 GCA_045132415.1 Paludibacteraceae bacterium | reverse complement strand
GCTTTTTTTGAAGCAGGTGACATTTTGGATACAAATGGATATGAAGCCAAAGGCTTGAACAATGCCAACCATAGTTTAAACAAACTTTATATTGCTTTAGAAACGGCAACCTACATCTGAAGTATATCAGAATTGTGAATTATTATGTAAAATATCGCAATACAGATATACCCTATATTTAAATTGAAAAGAATTAGCTATTGAACCTTTATAACATTGAAACATTTTAAATTCACTTAGTGATTATGACCTACCTTGATGATTTATTAGAAACGCAAAACCAACCAGATGTGGAATACATCCCTCTGGTGGATGAAACCGACGACGCAATCGAACCTAAACTGAAAGATGGCGACATCCTAGGCGTACTGCCGCTCCGCAATATGGTGCTGTTCCCTGGCGTATTATTGCCAGTGACTGTAGGAAGACCAAAATCTAAGAAACTGGTAGCTACTGCCTTCAAGAATGACCAACTATTGGCTGTATGCTGCCAAAAGGCACAAGATGTGCAAGAACCTTCCGAAGAAGATATATTCCCTGTCGGCACTGCAGGACGCGTGATGCGTACACTAGACATGCCTGACGGCAATCTGATGGTGATCCTTGAAGGTGTAGAACGTATTCATATTCAAGAGATTGTAGGAGTTCGCCCTTATATGAAAGCCCGCGTACAGATTCTGACGGAGCACTTCCCTAAGCGCAACGATAAGGAGTTTGTAGCATTGGTGAGCAGCCTGAAGAACGTAGCCGAGAAAATTATTAAGAGCATGGAGAACTTGCCTGCAGAAGCAGGTATGACCCTGCGTAGCATTGATAATCCCCCTACTCTGGTCAACTATATCTGCGGTAACTTTGGCGTTCGCATCGCTGAGAAACAGCAACTTCTGGAGATTGACTCCATAAAAGACCGTGCACTCTCTCTACTCGAAATCCTCAACAATGAGGTGAAGATGCTGGAGATGCGTAAGGATATTCAGAACAAAACCAAGGAGGATTTGGATCGTGAGCAGCGCGAATACCTGTTGCACCGTCAGATGGAGACCATTCAGAAGGAATTGGGCGACTCCGACGAGCAACAAGTCAACGCCATGCTTGAGCAATCGAAGCAAAAGAACTGGGGCGAGAAGATGCAAGCTACCTTTGAGAAAGAACTCAAGAAGTTGCGCCGCATGAACTCCCATTCGCCTGAGTATGCTACCCAACAAAACTACCTAGATACCCTACTCGATTTGCCTTGGAATGAATACTCTGAGGATAACTACGATATTCGCCACGCACAAGAGATTTTGGACAAAGATCATTACGGCATGGAGAAAATTAAGGAGCGTATCATTGAGTATCTGAGTGTGCTGAAAATCAAAGCATTGAGTAATAATCCAGACAAGATGAAAGCTCCTATCCTCTGCCTCTATGGCCCTCCGGGTGTGGGTAAAACTAGTCTGGGTCGCTCCATTGCTGAAGCTTTGGGCAGGAAGTATGCACGTATCAGTTTGGGTGGTTTGCATGACGAGGCAGAGCTGCGTGGTCACCGCCGTACCTATATAGGTGCAATGCCTGGTCGTATTATCGAGAATATCCGCAAGGCAAAGACCTGCAACCCAGTCTTTGTACTGGATGAGATAGATAAGATTGGCGCCGATTATAAGGGTGATCCTACTAGTGCACTATTGGAAGTGCTTGATCCTGAGCAGAATAGTACTTTCCACGACAACTATCTAGATGTGGATTACGACCTGAGCAAGGTGCTGTTTATCGCAACAGCTAACTCGCTCGACACCATCCCTCGCCCACTACTAGACCGTATGGAGCTCATCGAGATGACGGGCTACTTGCAAGAAGAGAAAGAGGAGATCGCTAAGCGTCACTTGCTGCCTAAAGAGTTGGAGAATCACGGGCTAAAAGCATCGCAACTCAAACTCAAGAAGAGCATTATCTCGGCTATCATTGACGGCTATACCCGCGAGTCGGGTGTGCGTGGATTGGAGCGCAAGATTGCCGCTATCTGCCGCAAAGTGGTGACTAAAATAGCATTGGAAGAACCTTATAATGTGAGTGTTACAGAGGAAGATATTGTAGAATACCTTGGCAAGAAACGCTACTCACGTGACGAGTGGGAAACCAATAAATATATAGGTGTAGTCACTGGATTGGCATGGACATCGGTAGGTGGTGAGATATTATTTATCGAGACATCCTTGTCGCCAGCTAAAGTCCCTACCCTCACGCTCACGGGTAACTTGGGCGATGTAATGAAGGAGTCTGCGACCATCGCACTAGGTTATATCAAAGCTCATGCCGAGCAGTTTGGCATTGCACGCAAGAAATTAGATACTACGTCTGTGCATATCCACGTACCAGAAGGTGCTATTCCGAAGGATGGTCCAAGTGCGGGTATTACGATGACTACAGCGCTGGTGAGTGCGTTTACGGGCAAGAAAGTGCGTCCTCGTATCGCCATGACTGGCGAGATGACATTGCGCGGAAAAGTATTGCCTATTGGTGGCGTGAAAGAGAAACTGCTGGCTGCTAAACGCGCTGGTATCACTGATATTGTACTCTGCGAGAAGAACCGCAAGGATGTGGATGAGATTCCAGAGAAATACCTCAAGGGATTGAAATTCCATTATGTGCAAGATATTCAGGAGGTTATTGACTTTGCCTTGGTGAAGTGATAAGCGGAAAATATGATAAGAAAAATAGCAACTCAATGAGAGTTGCTATTTTTTATTATAAAGTGGTGCTTGATATAGCGAATCCATTCTGAGATTTTCGCTTTGATACGCTCCGATTTGATTTTCTTGCGTTGTGTAATCAAGAAAGTGATGAGTAAAGCCCAAAACATATCGTTTATAGATTACAATTGACAGTTGACAGCTGATAAGTTGTTATTTGAGAATTGTGTTAAGTGATTGTGCAAGTTTTATACCTGCCATATACATTTGATATTCAGCTGTTTCTGACCAATAATATGCATAGTGATATGCGTTGCCAGACCAAGTAGGATGGTATTGGTATATGGCATCAGTGACGTGGTAGCAATGGAGCAATGTTTGCTCATCGGTCATGCTGAGAATCTCTTTGCGTTGCTTGCCATACACATTATAGAGATACTTGGCATATTCGGTGTATGAAAATCCTTTGTTTTCGATGATTTTGCTATCCCACACGGAATGGAGATTGGTATTTTGACCAAACCACTTCATCTTGACAGCATTGCCACCTTTATCATCTAGATGCGCAAGATGCATTGGACAAAATCGGTCAGCCATCATATGGACATAAAACACCAGCGCATCATGGCAATCGGGTTGACGCGTAAGCACTGCCTCCAGACTATCCAATGCCATGAATAGTTCCCCACCCTCCTCAGGATAATCGGTCAAGGTAGCTGCTACCTGCGCATCAGTCATACCACCTGGTAAATCTTGATAGTGGCATGTGAAGCTAGTAGGATAGATGGTATCACTCTTGATTTCGTCTGGCCATGTAGAGAGGTAAATCATACCTTGTGTACCTAATACGGCATCTACATGTTTGCGAACTTTATTACTCAAGTTGTCGTAGGCTACTTGAGCGACGATGCGGTGCCCTTTAGGGCCCCAAGCGAAGGTGGAGGTGGCTATGATTAGCAATAGCACCAATGAGGTTATTCGTTTCATATTCAATTATTTATCTCTGTTATCTATTCGATTACGATATACTACAAAACGCTGGTATAGATATTCTAATGTCAGGTTGAGCAGCATGTTGATGATTGTTACTAGGTATTCGTTCCACAGCATATCTTCTGCCAACCAATCGCCCAATATGGTAGTAGCAGGTGTGAAAGCAGCATAGAAAGCCAATACTAGAAGCATGGCGCGGGTGATATTGGCTTTGGATTTGAAGGTGAAACGACGATTGAAAGTGAAGTTCCACAAGATGCTTAATATCAAAGATATTAAATAGCATGGCCAATAGCGCCATGTGGTAAATTCATTGAGTAGCGCAAACGAACCGAATTGGATGACACCTGCGCTGGCGGAAAAAAGTACGAACTTGAGTATTCTAACCCATTCTTTATTCTTTTTCATTCCCGTATCTTCAAACAATCACTAATATAGTTCTATCCATTCTACTTCATTGCCCACGCATTGGAGATACTGCTCAAAATCCTTGCGCTTGATGACCACTGTGCCACGACAATCATTCGGATGGAAGCTCAGTGAATCGGCTTGGAGAAGGTTCTTATCAAGGAACAAGATGACATGGTGCGCCTCGTCGTTGATCAATCCAAATGGACTGACACTACCAGGTTCAAGACCAAGGTACTTGAGCATACGTTCTGGCGATGCAAAAGAAAGTTTTCCTGGGGAGTTCTTGCCCGCTGCAAGGAGCGATGCTTTGAGTCGTTGCTCCAAGTCGTGAATAGCAAGGTCGTGCTCGCAGTCGAAACAGATAAGGTAATGCTGTGTACCTTTGTGGTTGCGCATGAAAATGTTCTTGCAATGCACGCTACCATCATCTTTCCACCAACGTTTAGCCTCCTCGATGGTCTTGCCCTCGGGATGGTTATAGCAGGTGTAAGGTATCTGATGGTCAGAGAGATATGTTAATACTTTCTCTTGTCGCTCAGAGATAAATTCGCATTCAATAGTCATCATTATCATTACAAATTATGCCTCCATGATCACTTCGCGCATTACTTCGGCTACTGTAGGGTGTGGAAAGACAACTTGTTTGAACTCGCCTACGGTATAGCCCATGCGTACGGCAAAGCTAGCAGCAGCCACGAACTCGGAGCATGGGTTGCCAATCATATGTACGCCCATAACGGTCTTGCTGCGTTTATCTACAATCACTTTGCAGAGTCCCATCTCACCTTCGTTTTCAGCCACAAAACGTCCTGAATAAGTCATCGGAAGTTGGTGCACTTCGTATGGTACAAATGGTTCGTCGGTGGACATGGATGGTGCGAAGTCACCCTCGTGTATCTCATTAAGATCCTTCTCAGTCAATCCAACGCATGCAATCTCGGGATTGGTATAAACTACGCTAGGAATAGCGTTGTAGGCAATGCGTTGGAGAGGTAACTGCTTGAGCATACGACCTACCGCCACTTCTGCTTGACGGCTTGCCACATGCGCGAGCATAATCTTGCCCGTAACATCACCTGCTGCATAGACATTCTTGAGATTAGTACGCATGAACTCGTCCACGACAATACCTCCACGATATATCTCTATATCGGTGAGTGCTTCTAACCCCTGCATATTGGCACGGCGACCAACGGATACGAGGATATGCTCGGCTTCGTATTCGCCATTAGTAGTGAGGACTTTATTACCTTGTACTTCAGTTACTTTGGTATCCGTCAAGATTTGAATGCCTGCCTTGCGGTATTTCTCAAGGAGTATGTTGACAATATCTTGATCGAGGTTAGGCAGGATAGTAGGCATTGCCTCAATAACGGTGACAGGCACGCCCAGCTCATGGTAGAGCGTAGCGAACTCCATACCAATCACACCTCCACCTACAATGATCATGGATTGAGGCAACTCCTTGCTATCCAATGCCATCGTAGAATCCCATATAGCAGGATTATCTTGTAGACCAGGGATTGGAGGCACGAAATTAGTAGATCCCGTACAAATCAGCAAGTTCTCTGCCTCATATTGCTCCTCGCCACAAGCAATCAGCACATTATCATCCGTACGACTTACCACAGAAGCTGCGCCCATAATGACGGTGCAATGCTCGTTGTTGAGTTTTTGCTTGATACCAGCTACAAGTTTGCGCACCACTTTGGTTTTGCGTTGCACGATTTTCGTATAGTCATAACTAACTCCTTCTGCCTTAACACCATATTTATCAGCATGCGTAGCATTGTAGTATTGCTTTGCGCTATAGAGCAGCGTCTTGGTTGGGATACAACCTACATTGAGACATGTACCGCCTAACGCAGTTTGCTCAAAGATAACGACGTCTTTACCTGCTTTAGAAGCTATTTCAGCGGCAGTATAGCCTGCTGGACCACCGCCAATGATTGCAAGAAAGTATTTCATTGTGTTGTTCTGAATAGTTCAATTAATGTAGTTCGATGTTATTGCCGAGGGTGTTATATATTTGCCCATTGTGTATGATCAGCAATTGACCGTTGCGGATAATCTTGCGTACCGCATGATTGGCATTGGTAGTGGTGGTTAAGAGCGTAGCAGGTCCCGAAGCGCAATGGGTGAGATAGTTGGTGTAAGTGCCTCGTTGTCCCCCGATATAGATGGTTACCTCTTTCACTCCCGCTCCATAGGCTGCTGTAGCATCCTCCCCAGTGAAAGTCAGGGTTGTATTGCCTTCTAGCTCTGGAGCGTTCCACACGTATCGCTGCATGGTATTTGTTGCTGCAACCACTTTACCAAGATTAACTCCATCTGCCGAAATAGAGACGGTCTTTTTGGATTGATAACTACGAATAATCATAGCTATAGAGTCCAATGTTTGCAAGTCAATGACAGGAGAAGTAATGCTTGCCTCTTTCACCAATAACCAATATGCGCCATCCGTGTTGTTTTTAGTTTGCTTCAGTTTAGTTAGAGTCCAATTAGTGGAATCGGTCTTGCTGAGCGTAATCGTTTCGCTTGTAACCTCCGATCTTATTTCCTCCGCAAAGACGGCATAGTAGCGCATATTTGAGCTGATAGCAGGAAAATCGGCTGCTTGGGCATATAACACCATTGGCGCCTCAGCGACTTGCCCTTGGATAGGAGCGTCGGTCCAACCTACAAAAGAAGTGCTGGTTGCGCTACATGATGTAGGCGCATCGGGCAAGTTTTTCACCTTGCTACCATGATATACAAAGGAAGAATCATAGGCAGTTTCGCCCAGCATCCAGAAAATAGTATCTACCAGAATCTCCACGTCTCCGCCTAGATAGCCATTGCTGACACCTAACTGAAAGCGCTCGTCTGCGGAGCAAAGGAGTTGGTCAAAATCCAATACTTGTCCTGACATCTCGCCCCAAATAAACTCAGCGAGGTAAGGATAATCGATGAACGGATTGCGGTTGCCTTGGGTCTTTTGGATGCCATTGTTGCGATCCACCTCTTTTTGTGAGACAGGGTCTTGGCGATGCCAACTGAGCATCAGAGCCAGTCCATAGTCGGTAAAACCATAGTTGTTTTCTGGACCATAGTGCGTGTCTACATCAATGGTAGCATCGAAAATCACTCTACCCTCTTCCGCCTTATTGAATGCCCATTCGCCTGCCCATTTGACCATGGTACCGAAATAACTACGTGCGATATCGCCCTTGTATTCGTCAGCAGGTTCAAATACATTGGTGCTCATATTGATGCTACCTTCTACAAACGTTCCTGCTACGCTATTCTCGACAGATACGCTCGAAACAGATGTACCATACTTGCTGCCATTACCCGAGGTAAAATTAGATTGAGATACCTCGCCATAAGGGCGATTACCACGACGGCTGTTCATGCCATAGGATGCTGGATAAATATGGAAGATATCTGAGCCTGGAGTATTCTTCATACTTGAAGTCATCTTGTTGCCATGCAAATCATAAAAATCCTCATTAGTTTTCTTTCCAAACCACGATTGGCACATGGCGTGCTCTCGGTTATAGCCCTTACATTCGCCTGTTTGCGAGGTTGTGGATGTGCGGTCTTTTTCGTACTCGAAAACGCAATCGCTATAAATCTCCCAAATATAGCCATCAGGACGCAAGTCGGTGTATTTGTATGCAAGCCATACGCTGTCGTAACGGAAATCTTCAGATCGATAGCCGATTTTAGCCACCTGTTGAATAGCATCTAGAAGTTGTTTACCACTCGTGCCATCGATAGAGGCATAGTAGTCAGGCAGTTTCTCTGCTGGCGTTACAGGGCAATTAAAAGCAAATGATTGTCCAATCAAGAACAAGGAAAGGACAAAGAGTGTAAATTTCTTCATATTGTTGGTTATTTATGATCAATAGTGCTTAGGAAAATACGTACAGCGGTAGCCACCATCTCTACACATGGGCGCTTTTGGTAGTATGCCTCGGTACGTGCTTCAGGTTGTGGATTTTGTGGTTTGGATGCGATACCAAGCAGTTCTGCGCAAATCAAACTACCATTCTCGGCTTTGAACTTATTGGCGAGATCTTGCACCAGGGCATAGTTTTGCTTTTTACCTTCCGAATCACCTTCGATGACACTACCGTTTTCTAATCCTGCAAGCATAAACATACCGCAAGCGGCTCCACAAGTTTGGCGCATACGCCCAATACCTCCGCCAAAAGAGGCCGATAATCGCAATGCCAATGCCTGATCCTCTAGCCCATATATATCTGCACATGCCGCAAAAACGGATTGGCTACAATTGAATCCTTGCTTGAATAGCGCTACGGCTTTATCTACTCTGCGTTGTATCTCTTGTTCGGTCATCGTATAAAACTGGTTTTGAGTTTCTTTTCATCGCATTTTGGTGCTGGTTCTTTAGCGAGATTACGCATCATCCACGCCATATTATGCGCCAAGGTACGCATCGTTTGCAGTCCCTCCAAGTCTTGCAACGCTTCGCCTGGTGCTGCACCATGTACGCTATTCCAATACTGCGATGGAACAACGGGCATATTGTTGATGGTAAAGTACTTATTCAGTCGGTCGAAGGTAGCACTTGCCCCACCCCTACGGCATACTGCCACAGCTGCAGCAGGTTTGTAGGCCATCAATGCAGAGCAAGAATAGAACAATCGATCTAGCAACGCACACAGCGAACCGTTAGGACCCGCGTAATAGACAGGTGAACCCACTACGATACCATCAATACCTGCTTCAAGAATGGCATGCAGTTGATCGTATAATGCATCGGAGAAGGCACAACGGGTATTATTCTTGCGACATGCACCGCATGCCACACATCCGCGCACGGGTTGTACACCGATGCCAATAGTGACAGTTTCAACACCCTCTGTCTCTAATGTTTTTGCCACTTCCGTCAAGGCGATGCTTGTATTGCCATTGGCATGAGGACTACCATTGATGAGTAATACTTTCATGATATGCTGAGTTTCATTATGTACAACTACCCTACTTCTACCTCTGGATTGATTTTGCGAATCAAGCCTTTGAGCACGTCGCCAGGACCAAACTCATAAAACGCTGTTGCACCATCTGCAATCATTTGCCGCACGCTTTGAGTCCAACGTACAGGCGAAGTGAGTTGCTCCAATACTTGGCGTTGAATGGTGTCTTTATCCGTTTCTGCTTTTGCATTAACGTTTTGATATACAGGACATATAGGTGTATGGAATGTAGTTGCCATGATGGCGTCTTGTAGCTTTTGAGCAGCAGGTTGCATCAATGGCGAGTGGAATGCTCCGCCTACAGGTAGTTTGAGTGCACGTTTAGCTCCTGCCTCTTTTAGGGCCTTGCATGCTAAGTCAATGCCATTAAGCGTACCTGAAATCACCACCTGCCCTGGACAGTTGAAATTAGCAGCCACTACAACATCATCAATCTGCTCGCACACTTCCACTACTTTCTCATCAGCCAATGCCAATACGGCAGCCATTGTAGATGGTTGCATCTCGCATGCCTCTTGCATAGCTAAAGCTCGCTGACTAACCAATCGCAAAGCATCCTCCCAATGCAATGCCTCGGCAGCTACTAGCGCTGAGAACTCGCCCAAACTGTGACCTGCCACCATATCAGGGCGTAGCGTAGTCATCAATCGACCAGCCACTATGGAATGAAGGAATATAGCGGGTTGCGTAACGCGCGTTTGACGCAGCTCTTCGTCAGTACCTTCAAACATAATGTCGGTAAGCGAAAAACCAAGAATCTCGTTAGCGCGTTGCATCATCTCGCGTGCTTCTGGATAAGCATCATAAAGGTCTTTACCCATACCCGAGAATTGAGCACCTTGACCAGGAAATACAAATGCATTCATATCAATATTATTAAATTAGCGCACAAAGATAACACTTTTTTTTGACATATACAAATCTATATAAAAAAAAGAAGGTGTGCCAAGCGATTGACACACCCTCATTTTTTGCCTTGTGCTATAAATTACACCATCAACGCACCAACGAGTGCCAAAATAGCGTAGAACTCAGGGAGCGCAGCGTAGATCATGGTGTTGGTTTGTACATCGTGACCAGCAGCGATACCTGCGATACCGTTAGCACAAACTTGACCTTGACGGATAGCAGAAAGCAAGCAAACCAAACCTACTGCGATACCTACTGCAAAGAGTTTGAAACCATCAGCTGCAAAATCTTTGCCCATCCACATCAAGAAAGCTACGAAACCGTACAAACCTTGAGTAGCAGGAAGAGCAGAGAGAATCATGTAGCTACTACCTTTTTCTTTGTTCTTCTTCAACGCACCTTCAGCAGCATTACCTGCGATTGTGGTACCGTAAGCAGAACCTACACCAGCGAGACCTAACATCAAGCCCCAGCCGAGATAACCTAAAAGTTCATTCATAATTGTTTTGTTTTTATTTTTGTTATTATTTTTTGATTCAGGAATCAGGATTCAAGATACAAGACTTATTAGTTACGACTATCAGCGTTAAAAGTAATTAGTCTTGGTTCTTTGCTCCTTGTTCTTTTTTCTTATTATTTCTTAAATGGTCTATACAACGTACCTTTACCTTCGTAACCCGCGTTCTTGAAGTACTCCACGAAGCTCAAACGCAATGGGTGAACAAACGCACCCAGCGCAGACATCGCTAAGTTCAATACGTGGCCCAACACGAGGATCAGCACGAATGGAATCCATTGGAACCATATAGCTCCTTCTACACTGCCACCCATCACCATCAAGCCGAGGTTATTAAACGCAGCACCTAACATACCACCTGCCAAACCAAGGGCATACAGACGGATATAAGAGAGCACGTCACCCAAGATACCAGTTGCCATGTTATAGGTTTCCCACAAACCAGCACCGATGTTAATCAATGGGTTACGACCTGGCGTATTGAAGATATAGATTGCCAAAGCAGATACTGTACCCACAGCAATAATTGCGCCCTTAAAGAGTGCTGCTGGCAATATGGTCATACCGAGGATAGCCACCAACAATCCACCTACAATGAGCAATGTCCAACCCCAAGTAGCGATATTCTCCTTGAAGCCAAATTGCTTGGTGTAGCAGATTGCTTTCACCACCATCGCCAAACAAATATGGAACACACCTATACAAAGTGCCAATACCATTTGGATATCGTAGCCCATCACTTCACCTTTGATCATTACTGATTTCAATGCCTGTGGCATCCACTCAGCATTATAGAGGTCAATACCCATGAAGGTTCCAAGGAAGAATCCGACTACCGTAGTACCTACACCCAATACGGTAATGATTGGGCCAAGGCCGTCAAACATCTCGATATTGAGTTTCTTCTTAGCGATGAGCACACCAATGATCATAAGCAAGATACCATAGCCGCAGTCACCCATACACATGGCAAAGAACAAGAGGAAGAATGGTGCCAAAATTGGTGTAGGATCAAACTCACCATAGTTAGGCCAACCATACATACCGGTCAGACTCTCAAAGAGTTGAGTAAACTTGTTATTACGCAGTTTGATAGGCGTATTGTCCTCTGCTGTTGGGTCTTCAGCTTGGTAGTAAACCTCTTGTTTCTCCAATACAGCGTCCAATGCAGGCACTTGATCAATTGGGCAGAAACCCTCAAGGATCTTCAGACTGCCGTCGGCCTCTGAGTCGGTATTGAGTGTAACGCGCTTCCAATCAATCTGCTCTTGCAATTGCTTGAGTTCCTCCTCCAAAGCAGGGATATTCTCCTTCGCCCAGAGTTCTATACGTGCGTTTTGTGCTACCAAGAGACCATTCAAGCCTTCTACATCCTTCTGCAGGTCAGCAGCAGACTTCTGATTGAGGTATTGCTCTTGGCAGCCCTCTGGTGCTTCACCATCGTTGTTGACCTGTACAAAGTACACGGTTGAACCTTGCTCAGCCACAATAATTCCGAATTGCTCATCGAAATTTTTCTTAGGGCAAGTAAAGTAGCGCAAGGTATAACCTGCGGCTTTGAGTTGCTCCATGCGCTCAGCAGAGAAGTCACCCCAAACAGCCATCTTGTCGGCCTCTTTTTGAGTCGCGGCAATGCGTTGTTCGAGCGCAGCTTTCTCGTTAAGCAATTGATCTGGAGCACCTTGTGCAATGAGTTTGCGAGCATTATCTGCCTTAGCGAGCAGTTCTTGCAAGTGTGCATCATCTGCCATACCTGCAGCTTTCTCGGTCACATGCACTACGCCCAAGTCGCGCAGTTGCTCGAGGAAGGCCTCGTACTCACGATGGAACACCAAGAAGGTGTATTTCTTCATTTGCGTAATCATACTTGTGCCCCCTTTCCTTCTTTCTTAGCCAACTCCTCTGCCATACGTGCCTCTGCCTCGCGCTTTGACTTAACGATCTTTTGCGATGACTTGCTCAAGTTCTCCTCATCCTCCATAAAACGTTTAATCTTACGGATAGCATCTTGGAAACCAGGTATTTGCACTTTCTCGAAGAGGTTCACCTTTTGGGTGGTTTTCTTACGAGCGTAGTCCAGAAGCTCCACCTTACGGCGCACAAACTCCTGACGAATACCTACGTCGGCAATGGCTTTGAGTTGGTTGAAACCGTCTGCAAACCATTTAGGAGAAGAGAAGATGCTAAACTCCTTGGTTGAGTACACCACCTCTTCCAATACGGGTACGCGTACGCCCGCGATCTTCTTGATCGACATGCGCACATCGTCCACATGTATGAGGGTGGTATCAAACTCGCCCCAGAGTGCTAACATCTGATCGTAGTCTTTGATACGGCGATCTACCTCTTCGTCAAGCGCCTTGATCTCGTCCTTAGCTCGCTTCACTTCGAGTCGGAGAGCCGACTCTTTGCTTTGCAGCGTAGGCAAAGTACGTTGGCGCATCTTGAGGTCTTTCTCCAAAGCCTGCAACGATGTTTTATTAAATTGGTAATTAATAGCCATAATCTATTATGCTTTTGGCCAATACTTATTTACAAGTTCTTGTTTGATGTTTGCCTCTTCTGGTTTGAAGTACTTGCCAAACAAGGTCCAAGCCACATCCAACATCTGTGTGGTATTGATATTCACATCAATAGCCAAGATTTGTGTAGAATATGCCTTAGCGAACTCGAGGCAGCGCTCATCGTAGTCAGTAAGATCGAAACCGTTCTCTTGCTTGGTCTTTGCGTTTGCAGCGTCGGCGTAAAGGCGAACGGCAGCGTTCATCACTTGTGGGTGATCTTCGCGTGTCTTCTTGCCAGCCACCAATTGTTTCAAACGAGAGAGTGAACGGAATGGATCCACAATAACTTTACCGATATCGCTATCACGACGGAGATACAACTGACCCTCGGTGATATAACCGGTATTATCTGGAATAGCGTGAGTAATATCACCACCAGACAAGGTTGTTACCGCGATAATGGTGATAGAACCACCACCTGCTTCCTCTGGGAATTGAACCGCTTTCTCGTAGATCTTAGCAAGGTCAGAATAGAGAGAACCTGGCATAGAGTCCTTAGAAGGAATTTGGTCCATACGGTTACTTACAATCGCGAGTGCGTCAGCGTAGAGGGTCATGTCAGTCAAGAGCACCAACACTTTCTCGTGCTTTTGCACAGCGAAGTACTCAGCGGCGCACAATGCCATATCTGGAATCAACAGACGCTCTACTGGAGGGTTCTCGGTGGTGTTAACGAAAGACACGATGCGGTCCAAAACACCAGCATTAGAGAACACGTTTTTGAAGTACAAATAGTCATCGTTGGTAAGACCCATACCACCTAGAATGATCTTGTCAGCCTCAGCGCGGAGAGCTACGTTAGCCATTACTTGGTTGTATGGTTGGTCAGGGTCTGCGAAGAATGGAATCTTTTGTCCAGACACCAAGGTGTTGTTAAGGTCGATACCAGCGATACCAGTAGCGATGAGCTCAGATGGTTGTTTACGGCGAACTGGGTTCACACTAGGACCACCGATCTCTACCTCTGTACCCTCGATAGCTGGTCCACCATCGATTGGATCACCATATGCGTTGAAGAAGCGACCCGCCAATTGCTCGCTCACTTTGAGTGATGGAGCCTTGCCAAGGAACACAACTTCAGCGTTGGTAGGGATACCCTCGGTACCCTCGAACACTTGGAGAGTAACATCATCGCCCATGATCTTAACGACCTGTGCGAGTTTGCCATTCACGGTAGCGAGCTCGTCGTTACCTACACCTTCAGCTTTGAGTGAGCAAGTAGCCTTGGTGATAGCTGTGATTTGTGTATAAATCTTTTGAAATGCTTTTGCCATAGTCGTTATGCTTTGATTTGTTTCTCAGCGAGAAGGTCGTTGAGTTGTTGTTGATATTGGTTGAATGCCTCGCTCTTGAACTCAGCGTAGTTCATCTGCTTGCAGAGGTTAATCACACGTTTGAAGTAGGTACTTACATCGTTGAAGTCAGCGAAATCATAATCGTGCTTGCAGATATCCATTACGAGGTTGAGGATGTATTGTTGACGCTCCATTGGGCAGACAGCATCGATCTTATCGAACGCATCTTGTTGGAGAACAACGAAGTCGATTACCTCTGCTTTCCAGAACTCCTCGTGGTAGTTTACTGGTACACCGTCGTCACCCAAGATGTTGATTTGCTCTTGGATCTCCTTACCACGTTGCAAGTAGGTCTTCATATCGTTCACCTTGCCGAGCCACTCGCCATCGATGAGATTGGTGATATACTCCTCAAACTCAGGATATTCGATATATTTTGAATAAGAGTCAATTGGATTCACAGCAGGGTAACGCTTGCGGTCAGCACGAGCTTGCTCCAATGCGTAGAAGCAGCGAGCCACTTTCTTGGTACCCTCAGTCACAGGCTCCTTCAAGTTACCACCCGCAGGAGATACAGTACCTAAGAAGGTTACTGAACCAGTAGCACCATTATTAAGGTACACGTAACCCGCACGTGCATAGAACGCACCGATGATTGCAGACAAGTCCATTGGGAACGCATCTTGACCTGGCAACTCCTCCAAACGGTTAGACATCTCACGCAACGCTTGTGCCCAACGTGAAGTAGAGTCCGCCATCAAGAGTACGCGAAGACCCATTGAACGGTAGTACTCTGCAATAGCCATTGAGGTATATACAGATGCCTCACGAGATGCCACAGGCATGTTAGATGTGTTGGCGATGATGATAGTACGCTCCATCAACTTACGACCTGTATGTGGGTCTTCCAACTCTGGGAACTCAGTAAAGGTCTCCACAACCTCGTTTGCACGCTCACCGCAGGCAGCGATAATCACGATATCTGCCTCCGCTTGCTTAGAGATAGCGTGTTGGAGCACGGTTTTACCTGTACCGAAAGGACCAGGGATAAATCCTGTACCACCCTCGCAGATTGGGTTAGCGGTGTCGATTGTACGCACACCTGTTTCCAGCAATTTGAATGGACGTGGTTTGCTCTTGTATGCCAATACTGGCTTCTTTACTGGCCATTTTTGTACCATGGTCACATTGTGGTCATTGCCCTCAGCGTCGGTCAAGACAGCAATGGTGTCGTGAATCTTGTATTCACCAGCAGCCACGATGCTCTTCACGGTGTATGTGCCTTCGAACACAAATGGCACCATGATCTTGTGTGGTTGGTAGTTCTCATCTACCTCACCCAACCATGCAGCAGCCTCTACCTTGTCGCCTACCTCAGCGATTGGCTCAAACTTCCATAGCTTCTCCTCGTCGAGTGGGAAGTTGTACTCACCACGTTGGAGGAAAACGCCGGTCAACTTATCGAGGTCGTTTTGCAGACCATCGTAGTTACGGCTCAAAAGACCAGGACCCAATGTTACCTCGAGCATGTGTCCTGTAAACTCTACGGTATCGCCGACTTTCAATCCACGGGTGCTCTCGAACACCTGTACATAGACGTTGTCGCCAATCACCTTGATGACCTCTGCCATCAATCGGGTGTTACCGATAGTGATGTAGCAGATTTCGTTTTGTGATACAGGTCCATCTACCACCACAGTCACCAGGTTGGCGATGATACCTTTTACTTTTCCTGTTGTCATATTATTCTTTATTCTTTATTTTTCGATTAAGGAGCAAGGAACAAGGAGCAAGGACTTATTTGTATCGTCTGGTTAGTCGTTACTTTTTTGTCTTGATTCTTGGCTCTTGGTTCCTAATTCCACAATCTCGTTTACGCGAGATTGATTCCTTTTTTCATACCGCTCACCAACTCGCGGAATACCTTTTCGCCTTGTTCTACGGTCAATACCGCCCAGCGGTTGAGCATCTCTGCCTGCAAGTAGTAAGCCAATACATTCTCAATGGAGAAGTTCACGAATAGTGTCTTCTCCTCTAACCATGCAAAGCGGATGGCATCCATCTGTTTCTCACGCTCCATGAGGTTATCAATCTCCACGAGCGCCATCACTTCCGACAGATTATCCATCACGCCTGCCAAGCCAAAATCCTTTTGTGGCAAGTCTTTACGCAAGATCTCAGCCACAGGGTTATGCCCAACGATTGCCTTACGCACATCAAAACCGTGACGACGACAAATAGTTGCAGCCAACACATTGTTCATGTCTTGGTTGAACGCAAACCATTTGCGAACGAACGCGTTTTTGCTCGCAAGACCCATTTCGTATAGTACCTGCGTGCGCAAGTCGGTTTCGGATAGCACTTCACGTGCATCTTCCCACCAGGTTGGCTGATTCAAGATTGTCTCGTCATACTCGGCAATCTTATCCAGCACCTCCTGCGCATCAGATGGCATACGCAACACTGAAAGCAGTTGCAGGTCCTTCTCGGTGAGTGTCTCACCAAAAAGCTCCAGCAGAGCGTCCATTGACATGGGCGCTTCTCCACCCGCTTTCAAGTCAGGCAAACCAGCTAATAAACATTCGTATCCCATTAGAACAATACTTCGATCAATTGTGGACGCAAGAACTCTTTGAAGTACTCTACAAACTCCTTCTCACCGAAGTTCAACTTGTAGCCACCTTTCTCAGGTACGATAGCGAAGTCGGTCTTAATACCCTTCACCTCGTTGATCTTCACACCTTTCTCAAGCAAACCTTTTGCGTTAGCAGCGAAGTATGCCTTCAATGCCTCTGCGTCTTTCGCCTCGATAGTTACATTGCCATCTTTCGCCATTTGCTCAGCGAGCTTAGCGATCACGCCTTGCATGAATTTTGCGTCAGCGGTAGCAGCTTTCACGCTGTCAGCAGCCACTTGCTCGGTCAAGAGGTTGGTTACCTCTGTCTTGAGTGCGCTTACGCTTTGCTCAGCAAAGAGTTTCAACTCGGCACGAGTGTTCTTGTCCATCTCTGCCAATTTTGCTTCTGCAGCAGCCAATTTCTCAGCTGCCTCTTTCTCGGCCTTAGCCACGATAGCAGCTGCTTGCTCTTGTGCTTTCGCTACGATTGCTGCTGCCTCGGCATTACCTTTCTCCACGCCTTCCGCGTAGATCTTGTTGGTCAATTCTGATAGATTCATTTTGTATATCTTTTTATTAATTATTCGCTTCTTTTTTGCTTTTTCAGAGCGTTCGCCCATAAAAGCCCAAAATCGTTACAAAGGTACGACTTTTTTTTGATATACACAAATAATAATTAAAAATTATTGTTTTATTGCTGTGTTTTCAACTTTTTCAACAATTGCTATGAGAGCGGAGAGATAATCGCCTCTAAAAAAATAGTATGTGGAACTTTAATCAATCATGTAGGAACGCAAACGGAGCGCTACATCAAAATTACCCTGATATTCAGGAGCAATGTAGGGCTCTTTAATATCCATATACACTTCTCCGCGCGCTGGAATTTCAATGGGGCTTTTAATTTGCTTAAAACTCACCTTATTACCCTGCTTATCAAAGTAATAGACGCTCACAAAGAGATGAGTGATTCTGCTTTTGCGATTATTCTTCAGTACCAATCTGCCTTTATTGTTTTTTAGTTGAGTGTATCCCACCAGTTCTACCGATTTTCTTCGTATCTCACCTACCCCATCCAAACAGATATCGCAAGATTGCTCGCTATTCGCCGCATGATATTGACGAATACCGATATTACTCCCCTTTTGTGCAATTACCTCTGGCACCTCTTCCGTATAAGTCTGATCATTGCTCGTACTTTCCCAAACGGCTATCAGCATTATCCCTACCACGACAATAATCAACAACCTTATTCCCCTTCGTGATTTGTTGTTGCAGGTTTCATTGTTATCGTACCCATCATATTGTTCGTCTTCATGCGGATTGCGATATGTTTCAAACTCCTCATTTCTTTTCATATGCGTTGATTTTAAAATGCTAAAACTATAAAAACGCCTCTTAAAGTAAGGTTAGATTAGCGATAAATACGGCTATAGTCGTCGTATTTAGCATACCCCTGTAGCATAAACTCCACTCTATAAAAAGGGTTGTCTGATACGCCTCTCACTTTAGGTATCTTAAATGTCTTGGTTTCGTGAGGTTGGATTATTGTGTACATGTAGCGTCCACTTCTAGTATTGAAGGTTTGATAATAATTCTTACGGGCACCATAATAATAAATACGAGCATCAAAGCTTACTAATACTGTGTCCGTATTATTGCGCAAAGTAATTTTAACTTTGTCTTGAAATCGCATTGGACGGATTTTTTCCAGAGTTACCGCCTGCGGGTTAAAAAAAGCAGAGTCATTCATTTCCACTACTGGCAACGTAGCTATATGTCCTCTCTCTCCTTTAAACTGATAAACATCGCAATAGTCCAATGTTAATATGAGGAGAATATATAACAATACGCCTTGCAATTTATCCTTCATTTTCGTAAAAGGATTATCTTCTTTGTCTGGTGGTGCTACTTTTACCGCTTTTTCATCATATTCATCAGACACCTCCTCATTCTTTACAGCATCTTCATCTACTATCGGTTCGTTATACTTTACATATTCACCATTCATTACCATAGTCAACCAATCCGAAGAGGAACGAATTTTTTTCTCATTCTTCTTCTCATTATTAGGCTCATTGGAGGGATGTTCGTGGTGTTTTACATCTTGCTCTGTCATACTTAAAATGCAGTTTAATCATATCACCCCACAAAATTACTGAAAATTTCTAATATATGCAATTTTTTTTCAGAAAAAGTATATAATTCTTGAGGTTGCTATTATGTTAAATTACCATTAGAACCTTTAACACTCTGAAAACTTTTTTACCTAAAATTTGCAGAAACGTAAATTTTGTTGTACCTTTGCAGGGTGAAATAAACATTCAATATTATGATCATTACTACTACACAATCTATTCAGGGTCATGAGATCCGTGAATACAAAGGCCTTGTTTCAGGCGAGGTTATTTTTGGTTTGAATTTTGTGAAGGACTTTTTTGCTTCTGTGCGCGATTTTGTAGGTGGTCGCAGCAATACATACGAAAAAGCGATGATTGATGGCCGCGAGCAAGCGCAACGCGAGATGGAGCGACGCGCCCGCGACATGGGTGCCAACGCCATCGTTGGCGTGTCCTATGGCTACGAAACCGTCGGCCCTAATGGCTCTATGCTGTTGGTGTCTATCTCTGGCACTGCGGTGGTGATAGATTAAAGGGGAGAAAAATATCAAAGAAATAACCAACTATTAGGAAATTCCAAATAGTTCTAAATTCATAGTTCAAAATCCCACCATGAACAAGACCCAACAAGATAGCGCAGCGCTGCAATTCCAAGCCAACTGGACCAACCGAGGTTACGAGAAAGGCGAAAGCCAACAATTCTGGCTCGACCTGCTCTCCAATGTCTTTGGCATTCAAGACATCGGCAACTTCATCACTTTCGAAGGCCAAGTCAAACTCAGCCACACCAGTTTCATTGACGGCTATATCCCTTCTACCAAGGTGCTCATCGAGCAAAAAGGTAGCCATATCGACCTCAGTAAGCCTATCCCTCAATCCGACGGCTCGCTGCTCACGCCTTTCCAACAAGCCAAACGCTATGCTGCCGAACTACCATACTCCCAGCGTCCTCGTTGGATTGTAGTCTGCAATTTCCGTTCGTGGTATGTTTATGACATGGAGCAGCCCAATGGCGAGCCACAGGTTATCCTCCTCGAGAACTTCCACAAGGAGTACCACCGCCTCACTTTCCTCGTGCAAACGGGCAATACCCACCTCAACCGCGAGTTGGAGGTCTCCAAAGAAGCAGGCGAAATCATCGGCGTGATCTACGACCGCCTTCTTGCCCAATACCTCGACCCTACATCGCCCGAAACGCTCCATAGCCTCAATATGCTATGCGTGCGCCTTGTGTTTTGCCTATACGCTGAAGACGCAGGTATCTTTGGCAGAAAACAGCAGTTTGGCGACTATATCAAGGATATCCCTGCGCCTCAACTCCGCCGTGCGCTGCTCAACCTCTTTGAAGTACTTGATACGCCACTCGATGAGCGTGACCCATACCTCGAACCCGAACTCGCTGCTTTCCCTTATGTCAATGGCGGCTTGTTCACGCTGCAAGACAAGTCCATCCCTCAGTTTACTGACGAGCTACGTGACTTGCTCCTCGGCAAAGCCAGCGACGACTTCGACTGGAGCGAGATATCGCCTACTATTTTCGGCGCTATCTTCGAGAGCACACTCAACCCCGAAACACGCCGCTCAGGCGGTATGCACTATACCTCCATCGAGAATATCCACAAGGTCATTGACCCGCTATTCTTGAATGACCTCCGCGCTGAGTTAGATACTATCCTTGCTATCAGCCAAGAGAAAAAACGCAACCAGCAGTTGCGCGATTACCAACAGCGCCTTGCTTCTTTGCGCTTCCTTGACCCTGCCTGTGGTAGTGGTAACTTCCTTACCGAGACTTTCCTCTCGCTCCGCCGCTTGGAGAACGAATGTCTCAAAGCCCTGCTCAATGACCAATCGGCGCTCGACTTCTTCGACGACCGTATTTTTGTCAATATCCACCAGTTCTATGGCATCGAGATCAACGACTTCGCTGCCACGGTTGCCAAGACTGCCCTTTGGATAGCGGAAAGCCAAATGGTAAACGAGACCGCCAAAATCCTTGCCCGCGACATCGACTTCCTCCCACTCAAATCCTATAGCAATATTATCGAAGGCAACGCCCTCACGCATGACTGGAACGATATCTGCCCCGCCTCCCAACTCTCCTACATCATCGGCAACCCTCCGTTTGTGGGAGCACGCCTAATGACACAAGAGCAGAAAAATGACCTCATACCACTCTTTGTAGGTTGCAAAAATATCGGCAATCTGGATTATGTGGGCGGTTGGTATATGAAAGCTGCACAAATGATGCAAATCAATTCAGCCATTCGTACTGCACTCGTTTCTACCAATTCTATAGCACAAGGCGAACAACCTGCTATATTGTGGACACCGCTATTGCAAATGGGTATGCACATCGATTTTGCTCACCGCACTTTCCGTTGGGATAGCGAAGCATCAATTAAAGCCCATGTTCATTGTGTAATCATCGGCTTCTCTAAAGCGACTACA
Source organism: Paludibacteraceae bacterium (assembly GCA_045132415.1). Lineage (GTDB taxonomy): Bacteria > Bacteroidota > Bacteroidia > Bacteroidales > Paludibacteraceae > Colicola. Next base: position 128,122 of record JBGUSG010000010.1, on the reverse strand, counting down.
AAGCAGAAATATATTTTTGAAAGCGAACAGGCACAAGTTGTTAAAAATATCAATCCTTATTTGATAGAAGCAAGCGATGTGATTGTGGATAGTAGAAATAAGCCATTACACAATGTGCCAGAGATTGGTATTGGCAACAAACCTATTGATGATAGCAACTACCTATTCAAACCTGCTGAAAAAGATGAGTTCGTAAAGAAAGAACCTCAAAGTGCAGCATATTTCCGCCCTTGGTATGGTTCCGATGAATTTATCAACAATCGACCTCGTTATTGTTTGTGGTTAGGTGATTGTTCTCCTGCTCAACTACGCCAAATGCCAGAATGCCTAAAACGCGTGGAGAATGTACGCAACTTCCGTTTAGCAAGTAAAAGTGAAGGTACGCGCAAATTAGCAGACAGACCAACACGATTCCATGTTGAGAATATGCCAGAGAGCGAATATATCATTATTCCGCGTGTATCATCAGAGCGTAGAAGATACATTCCTATGGGATATTTGTCTCCTATTTGTTTGACAAGCGATTCTGCACACATCATCCCCGACGCTACCCTCTACCACTTTGGTATTCTTACTTCCAATGTGCATATGGCATGGATGCGTGTGGTTTGCGGACGATTAAAAAGCGACTACCGCTACTCGAAGGACATCGTTTACAACAACTTTCCATGGCCTGCTATCACTCCTGAGCAAGAGGCAGAGATCTCTCGCACGGCGCAAGCCATCCTTGATGCCCGCAATCTCTATCCCGACTGCTCATTGGCTGACCTTTATGACGAGGTGACTATGCCTGTCGAACTCCGCCGTGCCCACCAAGCCAACGACCGTGCTGTCATGCGTGCCTACGGCTTACCTGTCACCACCAGCGAGTCCGACACCGTCGCCCACCTCTTCAAACTCTACGAAGAATTGACGAAATAATAGGGAAACTTGCAGACGGAACTGCAAGGCGAAACTTATGGAGGTTGAGGTATAAGAAGAGAGAATGACAATGGAAGAATTCAAAAATATAGCTAGTAACGGAAATAGTCATAACAAACAAAATCGTATCCTTCGAGCTAAATGGATGGACTATCGATCTCCTTCTATTATGATGGTGACGATTGTCACCACTAAACGACTTCCACTATTAGGGAAACTACATGGCGAGAATATCATCCTCACGGAATTGGGACAAAAAGTAGCAGAGGAAATCAAACGCATACCTACTTACAACGGTGCGGAGTCCATAGAAATATACTCCTATGTGATAATGCCCGATCATGTACATATATTATTACATATCCACGAGCATATACCACGACATCTGGGCTATTATATCCGCTGGTTCAAGAAACAGTGTACGTACATAGGTTTAGCCCTTGCGGTTCCGTCCGCAAGAAATCACAGTCCCCTTTTTGCTCCTGATTACCACGACCGTCTTCTCAAGGGCAAAGACCAACTGTCGCACATGGTGCGCTATATCCAAGACAACCCGCGTCGCTTGGCTCTTAAACGCGCAAACAAAGACCTCTTTCGAATACGACAAAACCAACTAATCGGTACTATCCAGTGTACTATTTTGGGCAATATATTCCTCATAGAGCACCCACTACGCCAAGTTCTACAATGCTCTCGTCGTCTCACGCAGGAGCAAATAGACAGTCTCAAAGCAGATTGCCTGCGCGAAGCCGCTGATGGTACTATTTATGTAACAGCAGCTATATCGGAGGGCGAAAAACAGATTGCTCGTGCACTCCGTGAAGCAGGTTTTCCTTTGATTATCTTATTGGAGAAAGGATTCCCCGCTCCAGATGATCCACACTATAATTATTTCAAACCACAGGGTGTCTATTTCGAGGCGTGTGCCGCAGGCAAATTGTTGCTAATAGAGCCACATCGTGATTTATTAGACCGCGAGGATATAGCAACTAAGACTGAGGCAAAAGTAGGGCATATCCCACATGACTCCCAGCGCTATCGCTTTGTGGCGATGAATATACTCGCAGAGGATATATGTAAATAACAAGGTTCACTTGCGGACGGAACCGCAAGGCAAAACTAAAGAGTCGCATAACTATTCATATAATAAACAGGCTCACTCCATTTCCACTACTGTGTATTTCTGGAGTTTTTGTTTGACACCTGAGCCGCAGGTTGAGCCGCGCGGCTCTTTTTGAAGGATATATACAATAAGGATTATTCCGAAGGTGTAAACATTCAGAGTGGCACGCAAGTGCCGTTTTTTTTGTCTTAATCTAAAAAACGAACGAATTTTCAGAATATAGTCCCAAAAGTTTGCATATGTCAAAAAAAAGCAGTACCTTTGTCGGCTGGTATGGAAATTAAGAATTTAGAATTATGAAATCCGACCAAAATTACTGCATATAACTAAAATAATATAAACAATTAAAGATTTTTTAAGACAATGGACAACAAGAAACGTGTTTACACCTTCGGTAACGGTAAGGCAGAAGGTAACGCATCAATGCGAGAGACATTGGGCGGTAAGGGCGCAAACTTGTCTGAGATGAACTTGGTAGGTGTTCCAGTGCCTCCAGGTTTCACTATCATCACAGACGTTTGCAACGAGTACTACGAAGTAGGTCAAGAGAAGATCGTAGAAGTTCTTGACAAAGAAGTGAAAGCAGCTGTAGCTCACATTGAGAGTTTGATGAATAATACCTTTGGCGATCCTAAGAACCCACTCCTCGTGAGTGTTCGTTCTGGTGCTCGCGCTTCTATGCCAGGTATGATGGATACCATCTTGAACCTTGGTTTGAACGATGAGGTAGCTGCTGGTCTCGTGGAGAAGACTGGTAACCCACACTTCGTATATGATAGCTACCGCCGTTTCGTACAAATGTACGGTGACGTAGTTCTCGGTATGAAGCCAGTGAACAAAGAGGATATGGATCCATTCGAGGCTATCATCGAAGAGGTGAAGGAGATCCGTGGCGTGAAGTTGGATAAGGACTTGACTGTTGATGAGCTCAAGCTTCTCGTAGCTCGCTTCAAAACAGCTATCAAGGATCAAACTGGTCACGACTTCCCAACCAACCCAGTAGAGCAACTCTGGGGCGCTATCTGCGCTGTGTTCCGCTCTTGGATGAACGAGCGTGCTATCCTCTACCGTAAGATGGAAGGAATTCCAGATGAGTGGGGAACAGCTGTAACCGTTCAATCAATGGTATTCGGTAACATGGGCGAGACATCTGCTACAGGTGTATGCTTCAGCCGTGATGCTGCGACAGGTGAGAACCTCTTCAATGGTGAGTACCTCGTTAACGCACAAGGTGAGGACGTGGTAGCAGGTATCCGTACTCCACAACAAATCACCCTTGAGGGTAGCCGCCGTTGGGCTGCGCTCCAAGGTATCAGCGAGGAAGAGCGTGCTAGCAAGTATCCATCTATGGAAGAGGCTATGCCAGAGATCTACAAAGAGCTCGACGCTATCCAAACTAAGCTTGAGAACCACTACCGCGATATGCAAGATATGGAGTTCACCGTACAAGAGGGTAAACTCTGGTTCCTCCAAACACGTAACGGTAAGCGTACCGGTACTGCAATGGTGAAAATCGCTATGGACCTCGTGAAAGAGGGTCTTATCGATGAGAAGACCGCTATCAAGCGTTGCGAGCCACAAAAGCTCGACGAGCTTCTCCACCCAGTATTTGATTCTAAAGCATTGAAGGCTGCTAAGGTTATCACCCAAGGTTTGCCAGCTAGTCCAGGTGCTGCTTGCGGTCAAATCGTATTCCACGCTGACGATGCTCAAGAGTGGGCTAAGGACGGTCACAAAGTGGTGATGGTTCGTATTGAGACCAGCCCAGAAGACTTGGCAGGTATGTCTGCTGCTGAGGGTATCTTGACCGCTCGTGGTGGTATGACCTCTCACGCTGCTGTGGTAGCTCGTGGTATGGGTAAGTGCTGCGTTTCTGGTGCAGGCGCTATCGTAGTTGACTACAAGGCTAAGACTTTGACCGTTGAGGGCGTTACCTACAAAGAGGGTGATTACATCTCATTGAACGGTTCTACTGGTCAAGTTTATGCTGGTCAAATCCCAACCAAGGCTGCTGAGTTGAGCGGCGACTTCAAAGAGTTGATGGATCTCTGCGACAAATATACACATCTCCAAGTTCGTACCAATGCTGATACTCCACATGATGCACAAGTAGCTCGTGACTTCGGTGCTAAGGGTATTGGTTTGACACGTACAGAGCACATGTTCTTCGAGGATAAGAAGATCGTGGCTATGCGCGAGATGATCCTTTCTAAGGACGCTGAGGGTCGTGAGAAAGCGCTTGCTAAGCTCCTCCCATACCAAAAGGCTGACTTCAAGGGCATCCTCGAGGCTATGGACGGCTATCCAGTAAATATCCGTCTCCTCGATCCTCCATTGCACGAGTTCGTACCACATGATGCTGCTGGTCAAGAGACTATGGCTCAAGAGATGGGCGTAAGCGTACAAGAGATCAAGCAACGTGTGGACTCTCTCGCAGAGAACAACCCAATGCTCGGTCACCGTGGTTGCCGTCTTGGTATCACCTTCCCAGAGATCACCGCAATGCAAACTCGCGCTATCTTGAGCGCTGCTTGCGAGCTCAAGCAAGAGGGTAAGAACCCAATGCCAGAGATCATGGTTCCATTGATTGGTATTCTCTATGAGTTCCACCAACAAAAAGAGATCATTGAGAAGGTAGCTAAAGAAGTATTCGCTGAGTACGGCGTAGAGGTGGAGTTCGAGATTGGTACTATGATCGAGATCCCACGTGCTGCCTTGACAGCAGACCGTATCGCTACTGAAGCTCAATACTTCTCATTTGGTACCAACGACTTGACACAGATGACCTTCGGTTATAGCCGTGACGATATTGCTAGCTTCTTGCCAGTATATCTCGAGCAAAAGATCTTGAAGGTGGATCCATTCCAAGTATTGGATCAAAATGGTGTTGGTCAACTCATCCAAATGGCTGTAGAGAAAGGTCGCGCCGTTCGTCCAGGATTGCGTACTGGTATCTGCGGTGAGCACGGTGGTGAGCCAAGTTCAGTTAAGTTCTGCGCTAAGGTAGGTATGAACTACGCATCTTGCTCTCCATTCCGTGTGCCAATCGCACGTTTGGCTGCTGCTCAAGCTGCTGTAGAAGAGTAATTGATCGGGAATCGTTAAGGACTTTAAGGACCTTAAGGTCTTTAACGATACTCACAAGAATAAGAAAAAGAGTTGCTTTCGGGCAACTCTTTTTCTTATTCTATACTCTTCAATCCCTCTCCTAAGGGAATGTTAGGTAGGGTCCACCCCCTCTATCGGCTGCTCCCGACTAGCATCCAACCCCAGCAATACAAAGTCCGCACGCTTAAAATCTATCTTCTTCATATCCACACACCTTATATTACTATTATACATCGTGCGATAGTACAAACGCTGATTCTGCAGATCACTCACTATCGTCACTTGCGTAGCACTTGGCATGTCGGGCGCCAAATCAGGGTCACTAAACTGCACCCCCACAGGAATATCAAAATTATTCATTAGGTGAAACGCCTGTACCACCGTCTCTTCTGATGTTTCCAATCGTGGTGCAGTACTTTGGAAAATGGCGGCACGCACAAACCTGCTCGGAGAGGTCATATCACCAGGCATGCCATGCAATCCAGTGCCTCCGCTAAAGGCCTTCAATGTCAGTGCACCTATCTCACGTTCTTCCACGGCACCTGCCATCAGGTTCACGTAATTGTTTAGGTTGGTGATATGCCAATCAAACGAAGGCGAGTTGGTCAACACACCCAGCGGATTCTCGTGCACTTTCACCTCCTGATTCACTATCTCGACCACCACTTGCCTACCCGATGGCTCGGTGACGCGCCAGTGTACGGTAGAGGCACGAGGGTCGGTACCCACCACTCGAATAGTAGGCAACAGCGCCACCATCTCGTCTATCGTAGCACATGTGCTAAGCACCCATGCTACAAACTGCATATCACTCACTGTCAGCGACTTATCATCCTCTTTGTATGGCATATATTCGCCATAATCAGGAAAATAGAACAAGCCAGCTCCCAGTCCTGCTTCGTTGATACCTTCCATCACAAAGGCGTTATCTTCCACGGCTATACCCACATATCCGTAGTTCGCCACGAATTGTTTACCTTCTTTGGTGCCGTCAGGCAGGAAGGACACTTGTTTCTGCCCTCGTGGCATAACCACAAGCATCGTGTTTAGTGGAGTGGCAGCCCATTCAATGGTGCGTGCTGTAATAGGTTGATTACTTTGTGTGTGCAGAGTGATTCCTGTACACGCTTTTGCTTCGGGCAACGCCATTGCCCATGCCGTCAATACGACGAGAAAAACTTTTGCTTTCATAGTTTGTATTATTTTAGGTTGTATATCATGGATGAGATAATCAATATTCAATATCGATTATACTATCCACAAGACCTTGAAGCAAAATCTATGCCATCAATACATATCCTCTCATCACTTTTTTTACTTAAAATTTGGTAATGTGCATTTTTTGTTGTAACTTTGCAGCAAATTTGCGGCATTAGCACATCGGTAGTGCATCGGCTTCCCAAGCCGAGGAGGCGGGTTCGATTCCCGTATGCCGCTCTTCGCGTTCGGCAACAAGGTCGCAATGACTGCCGCTTGCGGCATTGAGCGACTTGTGCCTCCGCTCTCCCCAAAAATTAAAAATTTTCGGGGACCCCATTAAAGAGGGGAGGTAATCTCGCGAAGCGACACAACCTGAGCAGAGCACACGCAACGTGAGCGAAGCGAACAAAAAATAGTGTATCGGTCTATCGCGGGATAAGGGAAGAAAAGCGTATGGCTTTAATCCCCTATCACGAGGAAAGTCCGGGCAGCATAGAGCACCATCGCGGTTAACGGCCGTCAGGCAGCAATGTTTGGTCCCTGCAAAAGAGACGAGTAATCTGCAAAGAGGAAGTGATACGAGCATACGGTGGGCTGCAATTCCAAGTATACCAGTGTCTGAGCGCTGCTCGCGCAAGCTGGAGGGTAGGAAGCAAGAGAAGCACGTAGCAATACGCAGCTCAAGATTAATGATAGACACCCCTCGTGGGTACAGAACCCGGCTTATAGATGCGCTATTTTTTTTAAGACAATAAATCATCCCTTAAGGACTCTAAAGATAACAATACTATGACAAAAAAACTTTTCCTTTTGATTGCACTCTTTAGTGCATTATCTTTGCAAGCTAAACCTCGTATTGATCGTGCTGAGCCACTTTGCTGGTGGACAGAAATGAATTGCCCACTCACATTGTTGCTGCATGGTGAGGACCTTGCCGATGCACAAGTGACTATCAATCAGTTGCACAACGGTCGCATCATGAAAGGTGTATGCACTGGTTTGCAAGTCAAGGGTCAACATAATGCAGAGAGCCCTAACTACCTCTTTATAGATTTGGCAGTAAACGAGCCTGGTACTTATCGTATTACTCTCAAAAAGGGCAAACGCACCACTAGTGTAGATTATACCATTCATACCCGCCGTGAAGGTAGTCGCGAGCGTCAAGGCTTCAATTCATCAGACTTGATCTACCTCATTATGTCAGACCGCTTTGTGGATGGTGATGAGAGCAATAATACCCTTCCTCAAATGGCTGAAGCAGCAAATAAAGCGAATGTACACGGACGTTTTGGTGGTGATATCCAAGGCATTATCAACAGTCTTGATCATATCGCTTCACTTGGTGCTACTGCCATCTGGCCTACCCCACTCTTGGAAGACAATGAGGCTGCATGGTCATACCATGGTTATGCATGCTCGGATTATTACCACATCGACCCTCGCTATGGCAGTAATCAACTCTATTGCGAGATGGTGGAGAAAGCACATGAGAAAGGTATAAAATTTATCATGGACATGGTGCCAAACCATTGTGGCGGTACCCATTGGTGGATGAAGGATCTTCCTTACCAAGATTGGATCAACCAATTTGACACATTTACCAATACCCATAATGTATTCTCAGCTAACTACGACATCAATGCATCGCAATACGATCGCCAACTATCTAATCGCGGTTGGTTTGACCGTCCAATGCCAGATATGAACCTCGAGAACCCAGATCTATTGCAATACTTCAAGCAATGGGCTATTTGGTGGATTGAGTACGCCAATCTCGACGGTTTACGTGTGGATACCTATCCATATATTGAGATGATTCCAGGTAGCGAATGGGTGAAAGCTATTATGGATGAGTATCCTAACTTCAATATTGTAGGCGAATGTTGGACACGCCCAACTCCTGCCGTTGCGTACTGGCAAACAGGCGTGAAGAACCATAACGGCTTTGATAGCCACATGCCAAGTGTAATGGACTTCCCATTGGAAGAAGCAATCCGTCAAGCATTGGAGAGTGATAATCAAGGTTGGGGCGGTGGTCTCACACGCGTTTACGACGTGCTGACAATGGATTATATGTACGCGGACGTCAATGATGTCCTCATTATGCTCGGCAACCACGATATGGATCGTATCACCGACGTAGTGAAAGACCAAGATCCACGTCGTGTGAAATTGGCATACACACTCTTGGCTACTATGCGCGGTATTCCACAAGTATTCTATGGCGATGAGTATGCCATGAAGTCATCCGACCGCAGTTTGGGTCACTCTACTCTGCGTATGCCATTGCCACTTGGCGAGCAAGTCACAGCAGAGCAACAAGATATGTTTGACTTCCAAAGCAAGTTGTTCCAATGGCGTAAGAGTGAGCCTGTCATTCATACAGGTCGTACCATGCACTTCATGAGTCGTGACAATACCTATGGTTTCTTCCGCTACAACGATAGCGAAGCAGTATTCGTATTCGCCAATGCAAGCGCAGATACTCGCACTATCCCTACCGCTAACTATGCAGAGATTCTCAGTCAGTACAATCCTGTTGGTGTAGATGTAATCACTGGCAAAACCTACGATCTCAGTCAAACAGATATTGTAGTAGAGCCACTCTCTACAATCATTGTAAAACTCCAAAAGTAGTTGAGCAGTGTCAGAAGCCAAGTCCAGCATAGCGGGATTAGCCAAGGGTGTTTTTAAGGATCGTGGAAGCAAGTTCCTAGCTTTTGCAGAACCTATTACCGATGAGGAACATGCCAAACAACGTATAGCGTGGTACAAAAAGAAATACCACGATGCGCGTCATGTATGCTATGCCTATCGATTAGGTGAGAATCTTTGGAGGACTAAAGATGATGGCGAACCCCATGGTACAGCTGGAATGCCTATACTTCGCAGCATCGATGCACAGAAATTAGACAATATACTCGTAGTGGTTGTTCGTTATTTCGGTGGTACACTGCTAGGTACGGGCGGGCTGATGGTTGCCTATCGCGAAGCTACCAAAGAGGCACTTAAAAATGCAGAGATAGTATGAAACGAGCTATATTTCCAGGAAGTTTTGATCCCTTCACTATAGGACATCATGATATTGTGATGCGCGGTTTAGAGATCTTTGATGAGATCATCATTGGCATTGGGCGCAATAGTACCAAACAAGCGACTTTCTCACTCGAGGAACGTTTAGCAGCAATTCAACGTGTGTTTGAGCATGAGCCTCGCGTGCGTACCATACTATATAGCGGTTTAACTGTAGATTTCGCAGCAGAATGCGGAGCACAATTTATTTTGAGGGGCGTACGATCGGTCCAAGATTTTGAATACGAACGCAGCATGGCAGAGGCGAATAAACAACTGAGTGGTATAGAGACTGTACTACTCTACACTCGTCCTGAATATGCCCATATTTCCTCTACCCTTGTGCGCGACTTGCACGCACACGGAAAAGACATTTCGCAGTATTTACCTTAATATGACCTTCAAGTCCCTACAAGAACAATGAAAAAACTACTCATCATACCTTTTCTGCTGCTCACAATTAACCTATCAGCTGAGTCGCAAACATCTCGTATCGATAAGAACCTAACGATTTACACCGATGTTATGCGTCAATTGGATATCAACTACGTAGATACCCTCAACTACGATGATCTGATTGAGAGCAGTATCAACCAAATGCTTCGCAAAGTGGATCCATATACCATGTATATTCCTAAGAGCGATGATGATGAACTTCGACGCATGACACAAGGCAAGTATGGTGGTGTGGGAGCACTAATCATGTACCGCGATAGCAATGTGTATGTCAATGAGCTATACGAAGGTATGCCTGCCCATTTGGCAGGATTGCTGCCTGGAGACCGCTTTGTCACAGTAGATGGTATGGACTGCACAGGCAAGAATACCAAAGAAGTATCCGATCGCCTACGCGGTAAACCAGGCACCACCATCTCCATTACTATGGAACGTGATAGCCAATTGATAACCAAAGAGGTAACACGTCGTGATATCCACTTGCCTGCCGTAGGATGTGCTACGGTATTGCAAGATTCGATTGGATATATCTTCTTCAATGAATTTACCACAAACTCTGCACAGGAATTTTTAGTAGCCTTGGATCAGATGGTGCAAACCAACCATATCAAGCGCCTTATCATTGACTTGCGCGGCAATGGTGGTGGATTGATTGACGAGGCGATACAGCTAGTGGGATTTTTTGTGCCTAAAGATACAGAAGTGGTTTCCACCAAAGGCAAGGTCGAGCGAAGCAATCATTCGTACAAGACTAAAACCTCACCTATCTTCCCCAATATGCCGCTAGCAGTGTTGGTCAACAACCAATCGGCATCTGCCTCTGAAATTGTCGCTGGAGCATTGCAAGATCTCAAACGAGCCACTATCATTGGCGAACGAACATTTGGAAAAGGTCTCGTACAAAATATCCGTCCGATTGCCTATGGCGGTCATCTCAAAGTGACTACATCCAAATATTATTTGCCTTCTGGACGTTGTATACAAGCTATTGATTATGCTGAGCGTCAACGCGGACATCAGTTGCATCGCGACACTGCTGGAGGTATTCTGCCAGATGTCGTGCTTACTGACTCGCAAAAGTTGGATATCACGTACAACCTTTATCGTGATCACCTCTTCTTTGATTACGCCAATCGCTACTATCGCCAACACGACATGATTGCTCCTGCCAAAGATTTTCAACTGAATGACAGCGACTTATATGCTTTCTGCCAATTCTTAGATGAGAAGCAATTCTCCTACGAGACAGAAACTGGTCGCCACTTGGGTGAACTGATCGACATGGCTAAACAAGAAGATATTGATTCTACCCTACTAGCTGATTTAGAGGAATTCAAACCACGTCTGACTGAGGATTACCGTGCTGCTATTCAGCGTAATCGTGAAGAAGTTGAGAAATTGTTGGGCGGAGAGATTGTCAAACGCTACCACTACCATCGTGGTTACTACGAATATCTGTTGCGTTACGACAAAGAGGTGAAACGAGCTTTAGAGGTTGTTTCTCAAGCTAATTGATAGCAGTTTTCCCCTATTTCATCACTTGTTACCGAGATTGGTAATGGACGGCAGTTGTATGTCGATGCCATGGATTCTCCATAGGCACCAGCGCTACGTATAGCCAATAGGTCGCCTCGTTGAGTAGTTGGTAGCAGTACATCTTTATCAAACACATCGCTTGACTCGCAGATGGGTCCTACCACATCATATTTCTCATGTTTGTCCGTCTGAGCCGTCAGATTCACAATCTTATGCTTGGCTTGATACAACGCAGGTCGAATCAATTCCGTCATACCTGCATCCACGATAGCAAATTGCTTTGTAGATGTTTGCTTCACATATAATACTTGCGTAATCAGCGAACCACACTGCCCCACCACCGAGCGACCTAACTCAAAATGCAACGATTGCTCTGGGCGTAGGTGCAAATATTGCTCAAACACTTGGAAATAGGCCTTGAAGTTGGGTATGGTATGCGCCTCTGGCTCATGATAATCAATACCTAATCCACCCCCTACATTGATTACAGAAGGATAAATCCCATGCTTATGTAATTGGTGCTGTATCTCATTGATGCGCTGGCATAATGCCACATAATCTTGCATATTGGTAATTTGGCTACCAATATGGAAATGCAGGCCCTCAAAATGAATATTGGGTAATTCGTTTGCTAACTCAACTACCTGCAACATATCCTTTAGCGCAATGCCAAACTTATTCTCTGCCATACCAGTGATGATATGGGTATGGGTATGCGCTTCAACATCAGGATTAATGCGCAAACAAACGCGTGCTACTTTTCCTTCTTGTGTAGCTAACTCACTGATGACCTGTAGTTCTGGAATACTTTCAACATTAAAGCAGAATATATCGTGATGCAATGCCGTCAATATCTCGCGATCGCTCTTCCCTACCCCTGCATATACCACTTTATCCGCAGGAAACCCCGCATCAATAGCGACTTGTACTTCTCCTCCGCTCACGCAGTCAGCACCTAATCCTGCTTGCTGAATAATATGCAGCAATTTAGGATTGGCGTTCGCCTTCAGCGCATAATGCACATGGTAATTAGGATATGGGGCAATCTCATGCATAATAGTTGCCAACGTTGCTCTAAGCAACGCCATATCGTAATAATAAAACGGAGTTTCTATATGTAGCGAATCTTTATTCATACGTAGCCGCTAAGCCACCTTGCGATGTCTCCTTATAGAGCGAAGGCAAATCGTGTCCCGTTTGCTTCATCACATCTACTACGCGGTCGAAGGTGACATTGTGCGTACCATCTGAGAAGGCAGCATACATGTTACTATCCAGCGCACGCGCAGCCGCAAAGGCATTGCGCTCGATGCAAGGTATCTGCACCAATCCGCATACAGGATCGCAGGTCATGCCCAGGTGGTGCTCCAAGCCCATCTCTGCAGCATATTCAATCTGCGCCAACGTTCCACCAAACAGCTGATTCACAGCACCTGAAGCCATCGCACATGCTACGCCCACTTCGCCTTGACATCCCACTTCTGCACCCGAGATAGAGGCATTCTCTTTCACCACATTTCCAATCAATCCAGCCGTCGCCAACGCATGTAAGATACGTGTCTCCGAGAAGTCTCGTGAACGCCACGTATGGTATAACACCGCAGGCAATACGCCACACGAACCACATGTAGGAGCCGTGACAATTTTTCCGCCCGAAGCATTCTCCTCGCTTACCGCGAGGGCATAGGAGAACACCAATCCGCGTGTACGCAAGTTGTCCTTATAGCCAGCGACTTTGATGTAATAACTTGCAGCTTTGCGACGAAGGTGTAATGGTCCTGGCAACACCCCTTCGTGATCCAAACCGCGTTCTACTGCTTCACGCATCACTTGCCATACTTCGCGAAGATAATCCCAAATCTCTTTGCCCTCATAATGCTCTACATACTCCCAGTAGTCCCAACCCATCTTGTCGCAATACTCCTTGATATCAGACAGACGCGAAAGAGGATAGATATCGGGTAATTCAGAATTTTGAATTAAGAATGTGGAATTATCTGGATCTTCCTCTAAAGCACCGCCACCTACGGAATACACCGTCCAATCGTCAAGAAGCTTATCATGACTATCCCACGCGCAGAAACGCATGCCATTGGGGTGGAATGGCAAAAACTCGTCATGCCAAACAATCTCAACCGATGGAATCACATCAATGATAGCAGCATCTGTTAAGTGGCCTTTGCCTGTAGCGGACAAACTACCATACAAGTGGGCCTGATATGTAGCCGCGCTAGGATGCGCTGCAAGGAAAATCTCTGCTGCTTTACGCGGTCCCATAGTATGGCTACTACTAGGGCCATATCCTATACGATATATCTCACGGATTGTTTTCATACGTTTCATTTATTCACTAAACTCTAAACAGTAGCGCTAGCGTTCTCTAAACTCTAAACAGTAGGCGCCATAGCGCCGTTCACTAAACACTAAACTCTTACTAGAGAGAGAGCCAGCAACCAAGCTGACTCTCCCAGTTGGAAATCAAGAGGGCAAGAGCCCTCCGGACGAATATGTTACGGCCTTATTACTCAGCCATCAAAAGCTCCATGATGGTGCAAGCAGACTTAGCCACTGGGCTACCAGGGCCAAAGATAGCAGCCACACCTGCCTTGTAGAGGTAGTCATAGTCTTGTGCTGGGATCACACCACCAGCGATGACCATGATATCCTCGCGGCCAAGCTTCTTGAGCTCCTCAATCACTTGTGGTACAAGAGTCTTGTGACCAGCAGCAAGTGAAGATACACCCAATACGTGAACATCGTTCTCAACCGCTTGTTTAGCTGCCTCAGCAGGAGTTTGGAACAATGGACCCATATCTACGTCGAAACCGCAGTCAGCGTAGCCAGTTGCTACCACCTTAGCACCACGGTCGTGACCGTCTTGACCCATCTTAGCAATCATGATACGAGGTTGACGACCCTCTTGCTTAGCAAATGCTGCTGTGAGTTCTTGTGCCTTAACGAAGAACTCGTCATTCTTAGTTCCTGATGCGTACACGCCTGAAATAGTTCTAATAGTTGCTGAATAGCGTCCAACCACTTTCTCGCAAGCGTCAGAGATCTCGCCGAGTGATGCGCGGAGACCTGCTGCCTTAACGGCCAAAGCGAGCAAGTTGTTAGAGCATTTTTTACCATCTGCCCACTCTTGTACAGTAGCGGTGATCTCTGCGAGTGCCTCTTGTACGGCAGCCTCATCGCGTTTCGCACGAAGTTCTTGTAAACGAGCCACTTGCTCCTCGCGTACTGCGGTGTTGTCGATCTCAAGGATATCGATTGGATCCTCGTGAGCCAAGCGGTGCTCGTTCACGCCGATAATCTTTTGCTCACCAGAGTCAATACGCGCTTGTGTGCGCGCAGCAGCCTCCTCGATACGCATTTTTGGAATACCGGTCTCGATAGCAGCAGCCATACCACCCAATTTCTCGATCTCTTGGATGTGTGCCCAAGCTTTCTCAGCCAACTCTTGAGTCAATTGCTCTACGTAGTAAGAACCTGCCCATGGGTCGATAGCCTTACATACCTTAGTCTCCTCTTGGATGTAGATCTGAGTATTACGAGCGATACGAGCAGAGAAGTCAGTTGGCAACGCGATAGCCTCGTCCAATGCATTGGTGTGCAATGATTGGGTGTGACCCAAAGCAGCACCCATCGCCTCGATACAGGTACGACCTACGTTGTTGAATGGATCTTGCTCGGTGAGTGACCAACCAGATGTCTGGCTGTGGGTACGCAATGCCATTGATTTTGGATTCTTAGCGCCAAATGACTTCACGATCTTAGCCCACAACATACGACCAGCACGCATCTTAGCGATCTCCATGAAGTGGTTCATACCGATTGCCCAGAAGAATGACAAGCGTGGAGCGAAGGTATCAACGTCCATACCAGCGTTCACACCAGCGCGGAGGTACTCCATACCGTCAGCCAAGGTGTAAGCCAACTCGATATCTGCGGTAGCACCTGCCTCTTGCATGTGGTAACCAGAGATAGAGATAGAGTTGAACTTAGGCATGTTTTGTGAAGTATACTCGAAGATATCAGCGATAATCTTCATAGAGAACTTAGGAGGATAGATATAGGTGTTACGCACCATGAACTCCTTGAGGATGTCGTTTTGGATTGTACCAGCCATCTCCTCGAGCTTAGCGCCTTGCTCTAGTCCAGCGTTGATGTAGAACGCCAAGATAGGAAGAACGGCACCGTTCATAGTCATAGACACAGACATCTTGTTCAATGGAATTCCAGCGAACAACACTTTCATATCCTCGAGTGAGCAGATAGATACACCAGCTTTACCCACATCACCTACCACGCGCATGTTGTCGGCGTTGTAACCACGGTGAGTTGGAAGGTCGAATGCTACAGACAGACCCTTTTGACCAGAAGCCAAGTTACGGCGATAGAACGCGTTAGACTCCTCTGCAGTAGAGAAACCTGCGTATTGGCGGATGGTCCAAGGACGCAATGGATACATCGCGCTATAGGGGCCACGGAGGAATGGTGGGATACCTGAAGCGTAGTTGAGGTGCTCCATGCCCTCGAGGTCTTCTTTGGTATAAACTGGCTTAACATCAATGAGTTCTGGTGTCTTCCAGTTAGCTTCGTTAGCTCCTTCTACATGCGAAGCAGCCACTTTCTTGATATCAATATCTTTAAAATTTGGTTTCATAACTTTCATTTGTTTGAGCCAAGAACCAGGAACAAGGAATCAAGACTAATTTGTTTTGCAGATTCTATCTTCTATGGATTGTCTGAACATAAACACACGCTTTTGTAAGGAAGTTATTGTTGTGTTGAGAGTATAATAGATAGGTGTACCTATATATCCTCTTCTATGTGCAATTTCCACTTGTGTTTCCAATTCAAACAATGAGCCTAAAGAAATTCCTAAAAACCTCGCAAAATCTTTATCTGAGCATTTTCCCGATCCCTCTGCAATGTTGGATGGAATGGATACTGCAGCACGCTGCATTTGTGATGCCAATCCATATATCTCTTGACGAGGAAAATCCTCTGTCACAGTATAGATGGTATCTGCAAGTTCCACACTATCCGACCATATGTCAAGTTTACGGAAATTATGCATCGTTTTTCTTTTTATTTGAACTAGGAGCGAGGTGCCATGAGCAAAGATTTATTTGTATCGTCTGATTAGTCGATAGTGATATGTCTTGGTTCTTGGTTCCTGGTTCCTGGTTCCATATTCAAATCCCTTTTCTAGTTCTAAGTCGTTAGTAATTTATCTTGGTTCTTGGTTCCTTACTCCTTATTCAGCAACAGCTCATTAAATTTCTTAAGTGTCTCGAGTACATTGCTTCGTACGTTGATGAAGTTGGTGATACCGAGTTTTTGCAAGTCTTCTGCGCAAGCAGGAGCGCCAGCCACGATAAAGAGCTCTTTAGCGCCCTCGAGTTGCAACCATGCTTGTGGAGCGTATGTAGCGTACTCGTCGTCGCTTGAGCAGAGCACGATGATGTCTGCTTTTGCTTTGCGAGCGGCCTTGATACCCTCAGCCACTGATTTGAAGCCATTGTTGTCAATCACCTTGTAACCAGCGCAAGCCAAGAAGTTGCAAGAGAATTGTGCACGAGCAATACGCATTGCCAAGTTACCGATGGTCAACATGAACGCTACTGGTTGCTTCTTAGCCCCCTCAGTCTCAAGACGCAAGGTCTCAAACTCCTCAGCAGCACGAGCTACTGGCAAGGTTGGGATAGCTGTCTCAGCGTTCTTCTTGCAGCAACCGCAACCGCATGCTGTCTCTTTGATCTTCTTACCTGCCTTCTCGGTGAAGTTAGGGAATTGGTTAGAGCCAAGCAATACCTCTTTGCGTTTTGCTACATCAGCCAAACGAGTCTTCAAGTTAGCAGCCATAGCCTCTTGTACCTTACCTGCGGCTACCATCTCGTACATACCACCCGCCTCTTGGATAGCGAGGAATTGCTTCCATGCCTCCTCAGCGATAGCGTTGGTCAAGTTCTCGATATAGTATGAACCAGCAGCTGGGTCAACCACCTTGTCGAAGTGTGACTCCTCCTTCAAGAGCAATTGTTGGTTGCGAGCAATACGCTCAGCGAACTCGGTTGGCTCCTCGTAGGTAGCGTCGAATGGAGTAACCACGATCTCATCCACACCAGCCAAAGCAGCAGACATAGTCTCGGTTTGTGTACGGAGCATGTTTACATATGCGTCGAAGATAGTCATGTTAAAGCGGCTTGTCTCTGCGCAAACGTTCATCTTAGCAGCCTCTTTCAATGCAGCGGTGAACAAAGGCGCTTTGTATGCCTCTACGATCTTAGCCCAAAGGAGACGAGCTGCACGGAACTTAGCCAACTCCATGAAGTAGTTGCCACCGATACCCATATTGAAACGGATCTCGCGAGCTGCCAAGTAGTTTGGCAAACCAGCCTCGGTCATCATGGTCATGTATTCAGCACCCCAAGCCAATGCGTAAGCCAACTCTTGTGCGCAGTATGCACCTGAGTTATTAAGGATTACAGAGTTCACACCTACCACGCGGAAGTTCACCAAGGTCTTAGCTGCCTTCACGGTAGCTACGATCTTCTCAGCTACTTGCTCGCGGCTGAGCAATTTACCCTTCAACAGCATGTTCTTGATTGGGTCCACATTGATGCTACCCTTCACTGCCTTGAAGTCATATCCGCTGCGTCCTACGAGGCGAACGAGGATGTTTGCCAATTCAGGAGCTTTGCATGCGCAGATAAAGAAGTTCAATGCTACTTCATCCAACTTGATGCCCTCGAGCAAAGTCTTGATGTAGCGATAAGAGAGCTTCTCTGCGTCCAAGCAGATACCGAGTGCGTTCACGCCCTTGCCAAGTACGTCCAATGCTTTTGCATTAGCTTTGCGTGCGTTCTTGCAAGCGCAGATGTTTTGGCGAACAGCCCACTCGTTGTTGGTTTTGGTACCACGCACGTAAGGGAATTGACCTGGTGCAGATACGGTAGTCTTCAGACCTTTGAGGTCCTCTTGACGGTAGTAAGGCTGTACGTTGAAGCCTTCTGAAGTGCGCCAAACGAGCTTCTTATCGAAGTCGGCGCCTTTGAGGTCAGCTACGATTTTCTCCTTCCAAGCTTTGCTTGAGATGGCTGGAAACTCGGCTAACATGTTCAATTTTTCTTCTGCCATGATTTAAGAAAGTTAGTTAATTATGTTGTTTGTTCGTTTATTCATTGATCAAGGAGCAAGGAGCCATGAGCAAAGACTTATTACTTTCGTCTATTCTAAACACTAAACAGTAGCGAAGCGTCCACTAAACTAATTTGTCTTGGTTCTTTGTTCCTTGTTCTTGGTTCAAAAACATGTTTTTAAGCAGTTTTTTGCATAAAATTGGCTGCTATCGTCGCAAAACGCCAATTTTGGGCGCAAAATTAGTAAAAATTTCGCACATACGCAAGCGCGAAACGTATTTTTTTAATAAAAAGTCATAATTTGCCTCTTTTCGCTCCTTTTTTTCGTTTTTTTCTATAGCTCGCCCCACGAGCGTTCTACCAACTATCATCTACAGGGCTCTGCCCAATCTACAGCGAAGCGAACTACCATCCTACAGCTCGCCCCGCGAGCGATCTATTATCCCCCCGCTACTCTTCCGCTATCAACTACGGTAGATATACGGTTGATATACGGTACATATACGGTAGATACACGGTACATTAGTATAGGCATACCGTAGGAACATCGTATATATCATATCATTACACTATTTTCACAAAAATATCCAAATATCCCTCAAAACATTTGCACATCTCATATATTTTTCGTACCTTTGCAATCATAATTCAAAATTCAAAATTACTATGGCTAGAACTACCCTCGCTCACCCTTTCGACACCATGTCGGGCAAACTCGCTTCCAAAGAAAAGATTGTCATGCGCACCCGCAACGGTCGCACGCATGCTTATGCCATCAAACATCCGTATAAAGGTCCTGTTGCTCCCGAGCGCCAACGCACCATTACTGCTTTTAAGGACGCAGTCAACCAAACCACGGTCATAATGAACACCCCCGAACTCCGTGCTGAGTGGGAAGAGAAGTACGCCGACTACCGCAAGAAAGCCGACCGCTATCCCAATTCGTACCCCAATCCCTACACCACCCTCCGCGGCTTCATCATCGGCTCCTTGATCCACGCCTCTAAATAACACCTTGCGCCTTTTTATATCCATTATCCAGCGAGGTCCCCGATAACGCTCGTGGCGTTTTGGGGTGCTTGACGAATAATTATTCGGGTATTCCCTGCCTCTAAACTCTAAACTGTAGGCGCTTTGCGCCGTCCTCTAAACTGAAAATGGCGAAAAAATCGCCATTTTCTTGCATATATCAAAAAAAAACACTACCTTTGCGGCGCAAAGGTCAAAATAAACTCATCTTTGTATAAAAATAGCAGCGATGAAAACTTCAAACACCCCACAAGAGATGCCTTTTGGCTCAGAGAGCAGAAGCATCAACAATGTACAAAAGAAATACTATACTGCTGACGAGGCAGTTGCTTTTCTTGAACCAAGAATCCGCGCGATGTTCTAATGAATATAATATGACAACTTTAACACAAGAACAAAAAGAGGCTCAAATGGCGAGCATGAAATCCTTTGATGAGGAGATGCCTTCAGTGGGTATCTTTTGGTATGACCCTCAAGAACACGAGTTCTTTGGTGTGTATAAGAAAGAGCTGACACCAAAGATGATTGAGGAGGCTGCTAATAAGGGATTACCTTTTATCAATTATCCTAAATTGCATCGTCAAGTATGGAAAGAGCAGTATTTCCGTGCTTTGGCATCGCATAAACCCACTCGTTTCACGGGAGATTATACGATGATACCTCGAGGTCGTGTCGCATGGAATATTGATAAGTTCATTGTTTTTGTTGGCAAGTGGGCGGAAGATATACAAGACGAGTTGACAGAGTTGATCAATCAGCACTTTGCATTGCCATTTTTTGAGTTTGTCTATGATGAGCATTGGGACTTAGGGCATGGCTGGTCTGGTGACTTCTAACCCACCTAACTCCTAATTCAAAATTCAAAATTATAAACAGTGCTTCTCTCTCCAAAACATATTAGTCTTTACTCTTGGTTCCTTGCTTTAGGCTCCAATATCTGCTGCGTATTGGCTTATAAATCAGTAGGGGGGGGGGAACAACCAAACGCCATAAATAACCGCGCAAATCGCGCGTATTTCACTTATAAAGCACCAACTATGCTCGTCCATCAGACAGCATAGTTGGTGTTGTTTTTTTATTCTATTTCGTTAGTGACCTTAAACTCCCTAACGACCTTAAAGACCCTAATTAACAAACACAATATTAACAATTTAAAACAAACATCTTATGAAAACAATTAAACATTTCGCCCTCGCTCTTGTAGCAGTGGCATGCGGTTTGAGTTTCACAAGCTGCGACCAAAACAATCCAGACGACTACGCAGACTACCCACAACTCATTGTAGGTAAGTGGTTTAATTTCTCGCCTAACGAAAGTATGTATTCTGTTTATCAGTCTGATAATACTTTTTATCAAGTGGGTTATGGAGTAAGTAAGGGTTGGAGAGAGGATGCCGGCACATACTCAATTAAAGACAATGAATTAATTGCGAATGTTTCGGGTCAAGGAAAAACTAACTTTATTGAGGTTACTATAGATAAACTTATAGTTAAAAAAAATGATGAATTGGGCGATAGGGTTAACTATCGCGTACAAGAATCCTTCGACATCAAAGGCAGCTATTCCTACTTAAACTCAGTAGTTCGCGTAGTTCCTGCCGAAGGTAAGACCGCTCTTCAACTCCCAGAAGGCGTTACTTTCCAAGGTCAAAACTCTATTCCTGTGGACGCAATGCACGGCGATCGTATTATTGATGTAATGAAGAAGTTCTTTGCCGATGCCACCTTCGCTGCGGATGGCGTACTCAACCACACCATGGACGGCGAGGCAAAGACCAAGAACTATACTTTGGACGGCAACAACCTCACTTTCAATCTCTATGAGGGTAGCGAAACCTACAAGGTGAACGCAACTTCCTTCCCAGACGAGGATGGCGACCGTCTCTTTATCATCATTCCTAAGCAAGCTGCTTGGTTAGGCGGTATGGTGGACTTGGTAGAGAAGGAGCAAGAGGGATTGAAACTCACCGAAGCTCAAATCGCCGAATTGGAGAAAGAGTTCATGGCTACCTTCGAGACCTTCACCGTCATCCTCTCTCTTAGCAAGAAGTAAACCCGCCTCTACACCCTACACTTTACACCAACCCAAGCGCACTCACCTGCGCTTGGGTTGTTTATTCTTATCCCTCAATCCCCCTGAACGCGCAATGTGTTGTTTTGCGCGCAATAAGTTGTTGGTTTATGTTGTTTGTGTTGTTGATATCTCTCTCCGCCACCTGTTTTGCCTTTGCCAGTGGTCTGGCAAATCCCCCCGCCTTTACACCCTATCCCCTACACTTTACACGAAAAAATCGCACAGCCCTTGCGCATATGCGATTTTTTTACTACCTTTGCGGAGTAATTTACTCCATCATATTTACTATAAGAACAACCATCACTATCCTTCCAGCAACTATGGAACATAAATCTTGTCCTCGCTGTGGTGCGACGTTTATTTGTCAGCACGAGAATCCCGCTAAGTGCCAATGTGCAGGCGTGGAACTCTCGCCCGCAATTCGTGCACATCTGGCAGCGCAATACCCCAACCAATGCCTCTGCCGCAAGTGCCTGTTGGAGTTCTCTATTTAGCAATCTATATTTGTTGTCCCGAATGGTATTCGGGTATTCCCTGCCTCTAAACTCTAAACAGTGGCGCCATCGGCGCGTCATCTAAACTGGCACTCTGTGTGCCTCTACACCTTACACTCTACACAAAAAAATCGCACAAAAATGCGCTTTTTGTTTGCATATATCAAAAATATGTTGTACCTTTGCACCGCATTCAGTGTAAGGGAAGCAGGTGAGAGTCCTGCACAGTCCCGCTGCTGTGATTCGCAATCCGATGTTCAAATTCTTATAAGTCACTGGTTCTTAGCGAACTGGGAAGGCTGAACAAAAGGAGCGATAAGTCAGAAGACCTGCTGCGTGCCGTGAACTGCGTTAGTTGAAATAGTTTCAAGGTTTCAGAGTTGAAATTGAAACAGCCCTTTAGGGCGTGAAACATTGAAACACTTTAACTTGCATAGTTTGCGAAGTTGAACGCTCTCGGGGAATCGAGCCAACGACAATGACGCAAAGGTTTTCAATAGTATCTATGGTACGCATGTACGCGTATAGGTATTTGATAGATGTATCAAGTACCCATTTGTTGTGTCCGATGGTCAGTGGCTATATTCTTCGTGGATTATCTTACCACATTGCAGCCGACCATCACCCTGCCATGTTGCTCGAATAGAGCAGATGGTTGGCTGTTGTGTGGTTGATACGGAATATTAACCATACAAACAAGATACAATATGAAACAACTATTACAGTTTTCTTTTTTTAGCATTATTGTGCTCCTCTCATCGTGTATCATTGACGATGATATCACCACATCACTACCACCTAAGATCCTGCTTGACAGCGAAACAGGTATTTATACCGTCAAGGTAGGACGCGAGATCACCATCGCTCCCAACTACGAATCAGCCGAAGGAGCAACTTACTATTGGACAATGAATAATGAGGTCATAGGCACCTCTCCCTCCCTCACTTTTATTAGCGAGGAGATAGGCGAATACTACATTGTCCTGACCATCAGCACGGATAGCGGCACAGATAGCGAAGAGATTCGCGTGGATGTCGTGGAGCTGGAGATACCTACTGTATCTATTGCAGGTATGGAGCAGCTGACCATAGCGGTAGGAACGCAGATCCAACTGAATGCCACGGTACGACAAACCTCACTACCCACCACCATCGCATGGCATATCAACGGCGAACAGGTTGGCGAGGAATTATCCTACACCTTTGTAGCCAATAACACGGGCGCATACACTATTGTATGTAGTGCGCACAACGAGGACGGCGCACATAGCGATAGCGTACAGATTGCGGTGGTGAATGCGGACGAATTGCCTTTCGTATGGGAGTTTGCACAGTATACCTACCACACCATAGTAGGGCGTAAACTGGCTATCCAACCTTCTGCACAAAGCCATACAGATAACCTTACTTACACTTGGCAAGTGGACAGTCAAGAAGCAGTAGCAGGCAGTTCTTCCTTTGTGTTTACCGCCGACAAAGCAGGCGAATACACGCTGACAGCCACCGCCCAAGCAGAGCAGAATGGACAGCAATCGACTATCGCACACACCTTCATCATCACCGTATATCCTGAAAACCAATTCTACCGCTCCAAAACAGCTGCATCTACAGCAGACTGGAATAAAGTGTTCGAATACACACCTGCTCCAGGTCAGTTTATCAACGAACTGAAAACAGGTGGTTTTGACGACACACACACAACGCCCGAAGCGGCTGTCGCCTATGCCGAAGCGCGTATGAAGGAAGTTGATCGCAATGGCAATCCATCCCCAAACTGGGTGTCATTAGGTGGTTTTGGTGGTTATATCGTGGTCGGTTTTGACCATAGTATTGATAATTCAAGCGACTACGATCTGGCTATTCTCGGCAACTCGTTCAGTGGCTCCTCCGAGCCAGGTATTGTATGGGTCATGCAAGACGAAAATGGCAATGGCCAACCCGATGATACGTGGTATGAGTTGGCGGGTTCTGAGACGGGCAAAGCGGAGACAATCCAAAACTATAGCGTGACTTACTATCGCCCTACTGGTCCTAAAATGCCCGTGCAATGGACGGATAATCTCGGCAATAGCGGAGAGATTGACTATTTAGCACAATTCCACAGACAAGATTACTATTATCCACTATGGATTGAAGCAGATAGTTATACCCTTACGGGCACTTGCCTCAAAGCTCGCAACTACGATGCTTCGGGCAATGGTAGCTATTGGGTCAATCCAGAATATGACTGGGGATATGCCGATAATTTCAGTCCCATTGACCGTCTTAGCAACGACGAGAACACCAATGCTGACCCCAATGCCAACCACTTCAAGATCAGTCATGCTATTGACATGGATGGTCAACCTATTCATTTGAAATACATTGACTTTGTCAAGGTACAAGTGGGTATCAACACCAAGAGCGGTTGGCTAGGAGAAGTATCCACAGAGGTATTAGGATTCTATGACTACAACATGAAAAAACAATGAAAACTATTCGTATCATACTATTGTCTCTATGCGTATGCTTGACGGCATGCATGGAGTGGGACTATGGACTTGAGGAAGAGTTTAATGCCTCGGGGGAAGGGCTGTTTATCTGCAACGAGGGCAATTTCCAATATGGCAATGCCACTCTATCCTATTACGACCCTCATTCCAAGACCGTCCAAAATGAAATCTTTTATCGCGCTAATGCCATGAAACTGGGCGATGTAGCACAATCCATGGTCATTCGTGATAGCATAGGTTGGGTAGTCGTCAATAACTCGCATGTCATTTTTGCGATTGACATCCATACCTTCAAGGAAGTAGGACGCATCACCAACCTCACTTCGCCTCGCTATATTCATTTTCTATCGGATGAAAAAGCCTATGTCACGCAGATTTGGGATAACCGCATCTTCATCGTCAACCCTAAACGCTATGAGATCACAGGCTATATCGACATCCCTAATATGACTATGGAGAGTGGCTCGACCGAACAAATGGTGCAGTATGGCAAATATGTATATGTCAATTGCTGGTCTTATCAAAATCGCATCATCAAAATCGATACTGAGACAGACCAAGTAGTGGACGAACTGGTGGTGGGTATCCAACCCACATCATTGGTCATGGATTGCCACAACAAACTGTGGACAGTGACTGATGGCGGCTACGAGGGGTCGCCTTACGGACACGAGGCGCCATCGCTATATCGTATTGATGCTGAGACTTTTACCATAGAGAAGCAGTTTAAGTTTGATTTTGGCGACTGGCCATCCGAGGTACAACTCAACGGAACCAAAGACAAGATCTACTGGCTCAACGACGATGTTTGGGAGATGGATGTGACAGCTGACCGCGTACCCGTGCGACCATTCTTGCCATACAATGGAACGCTCTATTATGGCTTGACCGTTTGTCCGCGTACAGGAGATGTCTATATCGCCGATGCAATTGACTATGTGCAACAAGGCATGGTCTATCGCTACTCCCCTGACCGCCAACCCATTGATAGTTTTTATGTTGGTATCATACCTGGCGCTTTCTGCTGGAAATAAATAGGATATATTATGAAAACATGGATTCTGATAGTAGCACTCCTTCCTCTTGTTGCAAGTGCACAAGAGACTGCTCCGCAAGATAATATAGCGCGACATATTCAAATCAAAGACGTGAATGTCTATGCCAAGCGCCCAATCAAGGAGATTGGTACCCAGCAGACCAAGTTTGACACCGTGGTGCTGAAAGAAAATATCGCACTATCCATGGCGGATGTATTGACCTTTAACTCCTCTATCTTCGTCAAGAATTATGGTCGTGCCACCCTCTCTACGGTAGCTTTTCGTGGCACCTCACCATCGCATACACAAGTGTCGTGGAATGGTATGAAAATCAATAACCCCATGCTCGGCATGACCGACTTCTCGATGATACCATCCTATTTCGTAGATGATGCCTCGTTGTTGCATGGCACCTCTTCGGTGAACGAGACAGGTGGCGGACTAGGCGGCGCGGTCAAACTGAGTACCAAACCCGCCAATGCCGATGGATTTGGTCTGCAATATATACAAGGTGCAGGTTCGTTCAAGACTTTTGATGAGTTTCTGCGACTCACCTATGGTAATGAGCATTGGCAAATCTCCACGCGTGCGGTCTTTTCCTCGTCCCCCAATGACTACAAATACCGCAATCACGACAAAAAAGAGAATATCTATGACGAGGATATGAATATCATTGACCAGTACTATCCCATAGAACGCAATCGTAGCGGTGCATTCAAGGACTTCCACCTCTTGCAAGAAATGTATTACAATACGGGTAAAGGCGATCGATTTGGACTGAATGCGTGGTACCTCTACTCCAACCGTGAATTAGCTATGCTAACCGTTGATTATGGCGATGAAACGGACTTCGAGAATCGCCAACGTGAGCACACATTCCGAGGCGTGTTTTCATGGGATCATATCAAGGAAAACTGGAAATTGGGTACCAAAGCAGGCTATATATATACCTGGATGGCATACGACTACAAACGCGATGTAGGCAATGGTACTATGGCGCATATGACACGCTCCAGAAGTCGTATCAACACTTTCTACGGTCAAGTAGATGGCGAATACTATATCGGCAAAAAATGGCTCTTTACTGCTAATCTATCGCTGCATCAGCATATTGTGGAAAGCGAAGATAAGAATATTATTCGTCAAGATGGCAACAAAGCTATTGTGGGTTATCGCCAGGGACGACCCGAGTTGTCGGGTTCTATTTCGGCAAAATGGAAACCTATCGACCGTTTAGGACTGTCCGTTGTAATCCGCGAGGAGATGTATGGCAAAGAGTGGACACCTATCATACCTGCATTCTTTATAGATGGTGTACTTTCTCAGAAAGGCAATCTAGTAGCCAAGGCCTCCGTATCGCGCAATTTCCGTTATCCTACGCTCAACGACCTATACTTTTTGCCCGGTGGAAACCCCGATTTGAGACACGAGAGTGGTTGGACATACGACGCTGGTCTGTCCTTTGCTGTAGGCAAAGAGGGAGTCTATTCGCTGAACGGCTCTGCCACTTGGTTTGATTCCTACATCAAGGATTGGATCATCTGGTTGCCCACTACCAAGGGCTTCTTCTCGCCCGAAAACATCAAGGATGTGCATGCTTATGGCATCGAACTCAAAGCCAATCTGGATGTGGCATTAGGCAAGACATGGCAGTTAGGGCTCAACGGCACTTTCTCATGGACACCCTCCATCAATATGGGGGAACCACGCACACCAGCCGACCAGTCGGTAGGAAAACAGTTGCCTTATGTGCCCGAACTATCCTCATCGGTCACAGGGCGCCTCTCTTGGCGTAGATGGTCATTCTTGTATAAATGGTGCTATTATTCAGAGCGTTACACCATGTCTTCCAACGATATTTCTTTGACAGGAAAACTGCCTCAATACTTTATGAGCAATATTTCGCTGGAAAAGGTATTTGTATTTAATTGGGCAGACTTATCCGCCAAAGCAGCTATCAACAACCTGTTTAACGAAGAATATCTATCCGTTCTATCCCGCCCTATGCCAGGTATCAACTTCGAGATCTTCCTCGGCATTACGCCCAAATGGAGAAAATAAAAAATAATATATTAACCCTTTAAAACAACAAACAACATGAAGAAATCAATTTTTCTTGCGGCTTTATGCCTGATGAATGTAGTCCTCATGGCGCAGGACTACGAGTTGCGCGTCTTAACCTTTGAGGACAAAGATGCTCAGTTTAGTGAGTACACACTTGATTATGCAGGTGAGACCATCACCAAATGGTCAGACCTTATCGATGACCCACAGTATGGCGGCCCATTGACCTATGCGGACTATATGAATGCCGAATACCATTGGTATGATAAGGGTAATACCGAGTTGGCTCATACCTTCCCTAACAACTATGCCTATTGTTTCTGGGGTGGCGGTCATGCAATCTCTAACTACTGGGGTGCTGGTTGGAGCGATGAAGATCGCAACACACACATCGCTAAATACTATGGCGAAGATTATGTAACCGAAAATGCAGGTAACGATGCCATGCTAGGCTGGTTTAACCTTCAGATGATGGTGCCTGTTCAAGCACACTCAGGCGAGAATTTTGCTGTGCATTACGGCTACAAGGACTTCTTTACGTATATAGAGAATCTGCCTGAGATTTCTTTTGAAGATGGCAAGAAACGTGTGATTGACCACATGTATGTCATCAACACCAACTACACCCTCAACCAACTCTACAACGGCGTTAAGAGCGAGGCTGGCAATAGTTTTGGTGGCAATTGGGATGGACTGACAGACAACGCGTGGCTGAAGATTGTGGCGTATAGTTTTGATGATGTAGATGCCGATGCGTATACTACTCCTAAAGACTCTGTAGAGTTCTATTTGGTGAAAGGTAAGAATGTAGTTACAGACTGGCAAAAGTGGGATTTATCTGCCTTGGGCGAGGTAGCTAAAGTGCGTTTCAATTTCCTCTATTCCGACGAGATGGGTGGCAAATATGGATTTACTATCCCAGGGTATTTTGCCTACGATGACATAGCCGTTCGTTTCCCTAAAACCACTCAAGGAGGAATAACAACTGATATTGATAACACTCTAAGCAATAACGCTAAGACATATAAGGTAGTTAAAGACAATCAAGTCCTTATTCTCCGCGACGGTAAGATATACAACACCATGGGACAATCACTCAACAATTTCTAATACCAATCTCCGAGTATTATTCTATTACTATTTCGCTACCCTTGCGCTACCTTTGCGCTAGGGTAGCGTTTTTTTCTAATCACCTCCTCACCTCATCGCCTTATCACCTCATCGCCTCTAAAAACTTTTTCCACTCAATATTTGCTCATCCGCAAATATTTTTGTACCTTTGCGCAAAAATAAAAGAACTTCTATGACCATCCGTCCTACCACATATGCCGACATCGAAGCCCTAATGGCTATTTTTGCCTACGCTCGTGCGCAAATGATTGCTGATGGCAATCCTACGCAATGGGGCGATGATTACCCCTCTCGCGAGCAAATTGAGAGCGACATCCAACGAGGCGTGAGTTATGTGGTTGAGCATAATGGACACCCCTGCGCCACCTTTGTATTTATCATTGGCGAAGACCCTACCTATGCGTATATCGAGGACGGAAATTGGTTAGACGACACCCTGCCCTATGGCACAATCCATCGCATTGCCTCTAATGGACAAGAGCGAGGTATCTTTCCTTTCGTACTCAACTGGTGCTCAGCACAATGCGGCAACATCCGCATAGATACCCACCAAGATAATGCACGCATGATACACCTCATCGAACAAGCAAATTTTACCCGCTGTGGCATCATCTACACCCGAGATAACTCACCTCGAATGGCATACCAGAGGGTATGGGGCAGGCAGCGGAGCGGCAGTGTAGAGTGTAAAGTGTAGAGTGTATAGGCGAGGAAATAGCGGCCAAGCCGCACTCCCATACCTCTAACCTCTAACCTCTAACCTATAAACTATAAACTATAAACTTTAAACTAAACACAAACATATGTTATACGATTTCTCATACCAGAATCCTACGCGGATTCATTTTGGCAAGAATGCCATCAACAAGCTCGCTAACGAGCTCAAAGCCTACGGAAAGAATATCCTGCTCGTCTATGGCAAAGCCTCCATCAAGAAGATCGGTCTTTACGACCAAGTCATCAATATCCTACAAGCCGAAGGCAAAAAAGTCGTGGAATTAGCAGGCATCAATGCCAATCCTCGCTACACCCAACTCCTCGAAGGCGCTCGATTGGTTCGTGAGCACAACATCGACCTCATCCTCGCTGTAGGTGGTGGTTCAGTCATCGACTGCGCCAAGGGTATCGCTTGTGGTGCATACGCCGAAGGCGATGTATGGCAACGCTACTACGTCAATCAAGAGCGTGTGAACAACCCAATAGTGCCTGTAGCCAGTATTCTCACCATGGCGGGTACAGGTAGCGAAATGAACGGCGGTTCGGTCATTACCAACGAGGAAACGAAAGAGAAAATAGGCCGCGTTTATCCATTGGAGATTGCTAGTCCTAAATTCTCTATTTTGAACCCTGAATATACCTACTCTGTGCCTACGTATCAGATGATTAGCGGTATCTTCGACGTCTTCTCTCACCTCATGGAGCAATACTTCTCTGGCGATGACGACTGCACCAGCGACTACCTCCTGGAAGGCCTTATGCTCTCGCTCATCTCCGCTTCGCGCAAGGCGATTGTCAATCAAGAAGACTACGAAGCCCGCAGCAATATCATGTGGTGCGCTACCATGGGATTAAACAAGATCCTTGGCCTCAGCAAAACCCAAGACTGGGAAGTGCATATGATTGAGCACCAGTTGGGCGCTTATACCGACTGTGCACACGGCATTGGTCTCGCCATCATCTCTCCTGCGTACTACCGCTATATCTACCGCGATGGCTTGCATAAGTTCGTGCGCTATGCCAAAGTGGTTTGGGGCGTAGAGGACCACGGTCAAGGCGACGAGGCAATTGCCTTGGAAGGTATCAACCGTCTAGAAGCATTCATCGCCGAGCTGGGTATCCCTGCTACCTTGCGCGAAGTAGGAGCAACCGAAGAGATGTTGCCACTCATCGCCAACTCCACCATCCCTGGTGGCGGTTACAAACAACTCAATGCAGAAGACATCTTGGCTATCCTCAAAGCCTGCTACTAATCTGCCCACGGCATACCAAAACAACAATGCACAAGCCCCAAAGCTTGTGCATTGTTTCTCTAAACACTAAATTGTAGATTAGAAATATAACTATACATTTATCTGTTGCTCAAGAGCCTGCCATAGCGTGTCATCGGGCACGGGAGCAGTAATAGAGATGGGTAATTTGCTCACAGGATGCACAAACTCAATCTTGCGAGCGTGTAATGAGATACCACCATCAGGATTACTGCGTTTGGCGCCATACTTTAAGTCACCTTTGATTGGTAATCCTAGCGCCGCCAATTGACAACGAATCTGATGATGACGCCCTGTCTCTAGATTGACTTCCAGCAATGTATATCGCTCACTCTGCGCAATGGCTCTATAACTCAGCACGGCACGTTTCGCGTCCTTCGTACCTGCTTTAACCACAAAGGACTTGTTTTGCTTCTCATTACGCCAAAGGTAATGTTCAAGGCGATGAGGCGATGAGGCAATGAGGCTATTAGGCGCGGTCTGCACTATCGCCCAATACGTTTTGCGTATCAGCTCATGCGATTGAAACATAGCGTTTAAGCGCGTTAATGCTTTGCTAGTCCGCGCAAAGAGCACCACACCCGTAGTGGGACGGTCAAGGCGGTGGGTCACCCCTAGGAACACCTCACCAGGTTTCTGGTATTTCTCCTTGATATACGCCTTCACTATCTCAGAGAGCGGTGTATCTCCCGTCTTATCGCCCTGCACAATCTCGTGACAGGTCTTGCTGACTGCAATTATATGATTATCTTCGTATAATACTTGCATTTGAGTGTTTAGTGATTAGTGTTTAGTGAACGCTTCGCTACTGTTTAGTGTTTAGTGAACGTTAGTGAGAATAGCTTCCACCTCACGCAAGGGTATCATCACAAAATCTCGCTCCTGCATGCGTGGATGTGGCAACGTAAGCCTCTCGCCTGATCGCCTAATCGCCTCATTCGCCTCATCGCCTCTCGCCTGCAGCAGGTCAATATCTATCACCCGATCGTGATATACGCCATTGACTGATTTCTCTGTCCGTCCCATCTCGCGCTCGATCTGCTGAGTAATAAGTAGCACTTCCTCTGGCGAATGAATGGTTTGACACACCGCAACGATATTCGCAAACTCATTCTCCGACACAAATCCTTGTGGAGCACTCCTGTACGCCGACGAACATGCGATACACTCTCCCACTCGTTCGTGCAGCAGCTCTATGGCTTTGCGCAGATTCTCCTCGCGATTGCCCAAGTTAGTCCCTATGCCAAAATATATAACCATTATTCATTAGCACAGCTGCCATTACCCATACATCAAGGGACTGCCACAAACTCATAATCAATCTTCTCACCCATGCTCACTAACATATAGTATGGTTCTTTGTCTTCATCTTTCATCGAATCCACCACGATGCTAGTCATGCTTTTCACCTGAGTAATCTCACGGCAATGGTCATGCCCCGTCCATAGCATATCTACGCCATGTTCGGTAAGGATATTCAAGAGGGCATAAGTCTCCTCTTGGGTAAAGTTGGAGGAATGTCCTTGCGAATTATCACGTTTGAAGAAGTTGGTATGGGTGCATGCCACAATATGGCGAAACGCTTGCTGCTCTGCCCATGCTAATGTCTCGCTCAGCCAATCTAATTGCTTCCTGCCCACAGTGCCATCCGCCGAGTCAAACACCACAAACAAATCCTTCTTGCCCGCAGGTGTCTCCACTACAAAATAATAACTACTTGTCTTGAAGGTTTGGATAAACTGCTCCCATTGTTTGAAATAAATATCATGATTGCCACATACAGCCATCAACGTATCTTGCTTAGCTAGTTCTGCAGACAATGCTTGTGGTGCTAATGCCTCCTCTATATATCCAAAATCGGTTGTAGCATCGATAATATCGCCCAAATGCACTGCCAAAGGACACAGTTTGTCTCCACGATAGGCATTGATAAAGTGCTCCCAACGCTTACGTGTGTGGTGGATATGCGTATCGGTACATACATACACATGATAGTTGTCCGATGGGGCTTGAATCGTAGCATATCCTGTTTGCTTGTTATACTCCATCGACTGCTCGAATCGTTTATCTATTGTAGGAGACGATCCTGCAAACATGCCCGCCATATCCAATCTTGCGTCTGGTCCACAAGCGGTAAAGATGGAACCAAGAACAAAGAACAAGGAAGCAAGACCAATTTGTATATTCTTTTTCATAATTTCGTTATTTTAGAACGTTTCACTGTTAGATGTTAGACCACTCACTACGTTCGTTGTTTGAAGTTAGATTTCTAGAATCTCTCAGCCGTTCGCGGCGGTCTAACAGCGTAGCGGTCTAACTTCTAACAGCCGAAGGCTATCTTATTTAAAATCGGTATTCCGCTCCCGCGCGCAGTTCTGCTCCATAGTAATGCGCATTGAGGTGGAACATACCTGCCAGTTTCATTTTACCCGATAGACGTACGCGCCAATGCTCATTCACATCGTACCAACCGCCCAAATAGAACATCGGTTGCCACATGCGCTCAATCTGGTAGTTGTCCATATTCGACACACACAAACTGATATTCCATGATTCGCTTTGCGGACGCACAAAGGCCTCCACGCGATATACGGCATCAAAGGGCTCTAATATCATCGCATCTTCGCTGTGATTCGTATAGGGCAAAGGAGTAATGATACGATTGGACATACCCACTTGCACATTCACATATTGCATCATATAGCCCAAAGAGATGGCATGTACAAAGTCGTGGTAGTTATCTCGTTGAGCGAAGCGCATCATCAGTCGATCTTCCACATACATTTCGCCCACAGGCAACGCAAACTTGGGTCGCAATTGCACGCCCAACGTATGCACATTAGCTGTACTGGTGCGCACATTCGCTTGCATATCAAAATGCTTATTGATAGGCAGATACGCATCAATATCGAAGTTCGCCATTGAGCCATAAGTTAGGTTATGCCCATAGCCCGCATGCAGCGATACGCTGTATGTCGTATCCCCAGGCTGCACTTGTGCCAATGCCGCTGGAGCTAGGAGCAAGAAGAAAAGTAAAAACGGAAAAGTGAAAACGGAAAGGTGTTTATTTTTCATAATTCAAAATTCTTAATGACCCTGCAAAGGTACTACAAAAAATGCACATACGCAAATATAGCGAGCACTTTTTTTTTGAAAAAAATCACTATCTTGAAATAAGAGTTTGATAATTATGTCGCAGAGGATGATTCATTAACAGATTTTAACAATTAGTATGTCGTTTGTGCTACTATAACACTATAACACTATAACATTAAAAAAAGAGTCGAATGGTATATGTCGCATAAAAAATAATATTATATATTATATATATAATTATTATCTACCCCAATACCCCCTAAAAAAAGTAGATTTTTCAGAAAGTATGATTTTGGTATTTGGGCAGTATGGGGTAAGATTTCGCTCATAAATTGATGTTATAGTGTGATAGTGTTATGCAGATAGATGTTAAAAAACATTAATGAATTGGTCGACATATTTCCTAAAATAGTTGAGCTATCTTCGGGGTATCTTCGGGATATCTTCGGGAGGGAAGGAATGAACGAATGAAGGAATGATTCTAAGTTACAATTCGATGATTGTGATACCAGCTCCGCCACGGTCGGGATCGCCGTCGTGGAAGGAGATATCGCCTGATTTCAGACGACGCATACTTTTCTGACGTTCAGCCAAATAGTCACGCACCACTTGCTTCAGCGCGCCAGTACCTGTGCCATGCAAGATAGACACTTGCTCGGCATTCACCATCAATGCATCATCCACATATGCCATTACGGCTTCTAATGCTTCGTCCACTCGCAAACCACGGATATCCAACTCGCGACTAAACGACAACTTGCGGCGGCGTAGTTCATCCGCCACATTGCTAACTCGTCTTTGCTCCTGACTCTTGGTTCCTTGTTCCTGAATCAACTTAGCAGGATTCTTTGTCAAGACCTTCAACTCACTCAAATCGCGAAGAACCTTGTTATTAGACCGCTTTGCTGTTGGACCGCTTTGCTGTTGGATTGCTTTGCTGTCAGAACGCTTCGCTGTCAGACTACTAGCAGTGACCTTCGTCTTCAATGTCTCCACATGCTGTCGTGCAGCTTGGGTGGCTTTCTTTTCAGCCTTTGCTTCCTTGATCTCGCGGATAGTGCGCTCAATAGTAGCATTGCTCTTGCGCAAGAGATCGGCCGCCTCGGCGTTTGCCTCCTCTAAGATAGCACGTTTCTTGGCTTTGATACCCGCCATCTGCTCCTCGTAGTGGGCAATCTTCTCCTCCAAATGTTTCTCCTTTTGGCGGATATTCTGGCGTTTATTCTCCCAATAGCGTTTATCGCGAGCTATGTCTTGCAAATGTTTGTCGTAGTCGATATGCTCCTCGCCCACAATTTCAGTTGCGCGTTGGATTATCGTCTCAGGCAAACCGATCTGGCGAGCAATCTCCACCGCAAAACTACTACCTGCTTGACCTATAGACAATTGGAAGAGCGGTTTCAGTTGTCCGCGGTCATAGAGCATCGCACCATTGATAATACCTTCGGTACGCTCAGCCAAGTGTTTGAGATTACCGTAGTGGGTCGTTATCACACCAAAAGCATGTTGCTCGTTGAGTTGCGAAAGCACTGCTTCGGCTATTGCGCCACCAATCATAGGTTCGGTACCTGTACCAAACTCGTCAATCAACAAGAGTGTTTGTGCATCGGCATAACGCACAAAATGTTTCATATTGCGCAGGTGCGACGAGTAAGTAGAGAGGTCGTCCTCAATCGACTGCTCATCGCCTATATCAATCAAAAGTTGTTTGAAAAAACCCATTTGGCTGGCCTCGCTCATCGGCACTGGCAAACCGCATTGCAGCATGTATTGCAACATCGCTACTGTCTTCAAGCACACCGACTTACCACCCGCGTTAGGACCACTAATAACCAGTATTCGGTTATCCGTAAGGCGGATAGTCAAGGGGACAACGGTCTTACCTTGACGACGGAAATTGAGCAATAGCACAGGGTGATATGCCTCGCGCCAATCAATCATTGGCTTCTTGCTAATCTCTGGCACTATGGCGTGCATATCAATCGCAAAGAGGGCTTTCGCACGGAGGAAATCCACCTCACCCAAATAAGTCTCTGTCTCCAATATCTGCGGCACCTGCGGACGTATCTCTGCCGTGATAGCCATCAAGATACGCATACGTTCACGACGTTCTTCACCTTCTAATTCACGGATACGGTTGTTGGCCTCTACCACTTGTTGTGGTTCGATAAACACCGTCTTACCCGTAGCCGACTCATCGTGCACGATACCACCAATCTTACGTTTGTAGGCAGGTGGCACAGGAAGCACTAACCTACCCTCACGCATCGTGGGTGCAGCATCCTTATCCAATATTCCTTCCGCTTGCGCCTGACGAAGAATGGCGTTCAGTGCACGGCTAACTGAGCCCTGCGAGGCGGAAATCTCTTTGCGAAGGCGAGCCAATTCTGGCGAAGCATTGTCGCGCATCTTGCCATAACGGTCTAGAATACGGTCGATAGTAGTAATTATATTCCCCAACTGACTCCCTATTCCCGACTCTTGACTCAACAGCGGATATTTCACCTTATCCAACATGGCAAAGAATCGCTCCAATTGCCCTGCATAGTCGAGCATCTTGCGCAAAGAGAAGAGCTCTGCCTCGTCCATAAAGAGACCTTCGATACGAATACGCGACAATGCCTCACGCAAATCATATATCTCACCATGAGGAAATGCCAACGCAGGATCGGTCATCACAGCCATCATCTCACGAACGCGAGCTAGCAGATCGCGCACCGTAGGATAATGTGTCAGCCATTGCATGGCATCTACACGCTCCTTGCCCAAAGAAGACATACAACACCCTTTCAAGCCATCACGAATGACTTGAAAGTCGATTTTCTGCTCTATATTATGCGGATAAAGCACGAATTAGTCCTGTGGATAGGTGATCACAACATCAAAGTCCATAGCAGGAGGATTGATATTGACATTATCTTCGTATGCAAAATCACTCGTGCGGAAATTGAATTCTGCCCAACCAATACCATAGGTAAAGTCGTATGTCTCAGTAAAATAGAGCCACTCGCCAATATTAGTAGGTTCCTCCACGTGCAGCACGTATGGCAACAAGTGTTTGCGAGCGTAGGTAAGACTATTACGATCAAATACGGCATATGCTTTTACTTCGCCATAATTGAAGACCTCTCTGGTAATCTCAGGCATCTCTACAACTGCATAAAAGTAATTGTTATTAAATTGATCTTCAACTCCTTGCTGAGTATAAGACCATTCATTGGCATTCACTGTCACTTGAATCGTTTTTAGTGTTGCACCTTCTTGCTCAACATACGTTGGATTACTAACACAAGCCACCAACGCACAAGTCACACATAATAAAAACAAAATCTTTTTCATAATCTTCCTACTTTTATAAAATTCGCTGCAAAATTACAGTTTTTTTTGCGTATGTGCAAATATTTTTGTAATTTTGCACCCAAATTGACATATTTATGAAGAAATTTCTTTTACTCTCTTACCTTTTGCTTGCAGCATTAGCGATGCAAGCTCAATCGAAAAACCAAGCATATTTAGATTATATCGCGCAATATACCGATTTGGCTATTGCCCAACAACGTAAGCACAAGGTGCCAGCAGCTATCACTATGGCACAAGGCATCCTTGAGTCGGCAGCTGGTCGTTCGGAATTGGCAGTGAAAGCCAACAACCACTTCGGTATCAAATGCACATCGGATTGGCAGGGGCGCACCATCAATAAAGATGATGATAAAGCCAACGAATGTTTCCGTCGCTATGCACGCGTGGAAGATTCCTACGAAGATCACTCACTATTCCTCCTGCGCAAACGCTATGAAAGTCTATTCGCTTTGCCTATAGGCGATTACAAAGGTTGGGCACATGGTCTCAAAGCATGTGGCTATGCTACCGATCCTAAGTATCCAGAGAAACTTATCCAGCTCATTGAACTCTACGAATTGGATAAACTCACAATGGATGAGCGATTGAAGAAAGGCGGATTTGTTAGCGATAAAGATACCACATGGCAAGAATCCACAGCAGCAGATGATGTGATTGCTCACGCGCAAGAGAACATGCCTGACTATGTATATCCCCCAATGGAGGATCTTGAGATATTCGACGACCATGCTTCGGGTTACCGCAATGGCGTGCGTTATATCATTGCAGGAGAAGGCGAAACATTCGCTTCGCTGGCATATTTCTTGAACATGCGCGAGCGTACCCTCCGCAAATACAACGATGCGTTGGATACACGCGAGCTTGAGCTAGGCGATATGGTGTATATCTACAAAAAGAAAAAACAAGCTGCACGCAAATACCGCTACTATTATTTCAAACAAGGCGACGATGCGTGGAAGATTGCACAGAAATATGGTATTCGTCTCCAAAGTCTTTACGAGCTCAATGGCATACCCTACGGCACACCACTCAAGACATCTCAACGACTCAAATTGCGCAAGAAATGATTCATAAGGCGCAATCTATAGGCGACTTGCTTGCCGATTTCATCCGCGGTACAGAGGCAGAGACTACTCTACTCGAGCGCAAAATCCCTCAAGTTTGGTCTGAATTGATGGGCAATGTGGTTGTGCAATTCACAGGCGAGATGGAAGTGAAGAATGGCATACTCTATGTGCAAATTCATTCGGCAGCGTTGCGCCAGCAACTCTTCGAGCAACGTCACCAGATTGTCAAGAAGCTCAATGACAAAGTCGGTAGTGCCGTGGTGAAGGATATACGACTGTTAGGTTAAAGGTTAAAGGTTAGAGGTGAAAGTAGAGGAATTGGCATTGCAACGTAAACGCTTTGCTCATCTTTCGGATGAGGAATGGCGATGGATGCTCCAACAAGTGGAGGGGCGTCAGCGTACTCATGATAAGCTTCCCACGTTTGCACAAATAGAGGATTGGTGGTATCCCATTCGATTGTCCTGCGAGCAATGTTCCAGTGAAGCCACAGCACGCTATAAAGCAGCGATTATTAGGCAATTAGGCGAGAAGCAAGATATACTGATTGACCTGACTGGAGGCTATGGCGTAGATACCTATTTTCTTAGCGAACAAACGGCGCAAGCGCACTACGTGGAACGCAACGAGGAGTTGTGTCGCATAGCACAGCATAACTTCCAGATTGCCAACAAACCAATCCACGTCCACAATACTTCAGCAGAAGATTTTTTGGCTCAATATTCGATGGCAGAAAGTGCTGCAACCGACGGTCAGAAGCATGTCGTTATCTATCTTGATCCAGCACGCAGAGATGCGCATGGTGGTAAAGTATTTCGCATTGAGGACTGCGAACCAAATATAATTAAGATCTTGCCCGCCCTTCGCGCCATTTCCAACACCATTCTTATTAAATTCAGCCCCATGCTGGATATTACTTCCGCCTTGCAATCGCTTGGCAATGAATGGGATGTGCATGTGGTTGCGCTGCATAATGAAGTGAAAGAAATCATCTTCGTCACAGGCAATAATCGTATTCATGCTGTCAATATTCTTCACGAAGGAAACGACCAATTTAGTTTTACTCGTAGCGAAGAAAAGAGTGCTTTGTGTGCTATGGCAGACTGCATATGTGAGTATATTTATGAGCCCAACGCAGCTATCATCAAAGCAGGCGCATTTCGATTGGTGAGCGAGCGGTATCAACTACACAAGTTAGACCACAATACCCACCTCTATACCGCCGACCAACTCATTGAAAACTTCCCAGGTCGCGTGTGGCAAATGATAGCACAACCCATTAAGAATCAACGCGATATTGCTGCGTTAGGCATACAACGAGCAGCTATACTTACACGCAACTATCCGCTCACTCCAGAAGAACTGCGCAAGAAATTTAAACTGCAAGAATCTGATAGCCATTTCCTCATCGGTGCACGCATTGCTGCAAAACCGACCCTTATACTCGCAGAACGAATCCATTGATTCTGTTGAAACTGCTTGTTGTGATTATCTTTTTTCAGTAAAAATGCAAATAAATTTGGTTATGTCAATAAAAAGTCGTAACTTTGCACGCTATTTTTGTAAAAATAGCAACTGTATTTTTTTAACAGCAATGCAATTGATATGGTAACCAGCGATTTTACCCCAGATGAGGAACGACTAATTGAAGCCGAATTTCAAGCTCTATTAGACGATTACTTGCACTCTATGCACCGCCAACGCGTGGAGGTGATTACTCGTGCGTATCATCTTGCAAAGCAGGCACACAATGGCGTGCGTCGCCTGTCTGGCGAGCCATATATCATGCACCCACTTTCCGTGGCACGTATTGTGGTAAAAGAGATTGGATTGGGTAGTACGAGTATATGTGCTGCGTTGCTGCACGATGTGGTGGAAGACACGGATTATACGACAGAAGATATTGAGCGTATGTTCGGCGCCAAGATTGCCAGTATCGTGGAAGGACTGACTAAGCTCTCGGGAGGTGTGTTCGCCGACAAAGCTATGAAACAGGCGGAGAATGTGCGCAAGTTGCTGCTCACGATGAGTGATGATATTCGTGTGATGCTGGTGAAATTGGCTGACCGTTTGCACAATATGCGTACACTGGCAGCGCAACGCCCTGAAAAACAACGCAAGATTGCTGCCGAAACCCAATATATCTATGCACCAATGGCGCACCGATTGGGATTATCGCCTATCAAACGCGAGTTGGAGGACTTGAGTTTCAAATACGAATATCCAGAGAAATATGCAGAGATTGAAGCCAAGTTGCATGCCAATAAGGATATACAGACAGATAGTTTTGAGGAGTTTGCAGCACCTATACGACGCAAACTCACGATGATGGGATATAGTTACCAACTCTTCTCACGTACAAAATCTGTTTATTCGGTTTACAAGAAGATGGTAAAGAAGGGTGTGCCTTTTGAGCAAATATATGACTTGGTGGCTGCCCGTATCGTATTCGAGCCAAGTTCGGAATATTCGGAGAAAGATCAATGTTGGATGTTGTACTCCGCCATTACCGAAATTTACCGTCCACACCCTGAACGTATTCGCGACTGGATCTCCATGCCGAAAGCAAATGGTTACGAGGCTTTGCACGTGACGGTTATGGGACAAAATGGTCAGTGGATTGAAGTGCAGATTCGCACCAATCGCATGCACGAGTTGGCAGAGCACGGATTGGCTGCCCATTGGCGCTATAAGTCAGGTGAACATAATAGCACAGAGTTGGACAAATGGTTGCAAGAGATTAAAGATGTGTTGGCTAACCCCGATCCTGATGCTATTGAATTCTTGGATACCTTCAAATTGAACCTTTTTGCGCACGAAGTATTTGTCTTTACCCCAAAAGGTGATATTCGCACACTTGCGCAAGGCGCAACCGTATTGGATTTGGCATACCAACTGCATACGGAGCTGGGCGAACATTGCATTGGAGCAAACGTGAATCGCAGTGCACGACCACTGAGTTATATCTTGCAAAGTGGCGACCAAGTGGAGATATTGACCTCCAAGAAGCAGAAGCCAGAGCCAGAATGGCTGGAGATTGCGGTTACTGCCAAAGCCAAAGACCATATCAAAAAATACTTCAAGAAAGCACAGAGTTTGGTGGATTTGTTGCAAGGCACACGAGAGGCTAAATCGCTTGCAGCGAAGATACACATACAGGGTGAAGACTCATTCGGCGTATTGATGCGAATACTCAATATCATTTGCGATGAACACAAAGCCAATATGCGCGATTTGCATGTGACATCAGAGTCAGGTTTGTTTAAGTGCGATA
The DNA here is from genome assembly GCA_045132415.1 of Paludibacteraceae bacterium. Classification (GTDB taxonomy): domain Bacteria; phylum Bacteroidota; class Bacteroidia; order Bacteroidales; family Paludibacteraceae; genus Colicola. Next base: position 86,453 of record JBGUSG010000010.1, on the reverse strand, counting down.
TTGAAGTGGTCGTGTGGAAACAGAAAGTGATTAGCCAAATGTGTATGAAACTGCGTGCTATTGAATGTGTGACAGCAGTGGATGTGATTGAAATTAAGAACTAAGCGATATGAAGAAAATGATTATGATGGCAGCAATGCTGGTAAGCATGGCAGCCATGGCACAAGAGCCAGTGATTACATTTAGCAAAACAACCCATGATTTCGGTAAGATTAACGAAGCCGATGGCAGGGTGACAACCATCTTTGAGTTTACTAACGAGGGTATGGTTCCGCTGGTATTGACCAACGTTAAAGCAAGTTGCGGTTGCACCACTCCCAAATGGACACACGAACCCATTGAGCCAGGTGCAAAAGGCAATATCACCGTTACGTACAATCCCAATGGTCGCCCAGGACGTTTCCAAAAGACAATCACGGTCACTAGTAATGCAACAGAAGCAACAACCAAATTGTATATCAAAGGTGAAGTGATTCCTAAGCCAGTTAGCACCACCGACCAATACCCCGTACAAATGGGTGAATTGCGATTGAAAAAGAAATCGCTCAACTTTGGCTTGGTCAAAAAAGGCGCAAACAAACAACTTGAGATAGAATACGCAAATAACACAGATCAACCTATTACTTTAGAGTTCTTGACACGTGAGCAAGACAAGCATTATGCTATTCAACTCACCCTCAAGACGCTGCAACCAGGACAAACGGGTAAACTGCAAGTGGCATTGCAATCGGCAGAATGTCCATTGTATGGTCCTATAGATACAAAGATTTACATGGTAGTCAATGGCAAACGCGTGCTGTCTGACCAATATGCGATTACCCTTAAGGCTGATTTGCGTGAAGATTTCTCACAAATGACCGTGGAAGAGCGTCAGCAAGCCCCAATAATAGAGACAAGTGCAACAATTGATTTGGGTGTGATTAAAAAGGGCAAATTATCAACGCACAAACTACATGTAGCGAATGTAGGTGTCAATCCACTGCTTATCCGTCGCATCATCTCGGATGAAGCATATGTAAACATTACAGCGCCAAAGTCACCTATCAAGGGAGGCAAGAGTGTGGATTTGAAATTGGATATCAACGCCACACAAATTACTGATGCAGCAGAATATTCGCGCGTAATCACCTTGATTACCAACGATCCAGCACACTCTGCACTAAGAATCCGCATCAATTGGACAATTGAATAAACAATGAAACATCCAGAAAATAGCAGCGAATATAAAGGTTTGACCGTAAATGCAGGTGTGGAGAACCTGCCATCGGTGAATCCATATGCCACCTTCCGTCGCAAGAAGCAAGTGCTGAGTGCCGACGAGTATGTGGAAGGTATTTTGCGTGGTGATATGCGTTTGCTGAGTCAAGCGGTGACGCTCATTGAGAGCAACCTGCCAAGCGATCAGGTGGTAGCACAACAAGTGATTGAAAAATGCCTACCCTACGCTGGTAATGCCATCCGATTGGGTATCACAGGCGTACCTGGTGCTGGTAAGTCCACGTTTATTGAAGCAATTGGTACGGAACTCTGCAAGATGGGCAAGCACTTAGCTGTATTGGCAATCGATCCATCTTCCGAGCGTAGCAAAGGTAGTATTCTGGGCGATAAAACCCGCATGAACAAGCTATCTGTGGAAAATAATGCCTTCATCCGCCCTAGCCCATCGGCAGGTAGTCTGGGAGGTGTAGCCCGCAAGACCAGAGAGACCATTGTGCTATGTGAAGCCGCAGGATTTGATACCATCATCGTGGAAACCGTGGGTGTGGGACAATCCGAAACAGCAGCACATTCGATGGTGGACTTCTTCTTGCTGCTGCAGGTGACTGGTACTGGCGATGAGTTGCAAGGCATCAAACGCGGTATCATGGAGATGGCAGATGGAATAGCTATCAACAAGTGCGACGGAGCGAATGTGGAACGTGCAGAGGCTGCGCGCGTTAGTTTCAAGAATGCGCTTTCGCTCTTTCCACCAACAGAATCAGGTTGGAAGCCATATGCAGTGACCTGTTCTGCAATTGAGGGTAACGGCATCTTGGATGTCTGGAAGATGGTGGAAGAATATATAATGTTCGCGCGCGAGAATGGCTACCTTGATCATCTACGCACGCAACAAGCCAAATATTGGATGTATGAAACAATCAATCAAAACCTCTTGGACGGTTTCTACAAGTCGGAAACCATGGAGGGGATGATTGCACGCACCGAACAACGCGTACTGAACAATGAGATTAGCAGTTTTACTGCAGCATATGAATTACTAAGACAATATGCCAACACCAACAAATAAAACCAAACGTAAACCCACTCAACCTACTGTCATCAAAGTAGGTGCCAACGAAATGGGTAAGTTACCACCACAGGCTTTGGATTTGGAAAAGTCTGTGATTGGCGCCTTGATGATAGAAAAAGATGCATTCGCAACCGTGGCAGACTTGCTACGCCCAGAATCCTTCTACTCCGATCAGCATCGCCATATCTTCGATGCTATACGTGCATTGTCCACCAAGGATGCACCAATTGATATATTGTCGGTGGTAGAACAACTCAAATCAATGGGCACCTTGGAGCAAGCAGGTGGTGTGGTATATCTGAGCGAACTAACTCAACGCGTAGCCTCTGCGGCGCACTTGCGCTATCATGCGCAAATCGTGGCGCAAAAAGCTACTGCACGCGATTTGATTGGACTGGCATGCCAAATCGAAGAAAAAGGTTACGACGAAACGCAAGATGTGGATGAGTTGATGCAAGAAGCGGAAGCAGGTGTATTCGAGATCTCACAACGCTCGCAAAAACGCGATGTAACGCATATCTTCCCAGTTATCACTGAGGCGTTTGAACGCATGCACAAAGCATCGCAAAACGAAGGCAATATATCAGGTATTCCGAGTGGATTCACCGAATTGGATAAGATCACGTCTGGCTGGCAAAAATCTGACTTGGTGATTATTGCTGCTCGTCCTGCTATGGGTAAGACGGCCTTTGTGCTATCCATGGCAAAGAATATCGCAGTAGATTTCAATATCCCTGTGGCTATCTTCTCATTGGAGATGAGCAATGTGCAATTGGTTAACCGTTTGATTATGAATGTATGCGAGATTGAAGGTGGCAAGATTCGCAACGGACGACTTACCAAAGCTGAATGGGATAAACTGGAAAATAATATCAGCATATTGCAAAATGCACCAATCTATGTGGATGATACACCAGGTCTAAGCGTATTTGAGTTGCGCAGCAAAGCACGTAAATTGGTGAAAGATAAGAAGATACAACTTATCATCATCGACTACCTACAATTGATGAACGCCAACGGTACGAATTTCGGTAGCCGTGAGCAAGAGGTAAGTATCATTTCGCGCACCTTGAAAGGTCTTGCCAAAGAATTGGACATACCTGTGATTGCTCTGAGTCAGCTCAGCCGTGCGGTAGAAAAACGCGACTCGAGCAACAGCAATGTAGATGGAAAAAAACCATTGCTCTCTGACCTTCGTGAGTCTGGTGCCATTGAGCAAGATGCCGATATGGTGTGCTTTATTCACCGTCCAGAGTACTACAAACTCTATGATGATGGCAATGGTAAGGATTTACGTGGATTGGGACAAATCATCGTGGCAAAACACCGTAATGGTGCTACAGACGAGATTTGGCTACGCTTCATAGGCAAATACACTCGTTTCCAGAACGAAAACGATGCATATGATGAGAGTTTGTATGCCGATGTACAATACGAAACCAAAAGTAGCAAGATGAACATGTTGCCACAAGAAGAATATGGTGCCAAACTGGATGATACACCAGCACCATTCTAAGCAACTATTCATAGGGGGATTCCCTGAAGATATCCCGAAGATACCCCGAAGATAGACTACTTATAGAAAGAATAATAATACAAAACACTATAATGAAAAGAACAGAAATCATCAATGCCCTGCAACTCGCAGGAGAAGGACAACTCATCAACGTAAGAGGATGGGTACGTAGCCGTCGCGGTAATAAAAACGTGAGTTTTATTGCCCTCAATGATGGCTCTACAATCAAGAATATCCAAATCGTGGTGGATTTGGCACAATTCCCAGAGGAGAACCTCAAGCCCGTAACCACAGGATCATGTATCTCTGCTACTGGTCATCTCGTTGCCAGCCAAGGTAGCGGTCAAGCGGTAGAGATTCAGCTCACCGAACTCGAAGTGTACGGCACAGCCGACCCAGAGCAATATCCATTGCAAAAGAAAGGACTCAGCATGGAGTACCTGCGCACCATCGCACACCTCCGCCCACGTACCAACACCTTCGGTGCTGTGTTCCGCATTCGCCACAATATGGCGATGGCTATTCACCAATACTTCCATGAGCACGGATTCTTCTATTTCCACACCCCTATCATCACAGCCTCTGACTGCGAGGGTGCGGGACAAATGTTCCAAGTGACCACCAAAAACCTCTACAACCTCAAGAAAGACGATGAGGGCAAGATTGATTACTCGGATGATTTCTTCGGCAAACAAACCAGTTTGACCGTATCGGGTCAGTTAGAGGGAGAGTTGGCAGCCATGGCATTAGGTAAGATCTACACCTTCGGTCCTACATTCCGTGCTGAGAACAGCAATACCCCACGCCACTTGGCAGAGTTTTGGATGATTGAGCCAGAGGTAGCGTTTATCCAAAAAGACGAACTCATGGACCTCGAAGAGGACTTCATCAAATACTGCGTACGCTGGGCATTGGAGCACTGCAAGGATGACTTGGAGTTCCTCAACCAATTTGTGGATAAAGGTCTTATTGCACGTTTGGAGTCCGTGATCAAAACAGACTTCGTGCGTCTCACCTACACCGAGGGTATCAACATCTTGCAAGAAGCTATCAAAAATGGCAAGAAGTTTGAGTTCCCATGCACATGGGGAGATGACCTAGCTTCAGAGCACGAGCGTTACCTTGTAGAGGAGCACTTCAACAAGCCTGTCATCATGTCAGACTATCCAAAGGATATCAAAGCCTTCTATATGAAGATCAACGAGGATGACAAAACCGTACAAGGTACTGACGTACTCTTCCCACAAATCGGTGAGATTATTGGCGGTAGTGTACGTGAAGAGTCGCTCGACAAACTCAACGCAGAGATTGAGCGCCGCGATATTCCTATGAAAGATATGTGGTGGTATTTGGATACCCGCCGCTTTGGTGCTGCACCTCACGCTGGTTTCGGCCTCGGCTTTGAGCGATTGATGCTCTTTGTGACTGGCATGCAGAACATCCGCGACGTGATCCCATTCCCACGTACTCCTAAGACAGCTGAATTCTAATAAAAACACTACATATGAAACGATTACTATTAATCATCATTGCCATAATGGCAATACAAGTTGGGATTCATGCCCAAGAACCTACTACAGTTTTGCAAGTAGGAGACAGCGTGATGGTGAATCCTGACTCTACCCACTATATGACAGGAGAAAAGATATCTCCTTGGGTATATACTGTCAAACACGCAATTCAACAGGTAGGGTCTTTCTTCCACCCAAACGGTGTGTTGCTAAAAGGTATCATATCTTGGGTACATCAATCTGCTCTTATCCCTGACAATCAAACTGTTGCAATGGAATCTGCAAAAGAAGTTGCAGAAGAAATCAAAGAACAGCCAAAAACAGAGGAGAATACAAGTGTTAAAGAACACACACAAGAGGTAGTTAGTACTGAAGTAGTCGCACCAGTTAAAGAAGAAGCTGTTCCTATCACAGAAACAGCACAAGCAGAGCCTGTAGAGGAGGTAGAAGTTCCTTCCGAAACCACCGAAACGAAATCAATGCTCCCTACTCGTTTGGTGGGTCGTATTGTATCATCCGATAATCAAGCCATTGCAGGTGCAGTAATCACTTTAGCTAATCAAGGTATCACCACCACAACCAACGCAAATGGAGAGTTCTCTCTGACTTACTTGGAAGCTACTGACGAAGAAGTTATTTTGGAGGCAAATGGATATATGTCCGACATCGTATTAGTACAATTGGCAAATGGACAGTTAAATAATATCGGTGATGTATTGCTACAAACAGACTTCGTACGCGAAGCTCAAGAGGAAGTATTGCTCAATTTAGCAGAGATGGATCTTAATGATGATGAGGGTAAAAGTCAATCTATTTCCTCTGCTTCAAGCGCGAGTCAGGATGTTTTTAATAGTACAATATCATTCGCATGGTCTAACGCCCGTTATCGCGGTCGTGGATACGAGCAAACATACGAGCAAAACTACATTGAAGGACTTTCGTTTAACTCTGCCGAGCGTGGACAATTCAACTTCTCTGCAATGGGTGGTTTGAACGATGCAAGCCGCTATAAAGAAGTTGTAGAAGGTATCGAAGCTAATAACTTCACATTTGGTTCAATTGGGCAAGCAACCAACTACTTGCAATCTGCCACTAACTATGCGCAGGGTTGGAAAGTGGCCTTAGCTGGTACCAACCGTAACTATAAAGGTGCTGCACGTGCTACCTACTCCAGCGGATTAATGGAAAATGGTTGGGCATTCGCTGCACAATTAGCATGGCGTTATACTCCTTATATTGATGTAAAAGGTCAAATTGGCGAGGGTATAGCTTATAGTTCTGTAGGTTATTTCCTTACCGCAGAAAAGCAATGGGGAAAAGATAAACGCTTGTCCCTCATCACCTTTGGTGCGCCTACTCGCCGTGGTCAATCATCTGCACTCACACAAGAGACCTATGATTTGACCAACCAATACAATAAGACCACATGGGGACACAACAATTATAACCCTTATTGGGGCTACCAAGATGGCAAAGTGCGCAATTCTCGTATTGTACATTCTTATGATCCAACTGCAATCATCAGTTTCGATTGGAAGATTGACGAAGAGAACAAATTGAAAGTTGCAGCGGGATACCACTATTCTATGTACTCCAACTCTGCGCTTACATTCTACAACGCACCTGATCCACGTCCTGACTACTACCGCAACTTACCTTCTGCCTTGTTGGATGGACAAATTGATAAGGATGGTTATTTTATTAGTCATGACTTGAATGGCAAACCATTAGGTGCAGTAACAGATGGTGGATATATCAAATACCCATTGGATTACAATGGTACACCAGTAGGTCACTCTATCAATTTGGATACCTATGCGGCTCTTACTGATTTGTGGACTAGTCGTGATGACAACGCAACCCAAATCAATTGGGATGCAATTTACGCTGCAAACTATGCAAACAACGAAAACAACCCTACAGGTTCTGCACGTTATATCGTAGAACGTCGCCACAATGATATTCAAGAAGGAATGATTAACTTGAACTATCGCAATACATCTGTAGAGAATTTGACGATTACTGCTGGTTTAGAGGCGAAAGGAAGTCAAGGTATTCACTACAAAACCATTGATGATTTGTTAGGCGGAAAACAATGGATTGATGTGGATCCATTTGCAGAGCGTGATATCAAGGAGTTGGCAACCAACATCGGTCTTACACAAACTGATATTACATACGTAAAGCAAAACGATTTGCGTAATCCAAATGCTGCTATTGATCAGTACGAGAGATTTGGTTACGATTATCGTATCAACATGGTCAATGCAAAGATTTGGGCACAAAACGAATGGAAATGGAATGCGGTAGACCTTTACTATGCATTGCAATTCTCCTACTCTTCTATGCAACGTACCACCGATATGTTAAATGGTCGTGCATGGTATTTGGCTAAATTAGGAGAACAATATAATCGTCATTATTACTATTTTGCTGACGAAGCAGACGATGTATTGGCTTCTGCGGCAAACAATAGTTTATCTCAACTCCCTACTCGACTAACGGGATATGCTCACCACTTCGTTGATCCTGCATTCAAATTGGGTGCTACATTCAAGTTCGATGGTCGCAACCAATTGAAGATTAATGGTATGGCAGAAACCAAAGCGCCACTCGCACGTGATGCTTACATATCCCCTCGTGTACACGATCGCGCAGTAGAGAATATCTATCGCCATGACTATGCACGTTATTATGCAAAAGAAAATGGCACTTCATGGTTGCAAGAATACTTTGGTGCTAGCCAAAAGATTGCTGGTGGTGACCTGACTTATTCGTTCAACTATCCGCTTGTCCGCGGTCGTATTACAGGATTCTATACTCGATTCTGGAATGGTACCGAGCTCAACGGTTACTACGACGACGAGGCACGTACCTTTGTCAACCAATCATTGACTGGTATCAATCGTCGTCACTGCGGTGTGGAAGCAGCTGCTGCTGTTAAGCTCGGCCTCTACTTCACTCTGACTGGTGTAGTAAGTGTAGGCGATTATCGCTACACAAGCAATGCATTGGCCATCACATCTGCTGAAAACGGTATGGCATTGGCAGAGAATGCACAAGGTCCTATCTATGAATTGCGCGACAGCGTATTGCTACAGGGATTGCGCGTAGCTACAGGTCCACAAGTTAATAGCAGTTTGAAACTCAGTTTCTTCCACCCTGACATGTGGTTTGCGGATATTACTGTAAACTATTTCGATTGGAACTATCTAGATTACGCCCCTGCTCGTCGTATGAAAGGTTTGTTCACCGGTACTCGTGCAGATGGAAGTGCTGTAAATGGTTGGTATGGTGAAGATTATACCAAATACGGTAGAGCTGACGTTAATCCGAATGCGATTATTGAAAATGAATATGACAAGTACGGCGTCCCTAAATTGAGATACCCATATAATTTGCTCTCAGATCAAGAGGTACTGACTGCAAATAACCCATTCCATCGCTTCTTGGTGGATGTAAGCATAGGTAAACTGATCTACTTAAAGAATCGTCAATCTATCTCTATCAACTTGACAGTAAACAACTTATTGAATAACACCCACTTCAAAACAGGTGGTTACCAACAAGCACGTATAGCTCGTCAGAGCCTACAATATAGAGATACTAAGCAAATATCCGTAATCAGTCCTAACGTATGGAAATTCCCTGCTAAGTACTACTACGCATGGGGAACCAACTTCTATCTCAATATTCAATATAAATTCTAAGCAATATGAAAAAGATTCTATATATCGCAATCGTGGCTTTGTGTGTAGCTTGTACACCATCTGCAATAGATGAGAGTAAACTATTTCTTACCAATCTGCAAGCAGACGAATTGATAGCGCAAGGCACATTGCTTACATTGCAGCAGTTCAAAGATTCATTTATGACAGAGAAAGGAAACTATCTCAGTGATACCAGTTTATACCGCACACGTGCTACTAAAGATGGTAAAAACTATCTATTCTCCATTGATACAATATCTAAGTCAGATAAGCCTATCTATATCCGTGGTCGTATTACTACCGATGACTATGCAGGCAATTTCTACAAAGCCATGTGTATCCAGCAGATAGTAGATGGTGAACAACAAGCACTCCGTTTATCTGTAGATCTTGGTTCTGTTGGTGGACTATATCAAATTGGTCAAGAGATTTTGATTCGCGTAGATGGTTTAGCTATTGGTCGCTATGCCAACCAACCACAACTATGTCTGCCTTCATATAATAATAACACATGTGCTCAATATCCAGAGCAAAAAATCGGTTGGGCACCAGGGCGAATTCCAATGGCAGTATTTAATCAACGTACACAATGCATTGGTAAACCAGACGTAAGCAAATTGGTATATGATGAATACCTAATCACAGAATTTACCAAAGTACTCAATCTTCAAGAAACACGCAATTGGGATGCCAAATTGGTACGCATCAAAGATGTACACTATACTGGTGAATACTTTGATACTAAGGGTAATACATATAATTGCGCTCCTACAGACCCTGAAATTGATGTAAACGCTAATGTATTTGCTCCAACTACTGAAAATATGGGACATCCTCAAACACGTGTAATTGCAGATGCAGATGGTAACAAAACTGGTGTATCTACGTCTGAGTATGCTAAATTCGCACATTTCTATATTCCTGGTGCAGATAAAAATGGCGTAGCGAAGTGTGCAAACTACCGAGGTGACATTGTTGGTATCTTAGGTTTTTACAGAGATAATGCCTCATATGATCCAACATTTAAGGATTGGTCTATCACTATCCGCTCCTTGGATGACTTGATGCTCTACGACGACGAGAACAACCTTTGGCCACGAGTAGAATACCAAAGATAAATACTCTAAACACTAAACATTAGCGCAAGCGTTCACTAATCAAATGAGTTGGCTTGATATCATCATACTACTTCCCCTACTCATCGGCCTCATACGAGGTCTGATGAGAGGGTTTGTAGTAGAGTTAACAGCTATCGTAGCTATTATTCTCGGTTTTGTAGGTACTCGTATTTGGGGTGCGGCATTCGCCATATGGATTAGCAAGCAGTTTGCATGGCCAGAGGCAGTTTGTTCGGTAGTAGCTTATGCCCTACTCTTCTTGGGCATTACGCTATTTCTTAATCTCGTAGCAAAACTCATATCACGTCTTTTCAAAGCCGTTAACCTCGGTTGGCTCAATCGCCTCTTTGGCGCAATCTTTGGGGTTACCAAATGGGCTGCCATCGTACTTTTTATTGTATTGTGTGTACATCGTTTGGACGACCAGTTCCACTTCTTCAAAGAGGACATCAAGCAGCAATCCACTATTTATAATTATACAACCCCATTATCTGAAAAACTTTGGAAAGCGGTGAAAGAGCAAGTTACTACCTATTCACTTTCCTTACACCCTTCTAAATCTCAAGAAAAAGAGCAGAAATAAAAAATCTGCTCTTTTTTTTGCAAAATATTTGGTCATATCAAAAAAAAGCAGTACCTTTGCACCCGCTTTCGAGAGAGAGCATATATGGTGGCTATAGCTCAGCTGGCAGAGCATCGGATTGTGGTTCCGAGTGTCGTGGGTTCGAGCCCCACTAGTCACCCAAAAAGCGAATAGCCATTTGGTCATTCGCTTTTTTGTTTATCACTACGACTTTATCAAAAATCACAATCATCTTTCTGCCATTTTGGCAGTATATGACAGAAATGTCGTGTCAAAATCACTTTGGCACGGCATTTGTTTGTATTCATGCAAACGACCTTAATGTCCTTAATGACCTTAAAGTCCTTAAAAACAAGAATATTAACTAAAAAAACTTAAATACAATGGGAAAAATTATTGGTATCGACTTAGGAACAACAAACTCCTGTGTCGCAGTTATGGAAGGCAATGAGCCTGTAGTTATCACCAACTCTGAGGGTAAACGTACTACCCCTTCAGTAATTGGTTTCGTAGATGGTGGCGAGCGCAAGGTGGGCGACCCTGCTAAGCGTCAAGCAATCACCAACCCTACCCGTACCGTATATTCAATCAAGCGTTTCATGGGTGAGACCTATGACCGTCTCGCTAACGAGGTTGCACGCGTACCTTATAAAGTAGTAAAGGGTGATAACAACACCCCACGCGTGGACATCGACGGCCGTCTCTACACCCCACAAGAGATCTCAGCTATCATCCTCCAAAAAATGAAAAAGACCGCTGAGGATTATCTTGGTCAAGAGGTGACAGAGGCTGTGATCACTGTACCTGCATACTTCAACGATAGCCAACGCCAAGCTACCAAAGAGGCAGGCGAGATCGCTGGTCTCAACGTTCGTCGTATCGTGAACGAGCCAACCGCTGCTGCATTGGCATACGGCCTCGACAAGAGCGACAAGGATATGAAGATCGTAGTCTTCGACTGCGGTGGTGGTACACACGACGTATCTGTACTCGAACTCGGCGATGGCGTATTCGAGGTGAAATCTACCGACGGTGATACCCACCTTGGTGGTGACGACTTCGATCACCGCATTATCGACTGGCTCGTACAAGAGTTCAAGAATGACAACGCTGGTGCAGACCTTAGCAAAGACCCTATGGCTATGCAACGCCTCAAAGAGGCTGCTGAGAAAGCTAAGATCGAACTCTCTAACACCACTTCTTCTGAGATCAACTTGCCTTACATCATGCCTGTGGACGGTGTACCAGCACACTTGGTGAAGACCCTCACCCGTGCTAAGTTTGAGCAACTCGTGGACGACCTCGTTCAACGCACCATCGCTCCATGCCGTACCGCTCTCCAAAACGCTGGTCTCTCTGTAGGCGATATCGACGAGATCATCCTTGTAGGTGGTTCTACCCGTATCCCTGCTATCCAAGCAGCTGTAGAGAAGTTCTTCGGCAAAGCTCCATCTAAGGGCGTTAACCCAGATGAGGTTGTTGCTCTTGGCGCAGCTATCCAAGGTGGTGTCTTGACCGGTGATGTGAAGGACGTATTGCTCCTCGATGTTACCCCACTCTCACTCGGTATCGAGACCATGGGTGGCGTGATGACCAAGATGATTGAGGCCAACACCACTATCCCTACCAAGAAAGCTGAGACCTTCACTACAGCCGTTGATAATCAACCATCTGTAGAGATCAAGGTATATCAAGGCGAGCGTCCAATGGCACAACAAAACAAGCTCATCGGTAGCTTCCACCTCGATGGTATCATGCCAGCACGTCGTGGCGAACCACAGATCGAAGTGACCTTCGATATCGATGCCAACGGTATCCTCAACGTTACTGCTAAAGATAAAGCTACTGGCAAAGAGCAAAAGATTCGCATCGAGGCATCCAGCGGCTTGAGCGACGAAGAGATCAAGCGCATGAAGGCAGAGGCAGAAGCTAATGCTGAGGCAGATAAGAAGGAGAAAGAGCGTATTGAGAAACTCAACCGTGCTGACGCTACTATCTTCCAAACCGAGAAGCAACTCGCTGAACTCGGCGACAAGATCCCTGCTGACAAGAAGGCTCCTATTGAGGAGGCACTCAAGAACCTCAAGGCGGCTTACGAGAAGAAAGATGCGGACGCATGCGAGGCTGCTAATCAAGCACTTATGACTGCTTTCCAAGCAGCTAGCGCTGAGATGTACAACGCGCAAGCTCAGGCAGGTCCTCAACCTGGTGCTGACTTCACTGGCGGTGCACAAGGTGGCACTCAAAACGGTGGCAATAGCAATCAAGGCGCAGCCGAGGACGTGGACTTCGAAGAGGTTAAATAATCCTCTAAATAGTAGCTCGTTATGCGAGCGTCCACTGAACAAAACAGAGGGTAGTCAAAATAAGGACTACCCTCTGTTATTTTGTACTTAAAATAGGTTTTCTGTAAGTTCTCTTCGGGCTACGTGAGCACTTCGCGACCACTATAGCACATCTGTTGCCTAACCGTGTCTTATCTGTGGGCGAAATTTGGCTAGCAACAAATTCGCATACCACTTAATTACTACTCGCCTATTCCCACCATTTTTTGAAAAAAAACTCATTTTGCTTGCATATTTGCATTTTTTGTTGTAACTTTGTGCGGATTTTTGTGTATATAGGTTTTTGACTATTATGACAACAAGTTTTGGATACGTGCGCGTGGCAGCAGCAGTGCCACAAATGCGAGTGGCGAATTGCCAGTACAATGCCAGTGAAATCAAGAAACTAATCACCGAAGCCGTACAAGAAGGTGTACAAGTGGTTTGTTTCCCTGAACTCAGTATCACAGGATACACCTGTGCGGACTTGTTCTTCACACAGCAGTTGCAAAAAGATGCACTCTGCGCACTTGAGAAAGTGTGCGCCTTTACGCGCAATCTGCCTATCATCGTATTGGTGGGTGCACCGTTGAAAGTGGATAACAACCTCTACAACTGCGCCTTCGTGATGACCGACGGCGAAGTGGTGGGCGTAGTACCCAAAATCAACCTACCCAACACAGGCGAGTTTTACGAGAAACGCTGGTTCTCCAGCGGACGCGATGTGCTGGAAAACAACGTCAATAGCATCCGCCCCCGCATACCAACCATTGAACTATGGGGCAATGATGTGCCTTTTGGTATTGACCTGCTATTTGCTACCAAGGATTATAGTTTTGGTATTGAGATATGCGAAGACCTATGGTCTCCCCTACCCGCCAGCACACAGCTTGCAATACAAGGTGCAGAGATTATCTTCAACCTCTCCAGTAGCAACTGCGTGACAGGCAAGCATGCCTTTCGTCAGCGCATGATCACGCAGCAGTCAGCACGTGTGCACTGTGGCTATGTATATACCTCATCAGGCATCGGCGAGTCAACGACAGACATCGTCTTCTCAGGTAGCACATACATCGCCGAGAATGGCGAGATGCTGGAGATAGGCGAACGCTTCCAGATGGCGAGTAGCATGATTATAACGGAGATTGACGTAGAGCGTTTGCGCATTGATCGTCAACGCAACACCAACTTCACCCATGATAAGCATGGGCATTATCGCCATATTCAAGTGGCACCTCTCGACGAGGCGATTGGCGAAGAGGCAATAAAGCGTGAGGCGAGAAGCGAGGGCCCATTGCATCGTCATTTCACCAAGACACCATTCCTGCCCAAGAAGAAAGATAGCGATGATTACTGCGAGGATGTGCTGAACCTGCAAGCCAACGGACTGCTTCGCCGTTGGCAACATACCAAGGCAGAGTCGCTAGTGATTGGTATATCAGGCGGATTGGACTCAACCTTGGCATTGATTGTGAGCGTGTTAGCAGCTGATAGATTGGGTTATAACCGTAGCCAGATCATTGGTGTCACCATGCCTGGCTTTGGCACTAGCGACCGCACCTATAGCAATGCCATACAGATGATGGAAGAGTTGGGCGTGAGCATGCATGAGATACCTATCCGTGAGATGGCTACACAACATTTGAGTGACATTAATCATGATATTGATAACCACGATATCACCTACGAGAATGCTCAAGCACGAATCCGTACACTCGTGCTGATGGACCTCGCCAACAAGTACAACGGACTAGTGGTCGGCACAGGCGATATGAGCGAGTTGGCACTCGGTTGGGCAACGTATTGTGGCGACCATATGTCGATGTACGGTGTGAATGCAGGTGTACCTAAGACGCTCGTGCGCTATATGGTACGCTACGCAGCGGAGAACCTCTTTGGCGACCGCTTGCGCGAGATATTGATGGATGTGATTGACACCCCTGTATCGCCAGAGCTATTGCCTACCGATGAGGATGGTAATATCGCACAGATTACCGAAGATAAGGTGGGACCATATGAGTTGCACGACTTCTTCATGTACTACTACCTGCGCTATGGTTTTACCCGCGAGAAGATAGCCTACATGGCGAGTCTAGCATTCGAAGGACAATATACCGAGGAGGTGATCAACCACTGGCTCAACGTATTTATGCGCCGTTTCTTCACGCAGCAGTTTAAGCGTAGCTGCCTACCTGACGGACCAAAAGTGGTGGGCGTGAGTCTATCGCCACGAGGGGATTTGAGAATGCCGAGTGATGTGGCGATAAATTGATCATAGTGTCCCGACTCCCGATACTAAAAAACAACGAATATGAAACGTTTAGCGACTATATTATTTGCGGTAATCGCGATAGCATTGACCGCAACGGCACAGATTGTGCAACCTATTAAGTGGACTGGAGCCGTAGAAGGCGACAGCGTAAAACTGACTGCCACCATTGAGCAAGGATGGCACCTCAACATCATTGAACTGGGCGACGGATTCTACATGGATGAATACGAAGGTACGTTCACCGAAACCGTAGCCAAAGCCGACACCATCCGTGTGCGATACAACGCTTGTGACGACAAGATGTGCACCGCTCCTGAGACATGGGAGTTCGTATCTAACAGCGACAGCGGTCTAACAGCCGAAGGCGGTCAATCCATCTGGTGGATATTCGT
The DNA here is from genome assembly GCA_045132415.1 of Paludibacteraceae bacterium. Classification (GTDB taxonomy): domain Bacteria; phylum Bacteroidota; class Bacteroidia; order Bacteroidales; family Paludibacteraceae; genus Colicola. The sequence goes on along the minus strand of JBGUSG010000010.1, from coordinate 70,737 downwards.
CATGGGATTGCTCGGAGGTTTGCTGGCAATCTTTACTCCATGTGTATGGCCAATCATTCCGATGACTGTATCGTTCTTCATCAAGCGTGGTGGCGCAGCAAAAGGTACTACCAACGCACAAGTAGTACGCGATGCAATCCTTTACGGATTGAGCATTGTGATTATCTATGTTGGCTTGGGCTTGTTAGTGACGCTGATCTTCGGTGCCTCGGCATTGAATGCACTGAGCACCAACGCGGTGGTAAATATCATCTTCTTCCTTATCTTGGTACTGTTTGCGGCATCATTCTTTGGTGCATTTGAAATCACCTTGCCAAGTTCATGGTCCACAGCACTCAACAGCAAATCCAGCAATACCACTGGCTTCCTCAGCATCTTGCTGATGGCATTCACATTGGTGATTGTATCCTTCTCTTGTACCGGTCCAATCATCGGCACCCTGCTCGTAGAGGCAGCAGGTAAATCACTCCTTGCCCCTGCAATGGGTATGTTAGGCTTTGCAATTGCGTTGGCATTGCCATTCTCGCTGTTTGCAATGTTCCCATCGGTATTGAAGAAATTGCCTAAGTCTGGAGGTTGGATGAACACCTTCAAAGTCACCCTCGCCTTCCTTGAGTTGGCATTGGCATTGAAGTTCCTCAGCGTGGCTGACTTGGCATACGGCTGGCATATCTTGGACCGCGAGGTGTTTGTATCACTATGGATTGTGATATTCTCGCTGCTGGGCTGCTACCTATTAGGCTTGATTAGTTTCCCACATGATGATGAAGACCAACGCAAGACTAGCGTACCACGCTTGTTCTTGGCAATTATTTCGTTGTCGTTTGCGATGTATATGGTACCAGGCTTGTGGGGTGCACCATTACGCGCTATCTCTGCATTTGCACCACCTATGACCACCCAAGACTGGGTAATGACACCAGGCGCTTCTTCGCCTCATAATCTCATCGCCTCAGAATATACCACCATGACCAACCACGGAGGACAAATCACCTTCACCGATTATGACGAGGGTATGGCATTTGCGAAGGAGAACAACATGCCAGTGTTCTTGGACTTCAACGGCTTTGGCTGTGTCAACTGCCGTAAGATGGAGGCTGCTGTGCTGAGCAAACCAGAGGTGGCAGAGCATATGCACAAGTATGTATTGATTTCACTCATCGTAGATGATAAAACCAAGTTGGAGGAGCCAATCACCGTAGAAGAGAACGGCAAAACCGTTACCTTGAAGACAATCGGCGACAAGTGGAGCCACATGCAACGCGCTCACTATCAATCTAATGCGCAACCATACTACGTGCAACTCGATGCAGACGGCAACCGTATCGTGGAAGGCAGCTACGCCTACGATGAAGATATCGAAAAATTCCTCAATTGGCTGAAATATTAATTAAGTATTTTTAATTATGAATTTTCAAGATAAAAAAACATATAATCCAACAGCGCAGCGGTCTAACAGCGCAGCGATCCGACAGCATAGCGGTCTGACAGTGCAGCGATCTAACAGCTCCGAAGGAGCGTTTCCCACCCGTCGTCCTCCTGAGAAGGAAATGATCTTTGGTATTCGTGCCATCATAGAGGCGATTGATGCGGGCAAGACTTTGGACAAGATTCTCCTACGTCGCGATATGACCTCCACCATCGGTAAGGAGCTGCTCAAGCGACTGATGGGTACCACTACGCCTGTGCAAAAAGTACCTGTGGAGAAACTCAACCAATATACGGATAAGAATCACCAAGGTGCGATTGCATTCTTGAGTCCAATCGACTTTTGCTCTTTAGAAACGCTTGTCCCTACCCTCTTTGAGGAGGGTAAGACACCACTATTGATGGTTTTGGACGGCGTGACCGATGTGCGCAACTTTGGTGCCATTGCTCGCACATGTGCGTGCGCTGGCGCAGATGCGCTAATCATAGGTTCGCACGGCAGTGTGGCAATCAATGGCGACGCGGTGAAAACATCGGCAGGTGCATTATACCATTTGCCTGTTTGCAAGGTGGATAATCTGCAACACGCGTTGCAGTTCCTCCGCGATTCAGGTTTTACGGTATTGGCAGCTACCGAACATGCTACTGACAACTATACAGAAGTGGATATGACCATGCCAACAGCCATCGTGATGGGTAGCGAGGAGAAAGGCATCTACGAAGGTAACCTGCGTATATGCTCACACCAAGTGCGCATCCCGATGTCAGGCGTAATAGAGAGTTTGAACGTAAGCGTAGCAGCAGGAGTAATGCTCTACGAAGCAGTGAGACAACGCGGATGTTAATAATTTTTGACTTAGACGGCACACTCATCAATACGATTGATGACTTGGGACAAGCATGCAACCATGCATTGTCAGCATGTGGTTTCCCTACGCACAAGATTGCGGACTACCCTCGCTTAGTTGGCAATGGCATCAACAAGCTCATTGAGCGCGCCCTGCCTGAAGAGCATCGCAACGAAGCTACGGTGCTGCGTTTGCGTGAGCATTTCGTGCCTTACTACGATGCACACAACTGCGATCTTACCCACCCATACGATGGTGTTGCCGAACTGCTACAGACATTGAAAGCCGCTGGGCATACACTGGCGGTGGCGTCTAACAAATACCAAGCAGCCACTGAAAAGATTGTAGCGCAGCTATTCCCTGGTATCTTTGACGTAGTATTAGGCGAGCGCGAGAATGTCCCTCGCAAACCCGATCCGCAAATCGTATACGATATTCTATCAACTGTCAACTATCAACTATCAGCTGAAAATTGCCTCTATATCGGCGATTCGCTGGTGGATGCGGAAACTGCTAAGGCAGCAAAAGCTACTCTTGTGCTCTGCACATGGGGATTCTGCACGGAAGAACAGTTGGCGACAGCACAGCCTAATTACATGATACATCATCCATCCGAAATACTACAAATCATACAAGCACATGAATGAGATTATTCAATATATCATCACCTTTTTGCTCTATGACAATGAAGTAGCAGCGAATCAGGTAGGTTATACCGCTGACGAAAGTCAATGGGACAACTATCGCGTGGTGATTGTGCCTAACGGACATTTGGGCAAAGAGATTGTTATGCCTAATTTGGAAGAAGTGAAAGTAGAGCCATTGGGCGAAACAGCACAAGATGGTAAAAATAGTTGGATTATTCGCACAGATATCATCTACAATACGTTCTTCTTCATCTCACGCGCAGAAGAGTTAATCAACAACCAGCGCGATAAGCATGGGCGATTTCTTGCAGAATACTCCATTCTTGGTAAACAAAATCGCTTAATGATTCCTACAGTAGATGAATATGCCCGTATGCTGATGAAGCTACTCGAATTACCACTCCCTACTCCATCATTCAGCCATGTTTACCTGACACACGATGTCGATTCCATCGCTAACTATCGCCACGTGCGCGGAGTCGTAGGAGGCATATTACGTGGGCATTGGCTAAAGGTATTGGCATCGTTGCGCGATATACACAACGACCCTGCTTTCACCTTCTCTTGGTTGATTTCGCAAGACAAGAAAGTGGAAGGAGCTAAATGTATTTACTTCGTAAAAGATACACTAGGCAAAGGATATGATTATCCACAATACCAACTGTTTGGAAAAGACTTTGAAACGGTTAAAGATATGATTGAGCAAAGTGGAGCGGAAATAGGTTTGCATTCGAGCTATTATGGTCATGAATCTACTCTTTCAGAAGTGTATGGTCGCTTGCTCCTTCAACAAAATGAGCAACCTGAAAAGCCAATTTGTCATCGTAGTCATTACCTCAACTGCTCCATTGACCAAATGCAATATTGGGCAAAAATAGGTATCACTGATGACTTTACTATGATGTTCCCCGATCAAGTAGGATTCCGCTTGCAAACCACGCGTGCGGTACGTTGGATCAATCCTAAGACAATGGAGCTTACCAATTTAGTGCTACACCCTATGACCATAATGGATTGTACACTGAGCAATCCACAATACATGAATCTCAGTGAGGATGAGGCATATTTCGAGTGTCAACGATTGTTTGAAAAGATACATCAAAACGCAGGCGAGGTAGTACTCTTATGGCATAATACCATCATTGCTGATGATGGTTATCATCGCTCGTTGTATCCTAAATTATTGAGTTTATTAAAATGCGAATAATCACCATCATAGGAGCTCGCCCACAGTTTGTGAAAGCAGCGATAGTTAGTCGCTATATTCGCCTTCACAACGACAATTCCTCTATTCATATCGAGGAAAAGATTCTACATACCGGGCAGCACTATGATTACAACATGAGCCAAGTATTCTTTGAGCAGATGGGCATCCCTACCCCAACTTGGCACTTGGGTTGTACTAATGACGTAGCATGTATGCGTGATGCCATTATTCCACTTATCAATGGTCAAGCAGATTATATCATGGTATATGGCGATACCAACTCCACTTTAGCAGGTGCCCTCGCAGCAGAAGCATGCAATATCCCATTGATACATATAGAAGCTGGTTTACGTAGCTACAATATGGAGATGGCAGAGGAGTACAATCGTATCGAAACGGACAAACGCGCAGCATTATTGTTCTGCCCAACATATACTGCGGTAGAAAATCTGCGCAAGGAAGGCATCACGCAGGGCGTATATCACGTCGGCGACGTAATGTATGATGCTACATTGTATTTCGCCCAACAAGCAGACAATCGATCTACCATTTTACACCAACTGAATATCTCTCCGAAACAATATTATTTAGCAACCATTCATCGTGCTCAAACTACCGATAACATCAATCGATTATCCAATATTCTATCGGCCTTCCTGCAAGTGCAAATGCCAATTATACTCCCACTTCATCCCCGTACACGCAAAGTGATTGAGCAATCCGATACGCTGACACGACTGGTACAAGATACCCCCCACTTGCACATCATCGATTCGGTGAGCTATTTAGATATGTTGCTCTTAGAAAAACACGCAGCATTGATTCTCACCGACTCTGGCGGAGTGCAAAAAGAGGCTTATTTCCACCATACTCCTTGCATTACGATGCGTGATGAAACCGAGTGGATAGAGACTATTTCTGCTGGGTGGAATACGATTGTAGGTACCGACACCGCACGTATCCTACATGCAATCCAACACCCCAAACAACCACAAAACGAAATTACCGAATATGGCTGCGGCAAAGCGGCTGCCAATATAATACAGATACTATGTCAAAACGAATATTGATATTATGTGAAGCCATTGCTCCACCAGCCTTCAGTCCGCGTATCCTTACGCTGATAGAATGGTTGCAACAAAACGGTTGGCAATGTACTCTCATCACAGAAGAATGTGCTGAGCAGGCATTTCATACGGATATATGTCCGATATACCAAATGCCTGCATACCATCATCTCCTGCTTGATAAATTATGCTGGGGAAAAGATAAGGCACTATATCAATTTGCAAAGCAGATGGTGGATATCAATACATTTGATCTAATATTCTGCTCTTCCTACTATTATTTCCCATTATACGCTGCCCATTTGTTGGCACAAGAGTATCATATTCCTTTAGCTATTGACTTACGCGATATCGCAGAGCAATGGGGAGAGACTGCATACTTCACTCGCAAACTGACCCCATTCAACAAACTCAATTACTGGATTGGAAAGATATACGAACGCAAGCAACTGCGTGTACGCAATCGCATACTCCGTAATGCCAACATCGTGACATCAGTTTCACCTTGGCATCAAAACATATTGGCAAAATACAATGCAAATACCCATTTGATTTATAACGGCTACGATGCGAATGTATTTGTTCCTAAAGACCTTATATGCGATTATTTTTACATCACATATTTGGGCAAACTCTACTCCACCCAATTACGCGATCCTCGCTTGTTATTTGAAGCACTCAGGCAATTGACATCGGAAGAAAAAATTGATTCTAAACACGTCAGAGTGCTGTTCCATACGGATCCTAATGGTATGCAACAACTTCAAGAGTTAGGCGAATACTACCAAATCGCACCATTATTAAATATCAATGGGTATATCCCTCGTCAAGCGATTTTGCCTGTTATGTATCAATCGTCTATTCTCCTTGTACTAACGACATTATCTACCCCTACAGGCACACACGGCATTATGGGTACAAAGTTCTTTGAGAATATCGGTATAGAGAAACCTATTTTATGTGTACGTTCCGACGAAGAATGCCTTGCTGATGCAATCCAAAAGACCAATGCAGGTTTGGCAGCAACCAGTGTGGATGAGGTCAAAACATTCATCATGGAGAAATACCAAGAATGGCTACAACAGGGCTATACCCGACAAACAGTCATCAACAAGGAGCAATTTACTCGTCAACATGAGGCTGAGCAGTTCGAACAACTATTCATTCAAACATTGAAATCCTAAAACGTTGAAAACATTGACCACCATATCCGTCATAGTACCCATATACAATGCTGAAAAATACTTGGCAAAGTGTATCGAATCCCTGATACAACAGTCACATACAGCATTGCAAATCATCCTTGTCAACGATGGTTCCACCGACCAAAGTTTGACTATCGCTGAGCAATATGCTCAACAAGATGCACGTATCCAATTGTATTCACATCCCACTAACCAAGGGCAATCCGCTGCACGTAATCTTGGACTGCAACATGCCACAGGCGAGTTTATCTCATTCGTTGATGCCGATGACTATGTGGATAACGATTTCTATGCGTATATGTTGCACCATATCGGCAATTTAGATTGTGTACAAATAGGTTACAGACGTGTCACCAAACAAGGGAAAGTATTGATTCAGAAGCTGCCTAAGCATTTCCACCAATTCACCTCGCCGTGTATGCGTTTGTATCGACACGAGTTTTTTGCTAAACACAATTTGAGTTTCCCTATGGGTATGATCTATGAGGATGTCATATTCTCATTGGATTTCTGGGCAGCTAAGCCCACCTACAAAATGCTGCCATACACTGGCTACAACTACCTTGCAAACACCAATTCTACGACTGCCACACGCAATCTCGTAGCCAAAGAATTGCTATTTGCCACACTCAACGAAAAGCGTAAAAAGAGCACTAGCTTCTTTCACCGACTGCTGATTCTATACACTACTATCCGACTCCAATTCCATTTCAAACGATATGACTAACGCTCAACTCCTTCATCTACTCCGCTCAGAGGTTATTCCTGCCATCGGTTGTACGGAGCCGATTGCAGTAGCATTGTGTGTAGCTCGCGCCAAAGAACTCCTTGGCTGCGAACCCGATGCAATAACGGTTTACCTCTCAAAGAATGTCTATAAGAATGCCCTCGCGGTAGGTATTCCCAATACGGGTATGACGGGTTTGCCTATTGCCATCGCACTGGGCGCCACAGTGGGTAAATCTGAGTATATGCTGGAGGTGCTACGCGATGCCACACCAGAAACGGTAGCGTATGCCAAGGACTACATGTTGCGCGTGCCTGCACAAATTCATATCAACTACGAGGCGCCAAGCATTCTCTATATCCATGCCGAAGTGCGCAAAGGCGATCAAACGGCACAAGCCACCATCATGGATGAGCATACGAATTTTGTGGAATCAGGAACAAGGAGCCAAGAACCAAGACTAAATAGCAAAATAGACACAACAGAAAATGCATTATCTCTCCGCCGTGTGTATGACTTTGCCATGGAGGTCGATATCCATGATCTTACTTTCTTGAAAGAGGGAGCCGAGATGAATACCGCTGCCGCAGAAACATCTTTTGCAGATCAATATGGTCATGGATTAGGAAGACTATTGCGAGCGAATACGCTGACTGCAACACCCGAAATGGAAAAGCTCTTTGGCAATACCTTGTTCACCAAAATCATTAGTTATACTTGCGGTGCATGCGATGCGCGCATGTCGGGTGCAATGGTGCAAGTCATGAGCAATTCGGGTTCAGGTAATCAGGGTATTTCGTGCTCTATTCCAGTGTATCTCTATGCGAAGGAAAATAATTGCTCCGAAGAACAAACACTTCGCGCATTAGCGCTCAGTAACCTCACCGTTATTTATATCAAACAATCACTTGGTCGTTTGTCAGCTCTATGCGGTTGCGTAGTGGCAGCCACTGGTTCTGCAGCAGGTATCACTTATCTGATGGGAGGTAACTATGAGGAGATTACCTATGCTATCAAGAACATGATTGCCAACATATCGGGTATGATTTGCGACGGTGCCAAACCTGGCTGTGCGTTGAAGGTCACCAGCGGTGTAGCTACGGCTATCTTCAGCGCCTATCTGGCGATGCAACACTCCTATGCCGATTCCACAGAAGGTATTGTCGAAGACGATATCGATCGCACAATCCGCAACCTCACGCGTATCGGTCACGATGGTATGAAGGTCACCGACGACCTCATCCTCGACATCATGACCCACAAACAATAACCACAGACGACAATGAATAATTCAAAATTCAAGAAGATTCGCGCATACTACTCTGGCTGGATCCTCCCGCTGGTAGATTTCCTTATCATCTACCCGATCCTTCTGATAATGAAGCGTAAGACCACCCGTAGTATCCAATTGCAATACCACGGTGATAAGAAACAGATTGAGCAGGATATCCGTCACGGGGCGTTCTTTATGACCAACCATCGCGACATCGTTATGGATGCGGCATGGCTCACTTTCCTGCTCCGCACACGCTATTTCATCCATCCGTATTTCGGTATTGGTAACAACCTTTTCGGTAAATGGTGGATCGAACATGTGGTGCGTTTCTTGCGTGCGTTCGTGGTTATCCGCAACGGTGGGTTCCGCGATCAGGTCAATAATGCTACGACCCTCTCGCAATATATCCGTCACTTGCGTAAACGCCACAAATCCATTTGGTTAGCGCAACGCGAAGGCCGTGCAAAGGACGGCAACGATATCACCCAACCAGGTGTATTGAAGATGCTCACTATCGATGCTGAAGACTTCTTCCAAAGCATCAAGGAACTCAATATCTGCCCTGTCAGTATCTCTTACGAATATGACCCTTGTGACTACCTCAAGGCACGCGAGATGCAGCTCAAACGCGATAATCCTAAGTGGAAAAAATCCCGCAAAGATGACCTCATATCCATGCAAGTGGGTATCAATGGGCAGAAGGGACGTATCGTCTATCGTTTGACTCCATCTATCAACCACGAGATTGACCAAGCCTTAGCTGCGCATCCAGAGTTGCACAAACTCAGCCGCAATGAGCAAATTCAGTTCGTTTGCCAACTCATCGATCAGCATATCCATGCGGCATATGAGATCTATCCGCGTGGCAAAGAGTTTGATGAATATATCGAGAGCCGCTTGCAGCTCATCCATCTATCCCAGAAGGACACGGACTTCCTCCGTGCCCGCCTATATGAGATGTACACCAACCCCGTACTAAACCACGAGAAAGCGGAAAAATACTACTCCGTATAATTACAGAAGGTGCATTTCATACACCTATCTATTTCGTACTTTTTGCTAGTAATAACTTATGCGCTCTTCAATATTTTACTACTTTTGCATTCAATTTAATCAATCAGCGCACTCATCTCATCATATCATAAAAGCTTCTTAGGAGATTAAAAATGAAAGGGATCCAAGTACAGAAAGTGTAGGGGATAGGTGGGCAACTAATCAATCGTATCGCCTAAAGCAGAGTACATATTGAGCGTGTCGCGGTTGACAGCTTCGTGCTGCGAGAGGGTATAATCAGCTTTGATCTTATCCAAGATTCGTTTGACAATCTCCATCATCTGACCTTTTTCCGTATAATCGGCTGCACAAGCAAAATTGACTCGACCTTTGGAGAGCAATTGCTGCGCAAGGGCGCGCTTCTTCTCATTGCCATAGACAGCAAAACTGTGTCCGCCATTGGACTTGACGGTACGCATACATGGTACATCCGTCTCGCCATCACCGAAATAAATCATTCGTTCGAATGGCACGGGACGCTCATTAGAAGGCACAAACTCGTTGATACGCACACGGTCGCTGACCTCGCGGATACCCTTGTTGATCTTAAAAAGGAACTGCGTTTTCTTGGTATAATCCACCACTACCGATGGCCAGCATGCATCGCCATTGCTGTCATAGAGGTAGGTGCAAGCATAGATTTGCTCGAACTGCTTGGCAATGGCACAACCTTCGATCATCTCTTTGACACCAGAACTATTGACATAGTGCTTGACCTCGATGCCAATTTGCGCTGCGTAGGCATTGATATGATCAAACCACTCGGTAACACCCGAAAAGAAACGTACTGTCTTGCCAAACTCGCGCAACATATCTCGCGTACAGCGAATACCTGCACGCTGTGCCTCAGCTTGGATGGCATACATCACCACAGCAATACCACCCGCATCATTGGTCTTGGCGATTTGGTCGCAGAGGTTCCAAAATTCCGCAGGATTAGTGTAACCTATAGCTTGCAAGAGTCCAAACTCCTGCATATTGCCAGGCGCAAGGGTGCCGTCAAAGTCATATATGAGTGCTACAGTAGGAAGCATATTCAAAGGTTTAAACGTTCTAAAGGTTTTAAAAGTTATAAGGGATTTACGGGTGCAAAGGTACGGTTTTTTGTTGAATATTGCAAGAAAAAAGTGCGTGAGAGTAAAATTTTAACACAAATAATTTGCAGTTGTACGATTTTTGTAGTAATTTTGCAAACGGATTTTAACCAACAATAGCATGAAAATACAATTCTTAGGTGCTGCACGCGAAGTGACTGGTAGCAAACACTTGATTACTACCGACTCAGGAACAACCATCTTGTTGGACTGCGGTATGTATCAAGGCAAAGGTATGGAAACCGATGAAGCTAACCGCGATTTGGGTTTCGACCCAAAGGATATACACTATCTATTGCTTTCGCATGCCCATATTGATCATTCGGGATTGATACCTTATATATATAGTCGCGGATTTCGTGGGAAAATATATTGCACAGCCGCTACGCGCGACTTGTGCCAATTGATGCTGCAAGATACTGCATTTATCCAAGAGCAGGATGTGCGGTGGTACAACAAGAAGATGGATCGCCTGCACAAGCCTAAAATCAAACCGCTATTCGACACCAACCATGCGCAACAGGTGATGAGATTGTTCCGCACTGTGGAATACGATACACCTTACCGCATTGATGAGCAGATACAGGTGCAGTTTACCAACTCGGGGCATATGCTTGGTTCGGCAGTTATCAGTTTGGAAATCAAGGAGAATGGCGAAGTGAAGCGTATTGCTTACACAGGTGATGTAGGTCGCTTGCATAGCCATATACTGAGCACACCACAGGCTTTTCCACAATGCGATTATTTGATATGTGAGTCCACATATGGCGACCGTTTGCACGAGGATGAGATGGTGTCGGAAGAACAACTGCTGGGAGTGGTGGAAGAGACGTGTATGTATAAGAAAGGCAAGTTGTTGATACCATCGTTCTCAGTGGGTAGAACGCAAGAGATTGTATATGTACTGAATGAGCTGTACAACGACGGCAGATTGGAGCGCGTGCCAGTGTATGTAGATTCGCCTCTGTCAGCCAATGCCACGGAGATATTCCGCAGATATGCCGATACGCTGAACGAACAAGTGCGCGATACTATGCGGTTTGACCCCGATCCATTTGGGTTTAATACACTAAGGTATATCACCGACCTCAGCGATTCCAAGGCATTGAATAAGAGCAAGCAACCATGTATTGTGATTTCAGCCTCAGGTATGTTGGAGGCAGGGCGCATCAAGCACCACGTGTCGAATCATATTGATGATCCAAGTACGACAATATTGATTGTGGGATATTGCACGCCAACATCATTGGGTGCACGCATACAAAACCCAGATTTACGCTATGTGAGCATCTTTGGTTTTGACCACAGAATCCGTGCACAAGTGACCAAAATTGAGGGATTCTCTGGGCACGGCGACTATCAAGAGATGATACAGTATTTCACTGGTTGTCAAGATGTGAAGCAAATACGCAAGACGTTTATCGTACATGGCGAGAGTAGCGCACAAGAGGCCATGAAAGACCACCTCTATGAGGCAGGATTTCGCAGTATTGTGATACCAGAAAAGGGAGAAGAAGTTGCGTTATAGTAAATTTTATTTAACTCGAATAATTGTCAGACCATCGCGGAGAGGTAAGATGACTTTCTCAAGGCGTGGGTCCTGCGCTACCTTGTCGTTGAAAGCGCGCAAAGCGATAGTTTGGCGGTCTTTGTCATAGGCAGGGTCGATGATATGACCATCCCACAACGTATTATCTGCCAAGATCCAACCTCCTGGTTGCATCAAGGGAAGCACCAAATCCAAGTAATCGCAATACTCCTTCTTATCCGCATCAATGAAGACCAAATCAAATTTGGTGGTATCAAACGTGTTAAGCGTTGAAAGGTATTCCTTGGCGTCAGCGATGACAAGGTCGATCTTCTCACCCAGCGGAGAAAGTGCTAGATTCTCGCGGATAAAATCCTCCATCTCATCGTTGTGCTCTAAGGTGATGAGGCGACCTTCTTCATGCAAGCCCTCTGCCAAACACAAAGCCGAATAGCCAGTAAAGGTACCCAATTCGAGGATACGCTTGGGCTGAATCATCTGGCTGATCATACTCAACACACGCCCTTGCACATGCCCTGAAAGCATACGCGGATTGATTACACGCAAATGCGTGCGATGGGTGATAAGGTGCAAAGCTTCGCTCTCGGGCGAAGAATGTTGTTCGATATATTCAGTTAGTGACATAGCAATCGTGAATGATGAATTAAGAAGTTGGAATTGTGGGTGCAAAAGTAGTGCGCGCCATTTCAGCCCAATAACCTCCCTTTCGTTATTTTACGCTACAAAGATACTGCTTTTTTTTCATTCCACCAAATATTTTTATGTTTACCTGCGATCCCACCCCCAGTTGGTTGTGTGTGTGTACGTCTTTTTGCCTAAGCGGCTGGCGTAAATAACTTCAGCGATACATATAGGGGTTCTCGCCTTGTCTATGGAGTTCTCTCATCGGTCGTGTAGCTCACTACACTCCTTCTTCGAGAATGCCGCGCTACGTGCGCTCCATATACTTTGCGATAATCTCCTATATTTATCGGGTTATTGGGTAGAAATGGCTCGAAAAATTTGCATATGTGCAAAAAATATAGTAATTTTGCAACGGTTTAAAATAATTACAGCAATGAAAAAATTACATGGAATAGTATTTTTGGTGGCCATTATATTGGTGAGTTGTGGTAAAGGCACAGGGCGTACACTCACTTCTGCCACTGGATCCATCTACGAGTGCTTAGTGGTAATGAACGATGAAGCATTGACACAAGAGCAAGTGAATGAAGTGGCTAAACTATCGTTGGTGAATGAGGCATCAGGCTATACCAAACCTATAGCAAGCCTATACGATTTGGTGGAGGCAATCATGGGGGCAGACATGCCATGTATGCCACAAGTGGAACCTTATTTCCGACTGACACAAGTGAAGACTGCATTGTTTGACGACATGCTAAAGCCTACACGTAATATCCTATTTGTAGATATCAATCCACAAAAATACACGCAACTCAAAACCAAGGTAGCAAATGACTATTGGTCCACTCCACAAGCTATATGCCGTGTACAATCGCCATCGGAAGAGGAGTTTGTGACCTATTGGTTGGAGCACGGAGAGGAGATTCGCGATTGGTTTGTGAATCAAGAGATTAAACGACAAATGAAGTTCTATCGTGCTAGCACCAACAAACAAGCACGCGCAATTCTGCAAGCAGAGGGATACGATATGCTCATCCCTGAAGATTATATGGTGATTATGGACACTACTTTAGCAGGAGTTACCACCTATAGTTTGCGCAACCCTATCGCTGTAGCGCCAGAGGTACGCCTGCTGTGGTGCTGCAACAACAAAGGCAGCATGCGTCGCGATTTGGTGGTATATAGTTATCCTTATACCGATGAAAACACTTTCACACAGGACTATCTCAATGCTAAACGTGATGAGGTATTGGGACGCGTAGTAAGTGCAAGTGTTGAGGGATCGTATATGGGTACAGAATACAAGGTGATGCCTCCTGTAGTACGCAATATCGTGGTACAAGAAGATGAGCATGCTACAGAAGTGCGCGGATTGTGGAAGATATTGGATGGCGAAGCTATGGGTGGTCCTTATGTGAGCCATACGCGTTTGGATCAAGTGAATGGGCGAGTAGTAACAGCCGAAACATTCCTCTATGCCGCTGGACAAAAGAAACGCACGGCACTACGCCAAGCAGAAGCAATATTGTACACCTTGCAATTGCCACAAGATACGGTAAAATAGTTTAGAGGACGCTTCGCTACTGTTTAGAGTTTAGAGAGATGGCAGTTGTAACTCCATATCTATTAGTAGAGGATCTCACAAAATCTGTGGGTTCGAAGGTATTGTTTAGCAATATCAGTTTTGCGGTGAACAAAGGGCAACGCATTGCACTCATCGCACGTAATGGTATTGGTAAGAGTACGCTATTAGACATCTTGATGGGGAGAACTGACTATGATAGCGGTAAGATCACTTGGCGCAAAGATTTGAAAGTGAGGTATTTGCCCCAACACATGCGTGTTGATTGTTTAGGGGACGCCGCAAGCGGCTATAGTTTAGAGGTGAAAGGCGAGGAGTTTTTGAAACTGAGCGGAGGACAGCAAAAGAAGATGCTTTTGCAGCAAGTATTGGATGACGAGCCTGATATCCTGCTACTGGATGAGCCAACGAACCACTTGGATTTGGATACGGTAGTGTGGTTGGAGGAATACCTCAACAATCGCACCATCAGAGGCGAGAAAGCACTAACTATATTGATGGTGACTCACGACAGGTATTTTCTGGATAGTGTGTGCACCGACATCTTTGAACTAGATGAACATAACCTATATGCTTATCACGGCAATTATACATACTATATCGAAAAGCGTGCAGAACGAATCGAAGCGCAGAATGCAGAAGTAGAAAAAGCACGCAACCTCTATCGTACCGAACTGGAATGGATGCGCCGTATGCCACAAGCACGCGCACACAAAGCACAATATCGTATTGATAATTTCTATGAACTGGAGAAAAAAGCCAAACAGCAACGTAATGAGGCAGATGTGCGACTGGCTGTAAAATCAGGTTATATAGGCAATAAGATCTTCGAAGCGAAAGATGTATGCAAAGCCTTTATATCACCTTCTACAGGCAAAAAGAAAGTGATTCTAGACCAATTTAACTATGTATTTTCCCGCTATGAGAAGTTAGGCATCATAGGCAATAATGGCACAGGAAAGAGTACTTTTATCAAATTGCTATTAGGCGAAGTGCCTGTGGATAGTGGTAGTTGGGACGTGGGTAGCACAGTAAAGTTTGGCTACTATGCACAAACGGGATTGCAGTTTGATGAAGGGAAGAAAGTGATAGAGGTGGTGCGCGATATTGCTGAAATGGTGGATTTAGGCAATGGACAGAAGATGACAGCAAGTCAGTTTTTGCAAATGTTTCTCTTTTCGCCTAATCAACAATATGATTACGTGAGCAAGTTGTCGGGCGGTGAACGTCAACGTTTACACCTATGCACAGTGTTGATGCGCAGTCCGAACTTCTTGATACTGGACGAGCCAACCAACGATTTAGACATCCCTACCCTCAATGTATTAGAAGAATATCTGAAGAATTTTCAAGGGTGCTTGATTGTGATAAGTCACGACCGCTATTTTATGGATAAAGTTGTGGATCATATCTTTGTGTTCCATGGCGAAGGTCGTGTACAAGATTTCCCTGGTAATTATACGCAGTATCGGTTGGAAGCGAAAGAAGCCTACCCTAAACCCCTCCCTGAAGGGAAGGGCTTAAAAGGAGAAAGTTTAGAGGTTAAAGGCATGAAAACAAAGACTGAGCAGAAGCGCAGATTGAGTTTCAAAGAGAAACGTGAGTTGGAAGAATTGGAGAAGCAGATGCCACAACTTGAAGAAGAAAAAGCACAATTGGAAGCCTTGCTATCAGGTGGAGCCACCAATCCGGATGATATAGCTAAAGCATCTGCACGCTACAAAGAGGTACAAGACCTTTTGGATGAAGCAGAAATGCGCTGGTTGGAGCTTAGCGAGATTGATGGTTAGGTTAGAGGTTAAAGGTTAGAGGCGAGATATAAAAGCTGGGTCGAGGTATTCTTGCTCGATTTTATCAATTTCTTGAAGATCTTTTTCTGTATATATATATGTTTGGTTGCACCAAAACTCCTTGATTTTTTGCGCTAATGCTAGTGTTGATTGCCAATCAAGTGTATTCGCAATGTCTTTTAAATTCTTTACCCGTTGGCGAACGGATTGAACGCCATGCTTGGCGAGTTTCTCTTGCGAGGGCGTAATGGCCTGTTGCAGCATTTCAACATTGACATCATAGAGTAAAGTACCATGAACGATGGTAGCTTGAGGAAGGGCAAAGCACGCATTGCCTGACACTTTGTGTTCACCTACCATAATATCATTATGCGTGGACTTTACTGCATCATAGCCCATCCTACGCAAGCAATCCGACATACGATCCAAGTAGTTCTGAAACACTTGCTCGCTATGCGAAGATGGCGAGATATAACTAATCATCAAGTTGCCCTCGTCGGCATATACACACCCTCCCCCACTCTTACGGCGATACATGGCGATACCATTGGTTTGGCAAAAAGCGACATTCACTTCGTTTTGCATGACTTGATGCCGACCAAAAATGACTGTGGGAGTTACAATCCATGTAAAAAACAGCCCACATATATCTTTGGCGTTTTCCGCCCCCTTACCGAACCCTTGCTGAAGAGTTTGGATGTTTTTTGCAAAATATTCTTCTGCTGCTAAATACCAAACAAGGCGTTTGCCAGAAGGGAGATGGATGAGAATATTATTAGCCATGTCAAAAGTTGTTATAAACTCTGACAAAGGTACAAAAAATCAACGAATCCTACAAATTTAATTACAAATTTATAAACGAAATCACAAAAAAAGCCCTGTGGTAAACCACAGGGCTAAGTGAGAAATTATATATTCTCAAAGATTTAATGCTTAATTACTCGCAGTCTACGTTAGTATAAGTAGCCTTGGTAGCGCCATCAGAAGAAAGTTCCAAGCAAGTATTCTCTTTGATACCAGTAATATCTACAGTTTGGTTAGCATCACCGTTCCAACCAGCACCATTTTTGAAGATGATGTTGAGTTCTGTTATACCTTCAGCGGCTGTATAAACATACCAATCACCCTCTTTTACAGCATCAGCCTCAGCACCGTCTCCACCTGTAGGCCATACCCATACTGTAATTTTTTCAGTCCAAGCAGCAGGAACTTTAGCTTTAACAGTGATTGCTACAGCCTCTGGTTCTTGTGTAGTAGTAGAATCAGTTACCTCCGTGTTAGGAGTGTTAGGAGTGTTTGGAGTGTTTGGAGTGTTTGGAGTGTTTTGTTCACAAGCTGCAAAAAGAGCAACAGCAACGAAAATAGTTGCGAAAATTTTAATTACTTTCATTTTATTAAAAATTTAAAATTAGTTGTTATATTGATTTATTTTGCAAAGATACAACTTTTTTCTTAAATGCACAAACTTTTATTGTATTTTTTGGTTATTTTTATATACATTTTAGATAAAAAAGCCCTGTGGCGGACCACAGGGCAGGGATGAGAAATTATATTCTCAAAAATTAAATGCTTAATTATTCAGCAACGAAAGTGAGTTTCTTGTTTTGCTCAGCAGAGCCATCCCAATCAAACTCAAATTTAGCAGAACCCTTGAAAGCAGGAATTGTGATATTACCATCACCTGTAGCCTCAATACCTTCAATTGTCAAATCGCTAATACCGAAACTCTTAGCCCAATCGTGACCGAAGCGGATTTTGAACTCACCAGCAGCTAAATCAAGATTCTTTGCTTCGAATACATAGTGCTCACCATCTTTGCTTACGAAAGCGAAATCGGTATCTGTATCCCAGTTACCGTTAACTGTACCGATGAAAGAGTAAACGAATGTAGAAGGATCAAGAACAGCAAGCTCTTTGGTTTTCTCTACAGTATATTTGTAAGAATCTTGGGTAGTAGCAGCAGGACCAACGAACTCAAGAGTAATCTTGTACTCAGCGCGCTCCAAAGCGATATTACCACCACCAGGAACACAATCAGCACCAAGGTTAGTGTTAGCCTTAACGAGGTTAGCAATATCCAAGTTGATTTTCCAAGCATTGCTGTGCGCGAATTTGAACTCACCAGCAGTTTCGATAGTGCAAGCCCACTCCCATTTGTAGCTATCAGCTGCTTTCTCACCAGCGGTGAAGCCCCAGCCGTTCATAGCACCACGAACACCCCATACTACAGGAACGATGATACATTGAGCGCCACCAACATCAGACAAGTTGCCATCCTCGTTGAAATCAAGAACGATGTGATAAAGACCAGTCTCAGTTACTTCTACAGTAGCATTCTCTGCAAGAGAACCCTTGTAACCAGGAACATTAACATTGTCAGTTACAATAAGTTCCTCACCATACTCAAGAGCAGCACCATACTTGTCAGCAGCAGCACCTTTCTTGTTTACAAACTCATACTTTTTACCAGCCTCGAGAACGATGTACTTCTCATACATACCTGTACGAGCAGTTTGATCTACCTCGTTGATACCTTGATCCATTGCATTTGCCTCAATGAGATCTACACCTGCCTCAGATACATAGAAACCATTTGGGAGTTGGTTCAAGTCTAGGCCATTTGTTTTGTTTCCATCACATGAAGTGAATGTTACAGCAGCAACTAAAGCCGCTACAAAAATACCAAATTTTTTCATAAAATTTAAAATTTTGATAAGTTAATAAAAATTGTTAATTGTGAATATATTCAATTGTGAATAATCATTCGTTTAATATCCTGGATTTTGTGTCCAAATCTTCTTACCTGTCTCAGGATCAACTACTGCTTTTTGCAATACAGTGTAAGGAATTGGGAACCAACGGCGTGTCTCCGCAGTATTCTTTACATATTGTATTTTCTCAAATTGACCGAAACGGATAAGGTCACGACGGCGTTGGTTTTCCCATGTCAACTCACGACCACGCTCTGCGAGGATACCATCTTTAAGACCAGTTCCAATTGCTGTAAATGCATCAGGATATGCCTTATCAAATGCAGCAATAGGATCTGCCTCATAAGAGAAACTGCGTTTCTTAATTGCATCAACATATGGATTCTCAATTCCAGGAGCGTCATCTTGACCACCGCGAAGGAGTGCTTCTTTCTTCATTAAGATAACATCTGCATAGCGCAAGAGTACAAAGTCATTCTCCATATAGGTATAAGTACCTGTTTTATCAATTTCATACTTATACATACGTGCTCCATCAATACGATTTGCAGCATCCAGAGACTCTATTTCTGGCACAATGACAATAGGTGTACCGTCATTATCGGCGATTGTATCGCCCTTCTCTGTACAGAGAGGACCAAGGAACCATGCATATTGATTTTTAGCCATTGTACCTTCGCTCTTTCCTGCACCACGAATATCGCTTGTATTATAAATCTCCATAAATTGTGGACGAGCAACGAAACCATTCCAGCAGTCAAGTTTCATACCGAAACGAGTTTGGAACTTGTAGTGCAATGAAAGATAGCAAATACGCAATTTATTTTTACAAGAATATTGATCACGCTCGTTGTTGGTAGTTCCATCCTCTACAATAGTAAAGATATTCTCTTTGCTTCCGCCATTTTCGAGCAAGAAATTATTGAAATAATTGTTCTCAATAGCATATGAACCAGAATTGATTACCTTATTGAGGCAACGAACTGCATTGGAATAGAAATCGGCAGTGTTCGAAATTTCGATTCCGACTTCCTGAAGCAGCTTAGAACCTTTATCGCCATTGTGTACATCACATGTACGGGCAGCTGCCATTACATTTTCTGGAGTACAGCCATAGGATTCTGCATTAAGATAGAGTTTAGCTAAAAGTGTATATGCCATACCTTGCGTACAGCGTCCCAAATACAAGGCACGGTTAGCATCATTAACAACAGCCATGTTTGGTGCATTTCTTTCTAGACAAGATACCAAGTGAGCCCAAGTAACCCATGGATCCAGCAATTTCTCATTACGATCAGAATAATCCTCCATGTAAGGAATGCGCCCAAAAGAGTCAAATAGCAAGTAGTAGTAATATGAACGAAGCACTTCCATTTCACCTACATACATTGCATATACCTCTGGTGACATATTTGCCTCATTAGCATAGAGTGTTTCAAGCAAGTTGTTGCACAAAACAGAACCAGACACAGTACAGTTCCAAATATTTTTGAATGCTTCGCCATAAGCATTCCACTCGTGTGTATTGAGGTATTTCCAATAGCCACCATCGTTCCAGTCACCACCTTTACGAATAGGACAAAGACCTTCATCAGATGTCAGCGTATTTACTCCCCAATATCCCCAGTGGTCGTGCATAAAACGAAGATCGGCATATGCTTGACCAACAAGGTTGGTTACATTTTGCTCGTTTTGGAGCATTTGATCAGTAGTTGGTTTACCAAAGTTCTCCTCTTCCAAGAAACCCTCACAAGAGGAAAATAGAGGCAATGCCATTGCGCATACAAGCGCATATTTAAAATACTTTTTCATTATTTCTACGAATTAAAAGAGGTTAAGATTTACGCCAAACATGAATGATGCTGTCTTTGGATAGAAGTTATTGATTTCAATACCAGGATAGTCAATGCAAGAAGTATTAATCTCTGGATCAAGTCCTGAATAGGCTGTGATGGTAAAGAGATTTTGACCAGTTGCATAAAGACGCAAAGAACGAGCATATTTATTCTCTTTGAATTTAAAGGTATATCCAACAGTGATGTTATCACACTTCAAATACGAGCCATTCTCCAGCCAGTAAGAAGAGAAGTGGTTATAATCAGCAAATACAGCACCATTTGTCTTAGAAGGTCCATTACCAGATGCAACATCCTTTACAAAGAAGTTGTAATCGGTGGTTTTGTCAGTACCATCAGGTGTGTACATAAAGCGTGTAGCATTCAAGATTTTGTTACCAGCCACACCACGCAAGAAGATGGTTACATCCAAATCTTTGTAGCGAACGGTATTGTTCCAACCAAAAGTGATAGCAGGTTGTGCCGAACCTAAGTATTGCTTATCAGCAGCCGTAGGTTTCGCTGTAGCACCACCATACTGATCCTCATACATCCACTCACCCTTATTGTTGAATCCAAGGAACTTATATCCGTAGAATTGACCAACTTTTCCACCTTCCATCAAGATTTGTGTATAAGAGTCAGAACCGTTGAACTTGTTACCATAGAGATTACCTTGTGGAGAAGAAGTATAGTTGAATCCCTTCTCTGGGTCTGAGAGTTTAGTAATGATATTCTCATTCCAAGCGAGTGTCAAAGAAGATGACCATGTAACATCCTTAGTTTGTACAGGAAGACCTGTCACTGCCAATTCAACACCATATGAAAGCATTTCACCTGCGTTAGCAAGGAGCTTATCGTATTGATATGGAGGAGTTGGAACATCATACCACCAAAGGAGGTCTTTTGTATTACGAACATAACCCTCCAAACTACCAGTCAATCGGTTATTAAAGAATCCATAATCAACACCAAGGTTGTACTCATACTTCTTCTCCCATTTGAGATCAGGGTTAACATTTTGAGTAACCTTGTAAGTATTTACCTCTTTGCCACCAATAATAATTTTGTCAGACATAGATAAGAGGGCAACAGACATCAAACTAGAACCAACATTGTTACCAGTTACACCAAAACCTGCGCGAAGTTTCAACTCATCTACCCAAGTTACATCACTCATAAAATCCTCACCTTTAATACGCCAACCAGCACTTGCAGCAGGGAAGTAACCCCACTTATTGTTTGCACCAAAGCGGCTAGAGCCCTCAGCACGAAGAGAAACAGATAAGAGATACTTATCATCATAGTTGTAGTTTACACGAGCAAAAGCAGCAGCCAATGCATGTGAATTACGCCAAGAACTTGTAGAGAGATTATCTTTGGATGCATCACCTTCACCAATAGAATAGTATTTGAGAGAAGGCATGACGAATCCCTTATTAGCAGCTTTCAAGCCATCATCCATAAAGTGTTGGTATGAGAAACCTGCTACAGCAACAATGCTATGTTTATCCCATTGTCCTGCATAATCAACTGTTGCTTCATACAATTGGTTAAGTCCCATATCGTATTGACGATCAGCCCAGTCGCTACTACCTACAGAGTTTGGAGACAACAAATTACCCACATATTTATACTTGCGATTATCACCCTCTTCTATTGCAGCAAAGGCATTCACTTTTAAGCCAGGAACTGACTTGATATCTACAGTGGCCTTGAGAGACCCACGGAAGAAGTTACCATCTTGATAATCCTCTGTGTTATACAATCTTTCTACTGGGTTATTTTGACCACTATTAGATACCAAATAATAACCGTTTGGAGATGTCTCATCATAGATAGGCATAGTGGGGTTAAGCAATGATGCTTGTGTATAATCAGCAGCAGAATAATCGTTGCGATAGTGCATATAAGATACATCGTATTGCAATTTCAACCAGCCATTCAAGCACTTCTGATCAGCTGCTAACTTAGCAGTGATTTCATTACGACCATTATTGATAGCAATACCTTGTGCATTCTTGTAGTTGACAGAAGCACGGTAGCTAAAGTTTTTGTGAGAGCCAGTAATAGCTACATTATGATTATGTGTGATAGCAGCATCACGACTCATTGCCTTTGTCCAGTCGGTATCTGCACCATGATCAATACCAGACAACAAACCACCTGTATATTCACCCAATTGACGGAACTCATCTGCATTCGCCATTCCCACACGGCTATTGATCCATGAAACGTTCATATAGCCAGAGTATTCTAATTGTGTCTCTGCTTGATCGTTATACCCTTCACCACGCTTGGTAGTAATAAGGATTACACCATTAGTACCACGAGTACCATAGATAGCAGCAGCAGAACCGTCTTTGAGTACATCCATAGAAGCGATTTCATCTGGAGCGATATTATCAATATTACTTGTAGGCACACCGTCAACGATATAAAGTGGAGCAGAACCAGTACCTTGACCAAGTGTAGAGAAGCCACGAATTTGGATATTATAACCAGTAGAAGTAGGATCAGAAGTAGTACGACTAATATTCAAACCAGCCACCTTACCTTGGAGAAGACCAACAGGGTTAGATTTAACACCCGCATTGAAGTCCTCAGCTTTGAGGGAAGCTACAGAACCAGTTACCTCTTTCTTCTTTTGTGAACCATAACCGATAGCTACGACTTCTTGGAGAACATGAGTGTCTTCTTCCAATTTTACGATCATGCCATCTTTAGCAGCAAGTGTTTGTGCTGCAAAACCCATGTAGCTAATTTGGATTTGAGTTCCCTCAGCCACATTGAGCACGAAATTACCATCGAAATCCGTAATCACACCATTGGTAGTGCCTACTTCTACGACACTCGCACCAATAACTGGAAAATCGGTCGATGCTTCCAAAACGGTACCTGTGATCTGAGCAGACATTGTAAGAGAGAATGCTGCGAACAGAACAAGTAAAAATGTCTTGTTTTTCATCATGTTTTTGTTTTTAGAATTTGTTAATTTATTGTTTTTATAAAAATAGATCGCTTCGCTGTTAGAAGTTAGACCGCCTGCGGCTGTTAGACCGCTTCGCTGTTAGACTTCTACGAATTATTTCTTACCTTCTTTGATGAGGACTACACTGATGGCACCGAGGATGAGCAATGCTCCTGCTGCCACCAACATGCCTACTTGCGAGCCCGCGCATATATACTTAAGGATTGCACCACCAATCAATGCTGCCACGATCTGAGGCAAACAGATAGTACAATTGAACAAACCAAGGTAGTAACCCATGTTGTCACCCTTGAGCGAGTTGGTCAAGATAGTGAATGGCACCGCCAACATAGCTGCCCATGCTGCGCCGATGAATGCGTAAGAAACGAGCAACACATATTGGTTGGTCACAAACAAGGTTGAGATAAAGCCTAACGCACCTACAATCAATGAGATAGCGTATGCGCCCTTGTTATGGAAGTATTTCTCAAGAGTTGGCATAATCAACGCCCAAAGCATTGAACCCACCGCTTGGATAGCAAAACAAACACCTACCCAGTTACCTGCTGTCTGGAAAGCTTCCGCAGCAGTATTCACACCGTCCCAACTGAAGCATTGGGTAGCGATAGCACCATTAGAATAAGTCCACATGAAGAGGAATGCTGCCCAGCAGAAGAACTGCACCAAACCAACTGTCCAGAAAGTAGAAGGTGCATTGATGAGCAGTTTGATGAAACTTGGGTCTTCTTTCTTCTCGTCTTTCTTGGTGTCAAGTCCGTGGAACTTAGCATACTCCTCTGGATTCAACTCCTTGACAGTCACGAAAGTATAAAGTACGCAGAGCATAAGAATTGCTGCGCCGATATAGAAACTCCACTTCACAGAATCTGGAATAACGCCTTCTGGTGCTGTGTTAGCAATACCTACCCAAGTAAAGAGAATTGGGAAGATGTAACCTGCCAACGAACCAGCGTTGCAGAGGAATGATTGGATAGAATAAGCGAGACCTTTTTGCTCCTCGTTCACCATATCGCCTACCATCATTTTGAATGGTTGCATTGCAATATTGATAGAAGTGTCCAGGAACATAAGGGAGAATAATCCAAACCACATGGCTGCATTAAGACCCAAGAAGAGGGATTGTGTAAAGGTGAAGTTACCTGCATTAGGCAAGAGCAACATTACAGCCACAGCGATGAGCGCACCAACGATGAGGTAAGGTTTGCGACGACCAAGGCGATTCCAAGTCTTGTCGGAATACTTACCTACCAATGGCTGTACAATCATACCCATCAATGGAGGGAGTACCCAGAAGAATGAAAGTTGGTGAGGATCAGCACCTAAAGTGGCAAAAATACGAGAGATGTTTGCACTCTGGAGTGCATAAGCAATTTGGACTCCAAAGAATCCAAAACTGAGGTTAAAAAGCTGTCCAAAGGACAAGTTACGTTTTTCTGTCATGACAAATACTTATTCACAGTATAGTGAGGTTAATTTCAAAATCGGCTGCAAAGGTACTACTTTTTTTTTACACGCGCAAGAGCACTTGATAAAAAAAATAAAAATATCAGCGCAAACGTTTTCGATTGACAAAGGCACAGCAATGGTATAGTAGTGCTAGCGCAATCATTCGGCGAAGGCAAGAAGAAGACACGGAGTTCCTTCGATAACAACCCGATTATCCTACGTATATCTTACGTATATGGTACGTATATCCTACGTAATTGACAGCGGAAAGATTAAGGTTAGCCCTTACTTCCACATAAAAAAAATGTGTCGATACTACGAATATGGGCGGTCGTACCTACCCTGTACGGTACTACCCTGTAGCCATACGGCTGCGTGACCGCAAGGGTCGCGCCATTCTATGTATTGCGCTTAATCCTCAGAGTGGGGACTCTTCGGGCGCAATACTCGGAGTGCGTTCCGTCGCACTCCTTCACGTAATTGATAGCGGAAAGGCAGGGGTTATTCTTCTAATAGCTTAGACAAATAAACAATTGCTTTGAATAGAAGAGCATTGCATCAAAGCAAGTACACAAATGATAAAGACAGAGGAAAGAAAAAAAAAGAAATATGAATGATGGATTTTTGATTATCAATAAGTTATAGAAATAAGTCAAAAAAAAGTAGCTTTTTTTATAAAAAGATTTGTATATGTGAAATTTTTGTTGTAATTTTGCAGTTGAATTGGGTATAAAGCGAGCCCTTTTCCACACAATTAGGGAATCGCTCCAATAGAAGAAGAAATCGTAATCAATATAAACAAAATACACGACAATTTGTTCTATGACACGACATGAACAACTGATTGAAGCACTACAACATCATTTTGGATTTGATTCGTTTAAAGGGAATCAAGAAGCAATTATCAACAACCTTATGGATGGCAAAGACACGTTTGTGTTGATGCCGACTGGTGGAGGAAAGAGCCTTTGTTATCAACTGCCATCGTTGCTGATGGACGGTGTGGCAATCGTGATCTCTCCACTGATTGCGTTGATGAAGAACCAAGTGGATGCCATGCGTAACTACTCGGAGGAGGATGGTGTGGCGCACTTCTTGAACTCATCGTTGTCACGTCCTGAGATCCACGCTGTGAAGGCTGATGTATTGAGCGGCAAGACGAAATTGCTGTATGTAGCCCCTGAGTCGCTGAATAAAGATGAGAATGTGGACTTCTTAAAAGATGTGAAAATCTCGTTCTATGCCGTGGATGAGGCGCATTGTATCTCGGAGTGGGGACACGATTTCCGTCCAGAGTATCGCAGGATTCACCCCATCGTGGAGCGTATCGGCAAGGCACCAATCATTGCATTAACCGCGACTGCTACACCTAAGGTGCAAAGCGATATCCAGAAGAACTTGGATATGATGGATGCGACGGTGTTTAAGTCATCGTTTAATCGTCCGAATTTATATTACGAAGTACGCGAGAAGACAGACGATGTGGATAAAGATTTGGTACGCTATATCCGCAGCATGAATGGCAAATCGGGTATTGTGTATTGTTTGAGCCGCAAGACCGTGGAGGAGTTGGCAGAGACTTTGCGCGTGAATAATATATCGTCGTTGGCATACCATGCGGGAATGGATGCTGCGACCCGTAGCGCCAATCAGGATGCGTTCTTGATGGAAAAAGTGCAGGTGATAGTGGCGACTATCGCATTTGGTATGGGTATTGACAAGCCAGATGTGCGCTTTGTGGTGCATTATGACATCCCAAAATCATTGGAAGGCTATTACCAAGAGACTGGTCGTGCTGGTCGTGATGGTGGTGAGGGACAATGTATCTGTTTCTACTCACCAAAAGACATTGAGCGTTTGCGCAAATTCCAACAAGGCAAGCCTGTGTCGGAGCAGGAGATTAGCAATCAATTGCTGTTTGAGACACAGTCGTATGCAGAGAGTTCGATTTGTCGTCGGAAACTGCTGTTGCACTATTTTGGCGAGGAGTACAAAAAAGACGACTGCGGAAGTTGTGATAACTGCCGTAAGACATATAAGATGGTGGATGCAACAGAGTTGCTCGGTTTGATATTGGAGACTATTCATCAATTGAACGAGAAATTCCGTGCGGAACATATTGTGGATATCATTCGCGGAAAAGAGTCGGCAGGTGTATTGGCATACAAACATACCGAATTAGAGAACTTTGGCTGCGCTGAAGATGAGGACGAGGCCAACTTGCATGCGATCATTCGCCAAGCCATGGTAACTGGATATATAAAGAAGGACATCGAGTCGTATGGCGATTTGAAAATCACCTCTACTGGTAAGAAATTTATGAAACGCCCAACGATGTTTGAGGTGCCAATTGAGGTGAAGAACGACGAGGAAGATGGTGATTTGAGTGCAGGCGTAGCAGGTTGTGCAGCAGCGGATGATGTCTTGTTCTCTATCCTGAAAGACTTGCGCAAGAAACTCAGTAAGAAGATGAATGTTCCTCCGTTTGTTATCTTCCAAGACGGCAGTTTGGAGGCAATGGCAACGACCTACCCTATTACTATCGAGGAATTGCAGAATATACCCGGCGTGGGCGTAGGCAAAGCTAAACGCTATGGCGATGAGTTTATTCGTGTGATTAAGGAATATGTAGAGGAAAATGAGGTGATTCGTCCTGAGGACCTGCGTGTGCGTACCGTAGCAAAGAACTCTGCACGTAAGATAGAGATTATCAAAGCTATTGATCGCCGTGTGGCATTGGACGACTTAGCAGAGCGTTTGGGCATGTCGATGGAAGAGATGCTGGAGGAGATTGAAGCGATTGTATATTCAGGTACGAAATTGAATATCAAGTACTTTATCGAAGAAGTGGTCGATCCAGACGAGGAGGCAGATATTTACTACTATTTCCGCCATGCGGAGAATGATAGCATCAAATTGGCGATGGAAGAACTCGGCGAAGATGACTACGACGAAATCAATGTACGTTTGGTGAGAATTAAGTTCCACAGTGAGTTGGGGAATTAGTTTAGTGTTTAGTGTTTAGTGTTTAGTGAGAAAAGGAGAGATAGATATAATCACATTGGGTTGCTCGAAGAATCTGGTGGATGCCGAGCGATTGATGCGCCAATTGGAGTTAGCAGGATATCGTTGTGTGCATGATTCGGCTGATCCCAAAGGTGAGATAGCTATCATTAATACTTGCGGATTTATTGGCGATGCGAAAGAGGAAAGTATTGATATTATACTGCGATTCGCAGAGCGAAAAACAAAAAGAAAATTACGCAAATTGTATGTAATGGGCTGTTTGTCACAGCGTTACAGAGAAGAGCTTCCCGTTGAGATTCCAGAGGTAGATAAGTGGTTCGGGAAGTTTGATTATTTGAGGATTGTGGAGGAACTGGAGCCTACCCCCAACCCCTCCCTAAAGGGAAGGGAGTTTGGCGAGGAGTTTGAGCGGACATTAACCACGCCCAAGCACTATGCATATTTGAAAATCGCAGAGGGATGTAATCGATATTGTTCGTATTGTGCTATTCCGCTGATTACGGGCAAATTCACCTCGCGCACGATGGAAGATATATTGGCTGAAGTGCGTTGGTTGGTGAGTAAAGGAGTTAAGGAGTTTAATGTGATTGCTCAAGATTTATCTAGCTATGGGTTAGACCTTTACGGCGAGCATCGATTGGCACAGTTAGTGGATGAAATGGCACAAATAGAAGGCGTAGAGTGGATTCGATTGCACTATACCTACCCTACGGATTTCCCATACGATTTGCTGCCCGTGATGGCAAAACATAAGAATGTGTGCAAGTACATGGACATTGCGCTACAGCATTGTTCGGACAATATGCTCAAGAAAATGCACCGTCATATCACTCGCGCGGAGCAAGATGCTGTCATTGCTCGTATTCGAAAAGAAGTGCCTGGCATATGTATTCGCACCACGTTGCTTGTTGGGCACCCCGGCGAGACGGAGGAGGATTTCAATGAACTATGCGAGTGGGTAAAAACGATGAAGTTTGAGCGCATGGGAGCATTTGCATATAGTGAAGAAGAAGGCACCTATGCTGCGAAACATTATATAGACGATATTCCGCAAGAAGAAAAAGAGCGCCGCGTGGAAACATTAATGGCGATACAACAAGAGATTTCATCGGAGATTTTGAGCCGAATGGTAGGTACAGAGCAACGTGTGGTGATTGATCGCGAGGAAGCAGAATACTACGTTGGACGCACGCAATATGACTCGCCTGAAGTGGATTGCGAAGTGCTGATAGAGAAAGGAACAAGGAGCCAAGAACAAGGAGCAAAGACATTAAAAACGGGAGAATATTATACTGTAACTATCATAAAATCAGAGGATTTTGACCTCTACGCTAGATTATGAAAACAAAAGACCTTATTCAACACATTGCCACAGCCACCTCTATGACCAAGACACGTACAGAGGAACTGTTGGATGCCACCGTGGCGGTGTTGCAAAAAGAGCTACTTGCAGGAAAGAGTGTGCAATTGCAAAATTTTGGCACGTTGGAGATGCAACGCAAAGCTGCGCGTACCGTAGTACACCCCAAAACCAAGGAGCGTACCAACATACCAGAAAAGATGCAATTGGCGTTCAAAGCAAGTAACACAATCAAAGAACAACTGAAAAACGCATAAGATATGGCAAACGAAAAACTTACATGGCTCGAACTGCGTAAGGCAGTGGCAGAATATGCCAATATTTCCGAACAAGAAGCGGGACAGTTTCTCAATGCCCTATTGGATGGTGTGATCGAGGGATTGAAAGCAGATAAACAAGTAAAAATCAAAGGTTTAGGAAGTTTCTCACTCAAGGCAGTTGCTCCACGTAAAAGTGTAAATATCGCCACTGGAGAAACGTTCACAATTGAAGGATATAACAAACTGACTTTCAGCGCAGAATCGATGCTGAAAGAGAGTGTAGAGAAACGCCTAGAACAACCACGCACAGGAGCAGTCCTATCTGAATTGAATAACGATCCACTCAAGAAATTGGGTGAACAAGCCGATGAAATTGTAGATATATTGGCAGAATTGGGACAGGCAGTGACCAAACCAAGTTTGGAAGTTGAAGAAGTGGTAGAGGTTCCAGAAGTTTCGAAGGAAGAGACAGCAGAGACGATTGAAGAATCGGCATCAGTGGAGCCAGTGGAAGAACCAGCTGAGAAGCCTACAGCAGAAGTAGAAAAACAGCCTATCGTGAAACCAGCACCTGCACCAAAACCTACTTGCAAGTGCCACAAATGGGTATGTTGGGTGATATTCGCAGCCTTATTATTGGGAATTGCAGGAACAGGATTCTACTTCCGCGAGACAATCATGCAATGGTGGCAATGCGTACAAGATTGCCAACAAGCGACCGAAGAAGTGGTAGTGGAGGAAGTGGTAGAGGAGCCTATAGTCGTTTCATTGGCAGATCAGCCACGCGAATACGTCAATTTTATTGGCATTGAGCGTGTGGGACAAGATAGTCGTTTGGCATGGATTGCATACAAATACTATGCACAAAAAGACTTATGGGTGTTTATTTATGAAGCCAACCGCGATCTTATTAAACATCCTTCTAAAGTGCATCCTGGCGTATATATTCGCATTCCTGAATTGAGCGAAGAGTATCGTAATTTGTACAATCCAGAATTAAGACAACTGGTTGATAGTCTAGCGACTATGTATTTAACAGGTGACAATTGAATGAGGATGTAATTCATATTCACAGAGCACGCACGCATAACCTAAAGGACATCACCGTAGATATACCGCGCAACAAGTTGGTAGTCATCTCGGGCGTCAGTGGTAGCGGCAAGTCATCTTTGGCCTTCGACACATTGTTTGCCGAAGGTCAAAGGCGTTATGTGGAAAGCCTTAGTTCGTATGCACGTCAGTTTCTTGGGCGTATGCAAAAGCCCGATGTGGATTTTATTGACGGTATTCCGCCTGCTATTGCTATCGAGCAAAAAGTCACTAATCGCAACCCACGCAGTACAGTGGGAACGGTGACGGAGATTTACGAATACCTCAAACTGCTGTACGCACGCGCTGGCAAAACTATCTCGCCAGTCAGCGGACAAGAGGTGAAACGACATAGCATCCATGATGTGGTAGAGTGTCTGCGTCAACAACAGGTGGGCACGAAAGTGATGCTACTAGCGCCTATTGTTGCTAAAAATATGGCTCAGCAATTGGAGATATGGCAGCAACAAGGTTTTTCGCGTCTATATCGCCTTCATGAGGATGGCAAGGGCGAAGTGCTGCGTATCTCCCAATTTTCTGCGCAGAACGAAGAGCAGCATAATCCTACCTACACCACCTATCTGCTTGTTGATCGAATCATTGCGGATGGTGAAGAAAGTACGCTCAACCGCTTTGCAGACTCGGTACAAACAGCGTTCTTCGAAGGAAAAGGCGAATGTAAGTTAGCCATAGAGTTGCCTGCAAATGTGCAACAGGAATCGGGAATAGGGAATCGTGAATCAGATAGTTATTATCATGCAACATTCTCACAGCGTTACGAAGCTGACGGTATTACCTTTGTAGAGCCCACCGAGCATTTATTTGACTTCAACAACCCATTGGGTGCTTGCCCTACTTGTGGCGGTTATGGTAATGTGATTGGCATTGATCCCGATTTGGTGGTACCCGACAAAACCAAAACGATTTATGAGGGCGCTATCGCCTGCTGGCGAGGCGAGAAGATGAGCCAATGGAATGATGCGCTGATCTATGCAGCAGATAAGTTCGATTTTCCAATCCATACGCCTTTCTATGCACTTACAAACGAACAAAAGCAGTTGCTATGGCTCGGTAATGAACATTTTCACGGACTAAACGACTTTTTCCACGAATTAGAAAGCAAACAATATGCCAAGATTCAATACCGCGTGATGCTCAGTCGCTACCGCGGTAAAGCCATTTGTCCCGACTGCCTTGGCAAACGCCTACGCAAGGAGGCGGAATATGTGCTGGTAGGTGGCAAATCCATCACGGAGCTTTGTCAAATACCGATTGACAGTTTACAGTTGATAGTTGACAGTTGGCAACTTCCTGAGGCTTTTAATCCTTTGGTTCTGGAGATTCGTTCGAGACTTCAGTTTATGCAAGATGTGGGCTTAGGCTATTTGACTCTCAGCCGCATGTCGAGCACATTGTCAGGTGGCGAAGGTCAGCGTATCAACCTGGCTAAGTCATTGGGTAGCAGTCTTGTAGGATCATTATACGTGCTAGACGAGCCCAGCATCGGTCTGCACCCGCGCGATACGCAACGCCTGATTCATGTATTGAAACAGTTGCGCGATCTCGGCAATACGATAGTGGTTGTAGAGCATGATGATGAGATACAAAAAGCAGCGGATTATACCATTGAGATTGGACCTAAAGCGGGTCGTCATGGCGGCGAAGTGGTGTATGCGGGCGCACCCAAAATAGAGAAATTCACCTACTCCATCCCGCCTTTCCGTCGAACTTGGAACAACTACATTGAGGTCATCGGTGCTACAGAAAACAACCTCAAGAATATCAATGTCCGCTTCCCGCTGAATGTAATGACAGTGGTAACGGGTGTTAGTGGTAGTGGCAAATCATCGCTTATTACGAAGGTTCTATACCCTGCTTTGAAAAAGCACTATGGTGGCATCGCTGAGCGAACAGGCGACTTCGGCAGTCTGCGTGGCAGCTTGCATCTGATTCAGAATGTGGAGTTTGTGGACCAAAACCCACTGACCAAGTCCTCCCGTTCCAACCCTGTGACTTACCTCAAGGCATACGATGAGATACGCAAATTGTATGCTGACCAACAACTTAGCAAACAGATGGGCTTCACCCCTGCGCATTTCTCATTTAACACCATGGGCGGACGCTGCGAGGCGTGTCAAGGCGAGGGAAAAGTGACCATTGAGATGCAGTTTATGGCAGATATCACGTTGGAGTGCGAGCACTGCCATGGCAAGCGATTCAAGCAAGATGTATTGGATGTCCTATACCGAGAAAAAAACATTTACGATATCCTCGAAATGACTGTCAATCAAGCCATTGAATTCTTCTCAGAGGACCCTGCTTGCAAGAAGATTGTCAATCGCTTGCGCCCACTGCAAGATGTAGGTATCGGATACGTGAAACTTGGTCAAGCAGGCAGCACACTATCGGGTGGCGAGAGCCAACGTGTGAAGTTGGCATCGTTCTTAGCTCAGGAGAATGCCACCCCTACACTCTTCATCTTTGACGAACCCACCACGGGCTTGCACCACCATGATGTAACCATTCTGCTGAAAGCTCTTAACGCATTGATTAGCAGGGGACATACCGTATTGATTATTGAGCACAACCCATCGGTAATCTTATCGGCTGATCACATCATCGACCTCGGAAAAGAAGGTGGCGACTTAGGCGGTTATATCGTAGCCGAAGGTACACCTGAGGACATTATGCAATGTGCCGATAGCTACACCGGCAAGGCGTTAAACGAGTTGAAGGATAGTTTCATCTAATTTCCCCATCCGCACCGCACAATAACCGCACAATAACCAGACAATTACCGCACTATTTATTACGGATTTAGATGCCTCTTAGGCATAATCGGTAGAAAACAGCAAAAAATAATCTATTTTTTGTAGTAATGTTGTGTAATTCAAAAATTTTGTGTAACTTTGCGCGATATTTGAAGAATTACAACAACTATGCGTAAATTGATATTCATGGCTACTCTTGCCCTACTGGCAACCTCGTGTCAAAACAAAGCGGATGCCACCAAAGCACCTATCACTAAACCCGAAATTACTATCGAAGGCGGCCGCCTTACCCCTGAAGCACTTTGGGCGATGGGACGTATCAACTCGGTACTGCCCAATGAGCAAACCGAGCAGATCGCCTATACCGTCAGTTACTACAGCGTAGAGGAGAATCGTTCTTCCTCTTGGATTCGTGTAGCCAAAGAGGATGCAGCAGGTCGATTGCAGACACAAAGCGAATGGGTAGGCTACGAGCCTGCATGGTGGGGCAATGATCTGGCATATCTCAAGGCAGGAAAACTATACGTAAAAGGCGATAAGGCGAAAGATGCATGCCTCAAGGGCTTTGACAAGGATATTGAGGGTTTCCTACTCTCTCCCCAAGGCGACAAGATCATTCTCATTGCACAGGTAAAGACCTTAGCTAGTACAATGGACAAACATCCTGACCTGCCATTGGCTTCGGGTCGCGTAGTAGATGACCTGATGTACAAGCATTGGGACGAGTGGACAGAGACTGCACCTCACCCTTTCCTCTGCGACCTGAAAAGAGAAAAGGGAAAGTTGGTAGTAAGCAATTGCGTAGATCTTTTAGCAGGTACTCCATATGAATCTCCTATGAAGCCTTTTGGCGGTGTTGAGCAATTGGCGTGGAGCCCAGATGGCAACACCATAGCCTACACCTGCCGCAAGAAAAGTGGATTGGATTATGCCGTTTCAACCAATTCCGACATCTATCTTTATAACTTGGAAACTGGCACGCACACCAACCTTACCGAGGGTAATATGGGCTACGATACCAACCCTAGCTATTCGCCCAACGGTGAGTACATTGCATGGCAATCCATGGAGCGTGACGGCTACGAGAGCGATGAGAATAGGCTGATGATTTGCCACCTCGCTACGGGTGAGAAACGATTCCTTACACAAGGCATGGAAACCAATGTAGATAGTTACTACTGGAAAGACAACAGCTCACTTGTTTTCAGCGCCGTATGGCATGGATGTTCAATGCTCTACGAGGTACAATTCTCAACTTCTGAACACCTAAACTCCTCAACTCCTAACCTCAAAACACTCACCTCTGGTCAGTATGACTATGTGCCTGGCGGTAATATCGACAGCACCTACTATTGCCTGCGTCATTCAATGCGTGAGGCTAACGAAATCTTCCGCTTTAAGCAAGGAGAAGCACCCGTGCAAATTACTCACGAGAATGAGAATATCTATGCGCAAATCACCAGGGGAGAAGTGGTACCTCGTTGGCAAAAAACTACTGATGGAAAGGACATGCTGACATGGATCATCTACCCTCCTCACTTCGACCCTAACAAAAAGTACCCTACTTTGCTCTATTGTGAAGGTGGCCCTCAATCTCCAGTGAGCCAATTCTGGAGTTTCCGCTGGAACTTTATGATGATGTCTGCCAACGACTATATCATCGTAGCTCCTAACCGTCGTGGTCTTCCTGGCTTTGGCAATGAGTGGAACGAACAAATCAGCGGTGACTATGGAGGTCAATGTATGAAGGACTACCTATCGGCTATTGATGAGTTTGTAGCCAACGAACCATACGTGGATAAAGACCATTTAGGTTGCGTAGGTGCATCGTTTGGAGGATTTAGCGTATATTGGTTGGCTGGTCATCACAACAAGCGCTTCAAAGCGTTTATTGCCCACGATGGTATCTTCAATATGGAGATGCAATACCTCGAGACCGAGGAGAAATGGTTTGCTAACTGGGACATGGGCGGCGCCTATTGGGATAAGAAGAACCAGATTGCACAACGCACCTTTGCCAACTCGCCACATCTCTTTGTGGACAAGTGGGACACTCCTATCCTGTGTATTCATGGCGAAAAGGACTATCGTATTCTTGCCAACCAAGGTATGGCAGCATTTGATGCAGCCAAGATGCGCGGAGTGGAAGCCCAACTGCTCATTTTCCCAGATGAGAACCACTGGGTATTGAAGCCCCAAAATGGTATCTTGTGGCAACGCACATTCTTCAGTTGGTTGGATAAATGGTTGAAATAGTTTATAGAATAGAATAATGATAAATTTAAAAGGTAAAACAGCATTAATCACAGGTGCATCACGCGGTATTGGACGTGCTATTGCACTGTGTTATGCCGAATATGGTTGCGACATTGCTTTCACCGACATACACCGTGACGATGCAGCAGAGCAACTCATATGCGAGTTAGAAACCAAAGGTGTGAAAGCCCATTTCATTGAAAGCAATGCCGCCGATTTCAACGCGGCACATGCAGTGATAGAAGAAGTGGTAAGCATATTTGGGAAGTTGGATATACTCGTATGCAATGCAGGTATCACGCGCGACACGCTGCTTATGCGAATGACTGAACCACAATGGGATAGCGTGATCGATGTGAATCTAAAATCGGTATTCAACTATTGCCACGCAGCTACTCCGCAGATGATGCGTCAACGCAGTGGCAGCATCATCGCCATGTCTTCTGTAGTGGGTATAGGTGGCAATGCTGGTCAAGCTAACTACGCTGCATCCAAAGCTGGTATCATCGGTTTTATCAAGTCGCTGAGCAAAGAATTGGGTAGTCGCAATATCCGAGCCAATGCTATCGCACCTGGATTTATCTTAACAGATATGACCTTAGCATTGCCTGAAGCCACGCGTGCAGAGATGGTGAAGATGATACCTATGCGTCGCTGTGGCGAAACCGAGGAAGTGGCCAAAGTGGCACTATTCTTGGCATCAGACCTCTCATCATATGTATCAGGACAAGTGATTTCGGTCAACGGAGCAATGGGATAATTAATCACATAAAATAGTAAATAAATAAAAAAATACAACGATATGAAATTGAACGACAGAGTAATTGCAGTCATTGGACTGGGTTATGTAGGATTGCCTTTGGCAATTGAGTATGGTAAGAAGTACCGCGTGATTGGTTTTGATATCTATCAAGCTCGCGTGGATGAGTTGAATCGTGGCGAAGATCACACCTTAGAGGCCGACCTCGTAGGTATGAAACAAGCGCGCGATGCATACGAGAGCACCAAGAAGATTGGTCTCACTTTCACCAGCAACATGGAGGACCTAAAGCAAGTGAATACGTACATTGTCACCGTCCCTACTCCAATCGACCGCTTCAACAACCCTGACCTCACGCCGCTATTGAAAGCCAGTGAGACCATCGGTAAGACCTTGCAAAAAGGCGACTTGGTGATTTATGAATCAACCGTTTATCCAGGTTGTACCGAGGAAGATTGCGTACCCGTATTGGAGAAGTTCAGCGGTTTGAAATTCAATGAGGATTTCTACTGCGGTTATTCACCAGAGCGTATCAACCCAGGTGACAAGGTGAATACCTTGACCAAGATTAAGAAGATTACTTCAGGTTCTACCCCAGAGATAGCAGACTTGGTGGATGCACTGTACAACTCCATCTTGGAGAACGGCACCCACAAGGCTCCAAACATGAAGGTGGCAGAGGCAGCAAAGGCGGTAGAGAATAGCCAACGCGATGTGAATATCTCGTTTATGAACGAGTTAGCATTGATTTGCGACCGTGTGGGTATTGACACCAACGACGTCATCGAAGCAGCAGGTAGCAAGTGGAACTTCTTGAAGTATCGTCCAGGTTTGGTAGGCGGTCACTGTATCTCCGTGGACCCATACTACCTGGCACACAAAGCTAAATCACTAGGTTATGATCCACAAGTGATTCTTTCAGGTCGTGCAGTCAACAACTCTATCGCTAAATTTATCGCCGATAAAGTGCTGAAACTGATGATTCAAAAAGACCACAAGATCAAAGATTCAAATGTTTTGATTTTGGGTGTGACATTCAAGGAGAACTGCCCTGACTGCCGCAACACCAAAGTGGTGGATATTGTAGAAGAATTGGAAGACTTTGGCTGCTGCGTGGACATCTACGACCCATGGGCTAGTGCCGAAGTAGTGAAACATGAATATGGCAAGGAGCTGATTGCTGCCATCGACCCTGACAAGGAATATGCAGCGGTGATTGCCTGCGTAAGCCACAACCAATTCAAAACATTCGACTTCAAGAAATACAAAGAGATGAACGCCGTAATCTTCGACGTAAAAGACTTTGTAGATCGTAGTGTAGTAGACAGTAGATTGTAATTTTGAGTTAAACATTTTGAGTTAATACTTAGATGATTATTGCAGTAGCAGGAACGGGATATGTGGGCTTGTCGATGGCAACACTGTTAGCACAACATCACAAGGTGCTGGCGGTGGATATCGTACCCGAAAAGGTGGAGATGATCAATCGCCGCCAATCGCCTATTCAAGACGAATATATCGAGAAGTATTTCGCAGAAAAGCAATTGGACTTGACTGCCACCCTAGATGCAGAAATGGCATACAAGGAGGCAGAAATAGTGGTGATTGCTGCACCTACGAACTACGACAGTCAGAAAAACTATTTCGATACTTCGGCTGTGGAATCGGTAATCAAAGTGGTATTGCGTGTGAATCCGCAAGCAATTATGGTGATCAAATCCACCATACCAGTTGGTTACACCGAATCTGTGCGCAAAAAATTTGGCACAGAAAATATCCTATTCTCGCCCGAGTTCCTACGTGAGAGCAAGGCGTTGTATGACAATCTTTATCCATCGCGCATCATTGTGGGAACAGATGTCAATAATCCTCGATTGGTAGAGGCTGCCAAACGATTTGCTGACCTGCTACAAGAAGGTGCCATCAAAGAGCATGTAGATACCTTATTTATGGGCTTTACGGAGGCAGAGGCGGTCAAGTTGTTTGCCAATACGTACTTGGCATTGCGCGTGAGCTACTTCAATGAGTTGGACACCTACGCTGAGATGAAAGGTCTAGATACACAATCGATTATCAACGGCGTGTGTCTTGACCCTCGTATCGGTACGCACTACAACAACCCATCGTTTGGCTATGGCGGCTATTGTTTGCCCAAAGACACCAAACAATTGTTGGCCAACTACCAAGATGTGCCCGAGAACTTGATTGAGGCGATTGTGGAGAGTAATCGTACACGTAAAGATTTCATAGCAGACCGTGTACTAGCCAAAGCAGGGTATTATGACTATTACAACAATGGTCAGTACAATGCCCAAGAGGAGCATACATGCGTGATTGGCGTATATCGCTTGACGATGAAATCGAATTCGGACAATTTCCGCCAGTCCAGTATCCAAGGTATCATGAAGCGCGTAAAAGCTAAGGGTGCACAGGTGATTATCTACGAGCCCACGCTGACGGATGGTTCCACCTTCTTTGGTTCGTTGGTAGTCAATGATTTAGCACAATTCAAAGCACAATCACAGGCGATTATTGCCAATCGCTATGATACTTGTCTGGAAGATGTGAAAGAGAAAGTATATACGAGAGATATATTTAGAAGAGATTAATCTATGTCCACTTTCCTTTTTTGGTTTAAAAATGCACGCAATATTGCATTGCCACAATCAGCGTTACCGTGTTTAGCAGCCATCATACTCTGCATTGGTCAAGAAGGCTTTCTATGGTGGTTAGCCTTTCCTGTATTCTTTGGTATATGCGCGGCTCACTTGGGAATGAACCTCGCGGATGATTATTTCGATTTTAAACATGACTCCCGCATACGCTCAGACTTGAGTAGTACTAGTATCCGTGCTCGTATGGAAAAATGCCACTATCTTCTACGAGAAGGTGATACAGCAACAGGCGAACGCAAAGCCACCATCAGCCAACTGGGCTGGGCAGTGGTAGCATTCCTAGGTTTTGCTGCATTGATGGGAGGTATCACTTTTGTTGCACAATGGCTCATCCATGGCTGGCAAGCAGCCATAGGCATTGTCATTTATGCCGTAGCAGGTCTCATCGTAGGAATCAACTACTCAGGCAAACCCCTCGAATTGGGTTATCATGGTTTGGGCGAATTGGTTATCGGTCTGATGTTCGGTCCGCTCAACATGATGGGCGTACAGGCGGCATTGACAGGTGCTCCCTTCACATGGCAAATGCTGTGCATAAGTATAGGCATCGGTTGTATGGTAACCAACATCGTGTATGTTCACTCGGTCATGGAAGTAGATGCTGATGCCGAGTTGGGTAAGATGACTTTCGCACGATTGCTCAAAAGCAAAAAAGCAATGATTATCTTTATCGGAATCTTTGCTATTGTACCATTCGTGATGTTGGCTCTAGGTATCTGCTTGGGGTGGTGGAGTCCATGGTATCTCCTGACGATAGCTACGCTGCCTATGTCCATCTTCCTCATCCACTCTACCCGATTGTTTGCCTATGGTTTACCACGCAACGATACCCCTCGCTGGTGGATGGGGCCGATGGGTGATTGGGAAGGATATAAGCAGGCAGGAATGGATTGGTTCTTATTCCGTTGGCTATTGGCACGCAATATCTGCACCTTCTTCTGCCTAATACTGATGGTAGTACATATCGTATTGCGAATTATTGGATAAACATTTCAGTTTTCACCTTCCTATCGTATGAATATATTTAAAACATTGGGACATTATATCTATTTAGCACAATGGTTTGCGCGTGCACGTTTCTTAGGTCGCCGTGCGCCATTGCAAACGGTATTGTTTATCACCGACAAATGCAACTTGCGCTGCAAACACTGCTCTGTATATGGTAGCGCAGGCTACAAGCAACGCGCATTCGAAGATATTGTAGCCGACATGCGCTATTCGTATGAATTAGGCTCTCGTTTTATCGACCTCGAAGGTGGCGAACCTACGCTCTGGAAAGAAGATGGACGCACCATCAATGATTTGATCGATGCAGCCATGGAGATCGGCTTCTTCTCGGTGACCGTAACGACCAATGCGCAACAAGATTTCTCATGGATTCGACCACAATCTATTTGGGTAAGCATGGACGGCGTGGGTGAATACCACGATCGTATTCGTGGCGAGGGGTCGTTTGCCCGGTTGGAAGAAAATATCCGCACATCAGGCTTCAAACATATCTGCGTCAATATGGTAGTCAATGCACTCAACTACGAGTCCTTAGACGCTGCAATGGAATATGCGAAAAGCAATCCAGCTATCGAGCAGATTTCCATCAATTTCCATACGCCTTACCCAGGTACTGAGTATTTGATGTTGCCACCAGACAAGAAAGCCGAGTTGATTGACAAGGTGCTAGCTTACAAGAAGAAAGGCTACCCTATTATGAACTCACGTTCGGGCTTGAAACTCATGAAGCGCAACGCCTTAGGCGAGATCAAGTTAGGTAAAGAGTGCTTTGTTACCAACTTTATTTACACCGACGGTAGCCGCAGTTTGTGTTTTGGCTATGGTACAGAGCAATGCCGCGTATGTGGTTTCTGTATGGCAGGCGAGATGGCCAGTGTTTGGCATTTCAAGCCCGACACCATATTGGCTGGTTTCCAACTCCGCATGTAAGCAATTCATCGTATCCTTTTAGACAACAAAGGAAGAGCAGCCAGGCTCTTCCTTTGTTATATATATCCCCGTAGGATGAGTGGGCTTACTGCCCACCCCATGCTGCTGGCCAAGGGTTGTGGGTGATGCCTGCCATGTGTTGCATCTGGCTATGAGCCACCTCGCGCAAGCGCTCTACTTCGGCCTTGCGAGGTTGGGTCGTGTCTGGGAAGATGGGTTCGCCAATGGTCACAGTCAATAGTGGCAGACTCTTTGGTCCGAATAGGCGGAAGATACCTTTACGTTCGCGGTAGGTGATGACACATGGCAACAATGGTTTGTTGTACTTATAACTCATCGTGAACGCACCTTTTTGGAACGGACGCAATGGTTTGTAGAAATCCCATCGGCATGCTTCTGGGAAAATATGGAACCACCAACCACGGCGATGAAATTCATCAAAAGCCTCATTGAATCGCTTGAGCGCGGTCATATTGGTGGTAGAATCTGGAATAGGTACCCCACCAGCCAAACGCATAAAAAATCCATCTTTAGTACGGAAATTAGGTGCGAACATGGGTATGCGTGTGGTATGTACCCCATTCACAGCGAGTAACACACATGGACAATCTAAACGATAGACGTGGTTTGCGATGGTTATCGCACCATGCGCCAACTCTTTTTGGTAGCGCTTCAGCACCTCTCGTCCACGGATACGCAGACCCATTTGCACACGTAGTTTCAAACGTAGCAATATATGAACGATCAGATAATACCCCCATAGCAAGTTCAGTTTGTATCCCAAACTATCATCCAAATATGGGTAATGCTCGTCAATCGCTAATTCTTTTGTGTATTTTGGAAACAAAGTGCGCTCAAAAGGATTCTCCTCTGGATACGCCATAGCAGGTTGAGGGATATAGACATCCTTCTCCACCTGTAATTCCTGGTATTGCTTATTCATAAAGCAGGTATATTTTAAGAAATTCTATTAGATTAACGTCCCAATGCCCGTTCGATAGTCGCCACATCTTGACGCAACACGGCGTCGTAGGTCATGTGCGAAGCGATGGTATTCAGCGTATATGCCACCGTAGCATGATCACGATGTACGCACGCACCAATTTCAGAGAGCGAACTATCGGTGTATTTCTTGATGAGATACATCACGATGCTACGTGCACGCACTGCATCGCGTTGGCGTGTGCGTGATGTAATGGCTTTCTCTGGCACATTGAGGTGTTTGCAAACGGCATTCACGATATCCGATGGCACGTATGACTTAGGATTCAATGCCACCAATCGGCCCACTACCTTTTGTGCCAACGCCATGTCTATCTCGCTGTCGGTGAGTGTAGAGTAAGCCAATAGACTCGCTAATACACCCTCCAAGTCGCGCACGTTCTCTGTGACGTTGGTAGCGATATACTCTACTATATCGTCGCTAAGCTTGATACCATTCTTCTTGATGTGGAACTGCAAAATATCCTTGCGCAAGAGGTAGTCTGGGTTGGTGATCTCAGCCGCCAATCCCCACTTGAATCGTGAGAGTAATCGCTCTTGCACACCGCGCAACTCCATCGGACTGCGATCCGAAGTCAAGATCAACTGCTTGTGACTCTGCTGCAGGTGATTGAAGATTTGGAAGAAAGTATCTTGTGTACCTTTCAAGTCAGCAAAGTATTGGATATCGTCCACAATCAGCACATCGATCGATTGATAGAACATCAAGAAGTCGGGCACGCGATTGTGATTGACAGCATCTTGGAATTGCAATTTAAAGGTATTGGCGGTGACATACAGCACACGTGCGTTCTCAAACTGCTTAGCCACGTAGTTGCCAATGGCATTCGCCAAGTGGGTCTTACCTACTCCACTGCCACCGAAGAGGAACAATGGGTTGAAGATGGTCTTACCAGGTTGCTTAGCAATCTCCACACCCGCAGCACGCGCCAACTTATTAGGTTCGCCCTTGATGAAATTATCAAAGGTGTATTGGATATTGAGTTGCGACTCCCACGCCTCGTTGATGATGGTACTAGCGGTCTGCTCCATCATCTGGCGAGTAGCAGGTTGCTTAGCACTATCGCTTGGGATGTCAATCGAACTACCTGCCATCATGATGCGGTACTCCAGCTGCACCTTTGCGCCAAACACCTTTCTCAATACGCGCGAGAGGATGTCCAAATAATTATCTTCGATATAATCAACCACAAATTGGCTCTTCACCTGCAATACCAATAGGTCGTTTTCCCATTGCTGTGCAACAATAGGAGCGAACCATGTTTGGTACGCACTCTGCGAGAGATTATCACGCAGAATCTGCTGGCATTCCGCCCACAATATGTTCAAATCATTTGTCATTGATTAAGAAGAGAAATCCGAATACGGATCTCCAAAAGAATCCGTTTTTCACGAAATCGAGTGCAAAGGTACTGCTTTTTTTTTGATTGACCAAATGGCAGTTAGATTGGTGATTTTCACGGAATCTTATCTAGCAAAAAATCAGTAGGTTATGTTTCCGTATTTGGTTATCACAAAGTTAAGACAATAGGCATACGTAACTCGTTGAAACTCATATGTTAAAAAATCATAACGTTCCACATTATTGTTTCACAAAAATCCCTAATCCATTTCATTATCAACAGATTAGGGACTTTCTCAACATTTCCAAAAAATTAGACACTCGCAAAAATCACTTCTGCTTTGGTAATTTCTTTTGAATGAATGGTCTTGCTTTGATGGACATCACCACAGAGTCCACATTGAGTACTGCATTGTCCAAATCTTGGAGTGCCGTATTGAGGTTATCATACAGTGCTTTGTCGTTGAGCAACAAGCCCAGTGTACCTTCCTCTGATGCCAAAGCTGCATTGACTGATTGGATGGTGGCATTCAGTTCGGCAATGGTATTCTGTATCTGCGCTTGACGCACGTCGGCCATCACCGCTTGCAGGTCTGCTAAGGTGCTATCCACCTTCTCTACCACACCAGGCAAATCATTGTGGGTCAAATGACGAATATCCTTACCACTCACCTTCAGGTCAGCAGTGATTTGCTCGATATTCTGCAATGCAGCATGCAGACTACCCTCTCCCATCTCGTTATTGAGCGAAGCCACCAGTTGGTTAGCCTCTACGAGCACACTATCCAGATGCGCCAAGATACCTGTTTGCAAGTTGTCGAATAATCCAGGCACTATGGTAGAAGGCAATGTGTCGCCTTGTTGATAAGGCATGGCGCGATTGGCAAGCTCAGGCAGCTGCAACTCGATGGCACTACCACCCAGCAGCCCATCAGCAACCAATGCCATTTGTGTACCACGAGGCAGTACAATACCTTTGTCGATATGCACACCTACTACAAACGCAGGCGTACGCGTGAAGTCGTATTGAACACTGGCTACCAAACCTACCTTATGCCCTAAGATATATACAGGTGCTTGCTCAGTGAGCCCATTGCTACGCTCAAAATAGCCGTAATAGCAATCGGTTGGGGAAAAGATATTGACTCCTTTCAAGAAATTAAATCCAAAATACAAGATGCCCGCGCATATGATCGCCAAGACACCCACTTTCACTTCTCTTGCGTGTTTCATTGCTTATAATATTTTTCAAAGGCATCA
Source organism: Paludibacteraceae bacterium (assembly GCA_045132415.1). Classification (GTDB taxonomy): domain Bacteria; phylum Bacteroidota; class Bacteroidia; order Bacteroidales; family Paludibacteraceae; genus Colicola. The sequence continues at coordinate 25,916 of JBGUSG010000010.1, read as the reverse complement.
AAAATGCCGTTAACTATTCCACTCTTACCCGCTTCGCTGGCAAGCCATTTCTCCTCTTCAGCATTGCTGATAAAGCCCATCTCCACCAGCACACTGGGGCATGCTGACTGCAATAGCACCCAGAAGGCTGCCTGACGAACACCTCGATTGGCACGTTGGAGGGTACCTACAAACTGCTGTTGCACCAGTTCGGCAAACTCCAGACTATTGTCCATATATTGGTTTTGCATCAACTCGAAGATGATATAGCTCTCTATCGAATTTGGGTCAAAACCTTGATATACCGTCTGATCTGCCTCCAGCTTCATCACGGCGTTCTCGCGCATGGCCACGTCTAGGTTATCCTCCATGCGATCAGTACCTAGGATGAATGTCTCTGCGCCACATGCTTTGCGGTTTTCAGCGGCATTGGTATGCACGCAGATGAATAGGTCGGCATGGTTCTTATTCACGATATCTGCACGCTGCTGCAGGGGCAAGAACACGTCCGTCGTACGCGTCATAACCACATTCACATCGGGATAATGTTGGCGTATCTTATCTGCCAGTCGCTGTGCCACGCATAGGTTGAGGTCTTTCTCTTTGAGCTTCAGCACATGACCGATGGCTCCCGCATCATTGCCGCCGTGACCTGCATCGATCACCACGGTAAACGACATGCAGCACATCGCTACCATCACTACTAATATTGTCCTTACAAATTTCATACCACATCCAATTTGGCTACAAAGGTAGTATTTTTTTCCAATATATACAATATTTTTTAGCAAAAAATAGTTTTTTTGTCTTAGCTACTTTGCCAAATCACAAAATTTTCGTACCTTTGTCCCCAAATTGGATTAGTATGCAACGACACTTACACGATATATCCCCCCTGAGTACCTCCTATGAGATGGGGCTCAAGCGTGTATTGCTCTCTGCCAATGAGAGCGGATGCAGCATTACTCAGATTGCGGTGCTGGAGCTGAAAGCAGGCGAGCGCAGCGCGCAGCATATCCACCCTGATTTGCAGGATGCGTTCTTTATCCTGGATGGTGAGATTGACATCACCATCGACGGTCAGGTACATCACTGTCAGAAGGAGGATTTTATCTTCGTGGAGCACCTCAAGGCCTACGAGCTACACGCCATTACGGATGTACGTATGTTGGCGATGGGCTGCGTGATTGAGGCGCAGCGCACCAAGCTCTACCCTATCCTCTTCGAGCCCAATCTGCGTCCGATGATATGGGGCGGTAAGCGCCTCACCAACTGGAAGCAATTGCCTGAGCAAGACAATATCGGCGAGAGCTGGGAGGTATCCACGCTGGATATGCTGCCATCGGTGATTGCCAATGGAACTTGGGCGGGCTATCCGCTGAGCGAAGTGATTGCGAAGATGCCAGAGGCCATATTGGGCAAGGCAGTCGCAAAGAAATACCACAACCAAATGCCATTGCTAGTGAAGTTTATCGACACGAAGGCAGATCTCAGTGTGCAAGTGCACCCCGACGATGCGATGGCGCTGCGCGAGCATAACGGCTCGGGCAAGACGGAGATGTGGTATGTGGTGGATGCAGATAAGGATGCCTATATCTACGCAGGATTCAAGGAGGAGCTCACTCCTGAGGAGTACGCACGTCGCGTGGCAGATGGCACGATCATGGATGCACTGGCTAAGCACGAGATTCGCACGGGGGATGTCTTTTATATCCCTGCAGGTCGTGTGCATGCGATAGGCAAAGGGGTGATATTGGTGGAGGTACAGCAGTCGTCGGATCTCACCTATCGTATCTACGACTATGGTCGTTTGGGCTTGGATGGCAAGCCTCGCGCATTGCACACCGATTTGGCAGCGCAGGCGCTGGATTATCGCGTGTATAAGGAATATAAGAATAGCTACAAGGATGCTATCGATGCTGCCAACCCATGTTTGGATACGGAGCATTTCAGTGTGCGCGTGGTGTCGCTCACGCAGGCTATTCACCGCAATATGGTGGGCTACGATTCGTTTGTAATCAGCACTTGTACGCAAGGCAGTTGCAAGATTCGTATCCGTAGTACGCGCGACGAGGTGGAATTGCGCGAAGGCTTCTCGTGCCTGATTCCAGCTGCGATTGCCGATTATGATATCATTCCTATCACACCTACAGCCAAGTTGCTGGAGTCGTATATCAACAATAGTTCACAACATACTTTCCGCCGCATGATTTCGCAGTTCCTGCACCTAAGCGGCTTCTAACCTTACCTATAAACTGTCAACTGTAAACTGTAAACTGTAAACTGTAAATATGCATATCACTCTCATCGCAGGGGCACGCCCCAATTTCATGAAGATCGCATCGCTCGTGCATGCTATCAAAGCTGCCGAAAATGCAGGTAAGGACATCCATTATAGCCTCGTACATACGGGTCAGCATTACGACAAGAATATGTCCGACACCTTCTTTGAGGAACTCAACATCCCTATGCCCGATGCCAATCTGGGTTGTGGCGGTGGTTCGCAAGCCGAGCAGACGGCCAATATCATGGTGGCGTTTGAGAAGTATTTGCTGGAGTATCCTACTGATTTGGTATTAGTAGTGGGAGATGTCACCAGCACAATGGCATGCTCTATTGTGGCCAAGAAGCTCAATACCAAGGTGTGCCACGTGGAGGCAGGTATCCGCAGTTGGGACTTGAGTATGCCAGAGGAGATCAACCGTATGGTTACCGACTCGCTGGCGGACTATATGTTCACCACCTCGGAGATTGCCAACAAGAACTTGCTCCTACAAGGAGCTGAACTGCAAGCCTCATCGCCTAATTGCCTCATCGCCTCATCGCCTAATAGCCTACCTGCTCTTGAAGAAGAGCAGTACGCTTTCAAACGTAGTGTGCAACGCGTATGGTATGTGGGCAATGTGATGATTGATACGTTGCTGGCTAATCGTAGCCGTTTCCATCGTCCTGCAGTATTCGACGAGTTGCAACTCGCCGAGGGCCAATACATCATGATGACCATGCACCGCCCTGCTAATGTAGACGAGGAGGCGCATCTCAAGGCGCTGATGGAGCAGATTATTACTAACGTACATGGTTTGCCCATCATCTTCCCTATCCACCCTCGCACAGCCAAGATCTTCTATAATCTATGGGGTGATGAGGCCACTTTGCGCCAGTTGTTCCCAAATCTGCATATCGTAGAGCCTATGGGCTACTTGGAGTTCAACTACATGGTAGAGCGTGCTAAGGCGGTAGTAACCGATTCGGGTGGTATCACCGAGGAGACTACAGTGATGGGTGTGCCATGCATCACCTTGCGCGATAATACCGAGCGCCCTGAGACTTGCACCGTGGGCACCAACGAACTGATTGGTACCGATCCAGCGGCAGTCAAACCCGCATTGGACATCCTATTCGCTGGCGAATGGAAAAAAGGAGCCATCCCTGCGCTGTGGGATGGCCATACTGCCGAACGTATCGTAGATATCTTGCTGACGTTGTAAGGAAGAATTTGTTTTTGTTTTGGGTTGCCAGCGACGAGTCGCTCATTCCAACCCAAACAAAATATACCTTGAATTGACAATAATTGACATCAAAATTGACATAAATTGTCGTTTAAAATAAAATCAGTGTCATCTCGTATATAGTTCCCTTTGACTTTCATCTCCTCGCGGCGATGAGCAATCGTTTGACGATGTTCTTTAGCGATTGCATGAGCAGTTCTTTGCTCCATGCTAGGATGTTGTTGGTCCATCGCTGTGGATGGGTAGTAATCATGATGTGGGCAGGCAAGGTTCCTTGCTCAGCGGCACGGACCACATCATCAGTGGTGTGATACACCAGCCCCTGCTTCACCCATTCATCTTGATATACGGGTATCTTATCGCGCACCGACACTTTGTATCCATCCCAGCAGCGCCCTGTATCGGTCAGGTAGAAAACCTGACTGAAATCCACATCAAAATACGGTTCCCCTATGATGCCCAGTGCACGATAGTCGTAGTGCTTCCACAGGTCTTTTCCATCCCATTTGCTGGTAGGAGCGCCATGCATGCAGATGGTGCGTACGGGATAGAACTGGCGGAAATATGCCAGTTGCTCTTGGAAATGTGCATAGGCCTCTTCTACTTTTCCGTGGCAGATGGCCATATCCTCATAGTGGTACCCTATCTCGTGTCCCAGTGCGGCTATCTGACGGATATATTCAGGCTGATTGCTCTCTGGTACAACGCGGAAATAATAGCTTGCTGTGATGCCCAGCTGATGCTCGATCCGCGCGGTAGCCAAACTATTCTTGGGCAACAAATCCACGTCGTGTCGCATGATGATATACTGCAAAGGTAATGCTTCGCATCTATCTAGACAATCGCAATACTGCTCAAAGGTGATGAATTGGTATCCCTGTTGCTGTAATGCAACCAAGAGTTGTTGGTATTTGCTTAGAGTAAAGTCCATATTAGCCCACGTTGTTATATGTTTTAATTTTTTAACATAAATACGCTTCGTTACACTCGCTATAAAAATATGGCGACTTTGTCGCAGTTTAGAGGCGGGGGATTATTTGTTATAGAAAATCTACTTAAACTGCTCCCAGAAGGCTGTATTCTCTTGATTATCTCGTGTTTGCTGTTGACTATCAGGATAGTTCTCAATGAACCATGTGAGATACTTGGCATAGTCAATCTTCTCGCTGAGCATTTTCGCGCGACGAGCAGCATACAATGCTTTGCGCTCGTCTGCAGGCATAGCCACCAATTGCTCAACAGCATCATATAGCGCCTCAGTGCCACTTGGTTGTAGTGAGCCATCGTTGCGACGGATGGTGCTATCTTCGTTGAGTGGTGTGGCATGAATGCCATGACCTATTTCGTATACATCCTCTAGTTCGCGGAGGTACCCTATCCTACCCACAAAATCGTTGAAGCGCACGAATGGTGTACCCAATACACCTGCCTCTGCAGCCATGGTTTGGCTGTCTCCGATATAGAGCGAAGCAAAGACCATGACGTGGTGCATGTCTAGTGGGTTGATGCGAATGCGATAGGGTTCGAATTGTGGTTCTAATTCGCGCTCGGATGTGATGTATATCTGTCCATAAGGCGAAAGGATATCCACCAATCGCTGCGCAATCTCGGTGTTGATGCCTTTGATACCATCATCGTGGTGGGCTTTCAAAGAAGCAAAGCGCATAATAAAGTATGGTTTGGTTGTATCAATGCCATATGCCTCTACTACGCTTGCATCAGGTGTAAAATGATTAGGATGGAGATAGCCTAATTCCATATTGCTAGGATAATGTACAGAATGAGGTTCTAATTTTCCATCGTTACATACGACAGGAGTCAAGCGTACATCAATGAAAGGTGCCACCATCTTGATATATTTCTGCACAACGGCAGCATCGTCTTCTCCGATGTTGATAGCAGGTTTCCGTAGTAACCATCCTATCATAGAGATTTCAATGGTAGAACCTGTGAGAAGGTCTATTTTATGCTTCAAGCATAGGCGTAAAATACGCATACATCGTACGATCATATCAAACAAATACCCTATTTTAGAGGATTTGTGCGTTGTTTTCATGATGTTTACATAAGGAACATTGGAGTCTATCAACAATTTCTCCAAAATATCCTTGGTGGTAATAGCTATCACCACTTTGTGTCCCCCTGCATTGAGGTTTTTTATTGTATTCTTGTAGTAATAAAAATGGGCAGGGTGTGCCAGTTGAATTAGTATATTCATATTTCTTTCTTTTATATTAAACTCTAAACTGTAGGCGCTCCGCGCCGTCCTCTAAACTTGTGCCAAAGGCACATATGTAGGTATCATTATCAATTCTTTTGTCAATCTTTCAGCCATAGGGCATTGTCCTTCGGTGTAGCCAAAGTCTTTTGCCCATTCTATCGCACGGGCAAAGTGAGTAGCAGATTCCACGCAACGATCTGCTAAGTACTTCGACAAGCCCAAAGTATCTTTGGTTCTAGCAATCGCCATAAACGCATTATCGCCATACCATACTTGTTCTGCAAGCCCTTTGCTGATCAAAGTATCCGCCATCTGCTGTGCATTGGCTCGCTGCTGGTGTATCTGCTCAGCTATTGTAGGCAATGCTTGCTGATACATACGACTTACTCCTTTAGCCATGCGGCGTAGCGCCACCGCCTCGCGGCATGTCGCTTTGCCTCTATGGTTTTTCATTCGGCGTGTGATTAATCCGTATATCCATGGAATATGCATCCATGCTTTAGCTAACATGGTTATAAATAGCTTCAGTTCTTGGCTTTTGCTATAGCTAGGTAATGCAGCATATTGTTGTTGGATAGAGGTCTGGTATTGCTCTGTATTTACCCATAATAGGCCTCCTGCTCCCAAAGCAGGCATCTTCCCTTGGTTGATGCTATAGACGGTAAAGTCACCTTCAGCAGGTAGTCCATAGCCGTGCGCATTATCCACGATGATAGGCCTTTGCCCCAATACTGCGCGTATTGCCTCTATATCATTGTGTATGCCAAAGAGGTTGGTTACCACGATGGCATCAAGTTGTAATCTAGTTAGATGCTGCACATCTACATACAGATCCTCCGTTACATCCACGAACACGGGCGTAGCTCCCGCTTCTACTACGGCATTGGCTACCGTGTGGCAATTATATGCCACTACGCCTACTCTACCGCCCTTAGGCAATGCCGCACGCAACGCCATCACGATGCCCGAACGGGCATGGTTAAGGAGGTACTCGCCCTCTTGAGGAGAATACTCTCTTCCCAACCAAAATGTACATTGGTTATTTCGTGGAAATGATATTTGTAAGCGTGGAATCATTTTCCTTTCAGTTTATGATAAAATTTATATGCCAATTGCGCTAAATAGTATGTTATAGGACGATGGGTATATAGCATTCGACCGTAATCATATATTTCGCATCCATATTTCATTTTATACTCGCGCACGCCATATTCCACGCCAGGTTCGCCGCCTCCACCGAAATCAAATACTTGATAGCCATTTTCTTGGGACCATGCAATGACATTCCACATCAAGAAGTCGTTGGGGCGCTGTTTGAAGTAGGCCTCATCGCTACCAGCAAACCAGGCATATACCAATTGGTTGTAACACAAACGCAATTGTCCTGCAATCATCTGCCCATCTTGTGCATAGCATGCAAAGAAGTGCGCATAATCGCCTAGTATGGACAGGACTTGCTCAAACATATCCAGATAGGATATTGGCACACGCTTACGCAGATAGGTCTGCTTGATCAATGCCACTACATTTTTTATTTTTTCTGGGCTTGATACTTCCTCAAAAGTCAATCCATTTTTTATGGCTGTTTGCACATTGCGTCGGCGTTCTTTGTGCATTTGGCTGTATAATTCATCCACAGATTTATCCAATGGCAGCAGGATATTATAGTGGCCTATACGCTTCCATTTTCTGGTAGATAAATGCTGGAATAGCTCTGCGGAATCGTAGATAGGACGAATCTCTGTGTAGATTGTTTTCAGCGGGATCAACGAACGATACGCAGTCATCAAGTCATCTATGATTGCTTTGTCATTGTTGAGGGCCAGAGGTCCTCCCATGATGATGCATCGGCTGGTTAACCAAGCAGCGCACGGATTTTTGCTACTCAAAGATTGTACCACCAATATTCCATCTACTTGGCCATCGCATACGGAAGCCACCACGATAGGATGGATAAATGATGCAGATAGATATAATTCATACATCTCTGGTGATTGAAACACATTGCCTTGAGGATGGCTCTTGACAAAATTGCTCCAACTCTGTTTGTCAATCAACTCGTATTTTGTTATTATTTCTCGCATTGATAAATTAAATTTAATGCATTAAATATACCTTCGTTTTAGCCATTTTACCCCTATTTTACCGATCCAATACAGCAGCGGTTTGCGAATACAGAGGAAGCGGCCAAATTCCTTTAGTTCGCCGCCAAACTCCATCTTAAAGTCGCGCACACCGTAAGGAATATCGGGTTTACCTGCTCCCATAAAATCGAAAAGAGGCAAGTTGTTCCGCTTGGCATATTCGATGGCGGCATAGGTAGCCATCACCGATGGATACTGCTCGCGATACTCCTCATCCAGTCCACACACAAACCACTCGTATATGGCTTTACTCTTGAGAATCGGACACATCATACCGCCAATGACTTTGCCTTCATGCTTCACGAACAAGTACTTGCCCACCCCATTGCGATAGAACTGGAGAAAGAACTCCTCCGAAAAAAGCGGTGTGCGCACTTTCTCTCGGTAGAGGCGGTGGAGTATCTGGTACCAGTCGCGCACCTCTTGCTCCGTTTGCGCTTCGCAGACCATAGCGCCGTTCTTGATGGCGCGCTTGAGCTCGCGCTGACGTCGCTCGCTCATCTGGTGCTCTGCATTGCAGTGGACATGGATATCATAGTGTGGCTGGTATAGGAACCCACAAGTTTCAAATACCTCTTTCCAACGACTATAGTCGTGGAAGTTGCGGGTTTCAATATAGATCGGTAAGCCTACCCCAGCCCTCCCTGAAGGGAAGGGGGATTGTTTCGTAGAATCTAAAGTCCTTCCTTTTAGGGAAGGATTTAGGATAGGCAGATTTTTCACTGCACTTAGCAGCGCACTCAGCGCTTCGTCGCTGATATGCTCGTCCAGCAGTGGTCCGCCGATGATGATGGCTCTGCGAGTGAAAAACTGCTTTAGCGCGTTGCGCTCACGCGTGATGTAGCCAACTATCACGCCTACTAGCCTACTCCCATCCTTATCGCCTAATTGCCTCATCGCCTCATCGCCTCTGCATTCTTCTATGCCGAAGGCAAAAGGAATAAGTTCGGAGCTAAGCGCCGCATAGAACTCATACGCCTCTGGCGTCTGGAACCACGTAGCAACAGGCGAACTTTGAATAAGTTCGCGCCATTGCTGTTGGTCGATATCGTGATATGTTAGAAGTTTGATCATTCTAGTTCTTGATTTTCTTTTGCGCCTCATTAAGGTCCTTAAAGTCGTTAAAGTCCTTAAGGTCGTTATTCGAGCAGGCGCTCATATATCTCCACCAGGCGCTCAGCGACTTGGGGGTTGCTGAGCTTCATCTCCAAAATGCGTTCGCGACCATTGGTGCGTTCCTTAAAGCGTAATGCTTCTTGCAGCAATACTATCATCTCATCGAGGCTCTTCTCATCCGCATCCCAGCGTTCGTGGGTCTTGCGTGGGTTGCGCAGGATATAGTGTCCTGGCAGATCGCCTAGCAAAGTGCTCACATCAGCTATGTCCGTCGCAAGGATTGGGCAATTGCATGCCATTGCTTCTTTGAGAGCTTGTGGCGAACCTTCGGAGTGAGAAGGCAGAGCAAATAGATCGCACGCATTCATTCGCAACACACATTCAGCACGGCTCAATCCTTTCATTTCTAAACATACGATATTGCCACATCGTTCCCCACCCTCTACAGGAACCCATGGTGCTTGCTCAATGCGCTCAACGGCATCACGGAGGATTGCGTAATTTTTGCGTAAATTACTAAAGCCACCGCCAAAGAGAATGTATTTGACACCATCTTCAAAACCCAATTGCTGACGAGCAGTAGTTTGGTTAATGACATGGCAATCATCCATATTCACACCACAAGGGATGATGGAGTATTTTTTTGCTTTGAAATATACTAGATCATAAATGTGCTGCGCCACATATACCACATGCTTTGCCCGCAAGGAGAAAAGTGATGTCAATAGGTTGACATGCCAGTTGAGTGTCTCACCGTTGTGGAAGGTGGTTACTACAGGAACCAGCGATTGCAGTTCGGCAGTGATGGCAGATAGTCCAAAATGCGCATGCACGATATCGGGTTTATACTCGCGAATCTTTTGCTTGAGTGCTTTTACCGCGCACAGGTAGTTGCCTTGTACTAGGAAATACTCTACATCGCACCCTAGTGCACGCAATGATTCACCCTGCTCCGTCACAAAGGGGAGCTGGTGGTCTTCGAAATTCGATTTGTATCGGCTTACTTCTAATATTTTCATACTCTGCGTTTATATCTTCGAATGTTCCCATATACAGCAAACAACCATACCGTCATACGCAATCCTATCACTCGCTTGTACTTTATCACTCGATCTGATTTAATTGAGATACTATGCTCCAACAATGTGGCATAACGCTTCAGTATTGCATATGCCTCTAATTTATCCTTACGGGCTATCTGTCCACACGCATAAAGACAACTCGTGTACATTTGCGCCAAATACCCCATTACCGTTTTCCAATACAATTCAGTATGAGCATCCACGACTCTATCATTATAGAGTTGCACAAACTTCGCAAAAATACGCTCATACGAACGGAGATTACGGATTGTATATGTGGTGCTGATACTGCCTTCGCGATGCTGATAGCCATACAATGGCAAATTCATAGCACGCACATTGCTTACATGTCGCCATAGGCGCAAACTCCAATCCACATCTTCACTCAGTAGGCCTTTCTCGAAATACAACTGATGTTTCTCAAGCAGTTCGCGGCGAATCAATTGGAAACAGGCACTCATATTGAATGACTGTGTGCGAACCAATTGGTGAAATACCTCTATTCCAGAGTAACGAGCAAGGTAGTCACTATCGTAAGCCTTGCGCACCGATTGTCGAGCAGGATAGACATCCACACATTGGAAGAGCAGCAAATCTGGCTTATCCGTCACTATCACATGCATCATCTGCTCTATTCCGTCCTGGAGTAGATATACATCATCGGAATCCAGGAACGCCACATAATCCCCCGTAGCCACTTTCAATCCCGCATTGCGCGCATCGCTAAGGCCGCCGTTGAGTTTATGCACAACTTGTATACGACTATCCTGCTGCGCCAACTGGTCGCATAATATGCCCGACGAATCTGTACTACCATCATCTACAAGAATCACTTGCAAATCTTGATATGTCTGCGTGATTACAGATTGAATGCAACTTTGTAGATATTGCTCTACATTATATACTGGTATGATTACACTGAGGCGCACATTGCTTGCAGGCATGCGCGTTGGGCTATTAGACGATGAGGCTATTAGGCCATTAGGCGAGGATATATTATTTATTGTTTCCATTGGATACTGTATTTTGTTTTCGAATATAACTTAATGAAACAATCATTTTATCAATTTCATTAATACTTATTTCTATTTTGTCATATTCATTTTGGTTAATATACCCTAAGTCATGAGCAATATCGAGTTGTGCATAAAGTTCCATTAAAGAGCCATAAGCGATATTCAAAAAGTGCGATTGATCTTTATTTGACATACGAGCCATACCTTCCGCTATATTAGATGGTATAGATATGGCTGCCCGACGTATCTGTCCGCACAACGCGAAACGCTCCTCATCAGGAAATTGCTTTAGCAACGCATATACTTGCATCACTAAATCTTTGGATTTCTGATATACTATCAAATTTTTAAATCTTGCCATACTATCTTACTTATCGCCTCATTACCTAATTACCTTATAACCTCATAACCTTATCACCTCATCACCTCACCACGGGCTTTCAGCCGCTCATAATTCACACTATGTATCACAGTAAATAATACTGCCATAAATACTGGAGTGCGAAATATGAAACCTGTGTACATAAAATACTCCCATGCGCAGATAGCTAGTAACACATATTTGATTCGTTTATGGCGACAATAGAACAAAAATGCAAAACAAAATAATATGGTACATAACACGCCTAATAGACCTGTTGTCACATAATTTTGGAATACTCCCGTAGCCGACCCCTTATGGTTGAGTTGTATTGTCAATGGGAGTTTATCAAACTCATCATAATCAGTACTATACATACTATTAAAACCTAATCCCCACCAATCTTGGTCTATCGTCTCTTGTTGCCCAATCAACAAACGTAGCATCGCAATAGTAGCACCTCCACGTCCTTCTGCTTCTATATGTTGCTTCGTAGTTCCAACATATCCTCCCGAATGTTGTACGTGTTCCGAATTGGCTTGGTCCAATGCTTCTGATTGCCCCTGTAATCCCTCTTTTCCAAACTGATACGTTTCTGCATATCCCATAGCATGTTCCCAATCAAAGCTTCCCCATATCTTGTGCTCTGGGTTAAGTGTCGGCGTTAAGCGAACGCCTAAATAAAAGAGCAATGGTACGAGGAGAATGGCAGTAGCAATCGTAGAAGATTTGAGCTTCAACTTTGGCACATATACCATGAACATCGTTATCACTACCGGCAAAATAAACATGACGGCTCGTTTTCCAGATGTAAATCCCACCAATAATAAACCCAAAATATAAATCCAATCCCATTGGGAAAAATTTCCTTTGCGATAATACCACAAATTGATAAACCATAAGATAGGAATAGTTGTACCCATAGCTCCACCTGTAATCGTGAAGGATCCCACTAATCCCTCCATTTGCCAACCGATAGCAAACATTTTGAAGATAGAGATAAAAATTTGCATTAATCCAATATCATAAAATAACGATAACAACCGCTCTCCTTTACCGTTATATATGATATGCTTAACAATGAAATAAAGCAACAAAACCTCCATATATCGCGAATATTGGCTCAGCACAATCGTGAGTGTATTTTGCGTATATAAAAATACCGATAATATAAACTGAATGGAAAATAACGTGAAAGTAACCAACAGCCATCGTTCTCGCTTTTGATAGGTTCTATATGTATATGATTGATAAAAGAAATAGATACACAATAATAGCATAGCTATCTTATACATATTTTCTATTGTTTTACCATAAAAAATGAATACACGTGGCCAAGATAGTAAAATAAATAAAAGCGAAATATTATCCTTACGATATTTCCATAGCATATAGATAAGGGCACAAGTTATAAAAACTTGCATCAAAATCTGTCCGGAAATTGATATCCAAGGTATTAACTCAAAGCGCATAAACTATTTTGTTTTCAATACTCTTGCAGGCACTCCACCTACAACTACATTATCTTCTACATCTTTTACCACCAATGTCTGAGCTCCAATCGTAACATTATTGCCGATAGTAACACCACCAATAACCTTGGCGCCGCAACACACTTCTACATCATCTCCCAAAATCGGTAGTTTATCCTCATTATACCCTATAGTTACTTGTTGGAAAATCTTTGCATTCATTCCAATTCGTTCCGCAGTAATAATCGTTGCAAATCCATGCTGAATCAGGAATCCACCACCAATATCTTTGCAATGAATATACAAATTATCTAACGGAGGACACAACCAACGCACAAAATATTGCGTTTTTCCCATACGGTAATAGCAAATATTACGGAACTCCTTGTACTCTGCCATCAAAAATACAAACGTCCAATATGATGAACTATACGGACATTGTTTCCAGTCAGCCCATCGCATCATATCAGCTACGAAACGAATATTTTTGTGTACCAATGGATATAACACCCATAGTTTTAACGCATGTAATATGTGTAATAGTTTATGCATGTAATATCTTCTTGAGTTCTATAACGAATTGACGAACTATTTTTTTATACCACGGATACCAACTTATATCCCATAGATGCAAAGCATATGAATTCGCTGATTTGTACTTCAAAAAATCCTTTTCCATACGTTTAGAGAATGGAAACGAATAAAAATAGTCATATGGATATATCGCTGTTTCTGGATGTTGCAATATAATTGGCGTAATGATACGTGGTACAATAAACTTATCTAAACAATCTGTATCAAACTCTAATGTATCATATTTTGTCAAAATTTCTCTGAGGCATGTCTCTGCTCTTGCACAACCTATTACTCCACAAGACACTATATCATTCTTTGAATTTTCCCATGCGGCAAAGAATTTTGCATCTAACAAATCATCAAAGCTACGTACCACGTACATATCTGTATCTAGGTATATTCCACCGCAATGGTATAATGCCCAGAAGCGCACATAGTCCGCCACGAAAGCATATTTTTTGGCAGCATATGCTCCCATTACAAAAGGATGTTCCAGAGGATTCGGTAAATTATGCGTAGCAGCATAGTTAGTACACGTATCCTCATTCCATAGGCAAAACTCATAATCCGATAAATGCTTATGCCACGTAGCTATGCACTTTCGTACCGTTCGCGAGAATGGTTTGGGACCAAACCAGCAGTAGTGTATAATCTTGGGAATCATAATTTGTTTTTTATCAGTTTTAATATAGTTTGTACTTTCTTGATAAAATACACATATGCATAAAATACTATCTTATTTTTCAAGTATCTTCGTTCTGGACGCGAAGCAAGCCAAGTATGGGGAAATTCGTCATGAGACATTGTCTCCACAATCGATTCATAATCCTTTTGAGAATATAACCACATATACATTTGCCAACATCTAAATTCTTCTGCTTCTTTTTTTGAAAAAGCATATGAAGTATTAGGAAACTCTGATGACAAAAACAATCCCTGTCTTACCTCATGGTCTATATATCTATACGCTTTTTCTTTACTAGCTGCTGAAGATGTAGTATTCCCTGTTCTTCGCCAAAACAATGATATGTGATCAATAAAAGCCACCTTACCTTGCCTAGCCATATATACATTCGTAGGATAATCCAAAGATAGTAGATTTTGTCCAAAAATTTTATCAAATGGTACTTTTCGCAACATTGACACTCTATGTACCACTGTTCCATTTGCAATTCCTGTATGTCGAATTTCATCAAACATATCCTTGATTCTAATATGATTGGTATCTCTATCTCTATGATTCTTTGCAAGTTTCTCATCCGAAGTTCCACGCATATAACAAAAACTTACATCTTTATTCTTCTCCATCAATTCCACTTGCATTTGCAATTTATTTTCATCGCACCACCAATCATCGCCATCAAGCATGGCAACATAGGTATAATCTTGCTCGATAATATAGCGAAATAAATCAATAGTATTACCAACAATGCCTAGATTATTTAATCTATTGAAAACGATTACTCCCCCATTCACTCGTCTCGTATTTTCCAATATACGCTGTAACACTTCTGCAGTAGAATCAATAGAGCAATCATTTCCAACTACGATATCCACAGGAAAAGTTGTTTGCTGCGATAACACGCTGTTGATGGCTTACTCTATATATTTTTCTTGGTTATATGTTACCAAGCATACGGCTACACGAACATTATTCATAACTTATTTCAACAATCGATTAGCTATTCGTAATAATAATTTCACAATCTTATTCTCTCCCAATCTGATCAATCTTGGATACTTACCTAACATTGCATAATCCCGTTGCATTCGTTTAGTCATATACCTATCCAAAATTTGCTGACGCTCTTTCACACAAAGTTCAGGACTATGGTAACTCAGACCCGTATTCTCAAAATAAGCGATATCAATATCCTTATACTGCAACGACACCTCATCATGAAAAGCAATCACACGGAAGAACCAATCGAAATCGGAGCAAATGCGCATATCGGCATCGTACATACCATATTTGTCAAACAAACTGCGACGGATAAAGGATGCTTGGTGCTTCATGCAGCTGTTGTACAAGTCCACGAAACTTGGGTTTTCAACGCCTCGCGCGATGCCGACTCGTTGACCATTGCCGTCAACGATGATTTCGTTGCCGTAGAGAATGTCTGGTAGGCGATTAGGTGATGAGGCTATTAGGCTATTAGGTGAGAACATGCGTTCGAGGACGTCATCTGCACAGAATGTATCGCCGGCGTTGAGGAAGTAGCAGTACTCCCCATGCGCAAGGCGGATGCCTTTGTTCTGAGCATCATAGACCCCCGTATCCTTTTCGGAAATCCATGTAATAGGCGATGAGGAGATAAGGTGATTTGGTGATGAGGCTAGATTATCAGCTTTGCTATTTTCTGACCTTATAGCCTCATTATCCGCATACTGGCGGATAATATCAACGGAGTCATCCGTTGACCCGCCGTCCACGATGATATGCTCAAAGTCGCGGAAGGTTTGCGATGCCACAGAAGCGAGGGTTTTGCGTAAGCCCTCAGCGTTGTTGTATGTGATAGTTATGATTGAAAGTTTCATATCCTACAAATCCTCGTTAACTTTAATACCATTTCTACGAATAATGCGTGCTGGATTACCAACAACCACACAATTATCTGGAACATCTTTTGTTACAACAGCCCCAGCACCTATAACAACATTATTGCCAATACGAATATTTCCAATAACAATTGAATTTGCATAACAAACCACTTCATTTCCAATGATTGGTACCTCTCCATTTTTCATTCCAATTGTCACACCTTGATAGGCATGAAAATTTTCACCAATCTCGTTCGCATATATGACCAAACCATATCCATGACTTATATATAGCCCCCCCCCGATTTTATCACACAACATAAATATAGTGCTATTTGGTGACAATAACCACGAGAATCGAAATATTTTTCTTCTATCATTTCTAATTCTATAATATACTACATTTCGAAATAATTCTTGTTCCAACATAAGATACACATACTTCATAAACATTTTAGTGTAGTTGCATTTAGTTCGTTTACACCAAGTATCTATATCTTTATGTAGAGTAATGCACTTTTCTTTTTTATTAACCAACAAGTATGATGGTAGGCAGAGTATTGATAAACAATAATGTTTTAGAGTTTTCAATTTCATATCAATCGTTAATTATTTGTTTTATCACTTTTTCAGGACAAGCATAGTCCATATAATACTCGGAAATACCTTGTTTTATTTTTTCCCTTAGTGATTCATCAAGGATTAAACTCCGTATAGCAGCTTGCATAGAGGTGACTGAATCATCGCAAAATAAAATATGTTTTTTATCTAGCATCCCTTTCGGTAGTTCATTAACAAAGGGAGTTGATAATATGATTTTCCCCATTGCCATATATTCTGCTAACTTCCATCCATGACAATCAAAATATGCGGGCGTGTTAAATACACAACAAGATTGCGATAATTTTTTGGCATATTCATCGTATGGTATGCGTTCTTTCAATAGTACATCTTCTACTTCTTTTACATCCTGCTGCACATCTAGTATCAACCCGCCTTCAAAAGTAATTAATCCTTCTGATTGTAAATTATGACAAGCCCGAATAAAATTTATTCTTGCTTGATTGCATTTATCCTGCCCTTTCCATAAGGTAGAGACAAAAAAGATATAATCATTCCTTTCTGTTGATTTTTGTGTCGATTGTGATTGTCGCTTTACTGACATTATGTAGCGTGACAGGTATTCTCTAAAAGAAAATTGCACACGACGATGACATAACACCCAGTTTTTTATTGCAACTATTATGGCAAACCATCTATTTGGATATATAGCCATACCATAGTTACATCCACATCCCACAATCTTTTGGGTATATGCTGTCGGAATGTATTTGCTATTGTAATTCACCTTCGCATACACATCTGCCCAACGTAGAAACTCATCGTAGAATATCTGATTCGAATCCGCAAAATCAATGGCATACTTCTTCCCATTGAATACAAATGCAAAAATATGAGTATGTAATGTGTAAGTTAAACCTGCAAATGGAATACTTGAGAAGCAAAATGAACGCTTCCCAAAAAGGTCTAGTAATCCTCTAATATAAAATGAGGAGTATAGGAAATTACAAGCTGGATCTATCAATATAGTTTTCATATTCTTAAATCTCCCATTTTTTCTCTTCAAAACTATAATGTATAATATTTTTTTTCATCCATCGATTCCACAGTTTATTCAATCTACAACAACGAATCTTATTGCGCATACCATATGTTTGACAAATAACTTTTACTTCCGCTTCATAACGGTTCTGTCCTTCTATTGACAACTGTTCCCCATGCTGACGAAAGCCACCTAAAATAGTATTGACAGAATACAACTTGGACACTTGAAACATTTTGCACCACAATTCAAAGTCTGCAGCTAGGCGGTATTGCATATTCAAACCACCCACCCTATCGAATAATGACTTACGGAAGAACG
Organism: Paludibacteraceae bacterium; assembly: GCA_045132415.1. Classification (GTDB taxonomy): domain Bacteria; phylum Bacteroidota; class Bacteroidia; order Bacteroidales; family Paludibacteraceae; genus Colicola. The sequence goes on along the minus strand of JBGUSG010000010.1, from coordinate 7,975 downwards.
TACTCTCCTGCTGCAACCATCGGAAATCACCACGCTTAAACCGCTCCCAAGACCAGTATTGGGTTGGGAAAGTCTTAACGCATAATCCCTCCGCATCATACAATGTAGGCGTACCTGTCAACCAATCTACCTCAGGAAGTTGTGTAAAGATCTGTCCGACGATATGTAGCGCATTCGTATGGTACATATCATCAGAGTTAATCCATGCAAGAATATCTCCAGTTGCCATTGCCATACCTTTCATGATGGCGTGGTACATGCCGTTGTCTGGTTCTGAGAGCCATTTTATTAGGCAATTAGGAGATGAGGTGGTGTGGTGAGAGGCAGGAAGTTCGGATTCGCCATTCTCTTGCCTTATTGCCTTATCACCTTCTAGCCTTATAACCTCATTATCCGCATACTTACGAATAACATCAACAGTACCATCGGTGCTACCGCCATCTATGATGATATACTCTAGATTAGGATAATCTTGACTGATTACCGACTGGATGGTCTGCTCAATCATCCCTACTCGATTATAGACTGGAGTAATAATCGATATTTTAGGATATTGCATCATCATTTTACAAATCTTCCAAATTTAGTCATTAATCTAAATGGCAATATACGTGCCCATTGGCACCAACATGGTGCATATTGTGCAAAATATTTGCGATAACTATCAGCATCGTTATTTTGTTTGCAGAGTCCTAATAGGTAATGGTGATTTATATATGGTGCCACAAAATCGCGATGTTCATACATACATTTGTCGAATGATTCAGCATTACGCTGAGAGGAGTTGATACCAGTCGGTTTCTTATACCATTGGTAGATGATATACGGTGTATATACAAATCTAGCACCATGCTTCAACAATCGCACCTGCAGTTCAAAATCTTGGCATCCAAATGAATATTCCTCGTTAAATCCACCCAATTGATTCATAATCGTTCTACGCATAGGCAATTGACCATACAGTTTACTTGAATATAAATTTGCCATAGAGATTGACTTCCCTAGAAAACTTATCGTTTCTCGAATATCATTTTCTATCAACTCATAAGCTCCATAAATTACATCAGCATCAGGATTTTCTTCAAAGGTTCGTGCTATATGCTCCAATGCATCAGCAGGTAACTCATCATCTCCATCCACCGTATATATATAATCCCCCTTTGCTGCAGCAATACCCATATTGCGTGTTAAGGAAACACCTACATTTTTTTCGGCATACAACACTTGGATTCCTTCTTGCTCTAACTCACGACACACTTGTTGAGTTTCCGCATGATCAGAAAAGTCCTTGACTACGATAATCTCATAGTCGGTATAAGTCTGTCGGCGAACGGACTCTACTGCTCGTCGCAATTCCAGACCTTCGTTATAGCAAGTAATGATTATTGAGAACATATGTTTCTATTTCAACAAAATGGCTAATTTGTCTTTACAATTAAGAATATCCTTCCACTCAGAAGATATCTCTTTAATCTTCTTTGTCAGCGGTAAGTATCTTAAATATTTTTTGAGAGCCGTTTTATAATTTTTGAATAACCAATTATACGATTTTGCTTGTAATACAAGTGGATAATATGCACGCAATGTTTCTCTTACAACCTCCGAACTTATAGAATCTTCGTTCAACACATCTGATAACAACATTTGAGTTTTTACTCCCAACTGATTTAAGTATTCTTTTCTAACCCTATCCGACAAATTCCTTTGCCGCTCTGCATTCGAAATACTTATTCCCTCCTCACATTGCCGTATAAAGCCCAATACATCAGGAATATTTATCATTTCACCAAACTGGAGCAGTTCGGTCCATAGTTTATAATCCTCAGCATATTTATACTCTTCACGATATTGCAATTGATTGGTATTCAGCACATCTTTTCGCATCATTACCATAGAATGTGCAAACTGACAATAAATAGCCATATCGTATCGAACATCTAACATATCCGTTGCAACGTCCACAGGCGTTTGCTGTTGATCTCCATATATGGCATACAATACGCCACATGCTACGATTTGAGGATTAGCCTCTAGACAATGTACTTGTTTTTCCAGACGATCAGGCAGAGAAACATCATCCGCATCCATACGTGCAATATACTTTCCCTGACATAGTTCTATGCCTCTGTTGAGCGTTTTTACAATACCCATATTAGATTCATTGGCATAGTATTTTATTCTCTCATCTGAATAGCTCAATATTATCTCTTCTGTAGCATCAGTAGAACCATCATTGATAATAACAAACTCAAAATTCGTAAAAGTTTGATTGAGTATGCTATCAATCGCCTCACGAATATATTCTGCAGCATTGTATGCTGGCATTAGTACGGATATTACAGGTTTTATTTGCGACATATCCATTTATAAATCACTTTCAAAACTAGCTTCAAAGTTGGATAATTGTATTTATTTAACTCTTGCTTGATTGTTTCTATATCACCTATGTTTATTTTCAGTAGATCAGATGCTATTTGTTCCGAATCCTGGACAATTCCTCGACGTACACATGCTTCATATATTGCAATCAAATGCCAATATCTCGCTTTATACGTGTTATGAAATATTGATATCGAACGATTATGAAACCTATAGTAATACAATGGTTCATTATGAAACACCAAATCGCCTTGTTCCTCTAATAAATAGTACAGATTTTGATCTACTGCTCTTAAAAATAATGGATTTAAACCTTCTGATTTTCGATAGAGTTCAATTTTAAATGTTGCGAAATGATGTACAGCTCCTCGTTGATAATGTAAATAATCTACTTGCTCTGGAACACCACATGATATATTTACATATTCTATATTCATCTGATCATCACACTTATAATATGTAGAATAAACCAAACTAGCTTGTGGGTTTTTCATATGCTCATCTACCATAATTTGAAGTGCATTTGTAGTTAACATATCATCTGGATCTAAAAAACCTGCTATGTCACCATGAGCCAGTTCTATACATCTTCTTTTAGTATATCCACAACCATAATTCTTGTCATTTATATGTATGTGTATTCTACTATCTGTATCTATCTTTTTATATATTTCAGACGATATATCAAAACTTGCGTCGTCTACGATGATAATCTCCCAATTATCATACGATTGTTTAAGCACACTATCAATACAATCCAACAAGTATGCTCCATTATTATAATTCGCTATTAATATAGAAAATAAAGGCGACATATGTTTAAATTTTAGTGTAGCACAGGCGGCATAAGAAAGCGATATAATTTCACCATAAACGTAGGAATATAATCTAGAAGTTTTTTCTTCCTTATGGTTCCAAACTCATCCCGTCTATCCAAAGATTTAATTAAATCAAAATACTCTCTATTAACTAATTGATATGCTAAATCAACACTTTTTCTTTTATATTCTTGTTTTTTAGCCATATTGCTACCAGAATATACCCCTTGCTGATGAACCCTATACACGGAAGTTACTTCTGGCAATTGAGCTATTAGCCCATAATGTGCTAAAGATAGCCCCAATATCCAATCATCAAAACCTTCAGAAAAAATAATCTGAGGGACTAACTGTAGCGTGGAATTTCTATAACATGCAGAAGAATGATTATTTATATGATTTTTTAATATTTGGTCTTTGATATTATAAAAACACAAATAACCATATTTGTCTGCTGGAATGGAATATAAACTTATTTCAGGATAATATTCAACTAATCTATTAACAGATACAACACATTCTTTATGTTGATCTAAAAAATCTATATGATATTGAATATGATACGGATTACACCACCAATCATCCCCCTCCAACACACATACATAATCACTCGTACAGGCAGCAAAAGCGCGCTTGTAATTATTAATATGCCCCATATTTACCTCTGTTGGTAGATAAACAAATGGAAATGGAGACTGCGCTTCATACGAGCGAATAATCGCCACAGTATCATCCGTAGAAGCATCATCCGCTACAATTACACGCACCTCTACATCAAGGTTCACTCGCTGCATCATTAGGCCGTCTAAAGCCTGAGCAATATATTGCGCCTGGTTGTATGTAATAAGTAAGATGTCTAACCGCATAACTCAAGTATTTATTTCACCTCTCCGCTCTCATCGGATTTTCCAAGAAATCCTTATACGCCAAGCGGATGCCTTCTTCCAACTCCGTACTATATGTCCAACCCAACGCGGTAGCTTTGCTGACGTTCAATAGTTTGCGAGGGGTGCCGTTGGGGCGGGTGGTATCCCACTCAATGCGGCCTTCGTAGCCGACTACCTTAGCGACCAATTCCGTCAGTTCCTTGATAGTCAGTTCCTTACCAGTACCTGCATTCACCGTCTCGTTGCCTGAGTAGTTATTCATCAAGAACACGCAGAGGTTCGCCAAATCGTCCACATACAAGAACTCTCTTAGTGGACTGCCATCGCCCCAGCAGGTGACGCACTCTGCCCCACTCTCCTTCGCCTCGTGGAAGCGACGGATCAGCGCAGGGAGCACGTGCGAGTGCTCTGGGTGGTAGTTATCGTTAGGACCATACAGATTGGTTGGCATCACCGAGATGTAGTCGGTACCATACTGGCGGTTGAGAAACTCGCAGTACTTCAAGCCCGAGATCTTCGCCAAGGCGTATGCCTCGTTGGTCTTCTCCAACTCACCCGTGAGCAAGCAACTCTCAGGCATAGGTTGTGGTGCCAGACGAGGATAGATGCAGCTGGAGCCGAGGAACAGCAGTTTCTTGCAGCCGTTTTGCCATGCCGAGTGGATGACGTTCATCTCCAGGATCATGTTGTCGTACATGAAGTCCGCGAGAGCCGATTGGTTAGCCACGATGCCGCCGACCTTCGCCGCAGCGAGGAAGACGTACTCAGGTTGCTCAGTAGCGAAGAACTGCTCCACCGCCTCTTGGCGACAGAGGTCGAGTTCCGCATGGGTGCGGGTGATGATGTTGGTGCAGCCTTGGCGATTGAGCTCACGCACGATGGCACTTCCCACCATACCGCGGTGTCCGGCTACGTATATTTTGGATTCTTTATTCATGTTCATTCATAAAATTAGAGCGTTCGTAATACTCACTGTAGGACGCATTGCTGGAGTACGCTACGCTGGAGTACGACTACGTCTGTAGTTTTTTATTGCTTTTTCATAAAATTAGAGCGTTCGTAATACTCACTGTAGTACGCATTGCTGGAGTACGCTACGCTAGAGTACGACTGCGTCTGTAGTTTTTTATTATTTCAAGTGATTAATCATACCTGACAACAACTTAGATTCTTCAACTATCAATTTTTCCAATTGTTGAAATTGCTCATCTGAAATATAACCAATATAATTAGCCACATCCAATTGTGCCAACACTTCCATCAGAGAACCATAAGCTATTTGTATAAAATGTCCCTTGTCTTTATTAGTAGAGCGACCTAATCCCTCGGCTATATTTGATGGCACCGATATTACTGCTCTACGTAATTGATCAGAGAGAGCAAATTTTTCAGTTGAAGGCATAGTTTCTAATAAAGCATATACTGCCTTAACGAGTTCTCTAGCAGTTGTATACACTTGTAATTTCCTAAAACTATGCATAATCTCTTTTGTTACTTCACTTTATTAAAATTCGCTTATATTGCTCACTATAGAGCGGATTTTGTCCTGAAGAGCACTTTGTTGTATTTCGTTTCACGGTAAATCGTTTCGCTTCCGCTACACTGTAGTGCACTACAGCACCATCGGTGCGCTCTACAGCGTCAGCGCTCTACAGGGCTTCGCCCGTACTACAGCGAAGCGTACTACTTAACGATACCGCGTTCGAGGTACTCGGCCAAGTTTACGCGGGCTTGCTCCGCCGCATGGTCCGCAGCCACCTTCTGCATGTCGTGTCTCACCATCAACTTCACCAACTCCTCGAAGCTAGTCTTCGCTGGGTTCCAGCCCAGCGCTTTCTTCGCCTTCGTTGGATCACCCCACAGGTTCACCACATCCGTTGGACGATAGAAGTCTGGCGACACCTCCACCAAGGTCTTACCCACCAAGTGCTCAGGTCCTGCTACGCACACGCCTTTCTCATCAGCATCCTCGCCGCGGAACTCCAAGGTGATACCTGCCTCGCGGAAAGCCAAGTCACAGAACTCGCGCACCGAGTGTTGCACACCCGTAGCGATCACGAAGTCCTCTGGGGTCTCGTGCTGCAAGATCAGCCACATACACTCCACATAGTCCTTGGCATAACCCCAGTCGCGGAGCGAGGAGAGGTTACCCAAGTAGAGCTTATCTTGCTTGCCCTGCGCGATGCGCGCAGCAGCCAAGGTGATCTTGCGGGTCACGAAGGTCTCGCCACGGCGCTCCGACTCGTGGTTGAACAATATACCCGAGCAGCAGAACATGTTATACGCCTCGCGATACTCCTTCACGATCCAGTAGCCGTAGAGTTTCGCCACGGCATATGGCGAGTATGGGTGGAACGGAGTGTTCTCGTTTTGTGGCACCTCCTCCACCTTGCCGTAGAGCTCTGAGGTCGATGCTTGGTACACGCGGCATGTCTCGGTCAGCCCGCAAGCGCGCACCGCCTCCAGCACACGCAGCACGCCCGTAGCGTCAATATCCGCGGTGAACTCTGGCGAGTCGAAGCTGACCTGCACATGGCTCTGCGCAGCCAGGTTGTATATCTCATCGGGGCGTACCTTGCCGATCACCTGGATCAGCCCCATTGAATCCGATAGGTCGCCGTAGTGCAAATGGAAATGAGGTTGTCCCTCAAGATGCGCAATGCGCTCACGATAATCCACCGAGCTACGACGGATGATACCGTGCACTTCGTAGCCTTTCTCCAACAGGAACTCGCTCAAGTATGAGCCATCTTGTCCTGTAACACCTGTGATTAATGCTTTTTTCATATATCTTGTTTTTATTTTTCTTTTCTCTTGCGACCACTCATCAGTCGACATATGGCGACAAAGGTACAACTTTTTTCTGACATACACAAATTTTTTAGGCGAAAGGCGATAGATTATAAGCAAAAGGCGGGATTTTTTCATAAAAAATCGGAAATTGTGGCAAAATTCACCACAAAGAGATGCAAATGTGGAGAATTACGCTACAACCATGTTCCATAAAAGCAGTACCTTTGCAGCGAAAAACAAACGTATGAAAAAACATCCTATCACACCCATCCAACAAGTAGTCTGCAAAAACGTAAAAGCATTACTAGTTGAAAGAAAAATTAGCGTCAGAGAATTGTCAATCAACATCAACAAAGATCATTCTCAACTTAACAAAATCCTAAACAACCAGGCCATCTTACCTGCATATCTCATTGACGATTTTGCGACATTTTTTGAAGTCGATAGACGCCATTTGATTACAGACAAGAAAAATATATTGGACACCGACGACACCCAAAACCTCATCATTATTCGCATGCAGATACCTGCATATAACATGTACAACCAAATCAAGAAATGGATACGAACATTTCTGCATTAAAGCTAATCCACTAGCGTAGCATAATTAAAAACAAAAATACGGCATCTATGATGCCTACATAAACAATTAAAAATTAAGGAAATAATCTTTTTGTTTTAGTCAGAAGAATGCGTTCCGCATTGGTGACTAAAACAAAAAATGAAATATAAACAATGAAATAGTTATTTTGGTTTGCATACCTAAGCAGCATTGCTGCTTCCTATATGCAAAAACAAAATACACTCCTTGAATTGACACAAATTGACGATAAAATTGACAATCATTGTCTTAAAAATAAGTTCCTAGATTTATAAACATTTTTGTAGCAAGCGAAGCGTATTTTTGTTTAATTAGTTTAATTCGCCGTTAAAATAATTCTTGTTATCATTTTACTCGGTGTTCGATTGCCGAACACGAATGGCTGGAAGTGTATTTTATTTAGCGCCCGTGGATAATGCATCGGGCAAGATCTTTGGAAAGAAACAAAAATGGATGGCAGTGCGCCGATTGACGGGCAAACGCCAACGCGGTTGCAG
>JBGUSG010000009.1:0-1920 GCA_045132415.1 Paludibacteraceae bacterium | reverse complement strand
CTCCAGCTGAACCAACTGCGGCCCAGCGACCTCTGCCATCTGACTGCGGAGCTTCCGAAGCCAATAATAGTAAGTCTTCTCCGAGATCCCACGCTGTCTGCAAAATTCCCGGTTGCTTAATCCACTGTTACTGCACTCCTGGATCACCATTGCCCAATTCTGAGCCCGATACTCGTCACGCACCGCAAGCACATCTGTCATCTCTGACCACCCCTTTTAGACTTCTCGAAAAACTCACCGTGAGTTTTTCAAGTTTTGGGATATTGTCTCATATCCAGGGGTGAGATGATAGGCGGGTGGTTATTCACCGCTTACTAATGGAGGATGGTATTCTTTCTTACGATACAAAACTCTTTCATGTTTTTGCCAGTTGTCCGGGTTCTGTGGAATATACGACGGTGGATTCGTTCGGGAAATTCTGGACAAGCTGGTCAGATCTAGCTTGCATACAAAATAATGAGCCAGAGGATATTGCCGGAAGACTACGGTGCAGTGTCTTTGTATCCAGCTGTAAATCGGCGGTGCATATACGAGTCCGTCTGGATGTAACTTGTAGGTTTTATCCGGGATCCCATGCTGTCTACAAAACTCCTTGTTTGATAATCCACTACTGTTGCATTCTTTGGGCACCATCGTACAGTTCGGAGTCCGATACTTGTGGCGTACTACCAGAACAGCTGATATCTCAAACTACGCTCCCGTACTTCCCGCAAAGTTTGCAGTGTTTTTTCGAGTTCTGAATATTGTCTGATATCCAGTGGCCGGATACTAGTCGGGTGGTTACTCACCGCTTATAAATCGTGTAGTTGCTTTCCATCCCCCTTTGTGGAATCAACATGTGTTGCCCTTATAGGATAGAGCAAACCAATAGTTTCTAGTGGTTATGATTATGTGGTGTTAGATTTGATACTTACATGGGATAATATAATTTTCCGATTACGACATGGTTATTTGCGTAAGTATGTAATATGATTCGCTTGTATGAGAACCGATCTCATACACAGATATGTCTCAGGTTTGATGTTGTATTTTGTCACATGAATGTAATCAAATGTTTGGGAACATTTATTCATTGCCCAAGAATGCTAGAAGGAAGGTGGTAAACAAATGAACGCAAAAAGAGAGGAGGTAATAGCTAATCAATACGCACTAATAAATAACGAGGAGGATTATTATGAAGAGTAAACTGTTTAAACAAATCGTATCCATTGTGCTTGTATTAGTGATGCTGATGCAAGTAACGCCTCTGGCTGTTCGCGCAGAATCGGGCTATCCGAGTAATCTCAGCTGCGAACCTCAAACTGGCAAATCTGATCTCTATGAATACACTCCCTTCGAGGGTGGTATGGCCGGTACTGCCTATCTGAACAACTATCTGGGTACGCTCCACCTGGACAGAACCGATCTTGCTCTTGGTGGAGAGAGAATGCCTGTGTCAATCGATTTCTATTATGATCAGTCGAGTAACCCCAATTATGGATCCTATGGAGCAGGCTGGACCTCTACCTATGCCCAAACCATCCGCTATAATGGCTCCGATGACCGGTATGAGTACAAAAACGCAAACGGAACGATGATCTACTTTGTTTACACTGATTGCGATGGAGATACTGATATTTGGACTGAGGACACCCAATACGGTGTTGGCGATACCGGATTGGTACTCTATCGGCCAAGTAAAGAGGATAACTATGACTATTCTCTGATTGATCTTGTCTCCGGTGATGCGCATTACAGCTTTACTGAGTGCGGTTATCTGAACCGTATTCAGAGCGGAGCCGATCAAATACAGATTGGTCACAATTGCAACGGGCATATTATTGACTATGTGACCGATACTGTTGGCCGCAAGTTTGATTTCAGCTATACGAACGGCAGACTGTCCTCTATCACTTGTAAGGATTCCGATGGCAATGTAAT
>JBGUSG010000008.1:0-336097 GCA_045132415.1 Paludibacteraceae bacterium | reverse complement strand
GAATGTATCGTCTGGCGAGCAAAACTTAATTGTAAATTATACTCCTACTGCCGTCACGGATGGCATAGAGACGGCTACTATCACTCTATCTTGCGGCACAATAGAAAATCTTACTTCATTTACTATGACTGGTCGCCATTTAGCACAGAACTTCGTGATTGCTGCAAAAGCGGGTAATGAGTGGGTAGCGATGACCGCTAAGGTAAGCAATGGAACACAAGTGGCTGTACCTATCAAGGTGGATAAAACAGAAAATCCTACAAAAGCAACCATAGCATTGAATACTTGTCAATACCAGTTGCTCGGATTAAAATACCGCTTTAATGCAAATGGTACGGCAGTTCATTTGTATAGTACACAAACTGAAAAAGTGCTGAATGCTTCTACCTCAAAAGACACAAAAACATATTTGAACACAGATGCCACCTATGACAATGCGGAGAAATCGGACAATGCGCTCTTCTACGAATGGCAGTTGGTAACCGAGGACTTGGTGCACTATGCCATCACCAATAGCAATACTACTTCAGGATGGGCATCCTATCGCACACTCGGCTTTAATACGGCTACAGGCATGTGGGGTATGTACCCTGAAGATGCTAGTATCAACCAAGACATTCTCCTATTGCCTATAGAAAACGTCATGACCGAAAATATAGAGGTGATGGAGTGGGACACGAATGGCATGGTGCTTCGTTTGGAAAATGCGAGTTCGGGAAATATCAATATTAGATTGGGCGGAGCCACTACTCGCGTACCTGTCACCCGTCTCAATGGCAGTGACCTATACCAAGTCAGCGATTTCTCCCTTTTTAACTATGATTGCGAGACCATGGTTATTTACGATGATTTGGGCAATGGAATCATCCTGCGCAAACCGATCCTTGTGACTGGCAATGCTTTGAGCACGGCTTGGAGATATAACGATTGTCCTAATTGCGACATTGTAGTGCTCAACGGAGCAAAGCTAATAGCTAATACTCCCCACATTGACTTTGCCAATATCTACGTATATCCTGGCGGAAAATTGGAACTTAATGGCTACAGCCTAGGTGTCAATCAGCAGGTGTATCTGCGCGGTGGTTATAGTTGGCTTCACCCTACCACCTACGCCTTGCCAGAGGTGTATATCAATGGCATTGTCAACTTCCGTGGCAGTGATAATATTATCTATGACTACTATATCCAAAACTACAAGTACTATCAGTTTGCTTTGCCATACAGCGTGCCACTAGCCAATGTAACTGACGAGGCGGGCTATGATAATTTCCCAGTATGGGTGAAGCACTACAATGGTGCCCTGCGTGCTGCTGACGCATCGGCTACTAGTTGGGAGTGGTACTATGGTGAAAACTTCGAAGCAGGCGTTGGCTACGTCATCGCAGCGCAGCCTCGCCGAGTGGGTAATGTGGCTAACCGTCCGCTGTCTATCATCCGCTTCCCATTGGGCAACGAAGCAATCACTCGGGCAGAAGCCAACAAGAGCGTGGCTACTACAGCTCACGGCATCGATGGCTATAAGGCGGGTAGCGTTACAGCCAACAACGTGGGTTGGAACTATGTGGGCAACCCATTCCTCGCTACATGGCAAGGCAGTATCGGTCATCAACAATTGCAAGAGCACTTCGTCAATGACAAGTGGGATGGGTCATATGCATGGGTTGATGATCAGCTGCGATACATCACGGTGATGTCGCCAGAAGATGACTACGACTACGACCAGTATGTGGCAGCCAATGCAGAGCTCCGACCATTCAGCCCATTCTTTATGCAAGAAGTAGCAGATGGTGGAGCGGGCTCTATCCATTTTGCTGCGGCTAATCGCCTAATGAAAGCGCCTGCTCAGATGTTAGCTGACGCTCCACGTGAACAGTTTGTACAGATAGAGATAGCGGCTAATGGCGTAAAAGACCAAACTGGTCTATTCGTTAGCGAAAGCCATTCCAATGATTTGGACCTAGATGATTACGAGAAATTGTTTGGTTCTGCAAGCGACAAGGCGAAACTCTGGCTCATGCACGAAAAGAGGCGCATGGCCTTCGAGGCAATGACCGAACAGCGCGCTGCGGCTCCTACTGCATTGGGCTTCCGTGCTCCTCAAGCAGGTCGCTATACCCTATCGCTCAACGAGCAGGTCAGCACGATGGAAGGAGTCCTTGCTGTGTACTTGACCGACCACGAGTTGGGTATCACGGATTACGATCTTATGTATGCGGCGTACGAGTTTGAAGCAGTTGCGGCCAAGTACAATGATACGCGCTTCACCATTCGCCTCGTATTGGACGACAATACTGGTGGTATAGCCACAGGAGTAGATGTGCTTGACAGCAAGGCAGAAGGTATATATAAGTTTATCTATCAAGGTAATCTATATATTTACCAAGATGGCATTATCTACGATGTAACAGGAAGACAAATCAAAAGTAAGATTTTTAAGCTATGAAAGCAATAAAATACGTATTATTAGTTCTATTTTTCGCTAGCGCCTCTACGATGATGGCGGTTGATTATAAGTTACACCAAACCTCTTCTGCAAAGGTCAAGAGTACTGCTACTCTGGAGTACTACGGAGTAAGTGGTAATACGGCGATTTTTCATTTAGCGCATAGTGCATCATTCAAGGAAATAAGTAGTGCGCCTAAGATGTGCTTTCAATCCACTTCTACGATGTCTCGCGTAGGTTCGTCTTTGCCACAAGCGGCTGAGACTGGCGTTATGACCACTACGGACCATTTGACGCTTCGTGGTCCCGCTCGTATCGGCGGTGGTAATAGTGGTGGAGGTAGCGGACCTAACGACAAGACAGACCCATGGAAAACTCCTATTGGCGATGCGCTCTTGCCGCTTTTGCTATTAGTTGCGGTTTATGTGGTCTTTGACATGCTAAAGAGATGTCATCAAATAGATAAAAAAACAGAATGACCAATGGGGTCATTCTGTTTTTTATTACTCACATCCCTTTCACTCGGCGTGTTGATGCGAGCGAAAGTTGTTGGGTGATGTTGTTAATGTTATTGTCTATTTACCTCAATGTTCCCTTTGCCGTAGTATTTCTGCCTTTAATCTATCAACTGTCAATTAAAAAAAAATGCGCTGCGCTCTTGCGTATGTGCTTTTTTTGTTGTACCTTTGCAGCCAATTATAAATTAGGGATAGTAAGTAATTTATGAAGAATATACGAAATTTTTGCATTATTGCTCACATTGACCACGGTAAGTCTACCTTGGCGGACCGCTTGATTGAATATACGGCTACGGTGGATAAGCGCTTGATGGAGAATCAGGTGCTGGACGATATGGATTTGGAGAAAGAGCGTGGTATTACCATCAAGTCGCATGCCATTCAAATGCAATATAAGGGTTATACCCTGAACTTGATTGACACTCCGGGACACGTGGACTTCTCCTATGAGGTGAGCCGCTCTATCGCTGCATGCGAGGGTGCATTGCTCATCGTGGATGCGTCGCAAGGCGTACAAGCCCAGACTATTTCCAACCTCTATATGGCACTGGAGCATGACTTGGAAATTATCCCTGTGATGAACAAGTGCGATATGGATTCGGCTATGCCTGAGAAGGTGGAAGATGAGATTATTGACCTGTTGGGCTGTAAGCGTGAAGAGATCCTTCGTTGTTCGGCAAAGACAGGTGATGGCGTGCCTGAGATATTGGATGCGATTATTGAACGTATTGCACCTCCTGTAGGCGACCCAGAAGCACCGCTGCAATGTTTGGTATTTGACTCGGTGTTTAACCCATTCCGCGGAATCATTGCTTACTTCAAGGTGGTGAACGGAACGATGAAGTCGGGCGATCGTGTGCGATTCTTCAATACAGGCAAGGAGTATGATGCAGATGAGATAGGTGTGTTGAAGTTGGGTATGCAACCTACGAAAGAGATCTCGGCAGGTAATGTGGGCTATATCATTTCGGGTATCAAGACATCAACAGAAGTAAAGGTTGGTGATACGATTACGCACGTAGCACGTCCATGCTTGGAGGCCATTTCTGGATTTGAGGAAGCCAAGCCAATGGTGTTTGCAGGTGTGTATCCTATTGAGGCAGAGGATTACGAAGATTTGCGTGCTTCGCTGGAGAAACTCCAATTGAATGATGCTGCTTTGACCTTCCAACCTGAGTCTTCGGTGGCATTGGGCTTTGGTTTTCGCTGCGGTTTCTTGGGTTTGCTCCATATGGAGATTGTGCAAGAGCGTCTAGATCGCGAGTTTGATATGGATGTGATCACCACGGTGCCTAACGTGAGTTATAATGTCTATACCAAGGACGGCGAGAAGGTGGAGGTGCACAACCCTGCGGGTATGCCCGATATTACAATGATTGACCGTATCGAAGAACCATATATTCGCGCCAGTGTGATTACGACTAGCAATTTCATCGGTCCGATTATGACTCTATGCCTGGGTAAACGAGGTGAACTCGTCAAGCAAGAATACATTTCGGGTGACCGTATGGAGATATTGTACGATATGCCACTCGGCGAGATTGTCATCGACTTCTACGACAAACTTAAATCCATCTCCAAAGGTTATGCGTCATTCGACTGGCACCACAATGGCTTTCGCCCAAGTAACTTGGTGAAACTGGATATCTTGCTCAATGGCGAGCAAGTGGATGCATTGAGTACCTTGACCCACCGTGACAATGCCGAGAGTTTTGGTCGTCGTATGTGTGAGAAACTCAAGGAGTTGTTGCCTCGTCAGCAGTTTGATATTGCTATTCAGGCAGCTATTGGAGCGAAGATTATCGCCCGCGAGACCGTGAAGCAGGTGCGTAAGGACGTGTTGGCGAAGTGTTATGGTGGTGACGTGAGCCGTAAGCGTAAGTTGCTGGAGAAGCAGAAGAAGGGTAAAAAGCGTATGAAGCAGATCGGTAACGTGGAAGTGCCACAAAAAGCCTTCTTAGCCGTGCTAAAGCTTGATTAATAATAGTTAATCTACGCTGAACAATATTGAACTACGTTGAATAATACTAAACAATATTTATTATGGAGCAATTTGTACATAGTGCATGGAGCATGATTCCTTTTGGATTGATGCTATTGACCATCGCAGTTGCCCCACTGATTGCGGAGCATTGGTGGGAGAGTAATCGACACAAATTGACCGTAGCACTCTTCTTGGGTGTGCCTACAGCCATTTGTTTAATTGTAGGAGGAATGTTGCATGATTTGGAGCACCAAATCTTTGGCGATTACATTCCGTTTATCATTCTTCTTCTTGCGTTGTATGTGATCACGGGTGGTATTCATCTCTCAGGTGATATCAAAGCTAAGCCTTGGGTCAATACGACATTCCTGGCTTTGGGTTGGGTGTTGGCAAGTGTTATGGGGACTACGGGTGCGGCTATGCTATTGATTCGTCCTGTACTCACTACCAATCAACAACGCGAACATAAGGTGCATACTGTGTTGTTTTTCATTGCGTTGTGTGCTAACTGTGGTGGTTTGCTTACGCCATTAGGTGATCCTCCTTTGTTTATGCTGTTCTTGCGTGGAGCGGAATTTACTTGGTTCGCTTCAATGTGGGCACCTTGGTTATTGACTGGTGGCTTGTTGCTCGCCATATATTTTGCGCTAGATACCTACTATTATAATAAGGAACATTGGACAGCTATCTCAGCAGATCATCGTGAACATACGCCTTTGCGTATATATGGCAAATTAAATTTCCTTTATCTTGTCGGCGTTGTATTGACCGTTGCTTTTATTAATGCAGGGGTTATTCCGCAAATGGGCGAGGAACATGCACCAATGTGGATCAAGTACTTGCGTGAGATTATTCTCGTTTTGTTAACATTATTGTCTTTCTATACGACAAAGAAGAAAGTACGTTTCGAACTTAATAAATTCTCTTGGGCTCCTATTGTAGAAGTAGCAGTCTTGTTCTTTGGTATTTTTACAACGATGACCCCTGCACTGGCATATCTAAATGCTAATGCAGCTTCACTTGGCTTGGATGCTACATGGCAATTCTATTATTCTACAGGTTTGCTGTCTTCGTTCTTAGATAATACGCCAACTGCAGTTGCTTTCCATAGTGTTGCGACAGGACTTACTCCTGATCAGATTGCCGCTTTTGGTGGTAATGTCGTAGCAGGAATTCCAGAGATTCTGCTTATGGCAATCTGTATAGGTGCTGTATTCTTTGGAGCTATGACTTATATTGGTAATGGTCCTAATTTTATGGTGAAGGCTATCGCAGAGGAGAGTGGTGTAAAGATGCCATCATTCTTTGGGTATATGTATAAGTTCTCATTGATAGTGCTGTTGCCGGTGTATATTCTAGTGCAGTTAATTTTCCTGTAATGTCCTTAAAGTCCTTAAGGTCCTTATCACTATAATCTAAAATAATCTAAAATAACAATGAATCTTTTTGATCAAATCAGCGAGGATATCAAGCAAGCAATGCTCGCAAAGGATAAAGTAGCGTTGGATGCGCTTCGTGGTATAAAGAAAGAATTCCTAGAGGCTAAAACCGCCAAAGGTAGTGATGGTGAATTGCACGATGACCGTGCATTGCAAATCCTCCAAAAGATGGTAAAGCAACGCAAAGAGGCTGCGGAGATGTTTCGTGGTGCCAATCGTCCTGAATTGGCAGACGATGAGATGGCACAATGTGCTATCATTGAGCGTTATTTGCCAGCTATGATGTCGGAGGATGAACTCAAGGCTGCTCTTCAAGCCATCATTGCTCAGGTCGGTGCTACTGGCCCACAAGATATGGGTAAGGTGATGGGTGTAGCGACTAAACAGTTGGCAGGCAAAGCCGAAGGCAAGACTATCAACCTTGTTGTCCGTCAACTCCTCGCACAACAATAATCGTGCTTGCTAAAAAATCCAACAGCTCACTTGTTTGAGCGTTCTAACAGTCCAACGGACGGTCTAATGTCTAACAGCGGAGCGATCTATCCACAATAAAAAAGCACCCAAACAAGGGTGCTTTTTCGTATTGTGGATTTAATTATTCTCCATCATGCGCATGCAATTGTTGAACATAAATTGCGTGCATCATTTTCTCACGCTTGATCTCAGATGGTTTTGAGAATTGTTGACGACGACGAAGCTCTTTCACAACACCTGTCTTGTCGAATTTGCGTTTGAATTTCTTAATCGCGCGCTCGATGTTCTCACCTTCTTTTACTGGAACTATGATCATTGCATACACCTCCTTTTCGTTTTCTCTCCGGGCAGTTAGCCTGTTCTGAGTGATAGCGGTTGTTTAAGTCTTCCGCATGACCTTTTTATGGGTTAATAATTTATAAACTCGTTAAAAAATCCCACCTAACGTTTGTTAGGCGGGATTTTGTACCCAGAGCCGGGGTCGAACCGGCACAGGGGTGAACCTACTGGTGTTTGAGACCAGCGCGTCTACCGATTCCGCCATCTGGGCTTCGTCGGAATTCGCTTGTCGCAATGACTGCCGCTCTGCGGCACTAGGCGACCGCGATTCCTCCTCTCAAATCGAAAAAACTTTCGATTTGTTTGAGTTAAATTTCTCAAAACAAGGAGAGTTAATTCCGAAATCGGCTGCAAAGGTACTGCTTTTTTTTGAACTGACCAAATATTTTTGAAAAAAAACATCATTTTCTTTTATTTTAATGCAGATACCTGGTTTTAGAAGGTCGGAGGAAGCTATGGTGTTCTCAGGTTAACGACCCGATTATGTTACGTATATCTTACGTATATCCTACGTATATGTTACGTATATCCTACGTAATTGATAAGGGATAGACAAGGAGATGACTTGATTATAAAAAGAGAAAAAAAGTGATTTATTGGAAAAATGTCTGATGATTTAAGGCTTTTGGCACGATTTTTGTCGCATTTTATACAGTAAAATATAGGCTCAAAATGAGAAAAATTAGAATAATATTGCTGTTATTGACAGTTACGACTGCAATAATGGCACAGAAAACATTGTCAGGTACCATCCTTTCTAAGACGGATGGTGGTCCGATAGAAATGGCAACAGTCCGCCTCTTTGCTTATAACGGAGCGGATTCAGCTCTTGTGCAAGGCGCGCAGACTTATGATGATGGATTGTTTATTCTTAGCAATATTCGTGCTGGTAAATATCGACTTATTGTATCTTCGGTAGGATATAATGAGCATAGCCAGTGGGTTGAGATGAAACAGTCTGACTTAGATCTCCCTGCTATTCGACTCGTAGAGCAGGTGCAAGAGCTTGCAGAAGTAAGTGTGCAGGGTAGGGCAGCCGAAATGACTGTTAAGGGTGATACCATTGAGTATAATACCGCTGCCTATCAAGTTAGCGAAACTGCTACTGTGGAGGAACTGCTCAAGAAGATGAACGGTGTGGAGGTGGACAAAGAGGGTAATGTGACTATCAATGGCGAAGAAATCAAAGGCGTGCGTATTGACGGCAAGAAATTCTTTGGCGACGATGTGCAGACTGCCACCAAGAATATCCCTGCCGACATGATTGAGAAGATACAAGTCATTGACGAGAAAAGCGAAATGGCTAAACTGACTGGGTTTGAGGACGATGAGACAGAGCGAATCATCAATCTCAGTCTGAAGAAAAACCGCAAGAAAGGTGTATTTGGCAACTACTCGGGTGCATTGGGCGCAGACATGGTGACGGATGATGGTGGTTGGTTTGACTATGGCAATTCTGCTTATGGTGATACGGATGCTGCGCGTATGAAGCACTTCGTTGAGAATGATGCGCGCTATAATGCCAATATCTTCACCAACTTGCTCCTCGGCGAAAGCCAAACGACCATTGTGGCTGGTGCCAACAATACGAATGAGATTCGCTCACGCCGCGGACGCGGATGGTTCGGCGGACAGAATGCAGGTATCACCGCCTCGGAGAACTTGGGCGTGAACACCAATATTGATTTGACAGGACAACTGGAGAAGAAAGATGATAAGACAGAGTTCCTATTGGGTGGCGATGCGACCATCAATCATTCCACCAATGACACACGAACTCAGTCACAGAAAGAGAGTTATAGCGAGGAGGCAACCTATATTGACCAAGACTCTACCAACAAAATCACTCGCGCGTGGGACGCACAAATGCGCTTGGAGATGGAGTACCAGATTGACTCGATGAACAAGATTATTCTCCGCCCTCAAATCAGCTACTCCAACTCGCGTTATGCGCAGACGAATGATTATACCTATGAGCGCGATTCGGTGCTTATCAATGATGGTTATCAACATCAAAAGAGTCTGCAAGAAGAGATTTCTGCCTCCATGCGTGCGACCTACAACCATAAGTTTGCGAAGCCCGGTCGTGCACTGACTATGCGAGCTAACTTCACCTTCAAGAATACCGAAAAGAGTGATACTACCTATGCGTTTGACCACCTAACAAGCGCTGCGTTGGTGGACCAAAATACATTCTCAACCAACGATGCTTTTAGCTACTCGCTGCGCACATCGTTTGTGGAACCAATTTATGGCAAGAATCATTTTATAGAAACAGTATTGTCGCTTTCTGGTAGTAATCGTAACTCGGTGAAAGACCAATACTCTATGTTGGACGGAGCGTATCAATATGATAGTGTGTATTCCAATGCGCTCAGCAACAATATGTACACCGAGCAGCTGGAGTTGAACTATCGTTGGGTGAGCGAGAAGATTGACCTGACAGCCGGTGCGCGTGTGCTGGCTACGCAGACTTATTCCAAGACCTATTACGGCGGTATCCTCGCGCGCGATACCTTATATAATAGATGGAACTGGTCGCCAAACGTGCGTTTCCGCTATAAGTTCGGTCAGAAGGAGTTTGCCCGTATCGTCTATCGCGGGCGCGTTAATCAGCCTACTATCCAGCAGATGGAGCCCGTGCGTAACAACTCCGATGCGATGAACGAGACAGTAGGTAACTTGGGACTGAACCCAGCCTTCAGCCACAATATCTTTGCGATGTATTCGAAGTTCAATCAGGAGAAGTTCTCCAGCATGATGGTGGGTATGAATGCTAACCTCACGCAAGATGCGCTGACCAATAATACCATTTATGATAAGACAGGTAAGCGTTATCTGCAAACGGTCAATGCGGAGATGATTCCATGGTATGTGGGCGCGCACTTTATGAGCAATACGCCATTCTGCAAGAAGATGTTCCAGTTCCACTCGCGTACTGCAGTGAGCTACAACCAACGTGTGGCGTATGTCCTCCGCGAACAGGATGCAGACGAAATAGCAGCATTGATAGCGGCGGATCAATTGCCTTTGGGTGATGCGTCAAAGACGGGTAATTTCCGTATGAGTAGCGACCTCACGCTCCGCTTTACTCATAAGATAGTGGACATCGGTGTGAAGAATACAAATGTCTATTCGTTGACCCATAACTCGCTCAATAAGAAGAATATCAGCCATATAGGTGATTGGATTATCTCGGGTGATGTGACTTTCCACTTGCCAAAGTCATGGAATATCGCTACGGATGTGAGTTACACCTCACGCCATGGATACCAGGGTTTGACCGATGTGAATGAGTTGATATGGAACTTCTCGCTGGATAAAACATGGGCTAATTCGACATTGACCCTCAAGGTGTACGATCTCTTGAACGACAAAAAGAACATCGTGCAAACGGTCAACGAGACCAGCGTTAGTTACCAGAAATTCAATACCCTGCCTACGTACTTTATGCTGACCTACACCTACAAGCTCAACCGCATGGGTGGATTGCAAGCCAAAGGCGCTGCAGCATGGCAGCAACAGATGTATGAGTCAGGTGGTCGTCCACCAATGGGACCCTCTCGTAGATAATGTCGGGATAGAACCCATAAATATAGTATGCATAGTTAAAAATCGCGTTAAAAGTTAACTTTTCGCGATTTTTTTTGCATTTTTGCATTTTTTGTTGTAACTTTGTAGCCCAATTGAATGAATAAAAAAGTATGAAACACAAAATAGCTATTATTGCAGGAGGAGATAGTTCAGAATATGGTGTTTCGTTGCGTAGCGCAGCGGGCATATATTCTTTTCTGGAGAAGGATCAATACGACATCACTATCGTGAAACTGCGTGGTACAGCATGGCAGGCGTTGGCACAAACGGCATCTGTTCTCGCTGAGAATGATGGCGTCGTGCCTGAAGATACCGAGCAATGGGTGGAGATGGACAAGAATGACTTTTCATTTACCTACAAAGGCGAAAAGACGAATTTTGATTTCGCGTATATCACTATTCACGGTACACCAGGCGAGAATGGTGTGTTGCAAGGATATTTGGATATGGTAGGTGTACCTTATTCATGTTGTGGCGTGTTGGCTGCGGCTATGACGTTCAACAAGTTTACGTGTAATCACTATCTCAAAGGCTTTGGCATACGCGTGGCAGAGAGTGTGTTGCTACGAAAATCGGACTCCCATCTCCTGACTCCCAATACCATCATCGCCCAAGTAGGCTTGCCATGTTTCATAAAGACCAATGTGGGAGGTTCTTCATTTGGCGTGACTAAAGTTAAGACCATAGAAGAAGTTGTACCTGCTATAGAGAAAGCATTTGCTGAAGGTAGTGAGGTGATTTGTGAAGCGTTCATGAAAGG
Organism: Paludibacteraceae bacterium; assembly: GCA_045132415.1. GTDB lineage: Bacteria > Bacteroidota > Bacteroidia > Bacteroidales > Paludibacteraceae > Colicola. The sequence continues at coordinate 324,546 of JBGUSG010000008.1, read as the reverse complement.
TGTGGAGATCACTTGTGGTGTGTATAAGACCAAAGATAAGGCGGTAGCTTTCCCAATCACTGAGGTGGTGACCAGCAATGAGTTCTTTGACTACGATGCGAAATATAATGGGCAAGTGGATGAGATTACTCCTGCTCGTATCCCTGATGAGGTGCGCGATGCAGTACAGGCAATGACCTTGAAGATATACGACATCTTAGGTTGCAAGGGTATTATTCGTGTGGATTATATCTTAACAGGTGATGGAGCTATAGGGCGAGATGCTAAAGGTAATTGGCAGATTAATCTGCTGGAGGTTAACACCACGCCAGGCATGACTGCTACATCGTTTATTCCGCAACAAGTGCGTGCCGCAGGCTTGAATATTGGCGAGGTACTGAATGAGATCATTGAAGATAATTTCTCTAAACAGTAGCGAAGCGTCCACTAAACACTAAACTACATATGATGGATATTAACCACGAAATAGCAAAACTCAACTGGGAACGTGAGCCCAAAGGCTTATATGCTCCTATTGCTTATACCATGGCAGCAGGCGGCAAGCGTGTGCGCCCTCAATTGGCCATGATTGCATGCGGTATCTTTGGCGGCAATGAGCAGGAAGTGGCACCTGCAGCTATGGCGCTGGAAGTGTTTCATAACTTCACATTGCTGCATGATGATGTGATGGACAAAGCTGAAGTGCGCAGAGGAAGACCGACTGTGCATATTCAATGGAATGAAAACACAGCCATACTCTCAGGCGACCAGATGATGATAGAGGCATACAAGTTGCTCGCTGAAGTGCCAGCTGAGAAACTACACAAAGTGTTGCGCCTGTTCAACAAAATGGCTACAGAGATTTGCGAGGGACAGCAATACGATGTCGATTTTGAGAGTCAAGAGCATGTAACCATCGAAGAATACTTAAAGATGATTCGGCTGAAGACCTCGGTACTATTGGCTACAGCCCTGCAAATCGGATCGTACTTAGCGGGTGCGAATGAAGCACAACAAGAGGCATTGTATCAGTTTGGTATCAATGTGGGATTGGCGTTCCAAATACAAGATGATATCTTAGACGTCTGGGGTGATCCTAAAACGTTCGGAAAAGCAGTAGGTGGAGATATCTCGTGTAACAAAAAGACGTATGTATATCTTACTGCGCAGCAGCTGGCAGATGATGAACTTACAGAAGAATTGCATCAATGGTATGGAAGCGTATTAGATGATAATACGGAAAAAATTGCAGCAGTCAAAGGCATCTTTGAGCAGCTGAATGTGCGTGCGGCATGTGAAGCCGTAGTAGAAGACTACACGCAAAAAGCCTTGCTGATATTGGACACATTGCCTCAAAATGCAGCGACTGAGCAATTACGTCAATTAGCCAACAAACTCAACACCCGAAAAGATTAACACTTTTAAAACTCTTTAACTACATAACATATGCCTTATCGTCGATTACCCAAAACAGATCAAGCACGTCTGCGTGCTTTGCAACGAGCTGTGCAACAAGCAGGTAATGCTGCGTACAATGATCAAGCGGTCAATTATCGTACTATCACTGAAGCGCAACGATTCTTGATGCAGTTTGAGAATCAAGTGGCACAATATCACGCTAATTTTGATAGCAAAGTAACTGCTAATAAGCAGTATCGCCACCGTGTGCGCAACGCGCGCATGTACATATCTCATTTTATACAAGTGCTGAACTTAGCAGTGATTCGTGGTGAGATCAAGCGTAGTCAAAAAGAGTTATACAAACTTGACCCCAAGAGCGATTCTTTGCCAGACTTGAGTTCAGAAGAGGGCTTGATGGAATGGGGACAAAATATTATTGATGGCGAAAACCAACGTACAGCTGCAGGGGGATTTGCCATCTATAACCCCACTATCAATAAGGTGAAGGTGCACTATGAGATGTTCAAAGAGGATTATACCAGCCACCAGTTGCACAAACGCACCCATAGTCGTGTGTTTGAAGATACCGAGACGCTTCGTAAACAAGCAGATGAGATTATCTTGGATATGTGGGATCAAATAGAAGCCTTTTACAAGGATGAGTTGCCTTATGCCAAGTTGCAAAAATGCCAGGCATACGGAATGATATATTACTATCGTACCGGCGAAGCCAAACTAACTCCTCAAACCGATCAGCAGATCATTGCACAACGTGCACAACAGACGAAGCTGGAGTTGTAATCAATAAAAAAAGGGATTCAATAATCAATCCCTTTTTATTTTGATAATGCCTTTGGCTGGCGAAACTACATAATTCATGCGCTTGTCAAAGAGGTTGGTTGGCACACTATCTACCATTTGAAAATCATATCCCACGCCCACTAATAGCGACTGGGATTTGGTGGCGCTGATAAATCGATCGTAATATCCTCCACCACGACCAAGACGATTGCCTTTGGCATCGAATGCTAAACCTGGTACAATCGTCAAATCGATTTTCCCTGCGTAAGGTGCAGTAGTAGGTTCTGGAATGTTGTATTTGCCTCGATGCATCTTCTCATTGCCTTCATAAGGACATGCATCCATAGAACGACCTTTCACAACAGGAAAGAGAAATCTCTTGGTTCGTTTGTATTTTTTTATCAGTGACAATACATCTATTTCGTTGCGTGTAGGATAATAGATTAGCACTGTTTGCGCAGCTTGAAAAGCAGGCAATTGCTCAATCAGTGCTACCACTTGGTCGGAACTTTCACGCACCATCTCTACTGTTAGCATGCGACGTTTTTGAGATAGCAATTCGCGCATACGACTCTTCTCTCGTTGTTTTCGACGGTAGGGAAGAATCTTTAATAAGTCTAAAATATTGGATTCAAAAAGCATAATTCTTCAAAAAAACATACAAAAGTACAACTTTTTTTGCATACGTGCAAAAAAAGCAGTATCTTTGTGCGAAATTTTATGATTATGAGGTATTTTATCCCTATATTAATGCTATTATCTGTTGTATTGATAGGATGCAACAAGACCGAGACGATGCTTACCTCGTCGGATGCGCGTGTCAATTCCTTTACATTTCAAGCCGACACTACCAACCCAGGCCTGACACGTGCGATATATAAAGTGGAGCATAGAGCAGATACAGGTTGGATATACAATATTGACTCGCTGGCATACGGTACACGTATTGATAGCGTTGTGCCTATGGTAACTTATAAGGCTACTCCTGGTTCTGCTACATTTATTCTGCCAGACACCTCCATTACAAGCACCGGAGCGGATACCATTGATTTTACCCAGTCACCAGTATACCTATATGTGCGATCATCCGATTTGGAGCATGAGAAATGGTATCGTATTCATATCACGGTGCATCAAGTAGATCCTGATTTATACGTTTGGAAACAATTAACAGAGCAAATATTTGCTCCTCAATATTGTGAAACGCAAGCATTGTTGGTCAACGACGAATTGGTAGTATATGTCAACAATGGTTTTTCTACGGAGTTATATACATCTGCTACAGGCGAGAATTGGACCAAACAAACGTCGCTAACGGGCTTGCCAACGCCATGCTCAGTACGTGAGATTATGCAACATGAGAATACGTTGTATTACATTGCCAATGACCAATTATATCGTTCGCAAGACAATATCCATTGGACCGCAACCGATTATTCTTCAGCAGACTTTTCGCCACAAACGATGTTGATGAACTTCGATGGTAAAGCGTGGTGTGTAGTAGAGAATCGTGCTGACAATCTCCTATATTTGGCGACTGTGACGGATACACTTATTCAGCCATTTACGGATATGCAAGGACTAGTCGATGGTGCATTGCCCGCGCAATTCCCTATCAGCGATTTTGCAGCTTTGACATTCAAGAGTAGTAGCGAACGTCCACGTGCTATGGTGGTAGGTGGGCGCGCAAAAAATGGTCAAGCCGTTAATACGCGTTGGAATTTTGAATATGCAGCTAATTCAGGGTATCGATTGAAAGACTTCACCATTGAGCAACCTCAATTCAACTCGCTTACAGGTGTGTCGATTATTCAATATGCAGATCATTTGATGATGTTTGGTGGTATCGACAACGACCTAACATGGCGCAGCGATATGCTTATTTCGGATGATGAAGGTATGAATTGGCATATGCCCGATACGACGCATAATCAATTGCCAAAGACCTATACAAAACGCCAGAAACAAAGCGTATTGGTGGACAAAGCGAATAATATCTATATTATTGGTGGGCAAAATCAAACGCAATCCTTTAGCGATGTCTATCGTGGATACTTAAATTCAATCAATTGGTAAACAATCCGATGAAAGCATTGCGTCAGCCTATACAAACCGAGTTTATGCAATTTGAGCAAGCGTTTAGTCAAGCGCTGGCAGCAGACAATACATTAATAAGTAATGTGTTGGATTATATCCATACCAAACGTGGCAAACAGCTGCGTCCTATCTTGGTATTGTTATCGGCTGCGATATGCAAAGGCGTGACGGATAAGACGATTCAGACGGCCGTGTCACTGGAGTTGCTGCATACAGCATCGTTGGTACACGATGATGTGGTGGATAATTCTCCCATGCGCCGTGGGGTCAAAGCAATACAAGAGCAGTGGAGCAATAAGATTGCCATCTTGGTAGGCGATTACCTATTGGCAAAAGTGATAGGTCTATTGGCTGAATTGCGTAATACCACCATCCTTGGTATTGTTTCTGAGGTAGGAGCAGCATTGTCTTCGGGTGAGTTGATTCAGTTGCATGATGGTGAATCCATGTGGATTAGCGAAGAGCAATACCTACGCGTGATTCAGCATAAGACAGCCCATCTGTTTGCTGCTTGCTGCGAAGCTGGTGCTGTTAGTTCGGGTGCCACAGCGCGTCAGAGCCATGCTCTGAAGCAGTTTGGTATGTACTTGGGCTTATGCTTTCAGTTGAAAGATGATGTGTTTGATTTCTCGGATATTGAAGACTTGGGCAAACCAACTATGAATGATATCCGTGATGGTAAAGCCACCTTACCTATTATCAAATCACTACAACGTGCTACCAAGGAAGAGGCAAATCAAATAAAAGAATTAGCCGAGGCATTGGCCAATAAGTCTCCACATATTGATGTGTTTGAGGCGGAGCAGGAGATTCGCTCCTTTGTGCTTCGTTATGATGGTATTCGCTATGCGCACCAGTTGATGGAGAAGTACCGCAAGAAAGCAACAGATGTGCTCGGTATTTTCCCTGAAAATAAATATAAAGAGAGTCTATTGTCGCTTTTGGACTACGCCATCAATCGCATGTACTAAGGCGTACCTTATTTTCGTCCAAAATCGGCGGGTATCTCACCCCAATGTTCCGTATCCCACTTGTAGATAGGTGTAGTCCATGTATGCTCGTGTAGCCACTTCTCTGCCGCACGTACAGCCAATAAGAGGTCTTGATTCTTTGTACTCCATGCTAATTTGGTTTTGCATTGTTTCTGCCTTACCCATGCGATGGCAGTTTTGCTATCTGAGTACAATGCCCAAGGTAAGTTTTGCTGTTGCAAATAGGCCAATCCCAATACGATGGCCAGAAACTCTCCAATATTATTGGTACCATCTATATATGGCCCACGATGGAATACTTGTGTGCCCGTATCGGCTATTACACCACGCAACTCCATCAGTCCTGGGTTGCCCGAGCACGCAGCATCTACTGCAAGGGCTGGGAGGTGAATCCCCTCTATCTCCCCTCTCAAAATGGGACTACGCTCCTCCCCCATAAGCGAACTACTCCCTCCCTTTGAAGGGAGGGTTGGGGAGGATCTTTTGATATAATCCTCCGCATTGGCTTGGAATGCCACTTCGGCTTCTTCGCGGGTAGCAAAACCTTTGTATTTAGCAGCAACGCCCTTCACTTGGGCTTCGCATGCCGCCCACGAGTCGTATATCCCCGCCTCGCGACCTTGCCATACAACATAAAATTTTGCTTTCATTGTCACCTATCAACTCTTAACTGTCAATTGTCAACTGTCAACTCTCAACATGTAGTCTCATCGGGAATCGAACCCGAATCTAAGTCTTAGGAGGACCTTATTCTATCCATTGAACTATGAGACCTAAAATCGGCTGCAAAGTTAGTTGTTTTTTTTGATATATGCAAAAAAAGTTGTACCTTTGCACAAATAAAAAGAATGAACATGAAAAATATGATGGCATTGTTGCTGACCTTATTACCTTTGGGTATAGGGTATGGGCAGATGATTCAAGCGAATTACAAGTCGCCGTTACCTGCATTGCAGCAGCAGGGGTGGCAAATACACTCACATAGTTTGTCGTTTGACGAGCAAACGATAGTTTTCTCAGCAAAGGAACCTGAGCAAACGCATTATGACTTGTACACGGCAAGGAAGAATGCTAAAGTATGGGAGCATATCACTGCACTGACAGCACTGAATACGCCTGCCGATGAGTTGTATCCAACACTCTCTAGTAGCGAACAAGATATGATGTTTGTTAGACGTACTATCGAAGTTGGAAAAGGAAAGAAGACTCAAGAGCTGTTCTACCTCATGTGTTCTAACAAAGCGAGTGCGCAATGGTCGATGCCTGAAGTTGTGATTATTTCGTGTGGCCATGACATCTCGCCCGTCTTGCTACCTGATAATAAAACTGTAATTTTTGCCTCCAGTCGGACGGCAGATAATAAAAAGGATAATAATTTTGCACTGTTCTATACCCAGCGAATTGACCAACGCAATTGGTATGATCCCATGCTGATATTAGCACCAGAAAATAAGAACGAGCATTACTATGCTCCGTATGTAAAGAATTTTGTGCGCCAAGGTAATGTGTGCAATGTTACAATTGGTTATACACATCAAATTTGTAATAATCGGGATACTTCTTATATCGCAGAGCAATTGGTATTGCCTGAACAATTCCACCCACAGCCTATTCTCACATTAGAAGGCAGAATACGAGATGTGAAAACCAAACGTATAGCGCCGGCACAAATCAGTGTGTTTCATGCCATTAGTTTCAAACCGTTGGCACAAATTCAAAGTGGTTATTTGGGGACATATAAATTGGCTCTTCCTGCGGGAATTCCCTATTTTATTGATATAACTGGTGAGAATTATTCGCATCATTATTGTGAATACGATTGTACTCAATTAAAGGCAGATACTATAATAAAAGCGAATATTGAATTAGACAAACAGTTAAATATTCGCATCAATGCGTACGATGGTGATATATTATTGCCAATATCACCCGATAGTATTTTATTGAATGGGCAAGCAATAAAGAGAGCTACCTATCAAACGGATATTGAACTGAATATAGGTGGGGTTTATGATATTACATACAAGAAAAAGGGATATGAAGATACCACCCTGCATATTAACACTCAAAATAGTATCTTACTCACACGGTCGGAATTAGACATTGAACTGTTACCATGCAAAAACCAAGTGACTCTTCGAGTTGTTGATGCAGATAGTTTGTGTCCTGTGCCTGCTGTGGTGGAGATGCGTAATAAAAACAAAGATGAGGTGTTAGCAAACTTAAGTAATGATTCTTTGCACCATATCACTATGGCAAGACAGGATAACACTTACCTCGTATATGTGCGAGCTAAGGGATATATCTATAAGGACACCCTCATTCATATTCCAAACGTAGCGGCAGAACTGACCTATACCATTCCTCTTACTGCTTTACGGAAGGAAATGGTGTTGCAACTGCGTAATATCCAATTTGATCATAATTCATCCGTATTGACACCATCATCGTACGCCGAATTGGATAAATTGGTTAAACTGATGCAAGATAATCCATCTATGTATATTGAATTGTCGGCACATACAGATGATGTGGGTAGTGAGCAGTATAACTTGCGATTGTCTCAACAACGCGGTGAATCGGCGAGAAAATACCTTATCAGAAAGGGAGTTGCTGCCAAGCGTATTATCGCCAAAGGATATGGCAAAAGCAAACCATTAGTCCCCAATGATAGCGATGAGAATCGTGCTATTAACCGACGTGTAGAATTTACTATTAATGAGATAGAATAATGAGAAATATTTTATTACGATATATCGCATGTGCTTTGATGTGCATGGTTATGACTTGCTTGTACGGACAAGAGAATTTTGATGAGCAATTGGTTGCCATTACTCAAATGACTAAGGAGCAGGCTATCTACCAGTTGGAGCAATACCAGTTGGCGCATCCTCAATTTGCTGGTGTATATTACCATTTGGGAAAACATAGCGAGGATTTGGTGGCTACTATACATCCGATTTTGAATTATGACTACCTTATCCGCGTTCTCTATAATGTAAGGGTGTATTATGGCAATTGCATACACTATGCGCAAAATAGCAGTCTAAAGGACGAGGATTTTGTAGGTATCCCTACACAGGGTAAGAAGATTGCATATGAGGATATTGTGCGATTTGCCCGTGAGAAACTGAATCGCGTAAAGCAAACTAAGACATTAGTAGATAACCTATATAATAACTACAATCGTATGGTGGAGCGTTATAGTGTATGTAGGCGTATGTTTACTGAATTTTGTGAACTCTATCCGAGTGAGAAACAAGCGCATTTGCGACTGCAACAGCAAGATGTTGCGCTTCTGAATCAATTGGCAATGCAGTTTGATTCGTTGCAGTTGGATATAAAGGCATTTGAGCATTCGTTGCAACAATATCCCATTGAAGGCTATCATCCTACTTTTATATATAATAAGATTCAATTATATCGTTTGGATGGACTGACACAAACGAACTTTATGGAATCAGCCATTCCGCTTTGGAATTATGGCGAATTTGCAAAGCAGTTTTTGACCAAACAAAGTGATGAATATGATACGTATTATCAAGCTATTGAACATGAATATAGATGTATTGATGATGCTATTCATAAGGTGAAGAATGGTAAGAAGCAAGCGATTAAGACAAATAAAATTCTCACGAATTATATCAACAAAATGGATTATGCGTCGTTTATGGAACCATTAACACAGATTCAACAAATGTGTGCAGAGTTAATCCAATGCCATGCACAAGGTTTGTTTTTACCAAACGATAGCATTATACAAGAAGATATAGAACTGGCATTGAATACGCTGTATGAGAAATACCAAAAAAAGAAAACTACTTGTGATGCGTTGGAGGTGTTACAATCAAGAGTAACTGATATTGAACTGGATAAATATAAACAGGTGCTGGGCTCTGATACTACGATTCAATCGATTCTTACTATGGCACAGCAACGCTTGGAAATGGCTGATAGCATGTATAGCGAGATTTCCAAACAATTTTACGATGCGATAGATGAAACACTTGCACCTTTTGAGCAATATCGTGATGCACTAACTGATATGGTGATTTTTGCTCACCAACTGCCACAGGAGGAGGCAGATATAGTCAGTATTCTTCCTATAGGAGAAGATTACCTTTTGGTCTATGCAAATGGTGTATTCATTGTGATTAATCCACAGTTGGAATCTATTCATCGATTCGAATGTAAGCAGCATCTACCAATCAAAGCTGCATATAAGATTAGTGGCGACAATATAGTATTGGTTAGTCCATCATGTGTGTTTTTTGTTGATCAGCAAGGAAAGGAGAAATAATTTATGAAAGAGATACTGAATTTTTTAGCGGAATTGTCGTGCAACAATAATCGTGAATGGTTTAACGAGCACAAAGATTGGTACCGCGATTGCCAGCAACGTTTTGAACTGTTTACTGCTGAATGGTTGGAGCGATTGAAGGAGATGGACCCCGATTTGGCACCTTTACAGCCGAAGGATTGTATATGGCGTATTTATCGCGATGTGCGCTTCTCACATGATAAACGTCCGTTTAAGGAATGGTTTGGCGCGTTTCCTGCTGTGCGAGGCGGCAGAAAGAGTGATCGAGGAGGGTATTATGTGCATATTCAGCCTGGTCAGTGTATGTTTGGCGGCGGTATATGGTGTCCAAATAAAGATTTGCTTAATGCACTACGCAAAGAGGTGCTAGCCAACTATGATGAGGTGGAAAGTATCTTTGCTAATCCTTTGACAAACAAGTATTTTCAGGATTTTGATAGCGAGTATATGCTCAAGAAGGTGCCACAGGGATTCCCTGCTGACTTTGAGCATGTTGATTGGTTAAAGCGAAAGTGCTATACCTTCTCTACACCTCTGACGGATGAGCAAGTGTGTGCACCCGATTTCGTGGATTTAGCAACTGAGATTGCTTATGCTGCTAAGCCCATCAATGACTTCTTGAATTATACGTTCGAGGAGTATGGAGAGTTTCCAGATAGGAGATAAGAAAAAATACGGCGTATATAGGCATAGGTTAGATTCGATATACCTTGCTTTTTAACAGCGTTATCCTACGTATATGGTACGTATATCCTACGTATATCTTACGTATATGGTACGTAATTGACAAGGAAAAGAAAGGGATTTAACCGATATATTCGTTGATCTTTTCTACGATGTCTTCTTGCATTTGCTCGTTAGGCAAAGTGCGCAACACGTCCTCAAAGAAAGCACAAAGCAGTAGTTTGCGTGCCGTTTCGCGGCTAATACAGCGTTGCTGCATATAGAAAAGCGCTGAATCGTCGAGTTGTCCTGTAGTAGCACCGTGGCTTGCTTTGACATCATCAGCATAGATCTCGAGTTGCGGTTCGGTAGTCATCTCTGCTTGGCGCGAGAGTAATATATTGCGGTTGGTTTGGTATGCCTCTACTTGTTGCGCATCAGGCAATATCTTTAGTTCGCCCTTGAAAGAAGCCTTTGACTCATCATCCAAGACAAACTTGAAGAGTTGCGATGAATAGCCCCCGCCTACATTATGAAGCACGCGTGTGGTGAGATGATGTTGCTGCTGTGAGTGCAGAAGAGCAAGACCATACATCTCTGTCTTACAACCTGTTGCCTTATGTTCTACAGTGATTGAAGTATGCCATTGGGCTTCATCGTTGGGATGAGGCAATGCTATCACATGGAGCAAGAGGGTAGAACCAGCCTCTTGAATGATATGCCAATTGGTATCAGGCTCGTTGAGCAAGATGATCTCACGATGTTCGCCAGGATGTAGGATGATTTCGTTCAACATTGTTCAAGATGGTTCAAGGTTGTTCATTAAGAAAGGCATAGCCTTTGTCTTCGAGCTCGAGTGCAAGTTCTTTGCCGCCTGTACGAACAATCTTGCCGTCCGCTAAGACATGTACGAAATCAGGTACAATGTAATCGAGGAGACGTTGATAGTGGGTGATGACAATCGATGCTGTGTGAGGCGTTTTGAGTGCATTAACACCTTCTGCTACGATACGCAGCGCATCAATATCCAAGCCAGAATCTGTTTCGTCAAGAATGGAGAGGCAGGGTTCAAGCATTGCCATTTGGAAGATCTCGTTGCGTTTCTTCTCACCTCCCGAAAAACCCTCATTAACAGAGCGTTTGGTAAGGCGATTGTCCATACCAACAAGCGCTTTCTTTTCGCGCATGAGCTTGAGGAAATCGGTGGCAGAGAGGGCAGGTTTGCCCTCGTGCTTGCGCTTCTCATTGACAGCAGTACGCATGAAATTGACCATTGATACACCTGGTATCTCCACTGGATATTGGAAAGATAAGAACATGCCTTCGCGCGCACGTTCCTCAGGCGACATAGTTAGGAGGTTCTTGCCACGGAAGAAGACTTCGCCCGCTGTGACAGTATATGCAGGATGCCCCGTAAGGACGTTAGAAAGGGTAGATTTGCCTGCGCCATTGGGACCCATGATAGCATGTACCTCGCCCTCATTGACGGTGAGGTTAAGCCCCTTAAGTATTTCTTTGCCAGCAATAGTGGCGTGTAGATTCTTTATTTCGAGCATATCGTTGTTAATACAGTCTCTCCGACTGCCTGTAAGGTTTGTTTGTTGATATTTTGCATATTATCTTGACGAGTATGCCACCACTCGGCAAATCCCGTCTCTGTATTCGGCTTGTAATCAATGATATCCACGCATGGAATACCTGCGATAGTACTGACATAGTAGTGATCGTCGGTAATGGGATAATAGGTGGATTGGTTGACAAAATAGCGGCTGTAGCCTAGTCTAGAAGCAGTGCGCCATAATTGCTCAACATAACTGCCAGCATACTGTTGTGAGAAATACTCGCGTGGGAAAGTGGCTGAAGGGTCGCCCACCATATCAAGAAGAATACCGTATTGGCAGTTGACAGTTGACAGTTGACAGTTGACAGTTGATTGTTTGTACTCTTTTGCCCAGTATTGGCTGCCAAGGCACCAAGTGTGTTCGCGCTGCGTTCCTGTATAGTGGTTAGGAGTGCCCATATCTTCACAATCGAAGAAGACGATTTGGATAGAAGGAATAGCCTCACCTTGTGCTTTGAGGATGGATAGCTGACGAATAATCTCAAGTATCACGCCCACACCACTTGCACCATCATTGGCACCAAGCACAGGGGTAAAACGATCATCATAGTGCTCTTCCTCATCGCTCCAAGGGCGTGAATCCCAGTGTGCACAGAGCAGAATGGTATTTGGAGTCGTCCCCTCGAAGTAAGCAACGATATTGCGCAGAGCTTGTGATTCACCTGCATAATTGGTCATAGTACCATACTGATTGTGCACCTGCGCACCAAACTGCGCCAGTTTACGTACCAGCCAGTCTCCACAAGCGGCATGTTCGTCAGAGCCAGGCACACGTGCGCCGAACGCCACTTGCTGGGCGATGTAAGTATATGCAGAGTCCGCTGAAAAAGCACAGCGGACATCTGTAGAATTCCTGGTTTTAGTCTGGCAAGAGAACAAAACCAACGATAGGGCAATATATAATAATTGTCTATAAATCAAATTAGTGTATATTCAATTCACTAACAGAACGATGGTTTTGGATAGCAAGGATTGTCTCAGCGATAGGCTTTGCCATAGACACGATGCTTACCTTAGAACAACGCTCTTGATTAAACGGAATGGAATCGGTGTAAACGAGCTCTTCAAGTGCGGAATTGGTAACACGTTCGCAAGCAGGTCCTGACATCAAGCCGTGGCTTACCAATGCGCGAACAGACTTAGCGCCATCTGCCTTCATCACTTCAGCTGCTTTGCAGAGCGTACCTGCAGTGTCTGCAATATCATCAATGATGACTACGTTTTTATCTTTCACATCACCAAGGACACGCATTTCGCCGATTTGATTGGCATTAGGGCGGTGCTTGTAGCAGATGACCATTGGCACATCTTGTTTGGTAAGAGCTGTAAGTTTCTTAGCGAATACTGAAGCACGTTTGGTACCACCTACGTCAGGAGATGCTACGATAAGATTGTCGAGATTGAGTGCTTGCACGTAGTCAGCCAACACATTTGCACCATAGAGGTGATCAACAGGGATATCAAAGAACCCTTGAATTTGGTCAGCATGGAGATCAACTGTAATCACTCGGTCAACGCCTACACCTTGCAATAGGTTCGCACATACTTTTGCACCAATTGATACGCGTGGTTTGTCCTTGCGATCTTGACGTGCCCAACCGAAATATGGGATAACAGCGATCACTTTGTATGCACTTGCACGCTTCGCTGCGTCAATAGCGAGTAGCAACTCCATGATGTTATCGCTACTTGGACAAGTGGATTGCACGATATACACCGATTGTCCACGAACGGATTCCTCAAAACTTACGGCAAACTCACCGTCAGAGAAACGAGCTACTTGGATGTTGCCTAATGTGCATCCTAAATAGTCACAAATACGTTTAGCGAGCTCACCTCCTTGAGAAAGAGCAAAAACCTTGTACGGACTGGTTTCAACAATCATATCAGATAATTTTATAAGTTATTTTTGAATTGACGTGCAAAAGTACTACTTTTTTTTGAATTTTGCAAGTGTTATTTGGATATTTCGGCAAAAAATCGTAACTTTGCACGCAAATTGTATATTGGGTAATATGACCAACAAAGAATTATACCATGAATTTTGCTTGAAAAATAGCGAATTGCCACTATTTATGACTGATTGGTGGTTGGATGCAGTATGTGCGGGAAAGCATTGGGACGTGCTACTGAGCCACGATGAGCAAGGCACTATTCAAGCTGCTTTACCATACTTGTTGCGCAAGCGCGCGTGGATGAAATACGTCGTCATGCCGCAACAAACACAAATTGGCGGTATATGGTTGCGCGAAGATATAGCTAATGACACAGATAAAACAGCTACCGTTTGTCAGCAGTTTGCACAACAGTTATCCGAATTAGGACTGCATTATTACTATCAACATTACGCTATCAATAGTGTGGCAGTTGAGCAAATGCAGCAGTTAGGATTCAAGATCAAGGAGCGTGTGACATATCGTATCGAAGATTTATCGAACCTTGATAAGGTAATTGCTTCTTTCTCCAAAAACAAGAAACGTCAATTACAAAAAGCACTTTCTTTACATGCTGATACGAATCTGAATGTAGAAGATTTCTACCGTTTTCACGTTAAATGTCTACAAGAGCAAGGTAAGCAAATTAGTTATTCGCGCGAGTTTTTGTTGGTTTTAGAGCGTAAGGCTCGCCGTATGAATCAATGTCAAATTCTCTCCATTTGCAATGCAGATAATGAGATGTTGGCGGCGGCTTTTTTGGTTTGGGATAGACAAAGCATGTACTACCTTATACCTTGTTATAGTCCGAGCTACAAAGATTCAGGAGCGAGCGCTTTGCTTGTACTAGAGGCAATTAAATTAGCTCGCCAACAAGGCGTGGCATTTGATTTTGAGGGCAGTATGATTAGAGGTGTCGCTAATCATTATAAACAATTCGGAAGTACGCGCACCTTATATTATAGTGTGGAGAAATATTATAAGTGGTATTTCTGGTTTGCCAATGCATACAACTGGTTGAAAGAGAGAAGAATGCGATAGATCATATGGGGCAAAACAAACGTATCATATTTCTGCAATCCGCTCATACAGAGACAGATGAGCGTGTACTGTTTCATCAAGCACAGACGTTACGAGAAGCGGGGCATATTGTTGAGATTTATGGCATGGATTCTTTCCTTAATTATGTACCTAAGCAGGCAGATATTTATATAGTAGATACACCCAAATCCTTATGGAAAATACGTCATACATCTGCTAAAATTGTGTATGATATTACAGAATGGTATCCTTCAAAAAAAAATTTACGGAATATTCGAATGGGCAAACTGTTTAAGGCGCTTGTGCTCGCTATTGCGAACCTTTGGGCTGGGTGGAGAACAGATGCTTTCATTTTTGGAGAAGAAGATAAGGCTAAACCATTTCGTGTGTTGTATCCCAGGAAGAAAAATATCAATCTACCTTATTATCCCGACTTAGCTTATATCCAGCCACTACCGACGAATGAACTTACGCAAGTGTGTCGTGTGTTGTATGCTGGTGCATTGACCAAAGAAAAGGGGTGGGAGCGAGTAAAGAGCACGATGGAACATATTGCGGAATTGCTACCAAAAACTCAATTTCAATTGGATGTGATTACCAAAGACCATTTACCCAATTTGAAAGCATATGATAATTTACATATTCGTCGATTAGAATTTATGCCTTTCGGACAGTTTTGCAAACAGATTGTCAAGTATGATCTATTCTTAGACTTACGAGATATTGATTTGGAAAACACTCATTGTTTGCCAATAAAATTGTTTTATTATATGGCATGTGGCAGGCCATCGATTTATTCCAATCTAATAGCTATTCGCAAAGGAGTAGCTGAAATAGATACATGCGCGTGTTTGGTGAAAGATGTAGAGCAAGCAACACAAGCTATGATACAATACATAAGGAACCAATCTCTATATAAAGAGCATTGCCAAGCTGCATTAGAAATGGCTCAGAAACAATACAATTGGCAGTCTATTAAATTAAGTTTAAGTCAACTAATAGATGAATTATAAACACATTATATTAACACGATTCAATCTGCAATACGACTTGCAGAGTAACATCCATATTCAAGATAGTTGGTTAGAAGAGCGATTTAGACTATTTGAGCAATATTGTTTTCCGTCAATTATAGCACAAACCAATCAACAATTTGATTGGGTTATTTTGGTTAGTGATCAAACACCAAAAAACTACCTATCACGGCTTGCGAAACATACCAACTCACACCTAAATATTTATATTGAACTATGCACATATTACGAAGATGTAAATGTTTTGTATAATAACATTGGAGAAAAATACGTACATGGTTACGATTACTTACTTTCGACACGTGTGGATAATGATGACATGTTGGCGAAAGATTTCGTAGAAACACTGCAAAAGTTACTTCCTGCCACTCATGCATCCGCAGTACTGACCTTTACGAATGGCATACAATGGTTTGAACATAAAGATATGGCCTTTGCGGTGGCATACGATAGGAATCATTTTCTGAGTTTTTGGGAAGAGAAGCAAAACATTCGAACGAGTTTAGGTATCGATCACACAAAAGTACAATCCAAAAATCTGATTAAATTGCATAAACCATTTATGTGGTGCGAGATTGTACACGAAAATAATATTAGTAACGGCTACGTTCCTAAATATCGTTATTCGTTGGAGGTTACAACAGATGCATATCCAATAGATATCGTAACTAACAAGATAAAGCAGTGTTGGTTTTTAATATGTGAACATATTCAATTCCGCCATCATCAGGCTTTGCATTTTCTCACGAAGTTGTCGTAGCATCATATTTGCGAGCTAGCCCGAGTAGCCATGAGTATTGGGCTGCTACGGCGATGGCACTGCCTAGTGCATAGCCAATGATGGACAGCGTGAAGTCTGCAAACACAACTCCCAATACGACACCTATTGTGCGGAGACTAGCCGTTAATATCTCGAAACCTAGTCCGAGCTTTTGTTTGAAAAAGATATCTGCGAGGAAACCTGTACTTGAAGTTAATAGGCTACAAAGTAACCATGGTAACATCCAGCGCAGATATAAACCAGTTTCATTCCATCCTTCGCCCAAAAACAGCAAAGTCAAATCAGGCATGAAATAACACAAGATACTAAAAAAGGGTATTCCGACAGTTAGTACTAACAATGTAAACCGCTGAAAATAAGCATAGATAGGAAGGTGGTTGTTAACTCGTTCCGTAGTGTATTGGTACATGATTTGATAAACAGATCGCGTAATCACACTAATCGGGATAAAACCTAACAATAAGGCCATACTCCACCAGCCTACATGCTTTGATCCAAATACTGGCGTTAATAATAGAACAGGTAATTGCCCCGCTAACATGTTAATAAAACTACGAGGTAAGGAGTAAAATGGTAGATTACGATATTTACGTGCTGATTCAATTGCTTTGCTCCAAGAGAAAGTAGCAAACTTTGCGATTAGTTTTCGCGAGCGAAATATGCTAATACATAGGGATAAGGCCGGGGCGAGAACTGTAGAGTAAATCATACCACCACTTAAATATCCTGCATAACCAAACCCCAACTTTCCACCAGCTGACAAGATGCTTTGACTTAACTGATATGCACTAACAGAATCATACCTGGCACAACGTATGTACCAATAATTCAATATATTCCATCCTCCTAAGACAAAGACAAGAATCGGCATTATCCAGTAGTAATCGGCCAATCTTGGAGTCTTGAAAACTATAGCTATATCTTGCGAAAAGCATACCGAAATACCTATCAAACCTACAATCAATAGCAATAAAATCATGCATACATGTACTATGGAGATACTTTCCGATTCTTTTTTCGGTAATACAATCGCATTATAGTACTCCGCCGTAGCAAAAATAGTAAGAACCCCACTTATACTTAGGAACAAATTCAACAAACCAAAGTCTTCCGGAGAGTATATGCGCGTAAGAATGGGATAGACAATCAAGCCAATGACTTGCGCCAGCACATTAGCAGAGAGCAATTTAGCAAAATTGCGGGCTCCTGATGATTTTATCAAATTGACTATATCCATTTCGCTTGCAAAAGTACTACAATTATCCCAAAATCGCAACTATTTTGTGAAAAAAATGTAAAAAACGCAGGATATATTTGCTCATTTCAAAAAAAAGCAGTAAATTTGCACCCCGAAAGGATAAGTATGTCCAATTAAGAGACGATTGAAATCTTAAAATTATTAGTATATGCAACTGAAAAAATCACCAAAGGCAAGCTTAGAGGACAAGAAATTGACCTATGTACTCATGGGTCTTGTGCTTGTCTTGAGTATCTGCTATGTTGCTTTCGAATGGACAGAGAAGGAAGTGACAAAGTACGAAGTAAATGACACTGATTTCTTCTTTGAAGAGGAAATTGACATCCAGCAAACCTCTCAAGAAACTCCTCCTCCACCTCCACCACCAGCAGTGCAAGAAGTAGAAGTATTGAATGTGGTTGAAGATGACGTGGAAGTAGAAACTATCGAAATCAATACTGAGGACGATAAAGATGTGGAAGTGGTAATCGCACCTCCAGTAGAAGCACCTGTAGAGGAAGAAGAGGAAGAGGTTATCTTCATGGTTGTAGAGTCTATGCCAGAGTTCCCTGGTGGTCAGCAAGCACTCTTTAAGTACCTTGCAGAAAACGTTAAATACCCAGTTATCGCACAGGAGAATGGTATTCAAGGTCGTGTAATATGCCAATTCGTGGTAAACAAGGATGGTAGTATTGTAGATGTTGTTGCTGTACGTTCTTCTGGTGAGCCTTCATTAGACAAAGAGGCTATCCGCGTGATTAAGTCCATGCCAAAATGGAAACCAGGTAAACAACGTGGTAAGCCAGTACGCGTAAAATACACAGTACCTGTAAACTTCCGTTTGCAATAAGCATTGCATGTTTCTTGCGATGGATTTATCCATCCAAAATATAGAATTTTGTAAGGGTGTCGGCGCTAAGCGTGCCGACATTCTTCGTAAAGAGCTCGGGGTGAAATCCGCGCTCGATATGTTATACCAGTTTCCATACAAGTACATTGACCGAAGTCGTTTTTACTTTATCCATGAGATTGACGACGAAGACACTTATGTACAAATAATAGGTCATATTACCGAATGGCACACCATTGGCACTGGTGCTACAGCACGTTTATCTGCAACCTTTACAGATGGAAGACACACTATCGAACTCGTATGGTTTAAAGGGATTAAATATCTCAAACTAGAACGTAATGTTCAATATCTGCTTTTTGGAAAACCCTCACGCTTCAACCATCAATACAACTTCGTGCATCCAGAGTTAACACCTATGGCGAAGGTTAAACCTGAGATGACACAAGGGCTAGAACCCTATTACAATACTTCAGAAGGGATGAAACGTGCAGGACTCAACTCCAAAGCCATTCGCAACATTACTGCCGAATTGATGCCGCTACTACGACAAAATGGTGTGCGTGAGACATTAGGCATTGACCTAATTGAGCAACAACGCCTTATGCCACTCAGCGAGGCATTGGCAAATATTCATTTTCCGAAAGATTATATTGCCATGCAAAAGGCACGTGAACGGCTGAAGTTTGAAGAACTCTTTTATATTCAGTTGCAAATTCTGCGACAAATGAAACGTCGTGAACAGAATGAAGGTTTTCGTATGCCTATTGTTGGGAAAGCGTTTCATGAGCAATATAACTCGCTCCCATTTCCTTTGACTAATGCGCAAAAACGAGTTCTTCGTGAGATACAAATAGACTTGAAATCTGGTAAGCAGATGAATCGTTTGCTTCAAGGTGATGTAGGTAGTGGAAAGACTATCGTAGCGTTGCTGACAGCTCTGCTTGCTGTAGATAATGGCTATCAAGCATGTATCATGGCTCCCACGGAGATTCTTGCGAATCAACATTATGAAACTATTACCCAATTGCTCGGCGCGTTAGATGTCAATTGCCAATTATTAACTGGATCTACCACGACTAAGCAACGCCTACCTCTGCATGAACAACTACGCAATGGCGAAATTGATATACTCATTGGTACACATGCACTCATCGAAAAAGACGTCCAGTTTGCAAATCTTGGATTGTGTATTATAGACGAGCAGCACCGTTTTGGTGTGGCACAGCGCGCTAAACTATGGGAGAAGAATGTTCGTTCACCCCATGTATTAGTAATGACTGCAACCCCTATACCACGCACTTTAGCGATGACCGTCTATGGTGATTTGCACGTGAGTATCATTGATGAATTGCCACCAGGAAGGAAACCTGTACATACACTTCATTACAACATCGAACGGCGTACGACGATCAATCAGTTTATTACCCAGCAGATTGATCTTGGGCGTCAGGTGTATGTGGTTTATCCACTCATACAAGAGAACGAGAAACTTGATCTGCAAGACTTGCAAAATGGCTATAATCGTTTATGCGAGAGTTTTCCTAACTATAGAATTTCTATGGTGCATGGACAGATGCGCGCTAAGGACAAAGATGAGCAAATGCAACGCTTTGCTAAAGGTGAAACACAGATATTAGTTGCTACAACTGTGATAGAAGTAGGTGTAAATGTACCCAATGCCAGCGTGATGATTATAGAGAATGCAGAACGCTTCGGACTTAGTCAGCTACATCAACTACGTGGACGTGTAGGACGTGGTGCAGAGCAGAGTTATTGTTTGTTACTAACCAAGTTCGAGATTAGCAAGGATACCCGCAAGCGTATGGATATCATGGTGGCTACCAATGACGGATTCCGCATCGCAGAAGCAGACTTGCAATTGCGTGGTCCTGGCGACCTTGAGGGCACGCAACAATCAGGCTTACCATTCGAATTGCATATTGCTAGCCTCACCCACGACGGACAAATTCTGGAAATAGCTCGCCAGGCTGCACTCTCTATCTTAGATGCCGACCCACTCCTCGACGAGATGCACAACCGTATCTACAAGCAACGGCTTGACCTTCTTCGTCAAACCATTGTCAATTGGGGTGAGATATCTTAATCTTATCCGTTTATCTTATTTGTACGTCATTGCGAGCGAAAAGGTAGATTTATATTGGGATAAACATCAGTGTTTTATAATATAATATGGAATATTGAGAGCTTGAATTTCGCGCTCGTACCATGCAAACAAATACTCACGAATATTAGGATTCTCCCGTACAGGGTCTGGTTGCCAAGGCATATCAGGATAGCAAAGTAAGTATATGTCCATTGGATAGCTATGGAGTGCTTCTTGTATAAAATCAGGTACTATGCCGTACTTATGCTCAAACCAAACCTTGGTAATGATCAATTCTGTATCGAAGAATACAAGTGTATCTTTAGTTGAAAACGCCTGATGTAGTTCTTCCAATTGTTGTATTTGTTGTCGGGCTATTGCCACAATATCCTCATAGGTATAACTATAGTCAGGTGCCAAATGCTCCATATATTCGCGTGCATATTCAGGAATTAGCACACCGTTGTAGCGGTGTGCTAAATATGCAGAAAGAGTCGATTTGCCAGTGGACTCTGGTCCTATGATACCGACTTTATACATTAGCGAGTGAGCATCAGTTTGATATTGATACCTACGTTGTCAGCTTTGATAGGATAGGATGAAGATATGAGTGGCGTAGTGCCTTGGTGATCATAGAAGAGTTGCAAATTAATTTTTTGCGACAATACATAATCAGCACTAATCTTAATACCAAAAACTTTATTTCCTGAACTAGCTTGAGTGATACCTTCTTCTACTTTGCGCAGCAATGTCTTGATATCTTTGTAACTTACATCCACATTGAGCTTGAGATCATTGCTTACTTTCTTCTGTCCACCATCTCGATTCTTGGTAATAAAATTCAAGTCCTTGATAGTGTATCCTGCACCGATGACAAATTCGTCGGTATGTCCTTCTGTGATTTGTACGGAATTGACATTCAGAGAGATATTTCTTTGTTTGCGATACTCAACTTTTGCTGACAAAGAGTTTTTCATGGTCATATTCAAACCAATGAGCGGGGAGAAATTCTCTGTCAATGTTACCGATGAGATGTCATACGCCGACGATGGGATCGGATTGTCTGTCGCGACATCACGTACAAAACCAACTTGCTTATTGTCTAAATCTAAGGCAGGTACCCAAGTGGAGAAACTAGAGTAACTACCAATAGCATATTTACAAGTGTAAGCATGTGTCAGGTTGACGGACTTAAAGTGATCGCGCATCCATGGCAGACGTCCTAAACCATCGAATGTAACCGACCAGTTAGGGAGGATGTTCAGCAATCCAAGGAAAGGATTCAGTCCTACATTAGATGCGTCACGACCCGTGTATGCTGCTAAGAATGCAGGTACTAGCACATCAGCCGTGTTATTAGCGATTCTTCCATGTGATTTTTCATATGGTTTACCGCGTAAATTTGTTGGTATAAATCCGGCATTTGGATATACTATGCCATCATATTGTTGTTGTACGCGTGAGTTGATTACATCGCGATTGTTCAAGAATTGGTTAAAGGTTTCCGATGCAAAATTATCATCAGCAGTACCAATACGTTGGAATGCAGTACCAATAGCCACTTGAGTAATGTTGAATGAACCTGTCATGTTTTCTTGCAATTGGTCATAGGAGTAGATGATGGAACTTGATTGTGCTTCATAGCGTTTTCCATTGACCTGAATCTTAAAGCCAGGGAATGGCTCTACTACGAGTTTAATATCCAAATCACTCGTTTTTGCACGTGTGGCAGGTTGTACTACTGAAGTATCATTTGACAACCATCCATTTTCTTTCGCTTTTTCTACAAAATCATCGGTAAATCCACCAAAGGCAAAATCAAATCCAGGGGCATACATGTCATTGAAGCGTTGTTGTCCCATAAATCCAGCTTGTGGTGCAAAGCCTGGGATAGTCAGCGAACTAGTGTTGCGATAGGTGACTTGCACCTTGCGTAACATGGTACCAAAGTAAGCAAACATATCACCAGTTATTTGAGCAGGTGTACGCTTGTTTGGGTCTTGCGTTGTTATCTTGATGGATACGTTCTCGAGTTTGACAGGTGATTCCACGCTGATTTTAGTCGTAGAAATGGTGTTATATTTCAGTTTCACATCTTTGCCGTCAGCAGTGGTTGCCGTCAATTTAAGTGATTCACTGCCTAAACGGTGAGTAATTTCTTTGCTTTCTCCAGCCACAAGAGTAATGGTCGTGGTATAATCCTTTGCACGGAAAGCACGTCTGCGAGTTGCACGTTGATTATAACGTTGCGTCATCTGCTTCCAATATTTAGATTTACCATAGAGCGTTTCAAAGTTCAATGCTCCATCCACTTGCCATGCACGTGTGCTACTTACCACATTACCCAAATCGGCGGTACTGTTGTTCGATTGTACCGTACGATTCCAATTGTATGTGGCATTGTAGGATGCGTTTGCTGTCAATGCTTCCAAGTATGGTATACGATTGAATGGCACATTCCACGACGCGGAGAATAACTGTTGATAGGTATATGGTGTACCCCACGTTGCCAAACTGCGTTGTATGGTATCTTTCCATGCCTCATAATGGTCATTGGTAAAGGCATAGTCTTTGATGATTTCAGGAGTATAATAACCTTCATCCACTGTAGAGTTCATTGCTGTTTGGAAGGTGAACTTCATGTTTTTAGTTAAGTCATACTTAAAATCGAAGTTACGATCCCAAGTAAAGTCTTTGGAGAAGGTCAAATCCATGTCGTTTTGCACGGGCGCACCCAGTTCTGCTGTGTTGAAGTCACGCATTTTCAAGTGGGTAAAGGTGCGGTGCATATTGGTGTTGAATGCCCACGACTGAGGTAGGTAGTAGAAGTTTAATTCGCTTAGGAGTTTCACTTTTTGTACTGCTTTCACCTCTTTGAATGGTTCCCAAGGCTGCGGATTGAAATTATAGGAGTAGTTGAAACTACCCTTATAATCTCTACTCAAGTCTTGTTCGATCTCTGGTGAATATTGCTTCTGCTCGTTATAGCTAGCAGAGATAGAGAAGTTAGCAGGGTCGTAGAACATGTTACGTTTCTTAGAGTGGATGTCCACTTTCAAATTGGATACAGAGAAACTTGTCGATTCGTGTGTGGTATTTGCCATCGAGCGAATAGAATCCTTCTCTGCTTTGGTCTCGTATGTGTCTAAACTTTCTGACAATTTGATATCCGTATCCAATGGGTCGAAATCAGGTGTTTCTGTTTGGTTGGTATAAGACACATACAACGGAATCTGCAACTTAGCTTTTTCTGGGAACAAACGTCCGCCCTCTAATGCTGCACTTACAGAAAGTTGATACATATCTTCCATATTGCGGTCCAATACATTGGATTCAATCGAACCGTATCCTGCTGTTTCCAAACGGCCTGCCACATTCACTTGTGCAATATCACTAATGCTCAATGCTGCATTAGCCATAGCTGCCACACCGCCTTGCTCGTTAAATTCACTCAAACGTAACTCATTGACCCACACTTCGCCACTAACCTCATCGGTAGTCTTATTGCGGATACCAATCATGATGGATTGAATGTCTTCCAATGTAGGATTACCCAAGATAGTGATCTTATTCTCCAAATTCTCGGGATCATAAGTCTCGTATGGGATTGTATTGCCCACGTTGGTGTTGCCCGAACGTTCAGCACGATTGCGGTCCATCTTAGCTTGTGTAAGGGCACTTAATGCGAAATCGAATTGATTTTTCCAAACCTTTTCACGATCTTCTCGATTATCATCATTGTACAACCCTTCTGGCGTTAAGTTCAATGGGATCTCATATTCATAATAGTTGTTTTTGATATCCGATCCCAAACGGATGAAGCATGATACATCTTTATCTTCAATAGCTTCATATTGTGGTAGGCACTCGGCATGCACAAACATTTGCAAGCGCTTGTATTGACGCATATCATATACCACATTCTTATATACAGCGCGCGCATCCTTTGGAGCCAAATGATTAAAGCGGAATACCATGGACTGTTCGTTTTGCTCAATCAATTGAGCTTGACCTGGGTCGGTCTGACGTGATACACCAGGAGGCAATACGTAGTTGACAGGCGTACGATTAGAGTTCTCTTCGATATTCACTGCTTCTACTACCATCGAACCGCTGGTTGTATATGGATTAGCAATGTTATATTGGTTGTTTGCTGCATCTTGATACAAACCTTTGGTATAGTTTCGCCATTCGCCACGTACCAAGTCCAATGTTGCCAAACGCAAGTGAGTCTCCTGCGAGAAATTAGTCATGTAAATACGTGCAAAACGAATTGATTTGAAGTTGCGAATATTACCTACTTTCTTCATCGTTGCACTATCACCGCGCAATGGAATCTTGAATTGATACCATTTTACTTTGACTGTTTCCTTGTTTCGCAAGGTAACATTCGTTTCCATGATACTTGCGATATGCTGTTGTCCCACACGTTGCATATCTTCCTGTCGCAAGGAGATATGGTAGCGATAGAAGCGCTCATTATCATTCAGCGTATTATCCTGGTTAATATCCTCAATATCAGGTTGCAAGGTAGAAGCCGTTCCATAGGCATCATATTCGCCCATCTCGGGAGAGTTACCTTCGGTTCCATTGAAACGTTTATAGCGCTCCAAAACAGGTGTTTCACGTTGGTCGTAATCGTCTCCACGATAATAGTGATAATTATCACCGGCTGGGTCATTCAATGGGGAGAAATCATCTTGTGCCCACATATCCAATACGGCTTGATCCACTCTGTTGCGTAGAGTAGCCACATAATCTGCATATGGCTTGCTACCATTATAGTCGAATAGAAATTCGTCTGCGGTACTCAGTCCATTCAGACCCACATCTTGTTTTTCTCTTGCGCCTGCTTCATTGGCAAACGCCACAACTGTACTTGTCGTTTTAGGACTTCTACCCCAAATGGTTCTATCTATTAATGTTTCATCGTTATTTAGTGGCAAACCATGCTCAAAGCTCTTCTTGCCATCGCGCAAAATATCTTCGCTCACATCGCCCAAGTCAATATACAAGTCACCACCTTCAAATGCCGCATCTGCATTGGTCAAGAATGGGTCCATCAACCAAAATTCGATATACTCAATATTCGCTTTTTCAAAATCGGTATTATCCAATTTGCGCATGATACCACCCCAACGTTGCTTTGGATTAGTCAACTTGCCATCAAATCCAATCTCGTCTGCGGAAATATTATACGGACCACGCTCTTCTGGGTAGAAGCTCAAGTTCATCACCGCCAATTTCGAATCTGCATTAGGCAGCGATTGCTTGTCTGGGTAAATCTCTTGCTCCATGACCACACGCGTACGATGATCCGACATCGCCTCTGGATCATCCTTAATGTGCTTTGGTGTGTTGCTTTGAGGAATACCAAAGATTGGATCTACAGTGTACCATGCCAATAATGCGCGGTTTTTATTGTATGCAATGTTGTTACTTTCATCTGCTTCTACAAATTTATCCCCCGTAGGAGTAGATGCCAATCGCCAATAGCTTGGGTAATGAATATCAATATTAGTTTTTGTTGCCTCAAAGTCGTCAATATATGCCGTACCAACTTGACCAACGTCTTTCGTGTGACCTGGTATAAGGTGTGCAAACTCAGCATTCAATTGGAAGGTCGAAGGGGCTGTCGCCTCTATCCAAGGTACTTTGTCAATCAATAATGTCAGCCATTGCAATTCCGTCTTCCAACTGGTGTTCACACCCCAAATTGTATTTGCCAATGGCTCACTACCAGTGTTCACTTTAGTGGTTAGCGGTTTCTCGCGCAAGTGCATGATGGTACCGCCAACTGTGAAATCTTTATTAAATTCATATTCCAAATGGGCACCAAAGAGCGACTTGCGTTGCATGGAGAATAGCGATTGGTTCTCCAATTTTACATCCACATTCGTTCCCGCATCAATAATCGATTGGTTAAGAATCGTCACCGTTCCCATGGTGTAATCCACGGTGTAATCTACGTTTTCAATCAACGTCGCACCACCAGCGGTTACCACCACACTTCCACGAGGAATATTCATCGCATTCAAACGAATCTCGTTGCCAGCACTACCTTTGTATTTACCCATCAACACAAATTTATTCTTCTCCGACAACTCTTGTGCGCTGACCAACGTCGAGTCATAAAGCTCTTGGAAAATATATTTCTCTGCAATCGTTGGGTTGCCTATCGCCTGCGCCAAGTGGCTACCAAATGGCTCCAATACAGGGAAGATGATTCGTCCAGAAGAGGATAGGGCAGTATAGCCTTCCACGTAGTCAAAGCGTCCATCAGGAGAAGCGTTATTACGTGAGTCCAATCGGTCAAGATTCATCACGCGCAGCAACTGTTTACCCTTAATATCTCCCTCCATCAAGTATTGCATCTCCGTTCCTACCGAGTCATTGCGGTATTGGATATATAATTCAAACTTATCGCTTGATATTTGGCTTGCTCCTAATGAATAGACGTTTTTCATCATCAGGTCCCATGTGCCCTTGTTCTTGTGAGTAGGAGCATTGTTGGTGCTCTTCAACATCTTGAGCAACAATGCATTAGGTGCACCCATATTCTCGCCGCCGTCTGTTGAGAACTCACCCACTTGATACACTTGTCCACCATAGGTGTACTCATAGGCTACAGCCAACACCTCGTCTTGGTTCAATGCGGTTTTCAAGGAGATATAACCCAATGCGGCATTCAATGTGTATTCGCCGTTATTGAGCAATCGAGCAGACTCAATCTTCTCATAATCTTCACTCAAGTCCATATCCGTCAAGTTTTGCATCACAGAACTAATCTGTTGAATATCACGGATATTTGTATGCTCCATGGCCAAAGTTTGATAGAGTGAGTTCGCTTTGTTATAAGGCATTCGTGCACCCGATGTTGCACTAATAGATGCGTTCAAAATATGTTGTGGGTCATTCTCTCCCAAGTCGGTCAGCGCCACGATATTACGTGCTTGATCATAATTACCACGTTTGTTGGTTACCCACACTTCAATGCGGTTAATCGTCACACCACTCGCAATATAAGGCAGCGACTGCATAGCCTGCTCATAATTGTCGCGGAAATAATAACTCAAGAAGAAGTGGCGATTCTCATCATAGCTATCAATTGGCACCTCAAAACTGGTTGTTTGTGCACCACCTTTACTCGATACGGACTGACTTTCAGAGTTTTGTTGCGAAATCAACGCTTGCACTTTCAGCTTACCAAACTTCAAATCGGTCTTGATACCAAATAGTGCACTACTTCCTTGTATCAGGCTGCTATTCAAGTTCATAGACACATTACCTGCCTCCAGTGATTGGATAATGTCGTCCTCTTGTCCTTTATAGTTGAGTTTTAAGTTTTGTTGGTCAAAGTCGAACGAAGCTTCGGTGTTATAACTCAAATTCATATTGAGTTTATCGCCCACCTTACCATTCACATTCACCTGAATCTTCTCGTCAAAGTCAAAGATATTATTGTTTCTTGAGCGCTCAGTCAATGCGGGATTGTCCACATATTGGTGTTTGAAACCAAACAACAACTCCGCCGAACCTTGCATTTTCAACTGCACACCACCTGGACCAAACACCTTATCCGCAGGTCCGATGTTGAACTTCATATCCGTGATATCGAACTTCTTCTCATTGTCGTGCTCCACTTCGCTAATCTTCGATTGCCAATACTTGCCCATCGTCTCGCGTTCGCTGTATGCACGATATTCGTCCGAGGTCATCAGATATGGTGTCGCGATATCCACATCGCCGATGCGCGTGTGCATCACGTAATATCCTGTCAATGGGTCATATTCAATGCTCGTCTTTACATTATCTGGATTCTCCAAGTCCAGACTACTTTGAGGGCGTGTCAAGTCATCGTAATTATCCGCACCAACTCCTTCCACCTGTAATGGAGCCATCTTGATACTATCATTCTCTTGCCAAGACACAATAGTATCCTGCTCTTGTGCCCATGCCAACATAGGCAACACGCTCAATAATATAAATAATATCTTCTTCAAAACTCTTAATTCTTATCTCGACATTCGTCTCGAACGATTATTTCAAAATTCTTAATTCAAAATTATCATCAAAGCATCTTCAACGCTTGTCTTATGACTTGCTCCACGCTTGCCTGTGGCTCTGCTTTCAAAATCTTATCTACCACTTTTCCGCTTGCAGCAGCTGCAAATCCTAACATGGTCAATGCACTTACCGCCTCTTGTTTGATTTCACTATCCACTTCAGAAGGCGCAACAAACATGTCTTGGCTCTTTGCTCCTGGCTCTTGGTTCTCAAGGTCTATTTTCAGCACCTTGTCCTTCAAATCCACAATAATGCGTTGTGCCGTCTTTGGACCCAATCCCTTCACTTGCGAAAGCGCACGCGCGTTGCCTGTAGCAATAATCTGACGTATCTCACTCGCAGAGTATGCCGACATAATCATTCTCGCGGTGTTCGCGCCAATGCCACTCACGGTCATCAGCATTAGAAACAACTCACGTTCGCCACGAGTAAAGAAACCGAACAAATCGTGTGTATCTTCACGAATAATTTCGGTTACAAATAGTTTCGTTTCCGAATTCTCTTTGCCCACCAACGCAGAATACGTTGGCAATGCGATATTGATTGCATATCCCACTCCTGCTGCCTCAATCACCGCATAAGTAGGGGTCAAATCCGTCAAATTTCCTTTTATATATTCAATCATAATGGTAACTATACACAAAAACGCGCAAAATTACTAAAATTTTTGCACATACACAAGAAAAATCGTACTTTTTTTGAAAAAGATAAATTTATCGATCTGTTCATCTCTGAACAAGAACTAATCTTTCCGCTTTCTTTCTCGTTACCACCTCGATACCACTCCGTTACCACGCTATTACCATCCAATACTTTCCCTGTATCTTCCCACTACTACTGCATGCTTTCACCTTTCAGTTTTCACTTTTCACCTCAAAAATTTGCATACTCGCAAATTTTGTTGTACCTTTGCACCCACAACTGTCGTGCACGAGCTCTGCGAGTAATCGTTCGATCGTATGCGAGATAAGAACTGTCAACTCTCAACTATCAACTGTCAACTGTCAACTGTCAACTGTCAACTGTCAACTAAAAAAACGTTATGTCCAAAACAGAAATCTCTACACTCGGTGAATTTGGGCTCATTAAGCACCTCACTAAAGATATCAAACCCGTGCAACCTTCTACCCAAAAAGGAGTAGGTGACGATGCAGCGGTGATGCACTATGCCGACAAACGCACGCTCGTTACCACCGATCTCTTGCTCGAAGGTATCCACTTCAATTTGGAGTACGTGCCTCTCAAGCATCTTGGTTACAAGGCGGCTGTAGTCAATTTCTCCGACATTTATGCCATGAATGGCTCCCCCACGCAAATTACTGTTTCTCTGGGAATTAGCAAACGTTTCTCTGTAGAAGACCTCGAAGAACTCTATGCTGGCATACGCCTCGCATGCGAGAAATATAATGTTGATCTTGTAGGTGGAGATACCTCTGCTTCTATGACAGGATTGACCATCTCCATCACTTGCCTCGGTACCGCATACGACTCCGATATCGTCTATCGCGATGGTGCCAAAGTCAATGATCTTATCTGCGTGACGGGCAACCTCGGTACTGCTTATATGGGACTGCAACTGCTTGAACGTGAGCGTATTGTGATGAATGCGAACGAGAATGCTACCCCTGCTTTCGAAGGACGCGAATATTTGCTTGAGCGCCAACTCAAACCCGAGGCACGCCGCGACATCATCGAGCAACTCCACAAAGCAGGAATCAAACCTACTGCTATGATGGACATCTCCGATGGACTTAGCAGCGAACTCATGCATATCTGCACCCAATCCAATGTTGGTTGTTCAATCTACGAAGACAAATTGCCAATCGACTACCAAGCTGCAGCATTAGCCGAGGAAATGAACCTTAATATTGTCACTTGTGCCCTCAATGGCGGAGAAGATTATGAGTTGATATTTACTTGTAATTTAGAAGATTACGAGAAACTCATTCCATTGGAGGATGTGTATTTGATTGGTCATATCACCAAGCCCGAGCATGGCGTCAACCTCATCGGCCGCAATGGTGAGGAACTCTCACTTCAAGCCCAAGGTTGGAACGCTTTTAAGAAATAACCATTACATATAACAAAACGCCACTCTCCAATTGAAGAGTGGCGTTTTCTATTTCAATAAAGTCTTAGTGGCAGAACATAATTCCCACATACAATCTGGGACCTGTAGGGAAAACCAACTGCTTGTTAGCAAATGCCAACATCCAATCCAAACGGAACGTAGCATGTATGCGTTTGGTGATACAATAATCCATACCCACATACGGATTCACATAACCAAATCCTTGCTTGTGCAGGATAGCTACTCCTTCTGCTTGCCAATCGTCTTGACTACCATCCACGATAGACAATGTACGCATAGCACCACCACCTACCGAGCCACCAATATATGGCCATACTTTCTCCATACGCCAGCATGCATCGGCAATCACGCCGCCCCAACCAGTACGGATATAACTACCTTTTTGCAGAAAATCGTGTTGGTCAGTCATGCCACTCTTTACATTGGAACTAAAGCCCTCACAACCAATTCGCAAGTGCTTCATTAGATTGACACGCATCGAACCGCCCAAACCATAGGTCAAGCCTTGCATACTAATTTGTTCACCTGTTGGCAGGATAGCACCCGCGGGTTGCCCAAACAGATAGCCCGCATGCACCATCATACCACCACTACAACCTTGAAATACACGTACCTTTTCTTTTTTAAGAGCAGTAGTATCATTTTGTGCAAATACCATAGCACTGCACAAAAGTAGTATGTAAAGTAGTTTGTATCGCATCAATTAAAGATCTATTATATAATAAGTTATAATGATTATTCCCAATATTCTTTATAGTGATTATTTCAATTTTTCTGCATAGTGAAGTTGCGTAGTATCGCCTTCTAAAATATGTTGCAAGTCTTGCAAAATACGCTCTGGGTGAACCGTACCCGATTCCCAAAAGTCATTGGCTCCGCTAGGCAACGCCCTGCGGCGGAAATTATACACTTGTCCCGTCTGGTAAGCCCTGAACCATGTGTGTTTCTTATCGATAGCTTCTAATTCCTTCAAACTAGTGGCTTCGCAGCCTACCCAAACATCTGCTTGACTAAAATCCTGAATAGCCTGCTCCATGGTCAGCGGAATAGATGAGGTGGAAGGATTGTCCTCATACTTGTACTGTGCGCCTGCATCGCGAAATAGATTGCCCATAAATGTCCCACCAGCAGGTACATACCATGTCCCTCGCCACGACATTCCGGACATGAGACTCTTGCCTTTAAACTTTAAACTATCAACTTTCAACTGTGCATATGCGTCCCTGACGCTCGCGAATATGCTATCGGCATGGTTGAGGCAACCAAAGACGGCGCCAAACAAGCGTATCCATTCGGCGCGAGCGAGTGGGGTAGTCTCGGTCCATTCGTTGCAATACAGAATAGGGATACCCAATGCCTCTACTTGTGCAGGAATAGGGTCGCCTTGTGCGTAGGTATAGAGTATCACGAGGTCGGGATTAAGCAGCAGAATCTTCTCCATACTGGGTTGCATATCATCGCCAATATCTGTGATACGCTCTCGGTCTTCTTCGCTCAAATTATATACGCGCTCTGGGCGGCAAACACCTATCACCTTGTCCATCATGCCTAACTCGCTAATAAAACCCATATGCGTAGCCGAAGTACACACAATACGCTCATACGATTGGCTAAAAGATAGCCGCTGCATCTCCTCTCCCTTTTGCCAAGGGGAGTAGATAGTGATAGTCGTGCTATCGCTTTGAATATCAATAGTAAAACCAGCGGTATCATCCGTGACAGATGTGTTGGTTGTAGGTTGGCATGCCACGCATACCAACCCAAACAAGCACAATATGAAATATAGTCTGGACATTCTTTTATTTCCCACTGATTTCACAGATGTGCACTGAACTTTTTATTAGTGATAATCCGTGTAATCTGTGGGATGAATTAAATTACCTTCAACTCGCTTCCTGGGAAATAGTGCGCTAAGATTTGCTCGTAGGTGTAACCCTTATCTGCCATCACGGCAGCACCGATTTGGCACAATCCTACGCCATGTCCCCAACCTGCACCTGTCAGGATAAAGTCGCCAGTCTCGTTGCGATCTACTACAAAGGCACTACTATACAAGTGGCTCTTGCTCAGCCATTTGCGGATCTCCAGTTCCTTACCAATCACCATGGTGCGCTTGCTGCCGACAATCTGCATCTCGTATAAGCGAGCCGAAGGACCACGCTTGATAGGTACGAGGTCTAGTATTTCGCCAAAGTCAATACCCGAACGCTCGCGGATGATGTCGCTCAGCTCCTCTTTGGTATATTGTACGGTCCAGCGGTAGAAATCTTTGGTCTCTTGGTCGTAGTTGTTCAATACTTGGCTGAGGATGCGCTCGTCGGTAGTATTGCAATAAGCAGAAGGCGAGGTGCGGATAAACGCCTGCGCATTCTCCTCAATAGTCAAATCGGGTAGGGGAGTGCCTATCTCGTCACGAACAGGTTCCAGATAGTCGTAGTGCTCGTTTGCCCATGCATTCTCAAAGAGTTCAGTGGCGCCGCCACAAGCCTTATAGAAGCGTGCATCGCATACTTTGCCGTCGTACATGAGCACTTGTCCGCGGGTAGCGTCGATGGCTTTTTGCACATTGGCAGCCGCCTCTGGGTGTTCGTCACGACGGGTGATACCCTCGTAGCGTTGGCAGTGGTCGTCGGCGCATACATCAAAGCCTTCGTGTGCATCTCTTTCGTACCAGATGACATGGCGATCAGGATTGCTCAAATCAGGCTTATCAGTGCCTGTTGATGGACTGATGATAGGACGCAATACCCAACTGCGGGAGATAACGGCGTGTGCCTTCAATAGCTCCAAAGAAGAGGTAGCAGACATCTCAGAGGTGATAACAGAACTGAGGTAATCTTCTACATCGAGGCGGTTGATGGCAGTCTGTGTGCCATCTGCATTGTCGCGTATTTCAAGAGTACCTTCAAATTCTTGGTCTTCGAGGCGATCCCAGTGGAAACCAATTCCAATGCGGACATTCTTGAGAAGGAAAGTTGGGTGTTCTGGAGTGGAGTGAGGTCCTGGAATAACGGACTCAATCTTTGGGGCGGTCATGACGCCCACTGCAATTTGGTGTTTCATGATTGTATAGTTTTTATTGTTATTTGCTTTCGTCGTCCCACGGATTTCACGGATGAATCACGGATTAAGATATTGGTGTTAATCTGTGTTATCAGTGGGAATATTATTATTGTTCTACTTTGCCTTTCCATGAGTTGAAGCCCGTATTGAGTTCTATGACTTGGTAGCCTTGTTGGGCGAGTTGCATGGCGGCAGTTTTGCTTCTTCTACCTGAACGGCAGTAGAGAGCGATGGTTTTATCTTTTGGAAGCAGCTGCTCGGCTTTTTGCATAAAGTCTGCTTGTGTGACATCAATAAGCAGCGCGCCAGGGATATGCCCTTGCGCATATTCGTTGGCAGTTCTGACATCCAAACGAACGACGGTAGTATCTTCAATGACCTTTGCAAAAGTCTCCGCATCCACCGAGCGGAAGTCTGCTGCTTTGCAACCTAAAAAACTCATCAGGAAGAGTAGGAAAGGGAAGGGTTTCATGATGTTATGATAGTTATGCGTTTTTACTTGAGTAGGATATATGCAAGACTGGCAGCGCTGATGATGATCCAAAGCAAAACTCCTTGGAGCAAGGGGCGGATGCCAACGGATTTGATGACATCAATAGATAAGGAGGCGCCAATGAAGAACATCGTGATGATTAGTCCTTTTCTCGCAATACCTGCGATGAATTTACCTATCTCGGGATAGTCCACCAAAAGGTAGGTGTTGATGAGCATGGCGAGAATAAAGAACAAGATAAACCAAGGAATACTAATCTTCTTGCCGTCGCTGCGGAAGATGACTGAAGTGACCAACGCTAATGGAATAATCCACAATGCACGAGTGAGTTTGATGGTGGTAGCCACTTGCAGGGCTTCTTCGCCATAAGCGGCACCTGCGCCCACTACCGAACTAGTATCATGGATAGCAATAGCAGCCCATGTGCCGAACTCTTGTTGGCTTAGTCCCAACCAATGACCCAAAATTGGGAAAAGGAAAAGACCTATAGCGTTGAGAATAAACACCGTAGCTAATGCCATGGACATATCGGTGTCCTTGGCTTTGATGATAGGTCCTACCGCAGCGATAGCACTTCCGCCACAAATGGCAGTGCCCGAACTGATAAGGTAAGAGGTGTTACGGTTGAGTTTCAAGACTTTGCAGCCAATAAACATACCTATAAGCAAGGTACCTATGACCGATATAATCGTAAAGAGCATACCTTCCTTACCCGATGCGAGCGAGGCTTGGAGATTCATACCAAAGCCCAAACCGATGACGGAGTATTGGAGGAGTTTCTTAGATACGTTCTTGTTGAAAGTAGGGTAGGCTTGTCCGCAAAGTAGGGCAAAGACTAAGCCGATAAACAGCACTACAGGAGGAGTTACCCACGTCGAAAAGAAACGGAGTGCAGGGATATAATCGCAGAGCAGACACAGCGTAAGCAAGGATAGCAAAGCAATGTATATGTGGCGGTTGTATTGGCGAAGCATGGGGTAGCTTGTTTTTTTATGAATTAAATTAGTATGAAAGATAAAAACAAAATTATTCTACAGATTGCAACCTAACAACTCATCAGGCAGAGTAGGAAAGGGAAGGGGGGCATTGGTGGTGGGGATATAATGGGAAATCACTAATTAGGATATATGATTTTATGTTTATGTATGAATTTTTCTATTTCTGCCGAATTATCTATAAATCTTTGCTGGGAAGGTATATATGCTACTCGATCTTGTCCGCCGTTGTAAAATAGAATCATATCAATGATTAAGTGCTGGAAAAATATAGCAGATATATGTTTTGATACAATAATTTTGATGTCTCCAATATCTAATGTTTCGTTAGAGAAAATAGGCTCTCTTGGTGTAATACTAAGTTTTAATCGGTTCTCGTTAATTATAGTATAATTTCCATTAATTGTAGGGTAAGTAATATCTATATGGTTTGAGGCTACATTATTGATATAAAAACTTAATTTATATAATTGGCATACATTGTTTCCTTTGTTTATAACACCTGCTCTTAAACTGTAAATAATTTGAGTAGCATTTTCTTCCTTTTTATGAAAATCGCAAGTGTTGATTTGTAAATTAGGAATAGTGGTCCGATTGTATATGTCCTTAATTTCGTAATCTTCCATGGGTACAGACATAAAATTATACCTCTTATAGTATCTATAATCTTTAGCCATATGAGGTGCTGTACTACTTCTTGGAATCTTTACAATATATACAGATTTGGAAACATCTCCAAATCGAATTGGAATAATCTGTATATTGTCTATTCTAGGCTGGATTAATTGGATACAATTTTCTAACCACTCTTTCGTATATACTCTACCATCAATCTGAGTTATTTCTTTAGGTTTGTGATCCTGCTCTGAGACCCCATAAATAATAATGCCTCCATTTGAGTTAGCAAAAGCAGAAATATCTTTTGTTATTTCTGCTCTTTTTTTGTCATCCTTAGATAGCGCACCAGCCCCTTTATACTCCAACTGGAGACTTTCTTCTATTCCGTCTGCAATGAGACGGTGGATGTCTTCTTCTGAATATGTGTTTTTCTCGAAAAAGGTCATTATGTTATGTGGATTTGGAAGTTTTGAAAATCAAGGAAAACAAATTATCCTTTAAAAACTTTTTCGCGATGATATAAGAGATATTTTAATCGTGCTTCATCGAATGGTAATAATTCATAATGTTTATGATCA
Organism: Paludibacteraceae bacterium; assembly: GCA_045132415.1. Taxonomy (GTDB): domain Bacteria; phylum Bacteroidota; class Bacteroidia; order Bacteroidales; family Paludibacteraceae; genus Colicola. The sequence goes on along the minus strand of JBGUSG010000008.1, from coordinate 287,781 downwards.
TTGATGTTCAGTCCCATTCGCTCATAGTTTTTTGGAGTAATCCAGTTGGATAATACCATGAATTTATCATCTGTAAATGTAATAAAACCACGATCAAATAGTTTATCGAATAATGGTGACAATATCAAACCATTTTTGGGATCTACTTTTTCTTTTTCATTGGATTCAATCCATGGTTTGATATGACTGGCAATTAGCAATCTCTCGTCGTTGATACGCGTAATGGGACAGCAAAACATCTCTGCAAGAAGTGCTTCTCGATACTTACCTTGTCCGTCTCTAGCTTTACGAACTTCAGGGTTCTTTGGTTGTGGTAAATTTGCTGCGGGTAATAGTTGAGCACCTTTATTTTTGCCGTAGTTGAATACAAGTGCACCGTTCTTTTTACAAGCTATTTTTTCTCTGTCAGCAAATAACTTCCAATAAAATAGTGGAGTTCCTACATTATCTTTTAATCGCATGACAGAAATGTAAGTAACTAATGGCAAGGAAATTTCTCTTAAGAGGTTGTATGCATCATCTTTAGAATTAACATATCCGCGAGGACCTGCAATTTGAATTTGATTAGAAACGACAAATTGAATAACTTCGGGATATGATTGAATTTTTGCAACGCGCTCTATCCACAATTGTGGCAAATCTTGTCTTCCGATATATTCCAAACTAGGTAGCGTATATTCTTCTTTAATGGCATTCATATACGCTAATAAATCAGATTTTAGTACAAAACAAGAAATGAGTACATCATTTCCAAAGAATGAATACATCTTGTCTTTGCTGGCAACATACAATTTTGCTTCACCATGTCCTTTGCCGAGTTTGTTCGAGGATGAAACAAAACAATCAGGAATTGTTAAACTATTATCGAAAATTTCTTCAACAGTGAAGTTTTGTCCGTCGATTTTCATGATTCTATTCCGTATTGAGTAATATCCATTTGTTTTAGTAATGCAATAAGAACATCTACGACAATACTATTTCCTGCTTGTTGATATGTAGATGTGTCGGAGACTACAATTTTGAATGAGTCTTTAAATCCCATTAAACGTAAACATTCTCGTGGTGTAAGTTTGCGAATTCTTCCTTTATGAGTAACATAATTGTCAATACCAGCTCTGTGCATTTTGTGCATTGATTGCAATAAAGGACGAGCAATCTCTAAATCAGTCTCAATAGATGTTTTAAAACTTTTAGTTCCACTTGTTAGAACATATTTGGCAACTTTTTCAGATAAATAATATTTTTCTTCAACATCTCGAACATCAAAAATGAACTCATCAAATCTCTCATCAGTTTCTGTTAATTCGGAATCAGGGTGATATACAAAATCTCCATGCCAATTGAATTGCTGATTTCTTTTTTGGCACAATGCAATGTCGCCATTTATTTGGGTGTAAGATTTAAGTCGATTCTTATGACTAGTCACAAATTTTATTCCTTTTTCTTTAAGGAAATATTTTGTGTCAATGTAATCTTCTAGAAAATCATACATTTGATATTGCAGAGAAATAGGAGCGGGGAAAGCAAAGGATGTAGGAACTTTAAACCCTAAACAATATATACGCTCTCTATGTTGTGGGATTCCGTAGTCCTTGCTATTCAATACTCTAAAATGGATGTCGTAATTTAACTCTTTAAAGATACTATGGATAATCTTCCATGTTCGACCTTTATCATGGTTAATTAATCCTTTAACATTTTCAAACAAAAAGACTTTGGGCTGAGTTTCTTTTATAACTCGTGCAAATTCATAAAAAAGAGTACCTCGTGCATCTTCAAAACCTAAACGTCTTCCAACCATGGAAAATGCTTGACATGGTGCACCGCCAACAATAAAATCTACTTTACCTTGATAAGGGGTGGCATCAAACTCTCGTACATCATCGAACCATTGATCTTTAGATATATCATAATTCGCAAAGTAACTTTGTTTGCATTTAGAATCAATGTCTCCAGCAAAAACAATCTGAGTTTTTAATTTGAGTCTTTGAAATGCATGCTCAATGGCACCAATGCCGCTAAATAATGTGCCAATTCTAATAGTTTTATTGGGAAAAAGAAATGATTTCTCTCTCCAATCTGTGGCACAATCTAACGGAGTTTCTGTAATGGTAATATCATTAAGGTACTCCATTTTTTCTTTAGTAGCTTCTCGGGCTAAAAGTATTTTTTCATTCTGCTCTGTTATGTCCTTTTCTGTTTTTTTTGACATTCTATCTTCACTTTTATTATAATTTGGCTGCAAAGGTACAATTTTTTTATGAGAATTGCAAGAGAATTGTGATTTTTCATATTCAAGTTGCAATTTTTGACTACTATCTTGGATAGTAGGTATTGATAACATAAACTCAGGAAATGGAATTTGTAATGTTTGTGGATGTGACATAATGAGCAGTTTTTAGTGGTTAAACATACGGGTTTTGTGAATTCGGCTGCAAAGGTAGTATGACAAACTGCTAAAACTTGTCAGTATGTAGAGAAAAATGCACTTTTTTTGCGGAAAAGTGCATTTTTTGTGTTTATTGGGTGTGAAACGAAATAAAAGATGAGTACAAAATGCGCAACAGGGAGTAAATCTTTTTAGGAATGGAGTAAAAGTTTTTAGGAAAATAGTCAATAGTTTTAGGATACGAGTCAACATTTTTAGGAAAGCAATCTTAAGAAAAGTGCGGAGTTCTTAGCCGCAAGGGCACGATAACGCTTCGCTCTTCTCTCGGTTGTCTCTCGGTTGTCTCTCGGTGGAGTAGGGAAAGGTAAAGAGGAAAGCAAATCTTAATAAAAAGCCTTTTTTGAGATTTTGAGTTCTTAGGTTGTTCCTTGGTTTGTCCTTGGTTCGTCCTTGGTCTTTTACCCGAGAGGAATAGGGAAGGTACTAGAGCAGAAATCTTAATAAAAGTACTTTTATCAATAATCATACATTTGGCGGTCGTGCCTACCCTGTACGGCACTACCCTATAGCCATACGGCTGCGTACCCGCAAGGGGTGCGCCATTCTATGTATTGCGCTTAATCCTCAAAGTGGGTACTTTTCGGGCGCAATACTCGGAGTGCGTTCCGTCGCACTCCTTCACCTTGGTCTTTTACCCGAGAGGAATAGGGAAAGTACAAAGGGAAGGAATCTTAAGAAATGTACGCAAATTGATTATCCTACTCGCAGCAAACTGCTCGAGAAATCTAAACAATCTAAACTATTTCGTCTGCCACTTCGCGGATGATGTTACGGAGGCGGGCAGGGGTGAGGCGGTCAAAGCTCTCGCGGTTGGCGACAATGCCAATACCTGCCATCTCTACGGTGGCAGGAGAGAACAATATGCGCTCTTCTTTTGGAGCGAAGAAGCACATAGGGCGGGATTCGCGGCGGAAGAAGATGACTGTGTGGAAACTCCCTGTGGGAGTTGGTTCAATATGGTTCAACGGTTGTTCAGTATTGTTCAATATTGTTTTTTGCTGAGAAGACAATTCTGAACTATTTTGAACGGCGCTCTGCGCCATTGAACTATGCTGAACATCGCCATTTGGCGCGGGTTCATACCACGAAACGATATTCCAGCGGGGTTCATATTCTTCGGCATGAGAGGCGCCTGCGGTCAAAGAACCTGTTTGGCTGGCTTCCTCGGGGATAGTGCCCATAGCGAGGACTCTTTTAACGGCAGTTAAATGGGCTTGTAAGTCCGTTTCTTGCACCAGGATAGCGTTGGCATAGTTGGTGGAGAAATGATCTTCTATGGGGAGGCTGTGGCGAGGCACAGCTTGGAAATGCATATGGTCGGGGGCACTTGCTCCACACATAGGACCGTTATAGAAAATGGTCATCTCGGGTAGTTCTTTTGCCAAGTGCAGCATAGACTCGAGATGAGGCAATAGTTCTTGGCGTTCGTGCACGGATGACGAAACGGTGAAGTGCGGAGAGAAAATCGGGAAGGGGTTCACGCGAATATAATAGGTGTGCCCAGTAGGTGAATCCCAATTATGAGTGAGTTGATGTTCCTCTATGCCATCAGGGCAGAGAAAGCATGCTCGTTTTTGTAATGCCTCAGGGCTGACATCTGCCATGACGCTGCGCACGCGAGCGGGGTTGAAAAACAATTTAGCGGGGAAGCCGTCGATAGTCATATCTTTGACTTCGACCTGAGATAAGGCTTGGTAATTAACGAATGCTCTCCCGTGAGAAGCAAGCTCACGGGAGAACATCTCATTTATTAGTTGAAAAAGTTTCAAAGTTCTAAAAGTTTTAAAGGTTTTAAGGGTAGAATAGTCGTAAGTAGCCCACCTTTAGAACAGCACCGCAGGTGCGACTAAAACTCTTAAAACTTTTCTACATTTATTTTCCCTCGTTCATTTGGATACGTGCCTTCAACTCCCATGTACGGATACGATCTTTGTACAAGTGGTTGTTGTTCATAGTCACGATATCGCAGTTTGCATCAGAGTTGTCATCCCAACGACGGCAGTTATACACTACGTCATAGATACGACCGATTTGATACTCGCGGCTTACACGCAAACCTACTGCATAATCCTCACCATATTTGGTAGTTGGGAAGTTGATTGTGCGGAGCATTGGGGTGTAGAAACCACGTGGTGCGCCAAGACCGTGGATACGCAATGCGTTGTTGCGACCATTGTCTGGTGTCCACTCTTTGTGGTCGATTACGCCAGGAGGAATGAGGTTACCGTCGAAGTCGGTCAATTGGTATGTACCAACTACCATTGCGCAGTTTTGCTCGTGGAATGCGTCGATGAACTTTTGAACAGTGTTCTCATCGAAGTATGTATCGTCAGAGTCCAATTGGATAGCGAAACGACCGCATTTCTCGTGGTGGAGAGCTACGTTCCAGTTACCACCGATAGCGTGCCAGGTCTTGTCTTGAGCGATATAAACGAGGTTCTCGTGACCCTCAGCAACGATGCTCTTGATTACATCTACAGAACCATCCTCAGAGTTGTCGTCAACAACGATTACGTTGAACTTATATGGAGCGTTAACCTTTTGGCTAAGAGCACTCTTGATAGCAGTACCAATGGTACGAACACGGTTTTTGCAAGGGATGATGACAGATGCCTCGTACTCGAAGCCACCACCAAGGAGATCTACATCCTTGAAGCCAGGAGCGAGGTAACCGTTGATATCTTTGAGGTGTTGGGTAGCAGCTTGCTCCATCTCGATTTGCACGCCACGGTTCTTAGGATCTACATAGTCGAAGTTCTTCTCGCCAGTGGTACGGTTGTCAAGCTCTACATCATAATAGAGGTACTCGTTGATGTGCTCCAAAGCGCCCTTTTGGCTCACTTTGAGGCGGAGATCATAGAGACCAGCATATTGATAATCCACATCCATGCGAGCAACAGCCTCTTTCACAGCGCTAGTGCGATAGAAAAGAACAGAACCGAACTCAAAGTCGTCGCGGATAGAACCTAATTGGTAATCAATTACAGGAGCGTTGGTACGAACTTCACCTACTTGGTTAAAGTGGTCCGCATAAACCATAGCAGCCTTGGTATCCTCAATAAGTGCCTCCATACGCTCGAGCGCGAAGAGAACGAATGAGAGGGTAGTGTACTTGGTGTAAATCAAGGTGTACTCGGTGTTAGCCTTCTCAGCGATCTCGCGAACAGTAGCTGTTGAGCGGATGTCACCGTGCAAGAAATGAATGTCTGCTACGAGCTCTTGAGCCTTCAAGTTAGCCACTGTAGCTTTTACTTGTTCCTCACTTTGGAAAGGAATAAAACATGTGATATTTTTCATAAATTTTAATAAATAAAATGATTATTTTTCTTTAGTTGTGTCGGCGATGCCGACGTGCCGCGCGCTGTGCGCGAGTAATGGCTCTTTGAGCAGTAATGGCTGCTACGCAGCGGTAACTCGCCAAAGGCGCATCACTTCGCGGAGCGACATGACTTGGCAATGCCACTCGCCCCGCCGAAGGCGCATATCTTTACAAAATATGATATTGTACGAACGCCTCGATAGCTTCGTATTCTGCCAAACCAAGGTCGGAGTACATTTTCGCAGTGTCGTGGTTGCGGTCCTCAGCGCGTTGCCAGAACAGACGCTCGTCGTCGCCCAAGAATGGAGCGGACTCCATTTGGCTCGCGTGGCGGAGGATAGCGTTACGCTTAGAGCGAAGCTCCTCTGGTGACATTGGCACTGCCATCTCTACGAGGTCGAGCTCCCACTCCATCCATGCACCACGGTACATCCAGATGCGGCAGTCTTTCAACCACTCATCCCATGCGGCGGTGTGCTTAAGTTCGTCGAGAGCGGCCAATACAGCGTCCAAACATACACGGTGTGTACCATGAGGGTCAGCGAGGTCGCCAGCAGCGAAGATTTGTTGTGGTTTAACCTCTTCGAGGAGGGCTTTTACGATATCCACGTCGGCTTGTGAGAGAGGACCTTTCTTGATAGTACCAGTCTCGTAGAATGGCAAGTTGAGGAAGTGGATATGGTCAGTAGGAAGACCCATATAGCGGCATGCTGCAGTAGCCTCACCACGGCGGATAAGCGCCTTGAGGTTGAGAATCTCGCGGGTGTCGTTGTCGCCCACTTTCTCGTTCTTGAAGAAGTTCATGTACTCGTCATACTTCTTCTCAATCACCTCATCACCAGGGATAAGCATTTGCTTGTAACCCTTCATGAAGTCCATAAAGCGTACTACCTCCTCGTCGCAAACGGCGATACAGCCGCTAGTCTCGTAAGCCACGTGTACGTTGTGACCTTGTTTGATAAGACGTTGGAAAGTACCACCCATCGAAATTACGTCATCATCTGGGTGAGGAGAGAAGATTACGATATCTTTTGGGAATGGATTAGCGCGCTCTGGGCGATTGGTGTCATCTGCATTAGGTTTGCCACCAGGCCATCCTGTGATGGTGTGTTGCAAGTCATTGAATACCTTGATGTTGCAGTTGTATGCAGATTCGTACTTGGTGATAAGTTCGCTAAGTCCGTAGTCGTTATAGTCTTTGTTTGTGAGCTTGAGGATAGGCTTCTTTGTTTCCTCGCAGAGCCATACCACAGCGCGGCGAACGAGTTGGTCAGTCCATTCGCAGTTGGTCACTTTCCATGGGTGATTGATGCGGGTGAGTTTGCCAGCTGCATCAAGGTCAATCACGAATGACGCGTTCTTGTGGAGTTGCAAGTATGAAGCAGGGCAAGCAGAATTAGCAACCTCCTCAATAGCTTGTTTTACGATACCTGCTTTGTGCTGACCGAAAGCAAGGAGAATGACCTCTTTGGCTTGGAGAATAGTGTCGATACCTAATGTGATCGCGCATGTAGGTACTTGTGAGGTGTTGCCAAACAAGGATTTTGCGTCCACGCGAGAGTTGCCATCCATTATCACGAGGCGAGTCGAAGAGTTGGCTTGTGTACCTGGCTCATTTACTGCGATATTACCCCATTGACCGATACCCAACACTTGCAAATCGATTCCACCAGCCTCGACGATAGCTTTCTCGTACTCCTCGCAGAAAGTAAATACGGTTTCTCTTGGCAAGTCACCAGGGAAAGTATGTACGTTTTCAGGGAGAATATCTACTTGATCAAGCAGTTGGCTTTGGATTTGCGCCATGCTTCCGAGTGAGAGGTCTGCAAGTGGATAAAACTCGTAAGAGCCAAATACCACTACGTTTTTGAAGCTCAATCCTTCCTCTTTGTGAAGGCGAACGAGCTCAGCAAACAAGTCGCGCATTGAGCGACCAGAAGCCAATGAAAGAACGGTTTTTTGTCCGTTTGCTTCGCGGCGGTTGATAAGTTTTGCGATACGTGCAGCGACAGCAGCGATACCTTCTTGAGGTTTCTCTACTATAGTTGTATTAACGTGCTCCATGCGGGTAACGCGTGACTGTTCATAAGCGTCCGCTGGGCGGTACAGTTTCTCTTCGATTTTGCTAAGAGAAATCAGTTGGCTAAGATTATTTCTCATGATGTATAATTGTTTGTATAAGTTTCGTTTTTTTGACGTAGTTGCGCAATAAACCACATTAAATCGAGTGCAAAGTTACACATTTTTGTTAGATTATGCAAACGGTTGCGAAAAAAAAGTAAAAATAATATTTTTTATATGTTGTACAACATAAAACGCGCGTTTCGCTTGCGCGTGTGAAAAAAAATGTGTACTTTTGCAGGCTATTCTATGTGTAGTATGGCATTTTGTGAAGAAAATAACTAAAAAATAAACAGATATGATTTTAATTGCAGATTCAGGTTCTACCAAAACTCATTGGTGCTTAATGGCGGCAAATGGTCATTGCAGTGAGTATTTTACGGATGGTATCAATCCGTTCCAGCAAACTTCTGACGCTATCAAGAATAGTGTGAATAATCAGTTGTTGCCAAAGATGGCAAGTGAGATGTGGGCTGGCAAAATTACAAATGTGTTTTTCTACGGCGCGGGTTGTACGCCAGAGAAGATACCTGTTGTAGCTTATGCGTTGGAGGATGTTTTTAAAAGCGCAAAGATTGAGGTTTATTCGGATATGGTAGGCGCTGCTTGCGGTTTGCTTGGTGAAGAGAAGGGTGTAGCATGTATCTTGGGTACAGGTGCTAACTCATGCCTTTGGAGTGGCAAGGAGATTGAGAAGAATGTGCCTGCTCTTGGTTTTATCCTTGGCGATGAGGGTAGTGGTGCAGTGTTGGGCAAACGCCTTGTAGCGGACCTGTTGAAGAACCAATTGAGCGACGAACTTAAAGAGAAATTCTTGACTCAATATGGCATTACGGCTGCTGATATTATTGAGAATGTATATCGTAAGCCATTCCCTAATCGTTATTTGGCTTCGCTCAGCAAGTTCTGCTCAGAGAATATGGACAATCCATTGATCGCTAAATTGGTGTATGATCACTTTGATTACTTTGCTAAGCGCATTTTGCCTCAATATCCTGCGCTTCCTGTAGGTTTTATTGGCTCAATCGCTTACTATTACCAAGATGTACTCAAACAAGTATTGGCTGACAATGGTTTCCAAGTGGGTAAGATTCTCCAAGGTCCTATGGAGGGCTTGAAGGAGTACCACAAGAAAGATGTAGTTCCTACAATGTAATTACAAAATTCATAATTCAAAATTCATCATTAATTATGGCTTTTACAAAAGTTACAGAACAAAGTTCATTGCATGATAATCTTGACCAAAAGTCTGTTGGTCAGTTGCTTGTGGAGATGAATGAGGAAGATCAAAAGGTGGCTTTGGCTGTCAAGGAGTGTATACCTCAAATTGAGAAACTCGTAGAGGGAATCGTGGAACGTATGAAACAAGGCGGTCGTATCTTCTATATGGGTGCTGGTACTAGTGGTCGTCTGGGTGTGTTGGATGCTAGCGAGATTCCTCCTACATTCGGTATGCCACCTTCATTCGTGATTGGTCTTATCGCGGGTGGTGACCATGCGTTGCGTAACCCTGTTGAGAACGCGGAGGATGATCCAGAGAAGTCATGGAAAGAGCTTCTTGATCACAATATTACGACGCTTGATACGGTAGTGGGTATTGCTGCTTCAGGTACAACTCCTTATGTTATAGGCGCACTCGAGCGCGCACGCGAGTTCGGCTGTTTGACAGCCTCTGTGTCTTGTAACCCAGGTTCACCTGTAGGTCAAGTGGCAGAAATCGCTATCGAACCAATGGTAGGTCCTGAGTTTGTGACTGGTTCTACTCGTCTTAAGTCAGGTACTGCGCAAAAACTCGTTTGCAATATGATTACCACTATCACGATGATTAAGATGGGTCGTGTGAAAGGTAATAAGATGGTCAATATGCAACTCTCTAACAAGAAGTTGGTTGATCGTGGTACGCGCATGCTTGTTGAGGAATTGGGCCTTGAGTATGATAAGGCTAAGGATCTCTTGCTCTTGCATGGTAGCGTGAAGAAAGCGATGGATGCTTATCGTGAGAATAAATAACGAAAAACAATATTATAATATCTGATATTTATGAAGAAAATACTCTTTGTCCTGACCTGTTTGATGGTTTCTGTTGCTACTATGGCAAGCATAACCGTGACAGGTACAGTGATTTCAGCAGAGGACGGACTTCCTGTAATTGGTGCATCCGTTCTGGAGAAAGGAACATCAAACGGTACGATTACCGACTTTGATGGCATGTATGAGCTGACGGTGGCAGACAATGCCGTGTTGGTGTATAGTTATGTGGGGTTAACCTCGCAAGAGTTAAAGGTTTCTGGCTCGGTGATGAATATCACTCTCAAGGGTGATGCCATCGCGATGGAGGAAGTCGTGGTGACTGCGATGGGTGTGGTACAAGAGAAAAAACGCTTGAACTTCGCTGTGCAAAACATCGGTGGCGAGTCGTTGAATGAGTCCCAAAACTCCAATTTTGTTAATTCGCTCCAAGGTAAGATTGCGGGTGTTTCTGTGACAAACGCGGGTGGTTCACCTAACTCGGGTAGTCAAATTATCATCCGTGGTATTTCATCTGTCAATAATAGCCAAAGCAATGAGCCGCTGTTTATTCTTGACGGTGTGCCTGTTAATGGTGGAGCCACTGCTGCAGCAGATATTAACCCTAATGACATTGAGAATATTACTGTATTGAAAGGTGCTGCGGCTGCTGCGTTGTATGGTCAAGATGCTGCCAACGGTGTTATTATGATTACGACAAAGCAAGGTGAGGCTGGTAAAATCAAAGTACAAGCTAACGGAAGTTGGCAATGGGATCAGCCAACGCGTTTGCCTGAGTTGCAAGATACTTATATGCCTGGTTCTCAAGGATTCTATCGTGATAAGACTTCTGGCGGTTGGGGCCCAATGCTCAGTGAAGGACAGCAGATCTATGATAATATAGGCAATTTTCTCAAGACTGGTTTTTATCACAAATACGACTTTTCTGTAAATGGCGGTAGTGAAAAATTCCAAGCATATGCTTCTGTTAACTGGTCCAAATCAGAAGGTATCATTCCTGAAGACTACAAACAGCGTTTTGGCGCTTTGATCAAAGCCTCGTTTACTCCTGCTAAGTGGGTTACTTTCAATATGAATATTAATATCAGTGATACCAAGTCTCGTTCTACCAGTGGTGTGGGCTCTGCATATAGTTGGCCTATTACCGATGATATGACTGATTATCAACGAGAAGACGGTTTCCCACGTTTCCGCTATTTGCCAGATATTGAAAAATATAATGCGCCTATCAGCCCATTGTATGGAATCTACAACGATGGTGGTATGGCGAAAGCTACACGTAATGTCATCAACGGTAGTGTAACCCTTAAACCTGTGAAGAACTTACAAATCGTAGGTCGTGTGAGTTACGATATCAAGAATACTACATCAGAGAGCTATAGCGTTCCTCGTTGGGATGATACGTACGTGCGTCCTTCAGTTTCCAAACCTACAGCGCCTACTATTCCTGTGGCTCCTGACTCGGAGAAGAATAAATGTCCTAAATGTGGTGAAGCGCATGACTGTCCTATTTGCCAAGCTAACTACGAGGCGGCTATGAAGGACTATCAAGCACAACGTAATCAATTCTTGAAGGATTCTTTGTCATATGTAGATTATGCAGAGTGGTTGGTGAATGAGTATCCATACAACTATATCTTGACAAGTGATGATGTGAAGAACATGAGCAAGTCTAGCTTTGGTTCGATTTCAGCATCTACAGGTCGTAGCCAGCTCTTTACCGCAGGTGTGAATGCTACCTATAAGATCGAGTTGCCTAAGGACTTCTCTATTGATTTGATGGCTGGTGCCGAACTCAAGATGTCAGAGGGCTTCTCTACATCCGTTTACGGTGTTGATTTCATTATCCCTGGTACATACAGTCTCTCTAATACCAACAAAGATGAGGTATATCTGACCGACCGTACATTAGGTCACAGTGGTCGTCGCCGTTTTGGTTACTTCGGTGAAATCCGTGCTGATTACAAGGGCTTGGCATCACTCTCTGTGACAGGTCGTTGGGACTGGTCTTCTACTATCAACAACAACCCATTCTTCTATCCTTCTGTGACGGGTGGTATCATTCTCTCTGAGTTGATTCCTGGTCTCAATGAGACAAAGAACAATTGGTTCTCATACTGGAAACTGCGTGGTAACTACGCTGTAGTGGGTAAGGATGCTCCTGCATACCTCTATGACCGCCGATTCAAACAATTTGGTACATATCCTGATGGTGGTTATGGTATAGATCCTACCATGTCTTCTGCTTCTATGGACCTTGCTCCTGAAATGTCTTACTCTTGGGAGGTTGGTATGGACATTAAGTTCTTTGACAACAAGACTCGCTTGGATGTAGCATACTACAATACCAAGGTGGACAACCAAATCGTGACCGTGCGTGTATCTCCATCTTCTGGTTATATTCTCCAAACACGTAATGAGGGTGTGATTACCAACCAAGGTGTGGAATTCACATTAGAGCAAGACGTTCTCAGACGCAAGAACCTCAACTGGACACTCGGTCTTAACTTCGGTCTCAACCGCGGTAAGGTAGTCGGTCTTCCAGAGGACGTACACGAGATCACTGGTCCTCAATACGGCGATGTCTTTACTTCTGCATACCTCGGTGGTTCTACGACCGCGCTTACAGGTAAAGATTATCAACGCAACGCCGATGGTCAAGTCATCGTGGATGCTAATGGTTATCCAAAGATTAATCCTAATAAGAATGAACTCATCGGTAACCGTGAAGCTAAGTTCCAAGCTGGTTTGAGTAGTAGTATGAATATCTACGGCGTACAATTTTCATTCCTCTTCGACGGTCGTCTCGGTGGCGATGTGCTCAACGTGACAGGTCGTAACCTCATCTCTAATGGTAATCATAAGATGCTTGAGCAATATCGTGGACGCCAAGTGGTGTTCGAGGGTGTGACCGAGCATATTGATGCAGATGGTAAGGTATATTACGAGCAAAATAGAACACCTATCACGCTTGACTACACCACTATTAGCAACTACTTCTACAATGTATCTACCAACTTCATCGAGGATGGTTCATACATTCGTCTTAGCTACGTGACATTGGGCTACGATTTCGCCAAACTTATGAAGAATCAAAAGGCATTGAAGGGATTGAAACTCAACTTTACTTGCAACAATGTCTTCGTTCTTACCAAATATACTGGTACTGACCCTGTCTGCAACGCATCAACAGGTCAAGGTGGTACAGGTTCTGCTGGTATCGACAATACCCCAATTCCTAACACACGCAGCTACAACCTAAGTTTGACTGCTTCTTTCTAACCCTATAATTGATTAAGGAATATGAAAAAGTTATTTATAATACCCGCTCTTTTAGGAGCAATGTTTCTCACTAGTTGCGAGGACTTCTTGAATGTGAATACCACCAAGGATTCCCCTATCACAACTTCGGTGGATCAAGTGTTGCCTGTGGCTACATTCTACGCAGCGCAAATTTGCTATGACCACGCAGAGTATGGTGTCTATCTATCACAAGCACTCACTACCAGTGGTAAGAGCCAGACAGGTAGTTATCCTTATAGCCAGGGTTGGGAGTTCCTCGGTGTGAACCGTCACCCTATGTGGCGTCGTCACTTCTATGACCTCGGTGCTAACATCAAGAAAATGAACGAGATTGCTGAGGCAAATGGCAACCGCAATGCTATCCTCATCGGTCGTACTGTTATGCTGGCATCTACGCTCTTTACTACCGACGCCTTCGGCGATATGCCTCGCTCTGAGGTGTATCAATCTGCGGCTCCTAAGTATGACTCGCAACAAGAGGTGTATGACTGGATGTTTGAAGAGGCAGAAGAACTCATTCGTCTCTACAATGACCCTACTTGGGTAAACTGCCCTACCAATATACCTATCACCGAGAAAATGGATCGTATCTATGCAGGTGATATGAAGAAATGGGAAATGTATTGCCGCGCTATCCAAGCACGTCTCTGGTTGCGCAAGTTGCCTAACTGGGACAATACACCTGCTACCTGCCAAAAGATTATTGAGATGGTAGATTATGTGCTCAATGATGCCAACTGGCAAGAGCCACGCTACTACTATCCTGGTGGTGTAACAGAGTCTAACTGCCCTTGGGGACCTTTTGCTCCAAAGATCAACTCTTGGGAGAGCCGTGATAACCGTCTTGCTTCTTCAATACCAACTACCTTCTTCTTGCACGGTATCTTGGGTGGTATTGATAAAAACTTTATTGCTAACCGTGGTTACGCATTGGACCCACGTGCTGCTAGGATTTTCGAGCAACGATCTTCAGAGAAGGGAGCGATGTTGCACCTTGAGAGCAATATCGGTATGGATCAGTCTAAGAAATTGACCAACTATCCTGACCTCTATGCTTCTACCACCCTCACCAACCCTTATACTCAAAACACGGGTTACATCGCTCTTATTACCCAAGAGGAGTTGATGTTCATTAAGGCAGAAGCACAATACTGGGCTGGCGACAACGCAGGCGCATATAACACCACTATGGAGGCTACCAAGTTCAATATGGAGCGTTATGGCATGCCTGAAGCACAAGTTACCAATGGCTCGTTGGGTACTAACTTGAAGAACCAATACAGACGTTTCTTCGATATCAAGTTCAAGACGATTCAAGATAACTTTACCATTGCTGACATCATGCAGCAAAAGTATGTGGCTATGTATCTCCAACCAGAGCAATGGACCGATATGCGTCGCTACAACTACAGTTCTTCTACCAATGGTATTGCATACTATGACCCTAAAACCAGCCAACCTGTGTATGTTTATACTGTAAAGCATGTGCACAATGGTGTGCCAGCGCAATTCTCCCATCGTGACCCATTAAAGAGTGACTCTGTTAACTTCTATGACAAACAGGGTAATCCAAATACCTATTCATTGCGTCGTCCTTACAACCTGTACGAAGCATATTGGTGCACACCTGAAGATTATGCCAACGGTGTGGATGAGGCAGAAGGTCTGTCACCAAATGCATGGGTAGCACGTCTCAATGCAGATACTGAGACTGAGACCAAGTACAACAAGAAAGAGCTTGACCGCATCGGTTATTACACCACCAATGCTGCTGGTGAGAAGATTTTGGACTTCAACGTACTGAAAAGACGTATGATTTGGGCGCATAAGAACAACGATAAAGTGGTATGCTCCAACTCTATTGAATGGAAGTAATTATCAACGAGCAAAATACTAATAAAGATATGAAAAAGATATTTCAAATATTGGCAATGGCTACCTTAGTTGTGGCTTTTGCAGCGTGCGAGAAACACGATTTCTTTGATGACAATACCATCACAGGTGCGGTTGGACCTGAGGCGTATTGGGAAATCGAGAGTTCCGCAGTCAAAGCGGGTGGCGCGATGGGATTCACTGCGCAATACTATTCTGCAGTGGAGCAAATCTCCCACTCTGAAGCTTGGTACAGCATCAGCGAGACACTGGATAAAACAGTCAACTGCTCATGGTTGACTTACTCTGAAATCAGTTCAGTAACCACACAGAAACGTGTGCTGCAATACATCGCTGAGTACCCTCACTTGGAGGAGTATTACAATGATTCTTTGCACGCATATACTTTTAGTGGTGCATTCCCTGTCAGTGGTACTCTGTCTCCACTCACATGGGTACAACCTACCGAGTTTGATTCTGCGAAGATGATAACTTATTTTGGTGAAGATTATATGCAGCATTTTAAAGATGCTGTTAAAGCGAAAATGACCTATGGCGTTTATGCTGTGCAATATCCTAAATTGGGCTTCTTGACCGATTTTTCGCTCTATACCGACTCTTCTTATAATTGGAATATATCTTCTGACTCCACTGTGGCTAAATATTACCACTTCCCTTTGGATGCAGATGGCAATGTTCAACCTTGGGTAATGGATTCTATGAATTACTATTGGGAGAAAGTACCATTTGAGGCACTGATTAAGAATGCAGAGGGTAAGTTTGACGTGACTTATAAGCGCAACTATTCACTGGATGCAGTACTGCGCGTATATGATGTGAAGGGCACATACAGTCAGACTGTTTCTAAACCAATTGTAATCAACTAAAGGTAAATAATCATATAAATAGATTTGAATATGAAAAGTAATATTTTGAAAATAGGTATGATGGCATTGCTGCCTCTCTTTGCAGCGTCATGTGTGGATAATGTGCCTGAGGTGGAGAACTTGCCAACTGATCCTGTGTCTTTCACCTATCGTATTGATGGTGACTATAGTTTGGATTACTATATTGACTCTGATGTCACTTTTATCAATACTTCCCCTACAGAAGGTAATGCGGTATGGGATTTTGGTGATGGTAAAAAGGCGGAGGGTGATACCGTATTGCACCCATTTGATGAAGCTGGTACCTATAACGTTAAACTCTCTATTAATGGTATTACCAAAAGCCAAGTGCTGATGATTTCAGACATCAAACCATTGGTTTCTGTTAATCCTATTGAGGGCGGTGTTTGCGAGGTGCTTTCCACCCCAGTATCATTCTCGCTCGAAGTTCCTAACCCTAAGAAT
This sequence comes from Paludibacteraceae bacterium, assembly GCA_045132415.1. Taxonomy (GTDB): domain Bacteria; phylum Bacteroidota; class Bacteroidia; order Bacteroidales; family Paludibacteraceae; genus Colicola. The sequence continues at coordinate 271,337 of JBGUSG010000008.1, read as the reverse complement.
CGTACGTTGACATACGAATGGATTTTCCCAGCTCGCACTAAAAGTGTTGCTACCGATACAGTAATCAAAACATGTCTTGATCGCCTCCCAGGTGAAGTAACTTTTGGCAATGTGGGTTCACAAGCGGTTCGCCTCTTGGTGAAGATGGACGGTCGTGCATTGGAAGAGGCTGTACTTAATGTGCCTGTAGGCTACAACCAGGAGGTGCCAACCCTCTACTATGCAGAGCAGGGCGGTCACCTCATGGCATACAAACTCATCAGTAACAAACCAAAGGATATGGATGTCTATCCATTCGACTTGGGTCTCGCTTCAGGTGAACACCCATTCACCCTGCTCTACAAAGAGCCTTCGCTCTACGTATTGGATGCGGGTACTGCATGGTATTACCAGAACGAAGATGCACAAGCTAGTGGTGGCGATGGTAAGATCTCTGTCGTGGCTAAAGATGGTTCTAAAATTGAGACGATGATTTCTAACGCGGGTGGACCTGCTTTCCAAGACCCATTCTATGGTTGCATTATAGAAAATGATTTGTATTTTACAGACCGTAATACAGGTGTCATCAAAGTGCCTCTCTCAACCCGCGATGCTGTGTATAGCGCAAGCGCGTTTCCTTATTATGTACAACACTCTACCCTCGGTTACTACAATAATGGTTGGGGATATGGTTGTATCGGTGGCTCTATCGGCATGATCGGTGATACTTGGTATTGGTGCAAAAACTACAACGGTACAGGTATCTTCCGTTGGAAAAATGCTGATATCCTTCTTTCTGCTATTACTGGTGGTGGTACTCAACCTGAAGCAGGTATTGCATTGGAAGGTGCAAGTTTCTTACCTAAATCCTTTACGTACTCTACCAAGAGCAACAAGATTTGCTTCACGCTCCTCGGCACAGGTAACGAGGGCTTCTATGTATGTACATTGGATGAGCTGAATGCTATTACCAAATCCAATGAACTCGCTCAATACAAGAAAACAATTGACTGGGTATGTGATACAGTACATTGCATATATGAAGATAAAACTGCAAAAGTTCATATGGGATTAGAGTTCGTGCCTAACAAAACAGGTTCGCCTGCTGCTGTCGAGGGTCACACATCTGAGTTCGCTGCCATCTGCCAAATCGCATACGATGAGGTGAATGATTGCGCATACTTCGCTTTCCGTAACACCCACAATGATGCTACTAGCGCTCCTACTGGTATCTATTGTTACAATTTTGCTACCGATAAGATTGAAAGACTGCCTATTGAGAGTGGCAATGTATATGGTATGGTAATTAATAACATTCCAACAAAACTCTTCTAATGAAGTTTATCAATAGAATATCGCTACTAGTCATTGGTTTGTGTTTGGCGCTTTCGCTCCAAGCACAAACCCGTGACCAACTGCCTCCTAAGCGCGAGTTCCGCTGCTCATGGCTCACCACCGTGTGGGCTATTGATTGGCCTCAATCTCACAGCCGCCCTAATGCTTCTGGACAGCAGGCACAGCAGCAAGAACTCATAGCTGTGATTGATTCATTGGCAAAAGCCAATATGAATGCAGTGCTTTTCCAAGTGCGTGGTTTCTCCGATGCGATGTACAACTCCAAGTACGAACCTTGGAGCAAGTACCTTACGGGTACACGTGGAAAAGCTCCCGATTACGACCCTCTTGCCTTGCTTGTTGAATATGCGCACTATAAGGGTATAGAGGTGCATGTTTGGCTCAACCCATACCGCTACTCCAGCTCTGATGATACCTATGGCAAGAACCATGAGAAGGACTATCACAATACCCACCCCGAGTGGCTTGTCAATTGTGGTGGTATCACCATTCTCAACCCTGCTCTGCCAGAGGTGCGCGAGCAAATATGCAATGTGGTAGCAGACATCGTGGAGAACTACGACATTGATGGCGTCATCTTTGATGACTATTTCCACCAATCGGGCTATAAGGATGAGTATGATAACGAGCAATACAACGCGTACAAAGACACTGCATCTAGCGTGATGTCGCGTGCGGACTGGCGCCGTGCACAGAACAACCTGATGATCCGTATGGTCAATGACACCATCAAGGCTATCAAACCTTGGGTTACTTTTGGTCTTGGTCCTGCGGGTAAAGCTGGCGCTTCTGCCGACAAGTATGGCGTAGAGCCTTCCCCTATCGGTGGCGACTGGCAATACAACGGCATCTATGCCGACCCGCTCGCTTGGTACAACGAGCATACCATCGACTATATGGCACCACAGGTGTATTGGAAGATCGGTTCTTCTTCTGACTACGACCAACTCACCCGTTGGTGGTCGGATATGGCAGGACATTTTGGACGTCATATGTATGTGAGCCAAAGTCTGAGCGATATGGTGAAAGATAATGTCACCACCACCTCCACCACTTTCCATGCTTCGGAGATTGTAGATCAAATCAATCTCAATCGTCACTACGACCGCTTTGGCGCGCCTGGTTTCTGCTGGTATGGTCTCAACAAAATGCGTTCCGTAAAGACCTTTATCGGGCATGTTCGTGACAATGCTACCTATCTGCCTGCGCTTGTTCCTCAAATGACTTGGTATCGCACTGATGATTGTCTCTACGTAAGTAATATTAAGGAAAATGGCGGTATGCTCACATGGGATGCCCCTGCGAATAACTTGCGTTATGCGGTATATGCTATTCCTACCAATCAGATAGGTCAAATAGGTACAGCTGGAACCAGTCAATATTTGCTTGGTACTACCTATGGTACTTTCTTTGAATTGGGTGATAAGACTATTGTAGAGGGTACACCCATTACGTTTGCTGTAGCAGTCCTTGACCGTTTTGGCAATGAATTCCCTGCTCGCACAATAGACAATACCGTATGGGGCAAGTCCACTGCGACAACATTGCTCTACCCTGCCAACAACGATACCGATGTGCTCCTTCCATGCTATGCTTCGTGGAATGCAGCTCCAGAGGCTGACTCCTATTTCTTCCAACTCTCAAAGTCTGCTGACTTCTCTACGGTGGACTATGAGCGTGAGACGGTGGATACCACTTTCTTCCTCGGCTCTGTCTATTGGCTGGATTCCGATGAGACTTACTATTGGCGTGTGCGCACACGTAGCATCAATAAGGAAGATACATATTCAGGCATCTATTCTTTCCGTGGAGGCTTCTTCCACGTGATTGCTCCTGCGGAGGGGGACACGGTGCAAACGCTTACTCCTACTTTAGTGTGCGATAGCGTGGCTACCAACGATGCAGAATATACCTTCGAAGTGGCTGACGCATCAGCGTTTAATAAGGAGAATATCCTCTTCACTGGCACTTCGGCTACTCCACGAATTACGCTACCCGAAATGGTGCTTCTGGCATCGAAAAACTACTTCGTACGTGCTACGGTTCGTTTTAACAATGTGGTGGTGGAATCCGATGCCGTAAAATTCCGTACATTGGCGTTGCCTGTGCCAGTACCTGAGATTATAGCCCCTACCTCTGGCGAAGTGATAACTGGTGAATCGGTTACTGTGCGATGGAAAGAACAGCAGTCCTCTGGATTCCAAGTGGAGTTCTCGCAGAAGGATAATTTCCCAAGTCGTCAAACAAAGCGATTCCGTGTAGAAGCGCAGACCTATGCATATACCTACCATGATATTGCTGATGGAGTATGGTATGTGCGCGTAGAAGCGGCTAAAGAGGGGGGATGGAGCGAATATTCCAAAGTAGTTACGTTTACAGTGGATTCATCGTTGACTGATGTGGAGAACCCTACCGTAACCACTTCGCCTACCAAGGTGATTGAGAACGGTCAGGTGGTTATCTATCGCAATGGTAAACGCTACAATTTGCTTGGTGGAACCGCACTATAACCGCACTATAACCGCACAATTTTTGGGCGATATACTGGGAATAATGATCTTCCCCCCAAATAATTTGACTAATTAGACCAATTAGACGAATAATAAACAAACAATTTTTTACTTAACGCAACCGAGGTCCACCGTGGACGTGTCCACAACGGATGAGGAAGCAATTTATTAACCAAAAAAACAACAACATTTATGAAAAGATTTTCAATCTTTTGCGCAGCTCTTTTTGCAGCTGCAACATCATTTGCTGCCGTTACCTATGAGCTCAACGGTGGTGTGACCAATGACGACAATTGGTTGGGCAAAGGTGACATGTGGACAGCTTTCTGTGCTGACGCAGGTATCTCTGTTGGTACCTACGAGGAGGTAAAAGCTAATGGTGATCCTTTTACCCTGATTTGTGGTAAATTGGCAGACGCTAATGTTAAAGCAATCATGGCTATCGAGAAATGGGATTGGCTCGAAGCTTACGTTATGCAAGTTCAAAATGCTGACGCTGGTGCTACTGCTCTTGTAGAGGGTACTTCTTCTGCTGGTTGGCGTTATGCTTTGGCTGCTTTCTTCTTGGAGGGCAAACGTGGTGCTTGGCCTGTTTCTGCTGATTTCTCTGTAGCTGGTAAAGTTGAAGCTTTCCAAGCAGCTTGGAAACACGGTTTCGCTAACCCAACTGAGCCAACAGCTGAGTTCGTTTTGAACGCTCCTTACCTCGAGGGTAAAACTTTCGATGGTTGGTACGCGGCTGCTGACTTCTCTGGAAACAAAGTAACTACCGTTAACGCTGAAACTACTGGTACTCTCTATGCTAAGTGGGTTGACTATGTAGCAACTATCGCTGAGGTTCGCGCTTTGGAGAATGATACCGAGGCTAAAACTTCAGGTGTTGTGAACTTCATCTCTGGCAAGAACGTTTACATCCAAGACGCTACTGGTGGTCTTCTCGTTTACACAGCAGAGAATCCTTCTTGTGAGGTGGGTCAAAAGATCACTGTTAAGGGTAAAAAAGTCATCTACGGTGGTATCGTAGAACTCTCTGGTGCTGTTGTTGAGTCTGCTGAAGCAGGAACATTGTACGATATCGTATCTTATGAGAGCCTTGCTGTTCTTCTTGCTGACTCGCTTGAGCACAAATACTTCGCTACGCGCGTTACTGTTCCTGGTGTAACTATCGCAGGGTACGATTCTTACAACAACCCAACTGTACAAGATGCTGCTGGTAATAAAGCATTGTGCTACAAGATGGTGCTTGATCCTGCTGTATTCCCAATAGGTACCAAAGTTACTGTTACTGCTATCGCTGCTTGGTACAATGGCTTCCAATTCGTTGGTAACGCTGCTGACATCGTTCGTCCTATCGCAGGTAAGAAAGATACTTATGCTTATCCACAACGTCATGGTAAATACAACCTCGAGAACCAATGGGTAATCTCTGTAGTTGAAGAGAACTATGCTGCTAACAAACCTGGTGGTACTGGTTTCGTTCGTGGTATGGCTGCTAAAGACGGTATCATGTACTTCATCGACCGCGAGACCGGGTCTATCGTTCGCGTGGATGCGGCTACTGGCGACATGCTTGAGCCTATTAAGATTACTGGTGACCACCTCTTCCAAGTGGAGGGCGTTAACGAGGAGACTGGTGCAACTGAATGGAGCGACGGTGTTACTTTGAAATTCAATGACCTTAAGTTTGATAGCGAGGGTAACTGCTTGATCTCTGGCTGTATCACAAGCCAAAACCAAACCTTTATGGTATATGTAGTGGATCTCGAGACTGGTGAAGCAGAGTTGCTCCTTAGCGAGAAATTGGCTGACAACCCAGACTATGCTGAGATCGCTTGCCGTTTCGACGCATTCGGTGTAAACGGTGATGTATATGGCAACGCTTGTATCATGGCTGCTGATGCTACTGGTACATTCAACTCATATCGTTGGCTCATTGAGGACGGCGAGGTTGGTCAAGGTCAGATGATTTCTCTTCTTATTGATGCTGAGTCAGACAAGTCTCTCCTCATCGATGCTCAAGGCGAACTCGTAGGAGGTTGGGGTACTGCACCTCAAATCTTCCCACAAGATGAGGTCGGATCAGTCTTCTATGTGGACGGTTTCAATACCTTGCCTACTCTCATTGACGAGGGTGGTATGTTGGTGGAAGACTTCATCAAGTGCCCTCACGGTACTGCTATGTGGAACAACTCAGGTGATACCACCAAGTTGCATCAAGGTTTGAATGGTCTCCAAGAGTTCCAAGTAGGTGATGACTACTTTATGGTAATGATTGCTACTCACACTCCATCTGCTCCTCCTTCAGCATTCGGTCTCTACAAGTTCGCTGACGAGGCTCGTAGCTTCGACGGTCTTGAGCCATTATGGTACTTCCCTGCTAATGGTTTGGGTTCTGAAACTAACGGCTGCCGTACCGCAGTGCCTTCTGTAGAGGTTGATGGCAATACCGCTACTATCTATCTCTATGCTAACGACAATGGTTATGGCGTTTACAAGTTCATCGTAGACGAGAACTACACTGCTGTTGAGAACGTTGAATCTGTTAAGATTGGTGCTGAGAAAGTTATTGAGAATGGTCAAATCTTCATTTTGAAGAATGGCGTTAAATACAATGCTCTTGGTGCAGAGGTAAAATAAGCTTCTCTACATAATCTAATCTTTTTAGAGTGTGCCCCTCGGGGCACACTCTTTTTTTTTTATAAAAAAGCACAAACGTTTGCATGTTTCAAAAAAAAGTTGTAACTTTGCGCGAAATTTTAATTATATAGTACCATGAAGAAAATTCTACTCTCTATTTTTGCATTCTGTGTGGGTGTTTCTGCCTATGCCAACATCGCATTAAATGGCGTGAAGTACACCATTGACACCCTGTCGATGTACCCTGCTGGTCCTGGTGCTACTTTCTACGAGCTACGTATGCTTCGCGCAAGCGATGGCAAAGGCCGTATTGATAGTTGGCTCCTAACGGTTGATACCAAAAATCCATACGTCACCATTGAGGGCGTATTAGGTACGGGCAAGATTATCGGTACAGAGCGCCCATCGAATATGGCTATCCGCAGTACTACCGATACCAAGATTTTCTATGCGGGTACCAATGGAGACTTCTTCGTGACACAAGGTGATGTGGGCTTGCCTGTCGGTTTGACTGTCGTAAACAGCGAGTTTGCACACACTCCTTCTGCTGCTACCTCGCGCCTCGCAGGTGGTGTGGATGATAACAATCGTGGTATCTTGGCTACAAAAGTGCAATTTGCATTTAATTTGCAAACAGCCACTGACACCTATACCATTCATCATGTCAACTATAAGCGCAACGAGAACGAACTCGTGCTTTTCAATAAGCATAATGCGGCTACTACTCTGACCAATGCCTACGGCACCGAATTGCTTGCGGAACTGCTGCCTGGTGAGAAATGGGAAACAACTGGCTCTGTCAAACTGAAGGTGATTGACAAACAACAGAATGTGGGTTCTATGGCTATCCCTGCTGACAAAGTAGTTCTCTCTGGTCATGGCACCATGGCTACAGCTCTTGATGCTATCAATATCGGCGATGAGGTTACGGTGAATACATCTCTCCTCTTTGATGGGAAAGAGGTGGACGTGGCGCAATGTATCGGTGGCGACACGTATGCGCTGATTGTGAACAACGGTCAAGTGGAGCAAAGCAATTTCTGGAACGAAGTGCACCCTCGCACCGCTTTCGGCACATCAGAGGATGGTACCATTCAGTATTTCCTGGTCGTGGACGGACGTAGTGTAAAAAGTGCGGGTTGTACCACCAAGGTGTTGGGTGAGATTATCCATCACTATGGTGCTTACAAAGCGGTGAACTGGGATGGCGGCGGTAGCTCCTGCCTCTATATTCGTAATTTAGGTCAAATGAATAATGGCTCTGACGGTAGCGAGCGCGCTTGCGGCAATGGTATGTTTGCAGTGGCTAATGTTCCAGAGGTGGACAATACGATTGCAGCCATCGCTCCATATATGCCTATCTATTCATTGCCCCGTTATGGTGTAGCGTCGCCTAAGTTCTTGGGCTACAACAAATATGGTGTCATGATTGATACTGATGTACAAGGAGTAACTCTCTCTTGTGACCCGGCTCTGGGTGAGATTCTCGAAGATGGTCGTTTCTTGGCATCAGGCGAGAATGGTGGCACTTTGCGTGCTTCGTTGGGTGATATTACCACCGAGTTGGAAGTGCGTTTGATGGCCTCTGCTCCTATCGCCATTCGTTTGGATTCTGTACTCTGTGATGCGGCGCATCCTTATACCGTAGAGGTACAAGGCGCAGTGGGTAATACTACGATTGATTTGCTTGCAGCTGCACTCACTTGGACTTCTCTTAATCCCGAAATTGCTGCGGTGGACGAGACTGGAGCTATCACAGGTATTGCTAATGGCACAACCCAAGTCATTGGTCAATTGGGCGAGTTTTCTGATACCATTCTGGTACATGTGGAACTTCCTACGGGCAACGAAATGCTCTGGGATGACTTCCGTGTTGCAAGTAACTGGAAACTCAAGGGCTCGACAGGTTTCAATCCTAGTTTGTCTGTATCCGAGGATGCAGAGGCACCTGTTAATCTGCTCTTTACATACAAGTCTGCACGTAGTCCTTATATCCAATTTGAGCGTGAGGCTCCTATCTACTCGCGTCCAGATACTATCCGTATTCCTATGACTACAGATGCTATTTTTAGCAAAGTTTATGCGACAATACGTGCTAATAACGCCATACAAGGTGTAAACATTACCATCGAACCCAACGCTGCTGGTAATTTTACATTGGATATCCCAGTAGAGCAGTATTTTGGTACAGATGTGGCTATTTGGCCATTGCATTTCGAATTGGTGAAATGCTTCCTCAATACCTCTACCGAGAAAGGAGAACGTTATGTTACTCTGCCAGGTATTTATCAAATTTATGGAGAAAAATCAGGCATTGATACAGGGCTAGAGCATACTATAACTACCCAGCAACCTACCAAGATTCTCAAAAATGGTCAACTACTCATTCGTCACAATGGATGTACTTACACCATCCTTGGCATACAACTTTGAACTACATTGAACAATAAAATAACAATTTTATGAAAAAACTTTTAACTTTTGCTATCATGCTCTGCGTTGGCTTATCAATGAACGCAGACATTCGTGTAATCAGCAATGTGAAGCTGGGAAATGGTTATTTCCCCCGTTTCGCTGATGCTGAAACGGTTACTTATCTCAAGGCTGAAAATGCTAGTTATCTAACAACTACGGTAGATGACAATGCTGTGCTACGTGTAGATAACGAGAACCTCGAGCTCAATCTCTATCGCAATGGCGAAAAGCATGTGCTCAAACCTCATGGTGATGTCAATTATATCTGGGCATCTTTGTCTCCGGATCAAACCAAGATTCTCTTTAATACCAAGTTTGGTACTGCAGTTTGCGACCTCAATGGTAAAGAGATTGTTAATGTAGGTAATGTGAATGCACCTGTATGGTATGGTAATGACTATATCGTGGGTATGAACGATCAACACGATGGTTATTATTTCACTTCCTCCAATATCGTTATTGCTTCTGTGGACGGTTTAGAGCGTCAGGAGTTGACCGATGCCAAAGAAATGGGGTATTATCCAGATGTAGATGCCCAATCTGGTCGCATTGTCTATCACACCGAGAACGGTCAAATCCGTTTGATGCAATTGAATTTGACAGAGAATCCTATTTGCAACGAAAAGCCACGTTTGGTGCAACAATTGGATGGCACATTGCTCAATGATATGAAGCGTCAAGCTAAACGTGCTGCTTCTACCAATCCAGCAGATTATAAGATCTATATTAATCCTGGTCATGGTGGTTATGATTCCGATGATCGCTTGATGTATCTCTACCCTATTTTTGTTGGTTCTACAGTGCAATCTGGTTATACCCGTGAACAAAGTTTCTGGGAGAGTACTTCTAACCTTGACAAAGGTCTTCGCCTTGATACTATGCTTCGTGCTCTTGGTTTCCAAACAAAGATGTCACGTATTACCAACACAACTGCTGATGACCGTAGCCTTTCTGGTATTTCTGCAGAGGCAAGTAATTGGAATGCCGACTTCATGCTCTCTATTCACTCCAATGCAGGTAACCCATCCAACTATGTCTTGCAATTGCACTCGGGTATTACCCCTGGTGACCCGTACGGTTTGAATGGTTATCCAGAGAAAGTACCTGAATGGGTGTGCAACGAAGCACGTAAAATTACTACACTGATGGGACAAAACCAATATTCTAATCAAGTTAGTTGCTGGTCACGAGAGCCAAATATCGCAGGTGATAAGACCTTTGCACGTACTATCATGGGATGGAGTAATGGTTATGGCGTTATGCGTAACTTGAAAGTTCCTGGTACTATCTCTGAGGGTATGATGCACGATTATTTACCTGAGACTTACCGCCTGATGAATATTGATTACAAACGTCAAGAGTCATTCCAATTTGCAAAGACATTCTATACCTACTTCTGTAATGGCGAATTGCCATATGGCGCAATTGGTGGTCGAATTCATGATGTTTATCAAGAGCAAGAGTTTCCTGATTACAATGCTCGTAAGGGTACCCGTGATATGCTTCGTCCGATCAATCGCGGCATCGTTGAGCTTTGGCAAGGAGACCAACTTATAGACACATATGTGACCGACACCCTCTACAATGGTGTGTACTATTTCTGGAATCTTCAACCAGGTACTTATACTGTGAAGGCAAAACCTGCAGGCTATTATCCACAAGAACAAACACTTGAGGTGAAGAATAACGAAATATCCTATGGTATTTTTGGACTTTCTATGATGCGCCAAACTCCTCCAGAGGTGATTGACTATAGTCCAAAGGTGGCTCCTAATGAAGAGGTGCTAGTATCTACAGAGGTGACTATCTCTTTCAATTGGGATATGGAGATCGAACCTACAGCAGCTGCCCTTGAGATTGTTCCTGCGGTAGAAGGTAAAGTTACGTTCGAGGATGATAATCACACTATGCGTTTCACCCCTGCTACTCGCTTCGAACCAGGTGTGACATATACAGTCACTTTGGGTACTGGCGCATGCCACCCAGATGCTACCTACGATAATCATCTCAAAGAGCCATTCTCTTTCTCTTTCACTACTAGTAATCGTGGCTCTATAAGCATTATCCAAACCTATCCTGCTGAGAACGAGACCAATGTTCCTTTAACTCCATCATTCATTGCTGTGTTTGATGCTAAGATTGTGACGAGCTCTGTGCGCAACAATATGGCAGTATATGATGCAGCGGGTAATAAGTTGGCGGTTAATACACGTTCTTATAAATATAACGCTGCTCCAGAACCTTACGGCTATGCTGCATTTGAATTGACCAATCCATTGCAACCAAATACCGAATATAAACTGGTGCTGGATGCGAATATCAAGGATAATGACGGAGTATTACTAAACAAAATATGTGAGATACCATTCCGTACAGGTGAAGAACTTGCTCCTACTTTGCCTCTCGTGCATGACATGGAAACCAAGTTTTTCGAGGGCGACAAAGATAATTCGACTGATGTAGAGTCTGTCAATACGCTGTGCTATAAAAATAAGAAATATGCTGGTACATATTCCAATCAATGTGCATATGTCTTTGCTGCTGCAGGTGGAGAAGCTCGTTTTAAGGTAACTGATCCTACTTTGATTATCAGCAACAATGTATCTAAATTGGGGATGTATGTCTTCTCAGATTACTCATTCAATAGCTTGTACATCCACTATGGCGTAGACGGTGACAACCAATTTGTGAAAGTCTGCGACTTCGACTTCGCTGGCTGGCGTTATTGTGAACCAGATCTGTCGGTATTGCCTGCAGGTGTTGATTATCAATTGATGGGCTTGCGTCTTGTAGGCGGTAGCAACTTGCTTTCTGGTTCTGGTGCATTCTACATTGATAATGTGCATGCTGAATATGTGCAATCAGGTTCTGAAACAGCAGTGGATAACGTGGTGGTTACTCCTTCTGAGGGTAAGATTGTAGAGAATGGTTATCTCTATATCTTGCTCAATGGTCATCGCTATAATGCACAAGGTGCTACCATTAAATAAAGGAAAAAGCAAAAAAAAAGTGTACAATATTTTGTGGAATAAAAAAAATGTTGTAATTTTGCAGACACAATCAATGTAACAATAAGTAAAGCGTTTGCCGCAGAGTCCTACAAGTGGATCGGTAAAGGTAAGGTTCCACGCTTTTATTCAGTTTATACCAACGGGTTGTTAGGAACCAACTCCCTCAAAAAACACAAAACAAATGAAAAAAATAGGTTTCTTGACCATTATTACTGCAGCTCTATTTTTTAGCGCTTGCAATCCTGACACACCTTCTGTTAACGATGATGACCAAAATATCCCAACAGAAGCTGGATTTTCTGTAAGTCCAGATAAACGTGTTGATTTTGCAAAAGGTAATTTGTTGTTCCATAGATATCCTGGAACTTTGTTGGTTGACTCTGTTTATATTAAGACCACAGGTAGTGGTAAGAATAAAAAATATTATGTGGATTCTGTAAAGAATATTGATAAGTGGGCAGTAGAGTTTCCTAATCTTCATATCCGTGTAGATAGTGCCAAAGTTGATAAGACTGGCTGGGTGGATTCTGTCAAGGTCGAAATTATCAATCCAGAAGATACGCAATTGGTATGGGTAGATGATTTTGAAGTGGATGCTATTTTTGAAAAATTGCAATTCGCTGACAATCAGTTGTCATATCTTGGCATTACATTCTCTTCATATGAAAAAGATGCCGACGAGAAATGGGTGGACTTATTCGCATGGAGTTCTGAGAAGGTACATTGGGGCCTCAGCACTTCTAATGTGGATAGCATCTATAGTGGCGCATTCGCAGATTGGGGAGCATCTTATGTAGGCGATGATGAGAAGAATACTTGGCGTACTCTGACTTCGGACGAGTGGGGGTACTTGCGTTGGAGCCGACCACGTGCTGCTAAACTTTGCGGTGCTGCGCAAGTAGCAGGAGTGAATGGTTTGGTGCTCTTGCCAGATAATTGGAAGAATACTCCAGAGCTCACATTTGTTCCTGGATTTAATGGAAATTATGGCGCGCAATACTTTGCTGCACACCAAGAGTTTACAGCTGAGCAATGGGCTGCGATGGAGGCTGCTGGCGCAGTATTCCTTCCAGCAGTTGGCTATGCTGATTCAGATATGAAAACTATTACTAATTCTACCTATTTTGGTCGTTATTGGTCAGCTACCCAAGGTGCTTGCCTTGAGTTCTACTCACGCGAAGCAGGTAGAAAAGCAAACGACTTGTATCGTGCCATTAGTGTACGCCTTGTGAAGGATTTAAATGAATAATGTGAATTGCAGACAGTTGCATATTCCTAATAATAACAAAAAACTCAGTTCTCGGACTGAGTTTTTTGTTGTTAAAATAAACTTTTGTTAGCAATTGCTTGTATTTGTGCATTTTTTTTTGTACCTTTGCACGCTAATTTTGGGGTAGAGTATCCCGATAAATACTAACTGTTAATTGTTAACTATAAACTATAAACTGAAAAAATGGGATTTATAGACATTATTACTAAATTGTTTGGCAACAAGTCGCAGAAAGATATGCAGGCTGTGATGCCATATGTAGAGAAAATAAAATCGGTTTATGCTCAGATAGATGCTTTGAGTGACGATGAACTGCGTGCACGTAGTGCAGCGTTGATGCAACGCTTGCAAGATGCGGTGGCTGCGGATAAGTCCAAGATTATCGAACTCAAAGCAAGCATCGAATCGCTTGATATTGACAAGCGCGAGAAAGTGTATAATGAAATTGACCGCCTTGAAAAGGAGGTGCTGGATATCTATGATAAGACGCTTAACGATATCCTGCCAGATGCGTTTGCTATTGTCAAGAGTACCGCTCGCCGTTTTGCAGAGAACGAGACCATCGCAGTGACAGCTACACAGATGGATCGTGACTTGGCTGCTGATCCTCGCTTCGACTTCGTGGATATTGATGGTGACAAGGCTATCTATCATAACTCATGGACTGCGGGTGGTAACGAGGTCATCTGGGATATGGTGCATTACGATGTCCAACTCATTGGTGGCGTGGTGCTGCATGGCGCTGTGAAGAACGACAAAGAGCAACGCGGTTCTATCGCCGAGATGGCTACGGGTGAAGGTAAGACACTGGTGGCTACCTTGCCAGTATTCCTGAATGCTTTGACGCATGAGGGTGTACACGTGGTGACTGTCAACGACTATTTGGCTAAACGTGACTCCGAGTGGATGGGTCCGCTGTATATGTTCCATGGTTTGACCGTAGATTGTATTGATAAGCACAAACCAAACTCCGATGAGCGTCGCCGTGCGTATGCATGCGATATTACTTTCGGTACCAACAATGAGTTTGGTTTCGACTACCTCCGCGACAATATGGCCACCAGTCCTATGGACCTCGTACAACGTGGACATAACTATGCTATCGTGGATGAGGTGGACTCTGTGTTGATTGATGATGCACGTACTCCATTGATTATCAGTGGTCCTGTACCAAAAGGCGAAGACCAACTCTTCGATGAATACAAGCACCGTGTAGAGCTGCTTGTGCGTACACAAAATACCCTTACTACCAAACTCCTTGCGGAAGCCAAAGCGAAGATGCAGAGTGCAGACGAGAAGGAACGTGAGGCAGGCGAACTCTCGCTCTTTCGCGCATACAAGGGTATGCCTAAGAGCAAAGCCCTCATCAAATACCTCAGTGAGCCGGGTGTAAAAGTGCGCTTGCAAAAGACTGAGGAGTTCTACATGCAGGAGAACGAGAAGAATATGCATGTCGCCACTGATGAACTGTATTTCGTAATCGACGAGAAACATAAGACGATTGAGTTGACCGACAAGGGTATTGATACCCTCACAGGCAACATGGAAGATACTCAATTCTTCGTACTCCCTGATGTAGGTAGTGAAGTGGCTGAAATTGAGAAATCGGGACTCTCAGTCGAGGAGAAACAACAAAAGAAAGACGAAGTACTAGCTAACTACAGCATCAAGTCGGAACGCGTACACACCGTACACCAGTTGCTGAAAGCGTACACCCTCTTCGAGAAGGATGTGGACTACATCATTGATGATAACCAAGTTAAGATCGTTGATGAGCAGACTGGTCGTGTGATGGACGGTCGTCGTTGGTCAGACGGTTTGCACCAAGCAGTGGAGGCAAAGGAGAATGTGAAAGTGGAAGCGGCTACCCAAACGTTTGCTACTATCACGCTGCAAAACTATTTCCGCATGTACCACAAACTATCTGGTATGACTGGTACTGCTGAAACGGAAGCAGGTGAGTTCTATAATATCTATAAATTGGATGTGGTAGTTATCCCAACCAACCGCCCTATCGCTCGCGAGGATATGAACGATCGTATTTATCGTACCAAACGCGAGAAATACAATGCGGTTATCGAAGAGGTGGAAGAATTGGTTAAAGCAGGTCGCCCTGTGCTTGTAGGTACAACTTCTGTGGAAATCAGTGAGTTACTGAGTAAGTTGCTCACCCTTCGCAAGATCAAGCACAATGTCCTCAATGCTAAATTGCACCAACACGAGGCTAACGTGGTGGCTGAAGCGGGTCGTCCCGGTGTTGTTACCATTGCTACCAACATGGCAGGTCGTGGTACCGATATCAAGCTTACTAAAGAGGTAAAGGATGCAGGTGGTTTGGCTATCATTGGTACCGAGCGTCACGAGAGCCGTCGTGTGGACCGTCAGTTGCGTGGTCGTGCAGGTCGTCAAGGTGATCCAGGTAGCAGTGTATTCTATGTGAGTATGGAGGATGACTTGATGCGTATGTTTGGTTCGGACCGCTTGGCAGGCTTGATGGATAAGATGGGCTTCCAAGAGGGAGAGATGATAGAACATAACATGATATCTTCTTCTATCGAGCGTGCACAGAAGAAAGTGGAGGAGAACAACTTCGGTATTCGTAAGCGCCTCATCGAGTATGATGACGTGATGAACCAGCAGCGTAATGTCATCTACGCAAAACGCCACCATGCGCTTATGGGTGAGCGTATTGGTGTGGATATCACCAATATGATTTACGACACTGCTGATGCGCTTATCGCAGAGGCACGCGCGACGATGGACTACGAGGCACTCCAATTGGATGTCATGCAAGTATTTGCAATGGAAGTTCCTTTTGCGGAAGATACCTTCCGTTCTAGCCGTGAGAATGTCTTGGCTGACCAATTGGCAGAAGCGGCATTAGAGGCCTTTAAGCGCCGTATGGAGACACTTCAGAAGGTGGCATATCCTGTGATTAAGAAGGTGTACGAGGAGCGTGGCGCGATGTATGAGAATATTCTGATTCCTATCACAGATGGCAAGAAGGTATATAATATTGCAGTGAATCTCAAAGCAGCATATGAGACTGAATGTAAGGAAGTTATTCGTGAGTTTGAGAAGCGCATGGTGCTCTATGTAATTGATGATGAGTGGAAAGATCACTTGCGCCAATTGGATGAACTCAAGCAGTCGGTACAAAACGCAAGCTACGAGCAAAAAGACCCATTGCTTATTTATAAATTGGAATCATTTAATATCTTCAAACAGATGTTGGATGCGTTCAACCGTCGTACCATCTCTATCCTCTTCCGTGGACAAATCCCTAACCGCGATCCTGAGGAGGTACGTCAAGCGCATGCACAACAACGTCATGACTACTCTCGCTACCGTACCCAAAAAGATGCAGTCGCTCAAGCTGCACAAGCCAGCGGACATGCAGCTGCAGCAGGACGTGATACCCGTGAGCAACAGCGCCCAGAACCTCTCCGCGTAGAGAAGAAACCTCGTCCAAATGATCCATGCCCTTGTGGATCAGGTAAAAAGTACAAACAGTGTCACGGTAAAATGGAGGCATAATTTTGAATTAAGAATTTTGTAATAATCGTTTGAGCCCATGGGGCGTAATAAGAATTAAGAATTATGTTATCAGCTATAGTTTGGGATATAGACCCAGTATTGGTGCATATCGGTGAGGGGGAGATTCGTTGGTATGGTTTGCTGTGGGCTATTGGTATCTATCTATGCTATCTCATTCAGGTCAAACTCTATAAAAACGAGAATTGTCCTGCCGAGTGGACCGACAAACTATTCATGTGGATGGTGATAGGTCTTATCATCGGTGCGCGAGTAGGGCATTGCTGGTTCTACGAGTGGCATGATGTAACCTTGCCAGGCATGAAAGCCTATTGCCAGTATATGGGCATATCCACGGACCCCGTGCAAATCTTCGGTTGGAACATCAACTATCGCAACCCATATATTGAGCATCCTCTCAAACTGCTCAAGATTTGGGAAGGCGGACTATCTAGTCACGGTGGCGCATTTGGACTATTGACAGCAGCTTGGCTACTTAATAAGAAAGTATTCTCCAAAGAGCCAAAGTTCCATACATCACTGCTGTGGATTATGGATCGCTTGGTAGTAGGAGTCTGTGTGACGGCTACCTTAATTCGTTTGGGGAACTTGATGAACTCTGAGATTTATGGAACTCCTACCGACCTCCCTTGGGGCTTTATCTTCGTGCGTGACGGTCAGACTGAACCTTGTCACCCTACACAAATTTACGAGATGCTCTATTGTATTGTTGGCTTCATAGTCACATGGTTGATGTATTGGAAAGGGAAGGCATACAAACGCGAGGGATTGCTCTTGGGCGTTTTCCTAGAGATCATCTTCTTTACGCGTTTTATGCTGGAGTTTATCAAGAATGACCAAGAGCTTTTTGAGGCGGGGCATGTGTTGAATATGGGGCAGTTGCTGTCCTTGCCATTTGTGATTTGGGGTATTTATTTGATTATTCGTGCCTTTAAACGTCCTGCATTGCCTTGAGGTGGCGTATCTTCATAGTGCTATTGTGTAGTGCCTTCATCTCCACTGTCATGGCGCAAACGGTAGATGACGACGCGTTGTTGTTGGAGTTGGTGGCGCAGCAAGGTCGTGATTTACATCGAGATACAGTGGTGTTGGCGGATTCGATGGTAGTGGTATGTGATACGATTTGGGAACGCTATCCTCATCCGTTGTGTGTCCCCTTGATGTATGTGCCAGAGCCAATGCGTTCGTTGAACGATACGGCTGCTGATGAGCGCTATTCGGTAGCTACCATTCGTCGCAATGCACTTCGTTATATTACTCGGAATCATGCTGATTTATATACTTCGGTCAGCGATCCAGATCGATTGAATGAGGTGGCAATTGGACGCGGAAAAATACAACGAGCCATTGTGCGTAATATTCGTGAGGATGCCTTGGATGCTGCACGTGCGTTGCGCGATTCGCGTTCGCCTTGGCGAAGAGAAGCCAATATGTCGCTGCAACTGACACAGAACTATGCCACCGAAAATTGGCATCAAGGAGCGGCTAATGCCTTCTCTATGCTTTGGTCGGCAAAAGCTTTTGCCAATTACAACAAGAATAATCTCTCTTGGGAGAACAATGCAGAATGGCGTGTGGGTGTGAGCACGGTGAGTGGAGATACGCTCCGAAAAATGAATACAACGGATGATATCTTTAAGATTTATAGTAAGTTGGGTTATCAGTTTCATAAACATTGGTATGCGTCTATGTTTGTTGAATTTCGAACAAACTTCTTTCCGAACTATCAGAAGAATACCAATCTCCTCAATACCACATTCCTAACACCAATTCGCTATACGATGGGTATCGGTGCGGACTATAAACCAATCAAGGGTTTGTCAATCAACCTTTCGCCTGCAACGTATAAACTGGTCTATGCCAATATCGCAGACGCAGATTATGTAAATGTTACAGAATATGGTATTGAAGCAGGGAAAAATATATTGCACGAAATAGGTAGTGCCTTGCGAGTAGAATGGAAATGGAAACCTTTACGAGAGATACATTTGGATACGAAATTTTATTTCTTTACCAACTATAAACAAATAGAAACGGAATTAGAAGTCAATGTGGACTTTATTATTAATCGATACTTGTCGGCAAAACTCATGCTCCACCCTCGCTATGATGGTACGATAGAGCAAGTGACTGACCATAGGTCGCAAGTTCAATTCAAGGAGTTGATTAGTGTGGGCTTTGCGCACACGTTTAGATAGTTTAGTGTTTAGAGTTTAGTGTTTAGTGTTTAGAGAAATGGATAAGCAATCAATACGAATTATTTACATGGGTACGCCTGACTTTGCGGTGGAGAGTTTGCGTGCCTTGGTGGAAGGGGGCTACCAAGTAGTGGCTGTGGTGACTATGCCCGACAAACCTGCGGGACGTGGACACCAATTGCAATTTTCGGCGGTTAAGCAGTATGCCCTCTCGGTAGGCTTGCCCGTATTGCAGCCAGAGCGTCTGAAGGACGAAACGTTTCTTGAAGAGCTACGTTCGTTTCAAGCAGATTTGCAGATTGTGGTGGCATTCCGAATGTTGCCAGAAGTGGTGTGGAATATGCCACGTTTGGGTACATTTAACCTGCATGCTTCTTTGTTGCCACAGTACCGTGGAGCTGCCCCCATCAACTGGGCGGTGATGAATGGTGATACCGAAACAGGTGCCACCACCTTTATGCTTCAACATGAGATAGATACGGGTAACATCATTCTCCAAGAACGTATTCCAATTGCCGATGACGAGAATGTTGGTTCTGTACACGATCGCCTTATGACCATGGGAGCAACGTTGGTGACACGTACTGTAGATGCCATCATTGATGCCGAAAATCAGGGAGTAGCACTTTATACTATGCCACAGGACAATACAATCTCTTTGTGCCCTGCACCTAAGATTTTTAAGGATACTTGCGCGATTGATTTCTCGTGGAATGCCGAGCGTATCCGCAATCATGTGCGTGGTTTGAGTCCCTATCCAGCAGCATGGATCAATAAATTGCCAGCATCTCATCCGTTGGGTGATATGCTCAAAGGTGCTAAGGTGTATAAGGTGGCAGTCACTCCGCTCGCTGAGCAGAAGGGGCATATCATCGTTCCTTGTGGTGATGGATATATTGATCTGCTTGAGTTGCAATTACCAGGCAAGAAGCGTATGGATGCTGCTGCACTACTCAATGGATTGAAAAACAAATAATAAACTATAAATTATATACTGCCATGACTATCGCTATCTTTGGTAATACCCTTCGCTCGGAAACTATCCGCGAGGTAAAGCATATCGTTGAGTTTCTTCAACTGCGTGGTGTAGATATCGTCCTGTCGCATGAACTGCGTCATGAAGCGTTTAATCGTGAGTTCCCTTCAGTAGAGGATTATATGTCCCAGACGGGCGAGGTGATTGATTTTGCACTGTCTGTAGGTGGTGATGGCACTTTTCTTACCACGGCATCACTGGTAGGGCACTTGGATATACCCATTTTGGGTATCAACTGTGGACATTTGGGGTATCTCGCAGAGGTTCAAACGGAGCATATTGATGCGGTGCTTGATCAACTGATTACGAATAATTATACCATTGAACAACGCCGTATGTTAGAGGTCACTTGTCAGCAAGATGGCAAGATTGCTTCGCCTTATGCGCTCAATGAGGTGGCCATTCTAAAGTCTGGTTTGAGTAGTATGATTACGGTGGATGTTACCCTCAATGGCGAATTTCTTCATAAGTACAAAGCGGATGGCTTATTGGTGGCAACTCCAACAGGATCAACTGCTTACAATCTTAGTGTGGGTGGACCATTGTTGGACCCTCATGTTAATGCCATCATCCTTACGCCTGTAGCCACCCATAGCCTTAATATCCGTCCGCTGGTTGTACTTGATGATAGTAAAATCGATGTTAAGATCTCAAGTCGTAATGGCAGTTTCATGCTTAGTGTAGATGGACGTAGCCAAGTCTTGAATCAAGATATTCAATTGCATATCGAGCGCTCGCAACGCACTATTAAGATAGTGCATGTGGAAGGACAGTCGTTTATGCAATCGCTGAAAGATAAATTAAATTGGGGAAAATGATTGATTACGAAGCACTTATTGCTAAATATTGCGCAGGAAATACCGAACTTCTGCATATTTTGCTGATCCATTCTCGTCAGGTGGCAGATCGTGCTCTTGCCATATTACAGGCTCATCCCGAATGGGTAGAGTCGGGGGAGGTGGACCCAGTTTTTGTAGAGGAGGCAGCTATGCTACATGATATTGGTGTGGTGCTTTGCGATGCTCCTAAAATTCATTGTTTAGGTACGCATGCCTATATTGAGCATGGTTATCTCGGGGCCGAGATACTCCGTCAAGAGGGCTTGCCGAAGCATGCAGCAGTGGCAGAACGTCATACTGGCACAGGAATCACCTATGAGCAGATTATCCGTGAGCAGTTACCTATACCGCTACGGGACTATTCACCGCAGACATTGGAGGAGAAACTGATATGTTATGCCGATAAGTTTTATTCTAAAACCAAACTCGGACAAGATAAACCGATGGCTAAGATTCGACTTCATCTGTGGAAATATGGTTCGGATACAGTCGCTCGCTTTGACGAACTACAAGCGCTGTTTGAACCAAATATATGAATACTCCTTGCAACCTACGAGGAAAGTATTGGATAGTAATGGGGTGGTATCGGTGTGGTAATGAAGTGGTTTCGAGAAAGATGCGTAGAGGTAGAACAAAAGGAAATGGTTTGTAAGCTCAGAGTAGGCATATTTTTTTTTGTAAAAATCTTGCGTATCTTTATTTTTTTTTGTACCTTTGCAGCGATTATGGCAAGATTAAGCGTAAATATCAATAAGGTAGCTACATTGCGCAATGCACGTGGTGGCAATTTGCCAGATGTAGAGCAATTTGCACGTGATTGCGAACGCTTTGGTGCAGAGGGAATTACGGTGCATCCGCGTCCAGATGAGCGGCATATTACTCGTGCGGATGTGCATGCATTGGCGGGTATCGTGGAGACTGAGTTTAATATTGAAGGTAATCCAGAGCCTGCTTTTATGGATTTGGTTTTGGCGGTGAAGCCAACTCAGGTGACGCTGGTGCCCGATGCCCATGACCAACTCACTAGTAATCATGGTTGGGACACGAAAGTTCACTTGGCGAAACTGACGGCTATCATTCAGCGTTTTAAGTTGGCAGGAATTCGTGTGTCGGTGTTTGTGGATGCCAATCCTGAGATGGTGGAGTATGCGGCTAAAGCGGGTGCAGATCGTGTAGAACTCTATACCGGTCCTTATGCGGAGGTGTATGACAAGGATCCAAATGAGGCGCTCGCGATGTACCGTCCTGCGGCGGAGAAGGCGCATGAATTAGGGCTTGGACTCAATGCTGGTCATGACCTCAATTTGCGTAATCTGAAGGCATTTGCGGAGGCTTTCCCATGGTTAGATGAAGTGAGTATCGGGCATGCGTTGATTGCCGATGCATTATATTTAGGAATAGAAGAAACTATAAAACAATACAAATATGCTCTTTCAAATTCAAACTGACATGGACACATTGGCTGCTGTGCAAGATACAGTGGCTATGGTAGAAGAAACTGTAGTGGAAAATTCAATCAACCTGCTCACTATGGCTGAGTATGGTGGATGGATTATGATCGTACTCGCTTTGATGTTGGCGTTTGGTATTTACCTGTTTATTGAACGTATGGTGGTGCTGACCAAGGCAACCAAAGAGGATAAGACCTTTATGAATCGTATTCGCGACTATATCAAAGAGGGTAAGATTGACTCTGCGATTAAACTTTGTCGTAAAGAAGATACTCCGTCGGCACATATGGTGGAGAAAGGTATTACGCGTATCGGTCGCCCTATGCAAGATGTGCAAGTGGCTATCGAAAATGTTGGTAATATAGAAGTTAGTACCTTGGAGAAAGGTCTTGTTTTGATGGCTACCATAGCTGCTGGCGCACCTATGCTCGGATTCTTGGGTACAGTACTAGGTATGATTCAGACATTCTTCAATATGGCGCAAAATGCTAGCGGCGTAATCGAGATTTCTTCACTCTCTGAGGGTATGTATCAAGCTATGGTGACTACTGTGGGTGGTCTGATTGTAGGTATTCTGGCAATGTTTGCTTACAATTTCTTGGTTTCTCGTATTGATCGCGTAGTTCGCCAATTGGAATCCCGCACCATGGAGTTTATGGATCTCCTCAACGAGCCTGCATAATCCTGACTTTAAATTATAAACGTTAAACTGAAGTTATGGCTTTAAAAAGACGAAATAGGGTAGAGGCTACGTTTGCGATGTCGTCAATGACTGACCTCATCTTCTTGCTCTTGCTATTCTTTGTGATGGCAAGCACGATGTCTTCGCCCAATGATATAAAAATCAACTTGCCTACTGCACGTGCGAAAACCACCACCAAACAAGTAGTAGCCAAGGTGAGCATTGACAATCTGGGTAACTATTACGTGGCACTCGGAAGACAAAAACCGGTCACTATCGCTGCGGATGAGTTGGAGGGCTATCTCAGTTCGATCCAGCAACAAGATAGCAGTATGTATGTGGCTCTTCATGCGGACCAAGATATCCCATACCGCGATGTGGTGCATGTCTTGGATATCGCAAATCAACATAAAATGAAAATCGTAATTGCTACAAAGAAGTGAGCAAACAATCTCAATCACATATCATCGCTTCGGTAGGTACGGTTGTCTCTATGTGCCTCATCTTTTTGCTGCTATGGTGGTTGCAAGTGAAAGCACCAGTGCAAATGGAAGATGAAGGAATCGTAGTGGCTTTCGGTGATGCTGAAGAGGGTGGGGGAATGCCTGATGTACGTCCGTTGGATGCAATTACGCAAGTAGAACAAATCCCTGCTCCTGCAGCTCCTGCTCGTCCGTCGGAGAACGACTTGATGGTACAGGAGGATGAGGAGTCACTGGCACTCGCTAAGCAGGCAGAAGAAGAGAAGAAACGCCGAGCAGAGGAGGAAGAGTTGATACGCAAACGCAAAGAGGACGAGGCACGCGCAGAAGCAGAGCGTATTGCCAAGGAGAAAGCACTTGCCGAGCAACGCGCCAAAGAGCAAGAAGCAATCGATAAGGCTAACCAGTTGGCAGCTCTCTTTGGTCAGGCTGGTACTGTCGAAGGTGCGAATGCTGACAATGCGTCGGCGAACAATACATCGGGAACGAAAGGTAATCCTGTGGGGAAAGGAATGGGCGTGACCAATGGCAATCAATGGACACTTTATGGTAGGGATGTGAAACGCATGCCTAAACCATCATCGAATTTTGCACAATCTGGCATTGTTGTCGTTAATATCATGGTGGATGCGGCTGGTAATGTGACCAATGCAACTGTGGCAGATGGTACCACTATTTCTGATCGTGGCACACAGCAATTGGCACTCCAAGCAGCGCGACAAGCTAAATTTACAGAAGGAGATACACCTCAAATAGGTAAAATTACTTATACATTCAAACTCAACTAAAACAAAAACAAGTATGAATTACATCTTCTTAGACAATGGATTCGAGGAGATCGAAGCCATCACGACAATCGACCTACTCAGACGTGCTAATATCGCATTGACTACCGTGTCGGTAACAGGTGTTGAAAGCGTCTTAGGAGCCCATCATATAGCAGTGAAAGCGGACAAATTGTTTGCAGATGTAGATTTTGCAGATGCAGAAATGTTAATTCTGCCAGGTGGCGCAACGAAGTTGCATGAGTGTGAGCCACTGTGTGACTTGCTGGTAACTCATAACCAACAAGATAAACTCATTGCTGCTATTTGCGCAGCGCCTTCTGTGTTGGGACGTTTGGGAATACTGCAAGGTAAACAAGCAACTTGCTATCCTGGTTTTGAGGCTTACCTGGGTGAGAGCTATATAGACGGATTGGTGGTAGAGTCGAAGAATATCATCACTGCTAAAGGTCCTGGATTGAGTAGTGATTTTGCATTCTGTATCATCGAAAAATTGGCAGGTTCAGAAGTGGCAGATCAAGTATATGATGCCGCACAATATTGATAATCAAATAAATATAATATATACTAACCAATAAAATTAGAAACAAAATGAAAAAATATTTACTTTCCATTTTCTCTCTATGCTTGGCAGCCACAATGGTAGCTCAAGAGGCAGAGCAAACTCCGTCTCCATGGGATTTCTCAGGTGTTGTAGGACTTAACGCAAGTGCAACAGGATTAGTGAACTGGGCTGCGGGTGGTAACAACAATGTGAATGGCGTAGCTTTCGGCAAAGTGCGTTTGTTATACAATGAGAATAACCTCTCTTGGGAGACCAACCTCAATTTGGAATACGGACTTTCTTATATTGATCAAAAGAATGATCCATTCCAAAAATCAAGCGACGTGATTGATTTTAATACCAAATTTGGTTGGCAGTTCCACAAAGCTTGGTATTTGACTGCTTCTGCTGGATTCAAGAGCCAGTTCGCTTTCGGTCGTGCATACGATGGTACAGAAGCAGCAGATCCTATTATTTCTAAATTCCTTTCTCCTTCATACACAGATATTTCTGTCGGTATTGACTGGAAACCTAATTCCATCTTCTCGCTTTATCTATCTCCTGTAGCGGGTAAGATTACCACTGCTTATGTAGGTGATGCGCTTGAAAAAGCAAACCCAGGCTTGCGCCAGCAAATGCAAGATAAATATGCGACTTGGGTGTATAGCAAAGAGGCAAATGCAGACGGCACATATGACAAAATATACAAGAATGCCAAGGCTGAGCTTGGTCTTAGTTTCAAGGGGGGGATTAACTATACCTACAAGGATTTGAAGATTATCACTACTCTTGGTCTCTTTACCCCATATGCTTGGGATAAGACTGAGATGTTTGATGCTGAGAATAAGTTCATCGGTTATCGCGACAACAATCGTCGTTTCGGTAACTTCGATGTGGATTGGGACGCTGCTATTTCATACCAATTCCTCAAATGCCTCAACGTGACCCTTTCTACTTCACTCAAATACTACAATGGTGTGAAGATTGACAAGTTAGATGAAAAGGGGAATCTCACATCAACTGAGCGCGTTCAGTTCAAGGGCATCTTGGGTCTCGGCGTAGGCTATAGCTTCTAAAAATAAGGTTGCGCACGATGGAATCGCTCGCTGCTTTAGCACAAAATATCCAACAACTTTTGGCTCAGTATCAGAAGTTGCAGGAGGATATGCAGTTGCTTAAAGAGGAGAATATCCGTCAGCGAGAAGAGATACTGCAGTCGCATGCTGAATTGCAGCAAATCAAGCAAGAGTACCAACGCCTGAATACAGCGCATGCGTTGTTGGTGAGCGACGAAGGGCATGATGAGGAACGACAGAAAGCTAAACAACGACTGACAACTCTCATCGCGCAAGTGGACAAAGCATTGGAGGTACTGAAACATTGACAATTTGAGATAATTGGAACAGCGTAAGCAACATATCACTCTGCAGTTGGATGCACACCATATTTCGCTGAACGTACCAGCGGATAAGGAGCACTTGTATCGCAAAGCAGCAGAGATGATTAATGAGCGCTATCGATACTATCAAAAGATGGCGCCCAATAAGTCGGCGGAACAACTGTGGGTGTATGTGGCACTAGATATGGCGGTGAATCTCACAGCCGATGCGCATGCGAATCGCTTGCAACCTATTGATGAGAAAATACAAGAACTAAATAAACTAATTATACAACACATTAAATAAAAAAATATGCTACTAAATGTAATCATAGGACTAGTATGTATGTTGATAGGAGCGCTTATCTGCTTCATAATCTTCAAGATACATAGCAAAGGAATCTTACGAAAGGCGGAGGCAGAAGCCGAAGTAATCAAGAAAAACAAAATTGTCGAGGCAAAAGAGAAATTTATTGCTCTCAAACTTGAGCACGAAAACCAGGTTCGTCAGGCAGAACAAAAACTCCACCAACAAGAACAACGTCAGCAACAACGTGACCAACAACTCAACCAAAAGCAGAGTGAGGTACAACGTGCACAAAACGAGTTGAATACACAACGTCAACAGCTTGAAAATCAGCAAAAGGCTGTTGAACACAAAGCACAAGAGGTTGAACGTCTCCACCAAAAGGCAGAGCAACAACTCGAGCAAATCTCTGGTCTTTCTGCCGAGGAAGCAAAAAAGCAACTTGTAGATGCGCTTCGTGATGAAGCTAAGACTGCTGCCATGGCGTATATCAACGACACCATGGACGAAGCTCGCCTCACCGCAAGCAAAGAAGCTAAGAAGATTATTATCCAATCTATTCAACGCATTGCTTCTGAGGCGACTGTAGAAAATGCTGTTTCGGTATTCCATATTGATAATGACGAGGTGAAGGGACGTATCATTGGTCGTGAAGGACGTAATATCCGTGCTCTTGAGGCTGCTACTGGCGTTGAAATAGTAGTCGATGACACCCCAGAGGCTATCACTCTCTCTGCTTTCGACCCTGTGCGCCGAGAGATCGCGCGTCTCTCCCTCCACCAACTCGTGCAAGACGGACGTATCCACCCTGCACGTATTGAGGAAGTAGTGGCTAAGGTCACCAAACAAGTGGAAGAGGAAATCATCGAGACAGGTAAACGTACCACCATCGACCTCGGTATCCATGGCATGCACCCCGAACTCGTTCGTCTTATCGGTAAAATGAAATACCGCTCCAGTTACGGTCAAAACCTCCTTATGCACGCACGCGAAACTGCTAATCTCTGTGCAGCTATGGCTGCTGAATTGGGGCTCAACGTCAAGAAGGCACGCCGTGCTGGTCTGCTCCACGATATCGGTAAAGTCAGCGACGAGGATATGGAGATGCCACACGCACAATTGGGTATGAAACTCTGCGAGAAGTATGGCGAGAAACCAGATATCTGCAATGCGGTAGGTGCTCACCACGAGGAATGTGAGATGGAATCTATCATTGCTCCTATCGTGCAAGCTTGCGACGCTATATCGGGTGCTCGACCAGGTGCACGTCGCGAGATTGTAGAGGCATACGTAAAACGTCTCAATGACCTTGAGAATATCGCCATGTCTTATCCTGGAGTAACCAAGACCTATGCGCTTCAAGCTGGTCGTGAACTCCGTGTAATCGTAGGTGCTGACAAACTCAGCGACAAGGAGACCGAGCTCCTCTCCTTCGATATCGCTAAGCGTATCCAAGACGAGATGACCTATCCTGGTCAAATCCGCATTACGGTTATCCGTGAAACTCGTGCCGTAAGTTACGCTAAGTAAGAACCGATAAGATATATCAAAAGTAATAGACTACCCGCATTGGTAGTCTATTCTTTTTTTATTTCTATCCCCCCATACTATCCCCGCTCGCACCGCACAATAACCGCACTATTACCGCACAATAACCGCACAATTCAGTACCTTCACGTATGCCCCTTATCTCCTAATGCTCACTTTTTGAGTGATTCCTATTGCATAATTCAAAAAAATATTGTAACTTTGCAGACCATTTTAAATCTATGCTTTATGAAAACAAAACTTCGCCAAAAGTACAACAATCTGTTGCAGCGGTTTATTCGTCTCTTCTCGTTATCTAGTGTGGCATTTGTCGTAACGGCATGTTATGGACCTGCACCTTTTGATTATGAAGGATATGTAGATATTGAGGGCAGGGTATTAGACGAGGGCAATCAACCGCTGGAGTCTATACAAGTGATACTAAGAAATGAGGATGAACATTATGGATTTTCTGATACAATTTACACAAATGAATCTGGTGAATTTTCCAAGCAATATATTGAATATCATGTTGCATTCTCTGACTCGATAGATATAGTAGCTCACGATACTACAGATGTCTATGCTGCTGATTCTGTGCGGGTATCAACTAACCAAATCGAATTTCAGCGGATTGAAGATTTAGGTAATGTACAAAAGCAATATTTTTCTCTCAATACTGAACTCCAACTCAAAAAGAAGTAATCGTTCGAAGGCGTAAGCCGAGATAAGTAGTAATCGTTTGAGCCGTTAGGCGAGATAAGAAATAGTTATGAAAAGATTTCGTATTTTATTAAATACCCTATTGACATCGCTCTTGGGATTATTTGCTGCTTCATGTGATAGGGGAGGTGGTATGGTTTGTCTGTATGGTCCAATGCCTGTAGATGACATGGCTGTATATAAAGTGACTGGACAGATAACTGATGAGCAAAACCAACCATTGGATTCTATGCGGGTACATTTCTATTTGGATCAATTTGTCCGTACGGACGATTTCCATAGCGATAGTATTGGTGAATATAATGCAGAGTTGTGGACATGGAAAGGAGCGGATACCTTGCAATTAGTTGTGTACGACCCAAAGAAAGAATATGCTTCTGACACAACCAGAATTGCTATATCTGATATGAAGTTAACTCCCCATGAAGAACTGAGTTGCTCATATTCTGTAGAATTAGATATCCAACTCAAAAAGAAATAACATTTCCTAGCCGCTGGGGTGTGTTCTTATCTCACATTCGTTCGAACGATTATTAGTCCCCCAGCGGAATAGTTGTTGGTTTATGTTGTTTAAGTTGTCGTTAATAAAAAAATCCATATGAACCTTCGCAAACGCATCATATTCGAGCTTGAGCGGCTTCGCCGCAAGAACCTCCAGCAGTTGCACCCGCTGCAACAGCTCTTTTGGGAATCTACCCTTCGTTGTAATGTCCATTGCCTCCATTGCGGTAGCGACTGCTCCAGCTCCGAGATCACACCCGACATGCCTGCCGAGGATTTTCTCCGTGTGATTGATCAATCTGTCACTCCTCATGTCAATCCACATAAGGTGCTGATTATCATCTCTGGTGGCGAGCCGTTGATGCGTAAAGACCTTGCTCAAGTGGGCGCAGCGCTCAAGCAACGCGGCTATCCTTGGGGAATGGTGACCAACGGATTGGCACTCACCGAGAAACGCTTCGAAGAACTGATGCAGAGCGGTTTGCGCTCTATGGCAATCAGTTTTGACGGCATGAAGGATAACCACAACTGGCTCCGCCAACACCCCCTTGCCTTTGAAGGCGCCACCCGCGCCATCAAGTTAGCTGCTGAATATAATCGTATGGTCGCAGCAAAAACATCCCTCCCCTCTGAAGGGGAGGCTAGGAGGGGTCTTCTCGTCTGGGACGTCGTCACCTGCGTTAATCAACGCACGATCCACCAGTTGGATGAGATGCGCGAGTACCTGTGGTCTATTGGTGTACGCAACTGGCGATTAATAACTATTGACCCTATGGGTCGTGCAGCGGATAATCCTGAACTATTACTCTCGCCTGAGCAACATCGCCAAGTGTTAGAGTATATCCGTGCGAAGCGCAAAGAGGGATTGCATGTGTCCTATTCTTGCGAGGGCTTTATGCCTGATTATGAATTAGAAGTGCGCGACCACTTGTTCCATTGTGCTGCGGGTGTGAGTGTCGCTTCCATACTAATTGATGGCAGTATCTCCGCCTGCACGAGCATTCGTGGCAAGTACTACCAAGGCAATATCTACAAGGATGATTTTTGGGAAATATGGGAGAATGGTTTTACAGCTTACCGCAATCGTAAGTGGATGAAGCAGTTAGAACCTTGCATTAACTGCAAACTCTTTCGTTACTGCGAGGGTGGAGGAATGCATCTCCGCCGTGAAGATGGCGTATTGATGCTTTGTCACCACAATAAACTTATTTCTGATCTCGCCTAATGGCTCGAACGATTATTTCTTCACAGGATCGCAAGTGAGTTCAATGCCCAATTTGCGGAAAATCTTGCGGTCTACCTCGGAGAGCATTACTGTAGAATGGACTTGACAACCAGCAAGTTGTGGCAGTGCCTCTAATGTTTTGCGACAATTCTCGTCGTGCAACGACAATACTGACAAAGCCACCAATACTTCATCCGTATGCAAGCGGGGATTACGCCCTTGCAAGTAGTTAATCTTAGTATGCTGAATAGGCTCGATCATCTCCTGAGGAATGAGTTTGATAGCATGGTCAATGCCCGCGAGATACTTCGTCGCATTGAGTAATAGCGCAGCGCTGGAGCCAAGTAGGGGAGATGCCTCGGCGGTGATGATCTTACTATCATGTAGTTCAATAGCTGCGACTGCCAACGCACCTGTGCGGTCTTTGCGTTCATTAGCTGCAGTAGTGGTTTTGCGGTCGGCTGTGGAGATTCCTACTTGCTGGAACAAGCGACCAATACGATTGACTACGGCTTCGCTGATATCGCCATTGGCAAAATCATTGAGCGCATGGTAATAGCGACGGATGATCTCCTGCTTGCTGGCCTCTTGGCACGCCTCATCATCTTCTATACAGAAGCCCACCATATTCACACCCATGTCGGTTGGTGATTTGTATGGGTTGTGACCATAAATGCCTGTAAATAAGGCATCTAATACGGGGAATATCTCTGAATCACGATTATAGCTAACAGCCGTTTTACCGTATGCCTCCAGGTGATATGGATCAATCATATTCACATCGTTGAGGTCGGCTGTCGCTGCTTCATACGCTTTATTGACTGGGTGCTTGAGTGGTAGATTCCACACAGGGAATGTCTCAAACTTAGCATATCCTGCTTGATTACCGCGTTGGTGTTCGTTATAGAGTTGGCTTAAGCATACTGCCATCTTGCCACTACCCGGACCAGGAGCAGTAACTACCACCAATGGACGAGTGGTCTCAATATAATCATTCTTACCAAAACCATCAGCCGAATCAATAAGTGCCACATTATGTGGATAACCCTCGATGGTATAGTGGTAGTAAGTTTTGATACCGAGGCGTTCCAGACGTTGGCTATAGTTCTGTGCCGATGCTTGACCGCTGTAGTGGGTGATAACCACCGAATTAACAAGGAATCCTTGGTTCATAAACTCCTCTCTCAGGCGCAATACATCCACATCGTAGGTGATACCTAAGTCTTGGCGCACCTTGTTCTTCTCGATGTCGGCAGCAGAGATGACAATGACAATCTCCATGGTATCACGGAGTTGGGTGAGCATCGTGAGTTTGCTATCTGGCTGAAAACCAGGTAGTACACGACTAGCATGATAGTCATCAAAGAGTTTGCCACCAAGCTCAAGGTAAAGCTTATTACCAAACTGCGCAATACGCTCTTTGATATGCTCCGACTGTATGCGGATGTATTTCTCGTTGTTAAAAGGAGTCATGTTTCTTTCTCCGTAAATTATAGTTGTATCCAAATTTGCCTGCAAAGGTACAAAAAATATCGCAGATATGCAAGTTCTGGTTTGTGAAATGATGATTTATAGGTGAGATTTGTATAAAAAGTCACTTCTTCATTTTTTGGGAATAGGCGTGCTGCAAGTTAGGCGACCACTGTAGGACATCTCTAGGAATTCTATGGGCTTTCGGTGGCTTTCTATACACGTGTCTCTATAATAATACTGCAAAAATCTTCGGCACGGAAAGGGTTTTGTGCCGAAGATTTGTAAATGTTGCTATAAAAAGACGCTTAAAATAAGCGAAAGGCGTTGATTACCAACGCCTCCCGCTTGGGTGATTTTTTTTGTTATTTTTTTCTTTGTGCCGAAGATCGTGCCGAAAGTAGGCAAAGATTATTTATTTCCTTTGGCGCGGTTGTGGGTTTGGCAGAGCATTTGGCAGTTGTTTACATCTGTTGCGCCGCCTTTGCTCCAAGCCGTCACATGGTCGGCATCCATCTCGGAGAGTTTGTAGATCTTGGTACGGTTAGCACCATTGGACATAGCACAGTGAGGACAGTTGCTTATGCCTTGCGCTTGTGCTTCTGCTGTTTGGCGCGCATAAACGCTTTTCTTGGTGGGTTCGTCAAAGCAACGAACTTCTAAGAGTTTAGTATCTTGGCAACCGCTGAGGATGTATTCGTAGATGCCTCTTCTGTTTTTTACATAGAAGTCTTCGCAGAGTTCGCGTTGTTTGGCTGCCACAGCAGTTGGGTCATAGGGCTGCTTGTGGTATTTCTCATAGAGTTCGCCCCAAGGTAGTCCGCACATCTCTTTTTCTATGTTGGTGAACACGCCACTTGCCCAATCGATGACACTATCAAAATAGGTTTGCATTTCGCGGATGTTGTCATCGTTGCGATGGAGCGACATATAGCCGCTAACATTGCCACGGCTGACCCAATCCAGAGCCGTATGCAAGTACGCTTGGCGTTTGACATTGCCACGAAGGAAAGCAGCCCACTTATTGACATTGGCGTTTTGGGAATTGGAGAACACTTCTTTAGCAAGTGTGACGAACGAGCCACAATACACGGCATTGAGAATCTCTTGTTCCTCTAGAGGAAGACCAACGATATTGATGGTTTTGAACCACTCTTTTATCTCGCTTTCGGTGCCTTCGCACTCATATACAAGGAGTTCGGTTTTGAGGATCTTCTCACGAAGATCTTCCGCCATATAGTCGAAATACTGCTCCATGCCGTCGATTTTGATAGCGAACTTACGCGTCAGGAAGCGCCCTAGAGAGGTGATTCGTTGCTGTCCGTCAAGTACTTCGAGGTGGGTGTCGTCCATGCGATTGAAGTAGAGCAGACCAATGGGATATCCTTTGAGCACAGACTCAATGACTGCTATCTCGCGTGCGCCATTCTGCTCGGCGTATAAGTAGTTGCGTTGGTACTCTGGTTGGATGGTCAAACGACCACTTAAACCAAATAGTCCTTTGCCTTCGGCTTCGTTGTAGGTGAAACCTTTGCAAATCTCTTCAACGGTGTAAATCTTGCGTTCTGCTTTCATGGGTTATTGTTTTTTTGTGGCGGATTAAAATGCGAGGATAGGTTGATATCAATTCCCCATTAATAAGGATTGCTCCTCGTCTATTTAAATCACTATATTTTGGAGATTGCTCTTTTGTATATTTCTTTATTTGGAGTGCACTATCACGATCTGTCATGCCCAGTATTTCAAACTGCTCGGGGCAATATTTATCAACGAACGATACAGGGACACCCATAATACCATCATAATCAGAAGGGACAAGTTCTGTAAAAGGAACGTCTATTGCATTGTAATTATCATAGTGATAATACTTGGATTGTCCTTTTAACTTCTTATGAAATCTAAGATTATCTACCATTGACATAAGTTGGAGAGGTTGATGGCGACGACCATGATCAATATTAGTAAACCATCTTACACCTGGAACTCTAACATACTTATTACCTTTCTCATCGTAACGTAATGACGGAGAAATTGTCATATATTCTTGAGGAATCATAAATTCTCTATCTCCACTTGAAATACTAGGTCCTAACCAAATCTTATTATCTTTAATTAAAGGGAATACCTCTTTGTATGATATCGCATTTATATTTCCTAAAATTAAAAATTGCTTTTCACCTGCCATTATCCATGCGAGAAACTCGCGGAAGAGGGAGAAGGGTGGGTTGGTGATGATGATGTCGGCTTCGTCACGTAGGGCAGTGACTTCGGCAGAGCGGAAGTCGCCATCTCCTTCGAGGTAATGCCATTGCAAATCGTCGATGTCAATACGACCATTGGTATTGGTGTCGTGGTCAAGGGTAAAGATTTTGCCTTTTACGCGCGACTTGTCGGCATTGTATAGAGGATTCTCCGTCTCGAAGAGTGTAGGCTGCCAGTCGGATTTGTAGTTTTTGCTTTCGATGGCGTATGAGGTAGAAATGAGTTTCTTTAGTCCGAAGAACTCGAAGTTTTGTGCAAAGAACTTTGTGAAGTTTGACCACTCTGGATCATCGCAAGGCAGCAAGATAGTCTTGCCTCGAAACACATCGAGGTTGTATTCAATGTAGGCGTTGACCTCTTTTTGTATGTCGGCGTACTGGGTGTAGAACTCATCGTTCTTCGCTGCCTTCGCTTGACTGAGATTGCTGTTTTTTGCCATGAATTGATAGTTACTTTTTGCGCATACTATCAATCCGCAACGCAATAAAAAAGTGTAGTTTCTTATCGCGTTTAGCTTGAGGCGGCCTCGGATGGAAACCTCATTTTCTACACAACTCATAAGAAACTACACCGATGGTAGTTACTATTGAGTTGTGTAGTGGTCTCCATGAGACAACTATCTATTATAGTCGTGTTTTATTTCCAATAAGTTTCCGAGGCTCTTGGCTAAACGCGAAATAATAGTAATGCTATGTTAATATATTACTCCGATGCTTCGGAGATTTTTAATTTATGTCATTAATTTCCTCTATTATCTTCTTAGTGTCTTCATAAAATTGCTTGTATACACTTCGAATATCTTCCAATGTTATTGTTTCGTCTGCTCGATGCTCATAAACATATTGATATAATTCATCGTCTTCTAAATTGATTCGCAATTCCTTACGATTAGACATTTTGTTTACTATTGTATAAGGACAAACCATTACCTCTCCTATATATGGAAAATATCCAATATAATCCGCTCTATATTCGTCATGTTTAACCGCAAGAGAACGATATTGTTTTTGACATGGCATATAACCACGTGCATAATTCTCACTATCTTTATAATGAATAAACCATTGTTTAATATCAGTTATTACATTTTCTGGTTCTACTTTAGTATATATAATTTCATTACATATTTGCCCTCCCTCTTCATATGAATTAATATATGAATATCTATACTGTTTTACAACTTTCTGGTGTAACAAGAAAATATCATCATTATCATAAAAAGAATAATGTATGGCTATTGTATTTTTGTCTATGGTTGTATATGACGGAGTCTCCTTTTTATTAGATAAGGATAAAGGTAGTTCTCTAAACGCAATTTTAGGAGAATCTAGTATTTTTTTCAATGTCTTCGGCTGCTTACCATTTATGGATGTTATCTTATGTTTATACCAATCAGAATATTTTTCTAAATCAATTGGTTGTTGAAATTCAGAATTATAAAAATGAAGAAACATACTAGCCCATTTTTTATTTTCAGCAGGTAGTTTGTTGTATTTTTCAATAATAAATTCTTTGATAGTATCTATTATTCTTTTATACAAAGTTGTCCTATATTCTCTCCTTATTTCATTTCTGTTCAAAGTTAATATATCCTTTGCATCTCCACCTAAAATATTGACTGAAAAATTTACGAACTTGATATCGTTAATAGATTTATCTATACTCTGACCACGATAAAAAGTTTTATCAAAGTGTCTTCTTGCTGAAGTAACAAAATCTGCGGAGATTTCAATATGATTATTGAAAGAGAAATATTGAAACTCATTCACATACGATGCACATATTCGTTTGTCTTCGTTACCATTTTTTAGTACAATAGGTATATCACTTGCATATGCAAAAGAAGAAATTTCATCAAGGATATGAGCTATATCAATATCCAATGAATGATCTTTCACAAAATCATAGGAATGAAGAGTTTGAAAAGCATAACAATTCTCATCCACAGTAACAGACCAAGATGAAGGAATAGCACTTATTCGTAAAGAAAATATGATCTTAGTTCCAATATGTAGGTCATCACTATATTTTGTTTTTAATAAAATTAATCCCTCTTTTTCTTTAATCGGATTATATAGTTTTAATGAGACTGCTTTTTCAGAATTAAATCTACGGGAATAGATTTCCACTATGTCAGTAAGTAAAAATATGCTTTGAAATCCGATTCCAAAGGTACCTGAAGGTCGCATCCAATCAGGCATTCGTTGTATTATATTCTTTTTGGTTATATTTTCGTTATTACTAGCTGTATTTGTGAGAAATTTAATATCATCTTGTGACATTCCTACTCCACTATCTTGTATGCTAATATCCCAAATCACAAAATTACCATCTTCATCACTATCTGTCTGATGCTTTTGAAGACTGACAACAATAGGATATTGCTTACATAATTCACGGAATACTTTACGTTGCTCAATGGGAGAAAGTTTAGTGAATTCATTTTCATGTTCGATAAAGACTCTTAATAATGTTGCATCAACAGCATTTTGCAATATCTCTCTTATGCTTTGAAATTTTGAAGAATATAATCCTGCACCTTGAATGATTTCTAGTGCTTTAGTAGATTCTATTTCAAATTTATTTTTGAATTTGCCATCTATAGTATCATATTCTGAGAGATTTACTTTCAATTCTCCAATTGTAGGTAGAAATCCATATGATGTATCAGGTACAATGTCACTCCATTTCATCATTTGATTAGTAACCTCTTCATTAAGTATAGTAAACCACTTTTGGGTTAAATCAGCGACTTCTACGTCATCACAAATGGCTGATGCACATATCTTTTTAGAATTAACCTCTAAGTGAGAAATAGAGAAATGTTTTGCTCTGTGTTGCAGAGAGTCTATAGGAAGACTTGGTAATGTGCTTAAAATAACATCAGAGAATCTATTGTTATCCATATCCAACAAATCACCTAACCTAAGGAGGAACGCAATATATCTTGGATGACAATCTTCTACATGTATTCCCTTTTCTGTGTGCGGTAACCGCATCACATCATCAAAATTTTTAGTGTGACCTTCGCATATTTCACTAAGAAGTTTAGTTAAGCGTTTAGGAATGAAATGCAATGCAAGCTGTTCATCACATAATATACATTGTGCAACTCGTCTACCATGTTTCCCACGAATAAAATCAGCTATCAAAAACTGAAGAGCATTTATTGTATCATCTTCAATAGGCACCTCTTTTTGCACCAATGTTCCATCTTTTGTTTCAAATGTTGTTGCGTATTTGTATAGATAGGATTTTTTGTTACCTTGTATTTTTTGGACGTGCTCAATAAATGCTTCGTTTGTCATTAAATCTTTTTGTTCATCTCCTGAGATAAACATGCCTAAATCATGATAGCATGCACTACACAATAATAACCACAAATCCTCAGCAGAGAATATTTCTTCTATAGTTTTTTTCCCAATGATTCTTTCTATATTAGTTAAGATTGCCTCGGAATGTGACATATCATGTAAACTATAGTGAGGGAATATATGAGATATGGTATTTAATTTATTGAGAACATAATCTTTCGATGCGTTCCATTGAGTATAAAGAACAGAATTTGGTCTGTTCTTTGTTTTTACTTCTATTAATTCTACAATTTTATTTATCATACGCCCTATAATAATCGTTATTAATTTAGCACTAATAGCTTATAATTACACTTATTTAGAGATGATTTCGTAATGCAATAGAATTTTATGCCATTGTCAAATGGCGGCGTTGGAGGGCGGTGAGTACGCTTTCGGAGGCGATCGGGTTAAGACCACGGAAAGTGGTGCGGCTCTTCAGGTCGGCAAGCGACATAGAGAGTAGCAACTTAGCAATGCACTCATCAGCAAACGAGTTGCTGACAACATTGACCCCTGTAAAGTCGAGCACAACACGATCATTTTGCTCAATCATAGGCAACAAATCCTCACGCACACGCTTACCCAATGGGCGTGTACCTAAATTCTCTCCGTATTCCTTAAAACTGAATGTTACCATAGCTCTTCTAATTCGTTGTCGTTTAAGAATGTTTCGTTATATTGCGCTGCCACATTGGTACGATTGGCAACTACTTCTGCTGGATTAATCTCTTTATTTGTGCGGAGTTGCAGATAAACGATTGTACCTTGCCAGAACTCGCTTTGCGAGGTAGATTCAACTCCATTGACCTGCAATGTGTGATTTCCCGAGCGAACTTCAAAACGCAGACCTGCATCGCGCGCAAGTAGGGAGGTTGAATACAGACCAAAGCCCATTCCTTTTCCATCGGTTACAGCATCTTTAATACAGATTTTCAATGCCTCAGGCTCAGTGATATTGAGATATTTCTCATTTTCTGAGAGTGATGCCTGTACACCGATTCCATCATCTGCAACCAAGAAACTGAGGATATGATTGGATGGATCGTAATGCGTAATAACGGTACCAAGTTCTTTGCCAGAGTGGGTAAGGACATTATCCAAAATCTCATAAAAACAATAACTCATTGCCTGCAACACCGTTGTTTCAATGTCAATATATTGCGTCAGAACACTTACTACGCGTTGGTAAACAGAGTAAATGTTCTTCTCATCAAACACATCAATAGTCACATCGTTGTTTGGTGAATGGAAGTATTGTTTTATGAGTGTAGATAGGTTCATACGATAGGTATTAGTCTATTTGGGCGCAAAGATACACTTTTTTTTCGAGATGTGCAAGAAAAATCGCTTTAGAGGTGATTTTTTCTTAAAAAACAGGTAAGTCAATGGTTTCAGGAAAAGAGTCAACCTTTTTAGGATGGGAGTCAACTTTTTTAGGAATCAAGATAACCTTGTTCGGACGCAATCTTAAGAAATTGCATTTTTTGGTGGTTGGGAGTTGAGTCGGAGTTTTCTCGGTTGTCAGTCGGTCGTCGCTCGGTAAAATTAGGTAAGGTATAAGAGAGAAGAAAGAGACGTCAATCTTAATAAAAGTACTTTTATACGGATTATATTAAGTTATAATATGGCACGGATTTTGTTAATATACGTATAACTATGTGAACTTTACTATGAAAATTTTAATTCTTTCTTGCAACACAGGCGAAGGGCATAACTCTTGTGCTAAAGCCCTGAAGATAGCCATGGATCGGCGTGGCATAGCATGCGATATTCAGGATACACTGGCATTGGTGAGCGATGAATTATCGCTACGCGTGGCAAATGCTTACGTTTCCTCTACACAAGGATCGTTGTTTGAAACGGTATATAAGATAGGCGGTTTTGTGAGCGACAATATCGACTTTCATCAGTCAATCATCTATGGTGTTAATCGCTTGTATGCCAATACCTTGTATGAGTATATTCGTGACAACGCGTATGATGCAGTGGTATGCGTACACCTGTTTCCTGCAGAGGCGATGACTGCTTTGCGGCGCAATGAGATTCTACGGATTCCTACCTATTTTGTGATGACTGACTACACCTGTATTCCTTTTTTGCCTGAGACAGATTTGGACTACTATATCATTCCGCATGAGCACCTAATTGAGGAGTTTGTGGAAAAAGGTTTGCCCCGTGAGAAGATTGTGCCGATAGGTATTCCTGTGGATGAGCAGAAGTTTACCACACGAGTTCCCAAATGCCAAGCACGTCAGCAGTTGACGGAGAGTTGGGGGAAGAAGACTTGGAATACGAATCGCGGGCATTGGTACTTAATCATGTCAGGATCAATGGGATATGGCAATGTGGATGCACTGGTACATCAATTGCTGGCGTGTATTCGTGAGGATGATAAAGTGGTGTGTGTCTGTGGGCGTAATCAGCAAATATATGACAATATCGCCACGACTTTTTCTAACGAGGAGCGACTCTGTTTATTGGGTTACACAGATCAAGTGTCGTTATTGATGGATGCTTCGGATGTTATCTTTACCAAGCCTGGTGGTATCACTTCCACGGAAGCAATGGTTAAGAATATCCCAATGATTCATACGGCTCCTATTCCTGGTTTGGAGAATTACAATGCGCGATTTTTCCATAATCATGGTTTGTCTTACTATACCAACGACATCAGCCAACAAGTGGCGATAGCCATGCGATTGTGTGAGGATAAAGCATTCAAGAAGAGCATGTTGCAGCAGCAACGGACACACGGCAATCCGCGCACATCAGATGATGTGATAGACTGGATACTAAATCATCAAGATATAGCATATGAAGGACAAGAAACAACGCACATTGCATGATAGTTTGCAACGCATTTATGTGGTGCTATTTATTTTGACCATTGGTATTGGTGTGGGCAATATAGTATATCTGTTGTATCAACCCAATATCACGGCTAATGCTTTGTTTTTCTGCGCAATACAGTATGTCGTAATATTGGCTATACTCACTATTCCTGTGCTGCTGCGCAGGCGCTTTATGATTAAGATTCCGCTGATTATCACTGTAATCTGTGCGATCTTTGGATTTGTGACTATGATTATGGGTGATGGGCTGAATTTCTATGGCCGCTTTACTTGGTGGGACTCTGTGCTGCATTTGTTTTCGGGGTGTATTTTGGCGTTCGTGGGATTGTGGATTATCAGTATTCTATTTGAAAATAGCAATAAGGTTGTATTGAGCAATAAGACTTTTCTCGCGTTTTATGTATTGCTCTTTGGGCTGAGTTGTGGAGCCGTTTGGGAGGTTTGTGAGTATGCATATGATGCGTTTTGTGGCACTAATACACAGCAGTTTATGGCAACCACTACCGCCTCTATCACTTCGGCGGACGATATACCACTTTGTGGTCATGAGGCATTGCGTGACACGATGAGTGATATGATACTAAACTTGTTAGGTAGTCTATTGGTGTCAGTGTTTGTTTTTCTCCGCTACGACAAACTCATGGCTATGCACCAATCGGCTATAGAGGGTGGGTGAGCAATCTTAATTATAACAAAGTGATATGTACCCGTCGGGGTACATATCACTCTATTTCTATGGTATGCCTATACTAATCTATCGTATATGTATCGTATATCTATCGTGTATCTATCGTGATTGATAGCGGTAGTTTATATGATTTGTCTTATTCTTCTGGGTTATGACCGTCGAAGCAGAAGGTGCAGACTTTGCACTTGGGTAGTCCGATGGCGGCGATGAGGTCCTCTATCTTGGTGTATTTGAGTGACTTGAGCGCGAAGCGGTCACGCAAAGCACGGATCATGCGTTGGTACTCCAAAGAGTCGGTCGTTGCATATGCCTTGATACGCTCTGGGTTGTTGGCTGCCTCTTCGCCCTCCAAGTCTGCAATAATACGGCGGGTGATGAGCTCCATATCCGACTTCGAGGTGGTGAAGTTGGTAAATGGACAACCATACATGATCGGTGGACATGCAATACGCATATGCACATCCTTGGCTCCTGCTTCCAATAGGCAACGGGTGTTGTCGCGCAATTGTGTACCACGAACGATAGAGTCGTCGCAGAAGAGGATGCTCTTACCACGAAGGATGGAGTAGTTGTGGATGATTTTCATCTTAGCCACAAGATCGCGTGTGGCTTGTTGCGATGGAGTGAAGGAGCGTGGCCATGTAGGCGTGTATTTGGTGATGGCGCGTTGGTAAGGCACACCTGATGTGTGGGAATAACCAATCGCCATAGCTATACCTGAATCAGGAATACCGCAGACAATATCTGCTTTCACATCGTCGCTCTTACCCATCGCATGACCACACGCATAGCGTACTTGCTCCACATTGCGACCTTCGTAATCGGAAGTAGGGAAGCCATAATACACCCAAAGGAAAGAGCAAATCTGCATCTTCTCGTTGGGTTTGCGCAGTTGCTCTACGTGGTCGGCATACACGCGTACAATCTCACCAGGGCCAAGGAAATACTCGGTTTGGAATCCGAGATTGAAGAACGAGGATGACTCGCTTGCAATCGCATACGCACTGGCACCCCACGAACCCTCGTGGTTCGTCGGGGACCCCGCACTTTCACGTTTACCTAATACAATAGGTGTGCGTCCCCATGAGTCGCGGGCTGCAATAATACCGTCTTCGGTGAGGATGAGGATG
This sequence comes from Paludibacteraceae bacterium, assembly GCA_045132415.1. Lineage (GTDB taxonomy): Bacteria > Bacteroidota > Bacteroidia > Bacteroidales > Paludibacteraceae > Colicola. The sequence goes on along the minus strand of JBGUSG010000008.1, from coordinate 229,108 downwards.
GAGCAGGAGCCCTTGATTTGTTTGTACACATTCTCAATACCCTCTACGAAGTTCTTACCTTGCACAATGAGCAAGCCGACTAATTCTGTGGGGTTTACGCGTCCGCTACTGAACTCGGTAAGGTGCATATTTTGCTCCAACAAATGGGATACCAAATCGTCTTGGTTGTTGATCTTGCCAATGGTGCTGATCGCAAAGCGACCGAGGTGCGAATTGATGAGTAGTGGCTGTGCATCGGTATCGGATATGATACCAATGCCAGCGTTGCCACTAAACTCGTCCAACTCGTGTTCGAACTTCGTGCGGAAGTGTGAGTTGGAGATATTGTGAATGCTTCGTTTGAAGCCGTTCTTCTTGTCGAATGTCGCCATACCCGCACGGCGTGTACCGAGGTGGGAATGGTAGTCGGTGCCGTAGAAGACATCGGTGACGCAAGAAGTTGTAGATATTGTACCAAAAAATCCAGCCATGTTATTTGTTATGTGCGCTTTGCGCAGGTTATGTCACTTTGTGAGGTTGTGTCGCTTCGCGAGGTTATGTCGGCTTTGCCGAGGTGTTGGAATGGGGTTGAGCCCATTGTCTAAGTCCATTCAATTGACGACCAATCGTACAAACCATACTATGTATATCTTTATATTGTTCCTCCGAAATAAATCCGAGGTCTTTGGATATATCTAATTGGCTGTCCATCTCTAACATAGAAGCATAAGCAATATCTAAAAAGTGAACTTTTTCTTTGTTGGATGTTCTACTCATACCTTCAACAATATTTGAAGGTACTGATATAACAGCTCGTCTAATTTGATCACATAAAGCAAATCTTTCTTCAAGAGGAAATAATTTGAGCAATTGATATACTTTTAGTACCAATTGTTTCGCATCTTGATATACGGTTAATGTTTTATATGATTGCTGACTCATCTCTATTGCTTCGCCTCATGGCGACACTACTTCTTGCATAGCAAGACGATTACTTCGCTTGGAGCGACATCACCTCTTGCGCAGCAAGACTTAACCTAAATATTGTTTTACGTTTTTCTCAATGCGAGCGGTGAGGTCGTCGGCAGAAGCATCAAGGACGAGTTTTTCGCCAGTGATACCCTCATAGAGTTCGATATAGCGAGCGGTGATGCCAGCTACTACCTCGTCGGTCATCTCAGGTACTTGTTGTCCCTCTTTACCCTGGAAACCGTTGTCCATCAACCACTCACGAACGAACTCTTTGGAGAGTTGCTTTTGTGGCAAACCTGCCTCGAAGCGCTCCTCGTAGCCCTCTGCGTAGAAGTAGCGGCTAGAGTCTGGAGTGTGTACCTCGTCCATGAGGAGGATTTGGTCGCCGTGCTTACCAAACTCGTATTTGGTGTCCACGAGGATAAGACCTTGCTTCGCTGCAATCTCTTGACCGCGGTTGAAGAGAGCCAAGGTGTATTTCTCCAATTGCTCGTACTCTGCCTCTGGGATAAGTCCTTGAGCGATAATCTCTTCGCGAGATATATCCTCATCGTGTGCTCCGATCTCGGCTTTGGTAGTAGGAGTGATGATTGGGGTAGGAAACTTCTCGTTCTCGCGCATGCCCTCTGGCAGTTGTACGCCGCAGATCTCACGCACGCCGCTCTTGTATGCACGCCATGCAGAGCCGCAGAGGTAACCGCGCACAATCATCTCTACAGGGTAGCCCTCGCAACGAACACCTACGGTTACCATAGGGTCGGGAGTAGCTTGCTTCCAGTTAGGAACGATGTCAGCCGTTGCATCGAGGAACTTAGCCGCGATTTGGTTGAGGATTTGGCCTTTGAATGGAATACCCTTTGGAAGGATTACGTCAAAAGCAGAAATACGGTCGGTGGCTACCATAGCGAGGCAATCCTCACCGATGAAATATACATCACGCACTTTGCCGTGGTACACATTAGTTTGACCAGGAAAGTTGAAATTGGTTGCTGTTAAAGCTTGCATAATTTTTTTAATTATTTAGATCGCTCGCTTGGCGAACTGTTAGATCGTTTTACTGTTAGACCGCTCCGCTGTTAGAAGTTAGACCTTAGAATCTCTCAGGGCTTTTGCCCGGTCTAACAACATAGTGGTCTATTATCTAACAGCCGTCAGGCGGTCTTGTTATTATTTATACTCATCCCACGATTGGATAGCGAGGTCGTTGACATCCACGGTGCAGAATGCGTTGATGAACGCTGCTGCAAGGCGTGCATTGGTGAGCAATGGCACATTGAGGTCAATAGCCGCACGACGAACGTGGTAGCAAACATCGTTTTGTGGGTCGGTCACGATATCCTTAGGTACACTCACTACGAACTCAATCACGCCCTCGCGCATGAGGTCAATAGCTTGTGGTGTGCCCTCCTCAGATGGTTGGTAAACCGTTGTGTTAGGGATACCTGCCTCTGTGAGGAAGTGGCTGGTGCCAAGGGTAGCGTAGATATTGAAGCCCTTCGCGATGAGTTGGCGTGCAGAATCGAGCATCTGTGCTTTTTGCTTAGGCGAACCGATAGAGAAGAGTACATTCTTCTTAGGTACGCGCATGCCTACGGAAAGCATAGAGGTAAGTAGGGCAGCGTTAGCATCCTCGCCGAGGCAACCAACCTCACCCGTAGAGGTCATGTCCACACCGATCACAGGGTCAGCCTTTTGCAGACGGTTGAAGGAGAACTGCGATGCCTTGACACCCACATAGTCGAAGTCGAAGAAGTTCTTGCTTGGTTTCTCCACAGGGAGACCGAGCATGATACGAGTAGCTATGTCGATGAAGTTGATCTTCAATACTTTAGATACGAATGGGAACGAGCGCGAAGCACGGAGGTTACATTCGATTACCTTGATCTCGTTCTCGCGAGCGAGGTATTGGATGTTGAATGGACCAGAGATATTGAGCTCGCGTGCGATTTGACCAGAGATCTTCTTGATTCGACGCACGGTCTCTACATAGAGTTTTTGTGCTGGGAACTGAATGGTCGCGTCACCAGAGTGTACACCCGCAAACTCTACGTGCTCGGAGATAGCGTATGCGATGATCTCGCCATCCTTAGCTACAGCGTCCATCTCAATCTCTTTGGTGTTGAGCATGAACTTAGAGATTACCACAGGGTGCTTTTTGCTCACAGTTGCCGCCATCTTGAGGAATCGCTCGAGCTCCTCTTGGTTGAAGCAGACATTCATCGCAGCACCAGAGAGCACATACGATGGACGCACCAATACTGGGAAGCCTACCTTGTCGATGAAGGTCTTCACATCCTCCATAGAGGTGAGGGCGCTCCATTCTGGTTGATCTACGCCAATGCGGTCGAGCATAGCAGAGAACTTATCGCGGTCCTCGGCGTTGTCGATGCTGCGAGCGGTAGTACCGAGGATAGGCATATGTTGTGCATCGAGCTTGAGTGCGAGGTTGTTAGGAATCTGACCGCCTGTAGATACGATCACGCCGTGTGGGTTCTCGAGTTCGAGGATATCCATCACGCGCTCGAAGGTGAGCTCGTCGAAATAGAGACGATCGCACATATCGTAGTCCGTGGATACGGTCTCAGGGTTGTAGTTGATCATCACAGAGCGGTAGCCGTTCTCGCGAATGGTCTTGAGTGCTTGTACGCCGCACCAGTCAAACTCTACAGATGAACCAATACGGTATGCACCCGAACCTAGTACTACAACCGACTTGCGGTCGTTGAGGTACTTCACATCGTTGGCTACACCGGAGTAGGTGAGGTAGAGGTAGTTGGTTTGCGCAGGGAACTCTGCAGCGAGTGTATCTATCTGTTTTACAACTGGTTTAACGCCCAATGAGAGACGATGTTTGCGGGTTACGAGCACGGCGAAATCCATATCCATATGCTCGCCCATTCCTACTGCTTTCGCGATTTGGAAGTCAGAGAAACCTTGGATCTTGGCTTTGCGCATCAAGTCCTCGTCAATGTTTTGGAGGGTGCCTGCAGCCTTGAGTTCGTTGTCCGTCTTAACGATATTTTGGAGTTTCTCGAGGAACCAACGGTCGATCTTGGTCAGTTCGTGCAAGCGGTCAATAGTATATCCTGCATGCAATGCTTGCGAGAGGAAGAAGATACGCTTGTCGGTTGGAGCAGCCAAAGCATGGTCGAGGTCGTCCACATGCAGTTGCTTGTTCTCGGTGAAGCCGTGCATGCCTTGACCAATCATACGAAGACCCTTTTGGATGGTATCCTCGAAAGTACGACCGATAGCCATCACCTCGCCCACAGACTTCATGCTGGAGCCGATCTCGCGATCTACGCCACGGAATTTACCGAGGTCCCAGCGTGGGAGTTTAGCTACGATATAGTCCAGTGTTGGCTCGAAGAAAGCAGGAGTATCTTTGGTCACAGAGTTCTTGAGTTCGAACAATCCATAGCCCAAAGCGATCTTTGCTGCTACGAAAGCCAATGGATAACCTGTCGCCTTAGAAGCCAAAGCAGAAGAACGAGAGAGACGAGCGTTCACCTCAATCACGCGGTAATCCTCTGAATATGGATCAAGCGCGTATTGTACGTTACACTCACCCACGATACCTACGTGGCGCACGATCTTGATGGCCAAAGCGCGTAGTTTAGCAGCCTCTGATTTGGTCAATGTTTGGGTAGGAGCAATCACGATACTTTCACCCGTGTGAATACCGAGTGGGTCGAGGTTCTCCATATTGCAGACGGTGATACAGTTGTCGTATTTATCGCGAACTACCTCATACTCAATCTCTTTCCATCCCTTGAGCGATTTCTCTACGAGCACTTGAGGAGAGAATGAGAAGGCTTTCTCAGCGATGATATTAAGCTCTTCCTCATTGTCGCAGAAGCCTGAACCCAAACCGCCCAATGCATACGCTGCACGGAGGATAACAGGGTAACCCAACTCTTTAGCTGCCGCACGAGCTGCTTCGATAGTCTCGCATGCTTCGCTTTGGATGGTCTTGACATTGATCTCGTCGAGTTTCTCTACGAAGAGCTCGCGGTCCTCGGTGTCCATGATAGCTTGTACTGGGGTACCGAGTACTTGTACATTGTATTTCGCTAGTACGCCGCTCTTGTAGAGTTCTACACCGCAGTTGAGGGCGGTTTGTCCGCCGAAAGCCAGCAATACGCCATCAGGACGCTCTTTAGCAATCACTTTCTCCACGAAGAATGGGTTAACAGGCAAGAAGTAGATCTTGTCTGCTACTCCTTCGCTGGTTTGTACGGTAGCGATATTAGGGTTGATGAGTACGGTATAGATACCTTCTTCACGAAGGGCCTTGAGGGCTTGTGAACCAGAGTAATCGAACTCACCTGCTTCACCGATCTTGAGTGCTCCACTGCCGAGCACCAATACTTTCTTGATATCTTTTTTCTCCATGGCCATTATTTATTAAGAAGTTGGAAGAAGTTATCGAATACGAATTCAGAGTCTTTTGGTCCGCAGTTCATCTCTGGAATAAACTGTACTGCCATCCATGGTTTCTCTGCGTGGCGAATACCCTCGTTGGTGCGGTCGTTCATGTTCACGAACCACTCTTTCCATTCCGCAGGTAGGGTAGTGCCGTCCACTACATAACCGTGGTTTTGTGCGGTGATGTAGCAACGCTCGCCACCTACAATCTGTACAGGTTGGGTAGCACCACGGTGACCATATTTATGTTTCAATACCTCTGCGCCTGCTGCGAGGGCCAAGAGTTGGTTGCCGAGTCCAAGGCCCAACAATGGTTTATCTTCGCCCTTTGCGAGGAAGGTCTTGATATTTTCGATAGTCACAGCGCAATCCTCTGGATCGCCAGGGCCGTTGCTCAGCATCAGTGCGTCAAACTCGAGGGTGTTGAAATCGTAGTCCCATGGCACGCGTGTCACCTCTACGCCGCGAGAAAGTAGGTAGCGGATGATACCTTCTTTCACGCCGCAATCTACGAGCACCACTTTCTTGCCCGCACCTGCATTGTAGGTCACTACCTCTTTGCAAGATACTTGTGGCACGAGGTTCTCGTCGTTAGCCGCAGGAGTCGTATCGTCGCCTTCGAAGATCAAACTTGCTTGCATGGTGCCGTTCTCACGGAGGTGCTTAGTCAGCTCACGGGTATCTACGCCTGTGATAGCAGGTATCTGCTCACGGATGAGCCAAGAAGCTAAATCTTCGTTGGCATTCCAGTGGCTGTACTCAGGGCTGTACTCGGTCATGATGACTGCCGCAGGGTGAATATGGTGGCTGTCCATAAACTCGGACAAACCATTCTCCAAACTGCTGCATGCAGGCACGCCGTAGTTACCAATCAATGGATAGGTCATCACCACGAGTTGACCTTCGAAGTTCGCGTCGGTCAGTACCTCTGGATAACCAATCATGGTGGTATTGAATACGAGCTCTCCGGCTACATTCTTCTCGTAGCCAAATGATGTACCCTGGAAGCAGGTGCCATCGGAGAGTTTCAATGTTACTTTTTTCATATTCTTGCCTTTAACCTTTAATCTTTAACCTTTAGCCTTAGCGAAGGATTGTCTCGCTACGATCTGGACCTACAGACACCACATCAATGCTCACGCCAGTCTCTTGCTCAATATATGCGATATACTCTTTGAGTTCCTTAGGCAATTCCTCGTAGGTGCGGCATACGGATACATCGCACTTCCATCCTGGGAACTCCTTGTAGATAGGCTTGATGTTATCTGCGTCTGCCTCGAATGGGAAGTAGTCGATTGCCTCGCCATTGAGTTCGTAGCCCACGCATACCTTGATAGTATCGAAGTCGTTGAGGACATCGGATTTCATCATGATAAGCGATGTAGCGCCGTTCATCATCACGGTGTATTTGAGTGCTACGAGGTCAAGCCATCCGCAACGGCGTGGACGACCAGTAGTAGCGCCAAACTCGTGACCGATCTTACGCAATTCCTCGCCTACCTCGTCAAACAATTCGGTTGGGAATGGACCTTCGCCTACGCGTGTGCAGTATGCTTTGAAGATACCATATACCTCGCCGATATGTTGTGGAGCTACGCCCAGACCGGTGCAAGCACCTGCGCAGAGGGTATTGCTAGAGGTTACGAATGGATAAGTACCGAAGTCGATGTCAAGCAACGAACCTTGTGCGCCTTCTGCCAAGATGCCTTTATCTTCGCGGAGCATGTTGTTTACGATGATCTCATTGTCCACGATAGGGAATTGCTTCATCTCCTCGATGGCGCTGAGCCATGCGCTGTCATCTGGCAACTCAATACCGCCCAATTGCTCTTGGTGAGCTGCGCGGAGGGCGTTGTAACGCTCGAGGAAGTCAGGACGCAGGATATCACCTACGCGAAGACCATTACGAGCAATCTTATCGGTATAGGTAGGACCAATACCCTTGCCGGTCGTTCCTACTTTCTTATCGCCTTTCTTCTTCTCAGAAGCGGCGTCCAACATACGGTGGGTAGGGAGGATGAGGTTCGCACGCTTAGCGATTTGCAAACGGCTCTTTACATCCACCTCCATCGCCTCGATAGCGTGGATCTCCTCCATGAGGATAATTGGGTCAATCACTACACCATTACCAATGATATTGGTGGTACCATCGCGGAAGATACCTGATGGTACGGTGTGGAGAACAAAACTCTTGTCGCCGAAGTACAAGCTGTGACCAGCGTTTGGTCCACCTTGGAATCGTGCAACTGCTTCATAACGTGGGGTCAATACATCGACGATCTTACCTTTGCCTTCATCGCCCCATTGCATGCCTAATACGACATCTACTTTTTTCATATAATCTTGCCTTTAATCTCTAAACACTAAACTCTAAACTAGATTCCCACTTGTTGGAATATATAATCCACATTCTTCATGTAGTAATCGAGGCTGAAGCATGCGTCGATCTCCTCTGCTGTGAGGTGTGCGGTCACGCCCTCGGTGAGCTTGAGGTTCTCTTGCATCTCGCCGCCTTCCATCAATGTCTTCATCGCTACGGGTTGCACGAGGTCGTATGCTTGCTCACGCACAAAGCCCTTCTCGATGAGCGCGTTCATCACGCGTTGCGCGAAGATGGCGCCGTGGGTCAAACCGATATTGTGGAGCATGTTCTCTGGATATACTACGAGGTTGTCGAGGATACCCTCAAAGCGTGCCAACATGTAATCCAAGAGCATGGTTGCATCTGGCAATACGATACGCTCGGTAGAGCTGTGAGAGATGTCACGCTCGTGCCAGAGGGCGATGTTCTCGCTTGCGGTGCACATATATCCACGCATTACGCGCGCGCATCCGCATATATTTTCAGAGGAAATAGGATTGCGTTTGTGTGGCATCGCAGACGAACCTTTCTGCCCCTTCTTGAATGCCTCTTCCACCTCGCGCACCTCTTGGCGTTGCATATTGCGCACCTCCAATGCCATTTGCTCCAAGGTGCCAGCGATGACTGCCAAAGTAGCCAAGTAGAATGCATGACGGTCGCGACCCAATACTTGTGTAGCGATAGCCGCAGACTCAATGCCGAGGTGCTCACATACATAGGTTTGGATAGCTGGTGGAATATTCGCGTAATTACCTACCGCGCCAGAGAGTTTACCTGCCTCTACGCCCTTCGCTGCCATCTCAAAGCGCTCGATATTGCGGCGCATCTCCTCATACCAGAGAGCCCATTTCAATCCAAAACTGCTCACATCGGCGTGCATACCGTGGGTACGACCAATCACTGGGGTGTACTTAAACTCGTTCGCACGACGTTTCAATACCTCGAGGAAAGAGTTCAAATCCTTGCGAAGGATCTCGTTGGCTTGTTTCAAAAGATAACCATTAGCAGTATCTACCACATCGGTAGAGGTCAATCCATAGTGTACCCATTTGCGCTCCTCACCCAAACTCTCGCTCACGGCGCGGGTAAATGCTACCACATCATGACGGGTGATCTCCTCGATCTCGTGGATGCGGTTGACATCAAAAGTGGCTTTTTCGCGAAGCAACTTCACATCCTCTGCGGGCACTACGCCCAAGGTGCTCCATGCTTCAGCAGCCAAAATTTCTACTTCGAGATAAGCATTGAACTTATTCTCTTCTGTCCAAATGTTGCGCATGACTGCGCGGCTGTAACGTTCAATCATATATTCGTTGTTATTTTATTCGTTTTGAGTAAGGAGTCAGGAACCAGGAACAAAGACTAATTACTCTCGTAATGCTAGATGATACTAATTGGTCTTGATTCTTGGTTCTTGGTTCTTTGTTCAGCTTTCAAGCACTTGAAAGCTTCAATCGCTTTCGCTACAGCTTTCTCTGCAGTCTCATCGGTAGCTAACACAACACCATAACGACGATGTCCGTGTACTTCTGGTTTACCAAAGAAACGCACTTGCACGCCTGGCATAGCCAATGCTTCTTCCACACCGCTGAAGACTACTTCGGTAGCGTCGCCTTCTACTACGATGGCTTTGGATGCACTTGCACCGAAGAAGCGTACCTCAGGGATTGGCAAGCCCAATACCGCACGCGCGTGCAATGCAAACTCCGACAAGTCTTGTGAGATCATCGTCACCATACCTGTGTCGTGTGGACGAGGACTCACCTCAGAGAAGATCACATGGTCACCCTCTACGAACATCTCCACGCCAAAGATACCATATCCACCCAATGCGTCGGTCACTTTCTTTGCGATATCCTCTGCCTGAGCCAATGCCTTGTCGGTCATAGCTTGTGGTTGCCATGACTCGCGGTAGTCGCCATCCACTTGGTGGTGACCAATAGGTTTGAGGAAGGTGGTTCCACCTGCGTGGCGCACGGTGAGGAGGGTAATTTCATAATCGAAATGCACAAAGCCCTCTACAATCACGCGACCTGCACCTGCGCGACCGCCCATCTGCGATTCGGTCCATGCTGGCTCTACATCCGCTTCACTCTTCACAGTCGATTGACCATGACCAGAAGACGACATGATTGGCTTCACCACGCATGGGATACCAATCTCCTCGATGGCTGCGAGGTACTCCTCATGGGTGTCAGCAAACTTATATCTGGCAGTAGGTAAGCCCAACTCTTCGGCTGCCATGCGGCGGATGGCCTCACGGTTCATAGTTAAAAAAGCCGCGTTAGCCGTAGGGATAACGCGGTAACCTTCTTTTTCTAATTCGACGAGAGTAGGGGTAGCAATAGCTTCTACTTCAGGGATAATCATAGTTGGTTGCTCTTGCTCAATCACTTGGCGGAGTTTTGCGCCGTCCAACATATTGAACACATGTGAGCGATGTGCCACTTGCATAGCCGGAGCATTGGCGTACTTATCGCACGCAATCACTTCCACGCCATAGCGCTGGAGCTCGAGGGCAACTTCTTTGCCCAGTTCGCCACTGCCGAGCAAGAGAGCTTTGGTGGCTACAGAGGTAAGGGGAGTTCCGAAATTCATGTAAATATAGTGTTATATTATTATCTTTATTTCGGGTTGCAAAGGTAATACTTTTTTTTGAAATATGCAAATCGTGGTTGTATAATTTTCAAACAATTTTTATATTGTATTTTATACTTGTCAGTTGCTCTCTTTTCTTTCTAACATTGTAGGTCTTGATATAACCCTTTTAGGCGTGTTATTTTTACATTAAAATGATATTTTTTTACACTTGCTATTGCGTATCTATATATTTTTTTGTACCTTTGCAGTCGATTCCTACGCTGGAGGGAAATATGTCCTGCGAAAGGTGTTTCGCAAAGGTTCTTTCTTGGGTAGGTTTTTGACATATTAAATAGCGTTTATTGACGCTTTGTATTTGGTGACTCGAAAACTTCGCAACTTTTCAATTACACTTCAAATCAAAGTAACAGTAAATGCCTATGGGTATGATTATATCCATGCTGCGCTTATATGGGTGTAGTGTGCTTTCATACCAGTGTAGGTTTCCTGTTGTTTATTGAAGTGTAAAGGCAATGCGAAGGCCTCGAGTTACGAATAAGCAACTTGAGGCCTGCGCTTTTTTTGTGTATATACAACGACAAAAATGATATTCGGTAAAATAAACAAAAATTAGAACAATTATGAAAACAATGAAATCTTTTTTGGTAATGTTGCTGGTTGCAACGATGCCTATGTTGATTACGTCATGTGAGAAAGATGACATTAAAGAACCTACTTCATCAAACAAAGACAACGACGATAATGAAGAGTACGAAGATCTTATCATCGGAGAATGGGAATGTGTTGAACTCTCTTATACATCTGAGTACGAAGGTGAAGAAGATAGTGACTCGGAAGATCTGAGTGGCGAGGACTTCATTTGGGAGTTTGATGAAGATGGTGAATTGACCATTTACTATGATGGAGATAGAGAGGGTAAATACGATTATAGTGTAAAAGGGAAAAAATTATACACCGAATATGTAGAAGAAATGATTGATGAAGTTGAATATTTTACAATAAAAAAACTTACAGAAAAAAAACTTGTTCTACAATTCGAATATGAAGACGAGAGGGAGGATTATTATATGTCCCAAGAATACTCGTTCGAGCGTATCTAATAACTAATCTTTAGAAAATAAAACAATATTAACTTACCGAATATCACATGCGGCTACTTAACGAACAAGTTATGTGGCCGTATTTTTTGTAAATAAAAAATGTCTTAATCTAACAAATAAAGATGGTATAAGATCAAATGATCATTATTTTCTATATCTTCCCTTTTCTTCCCCGTTATTTGCCCCTTGTATGCCACCTATCTCCATTGGAACCTCATTGGAACCTGATTGGAACCTGATTGGAACCTCACCGTGACTATACTATAGGATCACAATAACTTCTCCGTACTATCTACGTGCATATTATCCCTCTTTGGCTTGCTTTGCCAATTCCTTTCTCACATAATCGCACAACCGTCCAGGCACATAGGGTTTTCCTTTCGCATCAGGCATGCGTTGGTGCTTGCTCGCTTCGCGCAAAGCAGCCCGATACTTCGCCTCCCATTCTGCACGACGCACAGGGTCCTTCAATATGGCGCTAGCCTCAGCACTAACTGCTGCAAAACTTTTGACGATAGGACGTTCCGCCATTTCCTTTTGTTTCTTCTTCGAATACTCAGGCTTTTTGCAATACGCTGCCCAGCCCGTTCTGCCAGGAATGGGACGAAGATAGTGGTCCTTGTCAATAGAGCCACCAATACTCTCTAAAAATGATGCTACGTGTACAATCATAGTTGTGGATTTGCTTCTTCGCTTTCGCCTTCTGGTGTGCTGCGCATGACCACAGGTTTGAAGCGTTTTTGGCGGAGTTGCCAGCGTTCGCGGGCATATTGCTGCATGTCGGTCACGACATCCATCTCGTCGATAATCTCTAGACCGAAGATAGTTTCAATCACGTCCTCAAATGTGATGATACCTTGCAAACAACCATACTCATCGATCACGACACCAATCTGTGATTTCTCCTTGAGCATAGCGTCAAAGATGTCGCTGACATTCATCTCCTCGTTGAAATACAGGAGCGAGCGTTTGATCTCGCCAAGGGTCTTTTGGAACTGATCCTCAGTGAGTTCCTCCAAAGCATCGCCACGGAGTACATAGCCCGTGATGAACTCTGGCGAGTCGGCATAGACAGGGATACGAGAGAAATGGTCATAGGCGTCGCTATCGTAATATTCGCGCAGCGTCATCTTCTCCGAAGCAATAGCCGCTACCACGCGAGGGGTCATTATCTCGTAAGCTTTTACCTCGTTAAGACGCATGACATTGCGGATAATCTTGTTCTCGTCTTCCTCAATCACGCCCTCTTCTTCGCCGACATTCGCCATGGCGATCACTTCCTCACGGCTGACAGCCGCTTCGTCGGGTTCAGGGAAAAGACGAGTGATAAACTCGATGATCTTCACCACAGGATAAAGCACCCAGACCAGCACACTAATCACAGAAGCAGCAAAGCCCATGAGGTGTTTCCAGTAGGTAGTACCGATGGTTTTGGGGATAATCTCTGAGAAGACCAATATCAGCACAGTCATGACGCCACTTGCCACACCAAACCATGCACTACCGAAGATTAAGGTGGCTTGCAGACCCACGCCAGAAGCTCCTACGGTGTTGGCGATAGTGTTGAGCGACAGGATAGCAGCCAACGGACGCTCGGTGTCGGTCTTGAACTTCTTCATCACCTTGGCGAGTTTGTATCCCTCTTCTTCGCGAAGATTGATATAGGACAAGGTGGTGGACATCAGCACGGACTCCAGCAGACTACATAAAAACGATACGCCTAAGGCGAGAAATAGATATACTAATAATAAAGGTACAGACCCTTCTGATTCCATAATGTTGTAATTACTTGTTATTCATACGATTAAGGAAGCACTCAATCGTGTTACGCATGAGCATAGTGATGGTCATTGGCCCTACTCCACCAGGTACAGGGGTGATAGCTCCAGCCACTGGCAATACTGCTTCGTAATCCACATCACCCACGAGTTTGCCATCTTCGGTGCGGTTGATACCTACATCAATCACAGCTGCACCTGGCTTCACATATTCGGCAGTCACCATCTTGGCACGACCTACGGCAGCTACGAGGATATCCGCTTCGCGGCAAACGGCAGCCAAGTCCTTGGTGCGGCTGTGCGCAATAGTCACAGTAGCATTGCGGTCAAGCAGGAGTTTGGCAACAGGCTTGCCCACGATATTGCTTCGGCCAATGACTACGGCTTTCTTGCCTGCCATCTCTACGCCCGCTTGGTCGAGCAGTTCGATAATACCTTTTGGGGTACATGGGAGGATGCAGTGTTGGTTGAGCCAAAGGCGTGCCACGTTCTCTGGGTGGAAACCGTCCACATCTTTCTCGGCAGAAATAGCGGCGATGACTTTGTCCTCAGAGATATGTTTTGGCAAAGGCAATTGCACGAGGATACCGTCCACGAGTGGATCGTTGTTGAGTTTGCCGATCTCAGCGAGGAGTGTTGCTTCGCTCACATCTTCAGGGAGTTCCACGAGGTGGCCGTCGAAACCGCAGTACTCGGTTGCTTTGATCTTGCCGCGCACATACGAGCGACTGGCAGGGTTGTCACCTACGATGATGACCATGAGGCAAGGGCGGCGACCATATTGCTCCGCCAATGCATCTACTTCGATTTTCATCGCATCCTTGAGGGATTGCGAAATTTGTTTACCGTCTATGATCATAAAATATCTATTTTGAGTAAGGAACAAGGAGCAAAGAGCAAAGATTTATTACCATCGTCTGATTAGTCGTTACTGATTTGTCTTGATTCTTGGTTCCTGATTCTTGGTTCAATATTATCAAAGCGCCCAGTGCGCAATGTCTTTGCGGTAGAAGAGGTTGTCGCAATGGATTTTCTCTATCTCCTTATATACTTTAGCTTGTGCTTCGGCAATGTCCTTTCCTGTAGCAATACACATCATCACGCGACCGCCGTTGGTCTTCAGTACACCGTTGTCGTTCTTCGTTCCCATATGGAAGACAGGACCGTCAAACTGCTCAACGCCTTCAATCACAGCACCTTTCGCATAGTCGCCTGGGTAACCCTTAGAGGCAAGTACAACACCGATAGTGGCTTCGTTTCTCCATGCCAATTGCCCATCGCCAATAGCCAATTGCCCAGTTGCGATGCCGTAGAAGACATCATATGCGTCAGACTCAAGGAGTGGAAGAACGACCTCTGTCTCTGGGTCGCCAAAGCGAGCATTAAACTCGATTACCTTAATGCCATTAGCTGTCTTCATGAGGCCTCCATAGAGGACACCAGTGAGAGGTAATCCCTCTTGACACATACCTTTCGCTACAGCCTCAAGGACATATTTGCGGGCAAAAGCCTCGTCTTCTTCGGTCACGAAAGGTAGCGGAGTGTAGGCGCCCATACCGCCGGTGTTAGGACCTTCGTCGTTGTCGTAGGCACGCTTGTGGTCTTGTGAGAGTGGCATTGGATAGACATTCTCGCCGTTGACAAAGCACATAAAGGAGAACTCTGGACCTTCGAGGTAATCTTCAATCACCACTTTGCCCTTACCAAACGCCTCATTGCAGAGCATGTCTTGGAGCGCAGCGTCTGCTTCTTCGAGCGTAGTAGCGATGACTACGCCTTTGCCAGCAGCTAAACCGTCGTATTTGAGTACAGTGGGCAAGGTGCCTGCTTTGACATATGCCAATGCCTCGGCATAGTCGCTAAACGACTGATAACCAGCGGTAGGCACTTGGTATTTGTCCATGATGATCTTGGCAAACTCCTTGCTAGACTCTATTTGAGTAGCGGCTTTGGTGTGACCAAAGATAGGCATCCCTTCCTTACGGAAAGCATCTACTACACCAGCAGCAAGCGCTGCTTCAGGGCCAACTACGGTGAGATCCACTTCGGTCTCTTTGGCAAAGAGGAGAAGTCCTTCAACATCGGTATCCTTGATAGCTACGCACTCAGCGAGCTCAGCAATACCTGCATTACCTGGAGCGCAATAGATTTTCTCCACTTGTGGGCTGCGTGAAAGCGCATACACGATGGCATGCTCTCGTCCGCCTCCACCGATTACTAATACTTTTTTCATATATTCAAAAAGAGTTCTAACAGTTTTAAGCGTTTTAAGGGAAAATGAGTAGGATGTGGCTCTTATGCCACCACTCAAAATTCGGGTGCAAAGTTAAGCATTTTTTCGCATATATGCAAAGAAATTGACTGAAAGTTTTTGGACAATGGTTATTTTGACCAATTGGGTGCGAAATTCCTCGTGATTTTAGAGAATGCTATAGAAGGTTGTTCGCTCCTAAACGACGGAAAAACCAATATAGCCTATCGCAAGAAAACAAGTTTTTCTTGCATATATACATTTTTTTTTGTACCTTTGCACCCGCAAAGGTATTTGCAGTAACTTTTGCACAATGGATAAGAACGGCAATGACATACTCATCACTGGTGCACGAGTACACAATCTAAAGAATGTAGATGTGCAGATTCCGCGAGATAAACTCGTGGTAATCACTGGTTTGTCGGGCAGTGGCAAATCATCGCTTGCCTTTGATACCATCTTTGCAGAAGGTCAACGCCGCTATATGGAGACCTTCTCCTCCTACGCGCGCGGATATATAGGTACGATGCAACGTCCCGATGTGGATAAGATTACAGGCTTATCGCCAGTCATCAGCATTGATCAAAAGACCACTTCGCGCAATCCTCGTTCTACTGTTGGCACTGTCACAGAGGTCTATGATTTTCTGCGATTGCTTTTTGCGCGTGCTGCGGATGCTTACTCTTATGTTTCGGGTGAGAAGATGGTGCAATATACCGACGACCAAATCATCGACCTCATTCTTCGTGAGTATGCTGGGCAAAAAGTGCTCGTTCTTGCTCCTATGGTCAATAACCGTAAAGGTCACTACAAAGAGCTCTTTGATACTATCCGTCGAAAGGGCTATTTGCATGTGCGTGTGGATGGCGAGGTACAGGAGATTACGCCAGGCATGAAGCTTGACCGCTATAAGAACCACACCATCGAAGTAGTTGTAGATCGCCTCAAATTAAAAGGCGAAAACGAAGAAGACCTCAAACGTCTTCGTGCCACTGTGGACAAAGCCATGACACAAGGCGATGGTGTGATGGCGCTGACCCTCCCTAACCCTTCCTCCAATGGAGAAAATACTCCCCCTTCGAAGGGGGAGCGAGAGGGGGTCCGTTACTTCTCTCGCCACCTCATGTGCCCCTCTACGGGTATGAGTTATGCCGAACCTGCACCGCATACCTTCTCATTCAACTCCCCACAGGGTTGGTGTCCTACATGTAGAGGATTGGGAAAAGTCAAATCGGGACTCGAGACTCGGGAATCAGATAACGGTGAATTGGATAATATTCTCCGCGATGATGACAACTGGTACACACGTATGTTGGAGTATGTGCAACAGCCTGAGGACGAGAAAGAGGAGAAGGAAGAGGTTTGGTGCGAGTGTCCAACATGTAAAGGTCAGCGCCTCAACCGCGAAGCACTCAGTTTCCGCATTGCGGATAGGAATATAGCCGAACTCTCGGCAATGGACATAACCGATCTTAGGGCGTGGCTGATGAATGTGCCTGCCAAACTAAGCAATAAGCAGCGCGCTATCGCTGAGCCGATTATCAAAGAGATTACCTCTCGTCTGGGCTTTATGCTCAGTGTAGGACTATCCTATTTGTCCCTTTCTCGCTCGTCCGATAGCCTTTCGGGTGGAGAGAATCAGCGTATTCGTCTGGCTACACAAGTAGGTAGTAAGTTAGTCAATGTACTATATATTTTAGATGAACCAAGTATTGGCTTGCACCAGCGTGATAACCAACGTCTCATCGATTCACTCAAGCAACTCCGTGACATGGGTAACTCCGTCATCGTAGTTGAGCACGACGAGGATATGATGCGTCAAGCGGATTATATCATAGATATTGGTCCTAAAGCGGGTCGATTGGGTGGGCATATCGTCTTCAGTGGTACCCCCGCTGAACTACGCAAAGCTGATACGCTCACGGCTAAATACCTGCGCGGAGAACTCTCCGCTACGCTGGAATCGGGAGCCGCGAGTCGCGAGTCAAGCCCTGATTACCTCACCCTCCGCGGTTGTCGAGGCAATAACCTCAAGAACGTAGATGTCTCTTTCCCTCTTGGTCAGATGATTGCCGTAACGGGTGTGTCGGGGAGTGGCAAATCCACCCTTATTAATCAAACGCTCTATCCTATTCTTAGCCAGCACTTCTACCGCAGTCTGCGTAAGCCTTTGGCATACGATAGCATTGAGGGCTTGGAGCATATTGATAAGGTTATTGCGGTGGACCAGTCGCCTATTGGGCGTACACCACGCAGTAATCCAGCTACTTATACGGGCGTGTTTACAGATATCCGTACCCTATTTGCGCAATTGCCAGAGAGTAAGATCCGTTCGTGGAAAGCGGGTCGCTTCTCGTTCAATAATTCAGGAGGACGGTGTGAGGAGTGTAGTGGCAATGGCTACAAAACCATCCAAATGCACTTCTTGCCTAATGTATATGTGCCATGCGAAGTATGTGGCGGACAACGTTACAACCGTGAGACATTGGAGGCGCGCTTCAAAGGCAAGTCCATTGCCGACGTACTGGATATGACCATCAATCAAGCTGTGGAGTTCTTTGATAGTCAACCATATATTCTGAAGAAAATCAAGACATTGCAAGATGTTGGATTGGGCTATATCAAACTAGGACAATCATCTACTACGCTGTCGGGTGGCGAAAGCCAACGCGTGAAATTGGCGACCGAACTCGCTCGTCCAGGTACGGGCAAGACCCTATATATATTGGACGAACCTACTACAGGCTTACATTTCGAGGACGTGCGTGTGTTGATGGGTGTGTTGCGTCGCTTGGTAGATAAGGGCAATACGGTGATTATCATTGAGCACAATCCTGATGTGATTCGCTCGTGCGATTATCTGATTGATATGGGCCCCGATGGCGGTCGTGATGGCGGTACTGTGGTGGCTACTGGCACTATTGATGACATCCGCAATAATCCGAAGAGTATTACTGGTCGTTACATCTAATACGTCCAGCTAACCTCTGTTAGTACCGCACAATAATCGCACTATTACCGCACAATAACCGCACAATTCGTGGCGGTTATACTGCCTCGCGAGGAGAAATAGATATCTTGTGAGTCCACCAGAGCCATAGGCAGAAAAGCATGCCGTAGAAAAGATACTTGAATAAGTACTCGTGTAAGAAGTCAAACCATTCGGGATGGTGTTCCAGTGCTATAGCAATCAATGTGATACGCAAAATATTGAACAAATAAGCACACACCAATCCAAGCGGGATAAACCATAATTTGCGTAGCCAACTACCCCGTGCCGCCAACATAATCACGATCCAAATAAATGATTGCTTCAGCCCCGTGCAGCTCCATACAATGCGTGTGCCAGTGCCTGTGTCGAAACGTATGAGGTTGGGCTCGAAGAAATGCACATGTTCATTGGTCAGTGATATAATCCAATACACCAAACTGCTAATATGGTGCGCCATCCAATCAAATGGACGTGTGATATCCAACCCAAACCACGTGACTTGTGTTCCTCCCTCGTCACCCAGTATGGTGAATTTCCAGAAGTAGTTTGCCACCAACAATGCCACCACAAATAATATGATGTCGGTATATGGTTTGAGTATGTCAAATTTTAGTTTTTGCATATGGTACTGCGTCCATAGGACAGAATTCGCCATCCATATATTTGAAGTATCCAGCCTGACAAACCATTGCTGCGTTGTCGGTGGTATAGGAGAACGGAGGAATATGCACCGTCCAACGATGACGACGACCCAAATCCAACAACGCGTCGCGCAGTCCGCTATTAGCACTCACTCCACCAGCTACAGCAATCTCGTTGACTTTTAAGTCTTTAGCAGCACGCTTGAGTTTGTTAATGAGGATGTCAATAATCGTCTTTTGCAAGGAGGCACATAGGTTAGCCTTATTTTCCTCAATGAAGTTCGGATTTTCTTTGAGATTATCGCGCAGGAAATACAAGAAGGATGTCTTAAGTCCTGAAAAAGAGTAGTTGTACCCAGGGATATTGGGCTTGGCAAACTGGAACGCGTCTGCATTGCCTTCTTTTGCCAATCGATCAATCCAAGGACCACCAGGGTAGGGGAGTCCCATAATCTTGGCGCACTTGTCAAACGCTTCGCCCGCAGCATCGTCAATGGTTTGACCGATAATCTCCATCTCGCAATGTGATTTCACCAGCACAATCTGACTATTGCCTCCACTGACCAATAGGCATAGGAAGGGGAAGTGTGGCTGTGCAGTAGTTCTACCCTCCGATGGCGTGATGAAATGTGCGAGAATATGTGCCTGCAAGTGATTCACTTCCACCAGCGGAATATTGAGCGACATGGCTAATCCCTTGGCAAAACTTACTCCCACCAGCAAACTGCCCAATAATCCTGGGCCACGTGTGAAGGCAATGGCTGATAAATCTTTATTCGCTACTCCTGCGCGTTTCAGTGCCGCATCCACTACGGGCACGATATTCAATTGGTGCGCACGACTCGCCAGTTCGGGAACTACACCACCAAACTCCTCGTGCACGCCTTGCGAAGCAGTGACATTACTTAGCAATATGCCATTGCGAATAATTGCCGCAGAGGTGTCGTCGCAGCTAGATTCTATTGCGAGAATAACAATATCCTTCATATTCTTAATAACTCTCCTCTTGGTTGGGGAAACTGCTGTCTTTCACGGCTGCGATATAGTTGCTCACCGCAGTCTTTACGCTTTCGCCCAAGTGCGCAAATTGGCGCAAGAACTTAGGCTTAAAGCCTTCGTTCAGGCCCAACATATCGTGCAATACCAGCACCTGACCATCGGTCACATTACCTGCACCAATACCAATCGTTGGGCAACTCACCGCCTCTGTTACGCGCTTTGCCAACTCCGCAGGAATCTTCTCCAATACAATGGCAAAACAGCCTGCCTCGTCCAGCAACTTGGCATCATTGAGCAACTTCTCTGCCTCTGCTTCGCCTTTGCCGCGCAAGCCATATCCACCCAGTTGATTTACACTTTGTGGGGTCAATCCCAGGTGTCCCATCACAGGCACACCTGCTTGCACCATATGGCGGATAGCAGGCAAGATCTCCTCGCCACCTTCCAACTTCACAGCATCAGCACCCGACTCTTTCATCATCTTTAGCGCATTGGTAACTGCCTGCTCCTCACTCACTTGATAACTTCCAAATGGCATGTCAATCACTACCAATGCGTGCTCCGCCGCGCGCACCACACCTTTGGTGAGAAAGATCATCTCATCCACAGTGATAGGCAATGTGTAGCGATTACCACATACGATATTCGATGCACTATCACCCACAAGAATCATCTCGATTCCCGCCTCGTCCAATAGACGGGTGAGGGTGAAATCATAGCTGGTGAGCATAGCAATCTTATCGCCTTCTTGCTTCATCTTGCGCAAGCGCGTGGTCGTCATACGACTATTTTGAACATGTACTGACATACAATTTTACGATTTGACTATTTACATTTTACGAATTGGCTTGCAAAATTACTGCTTTTTTTGCATATATCCAAAAAATCGCAAATTTTTGCTGCATATTTTACCCTTATCTAAAAAGGTTGATTGTCGGTTCGTTGAATAAAAAGTGACTATTTA
Source organism: Paludibacteraceae bacterium (assembly GCA_045132415.1). Classification (GTDB taxonomy): domain Bacteria; phylum Bacteroidota; class Bacteroidia; order Bacteroidales; family Paludibacteraceae; genus Colicola. The sequence goes on along the minus strand of JBGUSG010000008.1, from coordinate 208,041 downwards.
ACGATTAAAATCTGTAGAAAAAGTAGCAAAATTTGTTTATGTTGAAAAAAAATGGTAACTTTGCAGGCTGAAATTAATAGTGAATAAATTACGTGATGAATTGGGATTTTCTCATAAAAGATAAAGATTCGCTGTGTGTCAGTACAGATACGCGCAATCTGCCAGCAGGTTGTGTGTTCTTTGCATTGCATGGCGAGCGTTTCGATGGCAATAAGTTTGCCCAACAAGCCCTTGAAAGTGGGGCTTCGTTAGCTGTTATCGACAACCCAGAATATGCGCTGCTAGAGGGTACATTGTTGGTTCCCAATACCTTACTTGCTCTGCAAGACCTCGCACGCGCTTGGCGCCGTGAGTTGGGCTTGCCTATTATCGGTATCACGGGTACCAACGGAAAGACAACTACCAAAGAACTCTTGGCGACCGTTCTCTCTACCAAGTACAATCTCCACTACACCCAAGGCAACCTCAATAATCAGATTGGTGTGCCACTCACCTTGTTACAAATCACGCGTGCGCACGAGATGGCGATCGTAGAGATGGGGGCATCGCACCCAGGTGATATTAAGGAATTGGTGGACATCGCAGAGCCTAACTATGGACTCATCACTAATGTGGGACGTGCGCATTTGGAGGGCTTTGGCTCGTTTGAAGGTGTACAGCGCACCAAGCAGGAACTCTACGACTACCTCGTTGCCCACAACGGCATTATCTTCCGCAACGCCGATAATCCATACCTTGCTGAGATGGAGAACCAAGCCAAACAATGCTACACTACTCTACACAATACTACACAACTCTACACCACAGGCTCCATGCCATCTGGCACGCATCTTGTGGGAGAATATAATGCAGAGAATGTGTCGGCTGCGATATGTGTGGGTAGGCATTTTGGTATCTCTTGCGAACAAGCATTAGAGGCTATTCGCCAATATGTACCTACCAACAACCGTTCCCAAGCAATGCAGACTGCCTGCAACCAGCTGATTGTGGATGCGTATAATGCCAATCCTACCTCTATGCAGGCGGCTATCAACGCCTTCAAAGGCGATACCTATATCCTTGGTGCGATGCGTGAGTTGGGCGAATATTCCCATTTGGAGCACCAGAATATTGTGAATATGTTGGCAGAGCGTAAGGCGGATACCGTATTTTTGGTGGGCGAGGAATACTTGCAGACCACCTCGCCATACCCTGTGTATGAGAAAGTTGAGCAATTGTATGAATACTTAGTTGCAAATCCATTGAAAGGAAAAAATATCCTTCTCAAAGGTTCGCGCTCTACCCGAATGGAAAAACTATTAGATGTATTATGAATAAGAACAAATATATTGCTTTAATTGTAGGCATCGTAGTGTTAGCACTATGTGTGTGTGCCTTGGTTTGGATGAATCTCCAACAGAAGACTGAGATCAAGGAGATTGTAGAGCAGATGGAGTTTGAAAAAGAGCAGTTGGAGGACGAGTACGAAGAACTCGCTATCCAGTTTGATGGCTACCAAACGCCTGATATTCACAACGATTCGTTGGTGGAATTGCTTTCGCAAGAGAAACAACGTGTGCAAGACCTTCTAGAGGAATTGCGTATTACCAAAGTAACTAATGCCCGCCGTATTGCGGAACTCAAGAAGGAGTTGGCAACGGTGCGCCAAGTGATGGTTAGTTATGTGCACCAGATTGATTCGCTTGATCGAACCAATAAACGATTAGTGAAAGAGAATCAACAAGTGAAGCAACAATACCAAGAGGTGGCTCGCCAAGCACAGCAGCTCGAAGAAGAGCGCACGCAACTCGCTGAGGTGGTTAGCCGTGCTTCGATGTTGGAGATCAGCCACTTTGAAATGATTGCGCTCAACAAGCGCGATCGCAAAACGACTATCTATAATCAAATTCAGAAATTGCAATTTGACTATACCATTGGTCGCAATATTACCAACAAACCAGGTATGAAGACACTCTATATGCGTATTACTCGTCCTGACGGGGAGGTGATGCAGAAGAGTCTCAACGATGTGTTCCGATTTGAAAACAGCGAAATCGACTATTCTATATCCAAAGAATTTGAGTACGCAGGTGAAGAGATTTCTGGTTCACTCTACTGGTTGGTAGAGGAGATTTTGCAGATAGGTTGGTATAATGCAGATTTCTTTGTGGATGGCGAACTGATTGGTAGTTTCCCATTCCAGATAAACAAATAATCGGACACATTGCCCCATGATAACACTCTCGCCATTATTGTTACTAACCCTCGTTATTGGCATCATTTGGTTTGTGCCAATCGTGTGTCGTAAGATTCACGTGCCAAGTATTGTGGGGTTTATCTTGGCGGGTATTGTGATAGGTCCATCTGTGCTGAATCTTGTGGGCGAGAGTCCTACGATCAAGATTCTCGGCTCATTGGGCATGCTGTGCATCATGTTCCAATCAGGTAGCGAGATTGATATCAATGATTTCAAGCAGTACAAGTATCGCTCGCTCTTCTTTGGACTTTGTACGTTCTTCATTCCTTTTGGTTTAGGTCTAATCACTAGTAGATTCTTGCTCCCTTATGGTTGGCTGCCTAGTTTGTTGTTGGGCGCGATGTATGGTAGCCATACATTAATGACCTATCCTATTGTTAGTCGATATGGTGTGCAGAAGAATGTGGCTGTGAATATTACGGTGGGCGCTACTATGGTGGCTATCACTTTGTCACTCATTGTGTTAGCCGTAGTAGAAGGTTGGAGCCATTCGGCACAAAGTATCACGGACTATGCGATACAATTGATATTAGTGGCAGTGTTCTTGCTGAGCGTACTGTGGCTTTTCCCCCGTTTTGCTCGTATGTTCTTCAAGCGTTATCGCGATCCCATTTCGGAGTTTATGGTCGTGATGTTGATGTTAGTTGGTAGTTCGTTGTTGGCTGATTTAGCAGGTTTAGAAGGTATCTTGGGTGCCTTCCTCTGCGGAGTTTCGCTTAATCGCTTGTTGCCTAATCGTTCGCCACTGATGGGACGTATCAATTTTGTTGGCAATAGTATCTTCATACCATTGTTCCTCATTAGTGTAGGATTGATGATTGATATTCACGCTTTCTGGAGCGGTTGGACTACATTGATTATAGCGATTGTGATGATTACAACGAAGTTGATAGGCAAGAGTCTTTCAGCTTGGATAGCTCAAATCGTATTTCGTTTCTCTAAACACGAGCGACAATTGGTGTTTGGTCTTACTCATGCCACAGCTGCGGGCACATTGGCGATTGTTACTATTGCATATCAGATGGGACTCTTGTCTTCGGATGTGCTGAATGCTTCTGTCCTGATGATCTTAGTGCTTTGTACTACCTCGAGTTTCATCACTGAGCATGCCGCTAAGGAGTTGGCGTTGCAGGAGAGTGCACAGCTGGAAGCCGACCATGAGGATGACTATTGGCTGTTGACCTCTGTGGGAAAGGATTTGCGTCCTACATTGCGCGAGATTGGCGAAATGGCAAGCTTGGATAATATCGAAATCAAGCAATCTGCCGATTGGCAAGATGTTTCAAATATGGTAGAACATACCAGCAAGTCGGTGGTAGTATATAATGAGGTGCAACCAATCAACACCATCAATCGCCTTGTAGTAGCAGTGCCTCGCTATGCAGAGAAGGAGCGTGACTTTATCACTTGTTTCGGTCTAGTGCGCCGTTTGGCGGGCGAGTTAGGTGCTAAGGTGGTGTTCTATGCGCATCCCGATACGCAAGTGGCGTTGCAAACCATGTGTCGTCGTCCTGGTAAATATCTCCGTGCTTCATTCCGCAATATGCTGGGGTGGGAAGAGGTTGGCATCTTGTCACAGACGGTCATGGACAACGATATGCTCATCCTGCTATCTTCGCGTAAGTCCACAGCCAGCTACAACCCGCTCTTTGAGCAGATACCTACCATGCTTATGCAGCATTTTACCAGTTTTAGTTCGATGGTAGTTTACCCAGAGCAGTTGACGGGTGGGCCAGATATGGATACGTTGCTCATGGAGAATCCTCCTGCAAGTAGGACGTGGTCTATCATTACACGTGTGAAGCGATTCCTGAAACAACTCATTTGGAGAAATCATGAGGAGTAAACTACATGCCATAGCACAAACATTCGTGCGTGAGGTAGGGGGTGAATTGCAGGATTATACGTTTGTCTTTCCCAATCATCGTGCGGGATTATTCTTCCGCAAATACCTCTCGCAATATATTGAGCAACCGCTATTTGCTCCTCGTGTGATGAGTATCAACGAGTGTTTTGCAGAACTCTCAGACTTGCAAGTGGCAGACCCTCTGACACTCCTATTGCGCCTATACGATACCTACCAACAGTTGCGCCCCGATACGGAGACGCTTGACCGCTTTATCTATTGGGGCAAGATGATGCTGGCAGACTTCTCCGAGATAGATAATCACTTGGTTCCGCATGTGGAAGCGCTATTTGCTTCTGTCCAAGATCTGCATGTTATTGACGAGCGTTTTGCCTATCTCACCGACAATCAGCGCAAAGCGCTATCGCGTTTTTGGCGCGAGTTTCAGATCTCTAATGACCATCATCCCAATGCGGAGTTGCACGAGCGTTTTCTCCATACATGGGATGTGCTATATCCGCTCTATATGGCTTTGCGTACCAATCTGTTGCAGGATGGTTTGGCATATGAGGGTATGCTCCATCGCGAGGTTTTGGAGCATTGGGATGCTATTCCTGCTGAGCGTTTCAGAAAGCAATATGTCTTCTTGGGATTCAATGCTTTGACTGCTTCCGAGCGTGAGCTGATGCTACGTTTGCAAGCGATGGACCGAGCCGATTTCTATTTCGATTACGATAGTCCATACCTCAGCGACCCGCAGAACAAGGCCTCGCTCTTTATGGAAGATAATTTGCGTCTTTTCCGCTCCAAATACCTTATCTCCAGCGATCTACAGGGCTCTGCCCGATCTCCAGGGCTTTGCCCGATCTCCAGGGCTCTGCCCGATCTACAGGCGAAGCCGATCTACAGCGAAGCATCCCCTCAGATCACCCTCATATCCGTCCCTTCTACAGTCGGCGAGGTACACGAGGTGTATCGCATATTATCGGATATTATTCCTGCTGATTGTCAGGATTTGACACGTACTGCGGTTGTGCTGCCTGATGAGCAGTTGTTGATTCCGTTGCTCAATGCTTTCCCTGAGTCGGTAAGCAAGATTAATGTCACGATGGGTTACCCATTGCGTGCTACATCGCTCTATATGCCAGTAGCATATCCCGAACAATACCTCATACCTATGCCTGAGACGGCAGAGGAGTTCATCGCGCAAATGCGTGAGTGCTTGCTCTCGCAGCTATGCGATGATAATGCAGAGGGTGTATATCAACTCACCAAGGTACTCGATCGCCTCCAAACAGCCTTGACCACCTATCCCAATATTGCTTTCGCCGTAGCCGATGTGCAGCAACTCCTCAAGATGCTCACACTAGAAACAACCATACCATACGTGGGCGAACCATTGGATGGATTGCAGGTGATGGGTGTATTGGAAACGCGTGCACTGGATTTTGATAACGTAATCATCACGGGCTTCAACGACGACCTCTATCCTGGTCGCACGAGTAGCAATAGTTTTGTGCCTTATACCCTGCGCTGCGGTTTTGATTTGCCTACGCCGGACCGTCAGAATGCTATTTTTGCATACAACTTCTACCGTATGCTTTCCTATGCTAAACGTGTGTGGTTAATCACTAACTCCACTGCTGACGAGCAACATTCGGGCGAAGTGTCGCGTTATTTCTACCAACTCAAGTGGCAGTATGATGTAGATATTCAGCATGTTGTGGTCACGAACCAACTCACAGCATTGCAAACATCTTCCTGTAAGCCGATTGCTAAAGATGACCGCTTGCAGACCATTCACTCGCTGTCTGCTACGGCGTTGACTACATATCTGCGCTGCCAAAAGCAGTTCCACTACAAGTATATTGAGCATCTTCAGGAACCTGTACCCGATGAGAGTATCTCAGCCAGCGAACTGACCATTGGCAACGTATTGCACGCTATCATGGAACATCTATATGCACCTTTTGTGGGCAAGAATGTTACCGCAACAGATATTGAACATCTCCTCGCGCAAGCGAATGACGATACTTATTGGCATGCGCTTGAGCCGCTACAACAACTCTGTGGAGATGGTTTAGCCAATCGGGTGGTGCGTACTTATGTGAATAACATTTTGCGCAATGACCACCATCATGCACCATTTCAATATGTGGCTTCGGAAACACGCCTTTCGGCGCAACTAAATGATGTTTGGCTGTATGGTTTTGCCGATCGTGTTGATTTAAAAGCCAATACCTTACGTGTGATTGATTATAAGACGGGTAAGACTGATTTAGCCTATGAGAATATGGCAAAGGTCTTTGGCGTTGTGGAGCCTACCGAGGAAGGGGTAATCCCTGTCCGCACGAAAGGTCAGCGTCAGATTTTGCAAACCTTACTCTATTGTTGGATGTACACTGCCAACTGTCAACTGTCCACTGCCACCTGCCACCAACCTTATATTTTTTCAGCCCGCAATATTGCGCCAGAAGATATGCCTGTGGTACACCATAATAATCTGCCTTTATCGTTCCAAGATGTACAACAAGAGTTTCTTACTCATCTGCAATCGTTGATAGAGGAGATTTTAGATGCTAATCAACCTTTTGCCCCTACCAGCGACAAGCATACTTGCGAAAGTTGTGCATTCTTATCGCTTTGTACGAAAAATGCCTGAAAATTTGGCAGTTTGAAAAAAAAGTACTATCTTTGCAGCCGAAAGACAACTATGATTGAATACCATGATAGGAATTTTCAATGATAATTTTCCTCCTGTGTTGGATGGTGTAGGGATTACGGCGCAAAATTATGCGCATTGGTTGCAGGAGGCGGGGCATGATGTTTCTGTGATTACTCCATATGCGCCCAATATGCAAGAAGTGATGGCTTCTGCCTCTTATCCTATTCATCGCTATATTTCTATTCCCATTCCTTTTCGACCACCTTATCGTTATGGTTTGCCAGATATAGATATATCCTTTAGACGCAAGTGGAGCAAGATGCAGTTTGATCTAGTGCATGCCCATTGCCCATTTACAACGGGCAGATTAGCTCGCCAAGTAGCCAAACGGCAGCACATACCGTTTGTGGCAACTTTTCATAGCAAGTATCGTCAGGACTTTGAGCACAATGTACGCTGTAAACCTATTGTAGATTGGATGGTGAAGCATATTATTCGTTTCTATGAGCAGGCGGATGAGGTGTGGATACCGCAAGCAGCAGTAGAGCCAACATTGAGGGAATATGGTTATAAAGGACACGTAGAGGTGGTAGAGAACGGAAACGACTTCTATACTCCCAATAATCATATTGATGAGATGCGTGCAGAAATGCGTGCAGAGTTGGGTGTAGCACCTGAAGAGACTATGTTGCTCTTTGTGGGACAGCATATATGGGAGAAGAATATTGGTTTTATTTTAGACTCGTTGGCATTAATCAAAGATAAGCCATTTAACCTATTTATGGTAGGTACAGGTTATGCTGTGCGTGAAATACGTGCCAAGGTGAAGGAGTTGCAGTTGCAAGACAAGGTGACTCTGCTGGGTAATATTCACGACCGTGAACGTCTCAAACGCATTGATGCAGCAGCGGACTTGTTTTTATTTCCTTCTCTTTATGACAATGCGCCATTGGTTGTGCGAGAAGCGGCTGCCATGCATACTCCGGCATTACTACTTCAGAATTCAACGGCTGCCGAGGTGATTGACGATAACGTTAATGGTTTTCTCGCGCCAAATGATGTGCAAATGTATGCTAATCAAATTGCGTATTTGATGGAGCATCCTGAGGAACTCAAACGGGTGGGTAAAAAAGCGTCTGTTTCTATTTCTCGTTCGTGGGAGAATGTGATAGAAGAGGTTATTTTGCGTTATCATGATATACAGAACTCTTATAAATTCAAACGAGGAATTATAGTCCCTTAATGCTACTGATATGGTTACGATGATCGTTTTAATGCTTATCCAGACAGCAATGCTCGTGCTAGGACAAGTGTTTCTTAAGTTAGGTATGCGTGATATGGGTGAGTGGCAATGGACTTGCTCGTATATATGGCACGAAGTGATACTGAATATATGGTTGATGTCTGCTGTAGTACTGCTCATTGCTGCTAATCTATTTTGGATGTGGCTGTTGAATAAGTATCCTTTTTCACAGATTTATCCACTAACTAGTCTTGGTTTTGTGTTCGGAATGTTGTCAGGCGCATTTATTTTCCATGAGACTGTTGGATATATGCAATGGATAGGAGTGGCAATGGTGATTGTAGGCTGCTATTTTATAGCTAAAGTGTGACAAATATTTATACATGAAAGATAATAAACTGAATTGGATTGTATTTTCTATTTTTGCCTTGCTTATTTTTGGCAAAACATTGCTCTTTGATTATTTTGCTTTTCGCGAATTGGATTTGCAATCTTCGTTCTTGGGGTGGACATCAAAGACCCTCGTCAAGATGGCTGCTGCCTTGTTTTTTGCGTCGTTCTCATTTATCCTACATGACAAACGTTGGCTTATTCTTCTATCTTTTCTGATTGATACATGGTTTATTGCTAACCTTATATATATGCGCAATAACCATATCTTGTTGGATGCAGAAGCATTTAATATGTCTAGCAACCTACACGGTTATTTTTGGTCAGTCCTGATATATATAGAATGGGGAATAGATTTGCTCTTCTATGCTTTGACTATATTATTCTGTCTAGTCTATCGTTATACGACTAAGAGTGTACGCAATTGGCGAGCATGGATAATAGTAGTGTTTGTTTCTGTCGCCTTCCGTCTATCAGGCGAAGCCATCTATGTGTCCGAGCATAAGACTTCATTTGATTGCTGGCCTTTCGTTCGTGAGCGAAGAGAACCTGTCTATGGCATGCATTTTCCTACTACTGTAGCCAATACCAGCGTGCTTTATTCTCCTGCATATATTCTGTCGGACTATTTCCTAATGATCAATGGTATTCAGCCCAAGCGTCCTTTGGCCGATAGGGATGTGCAAATGATGACAATGCTTGACAATGGTCAGCCAACTGATACTTTGCAATCGCCATTGATTATTATTCTGTTAGAAAGTTTGGAGAATTGGGTATTGACACCTCAAATAATGCCTAATCTCTATCGCCTTACACAAAATGAACATGTGCTTTACGCCAATCGTATTCATACCCAAATAGTAGGTGCTCCTTCTGCAGATGGACAGTTGATTGTCAATACGGGTTTACTACCTATCAATGCAGGCGGTACGTGCCTCTATTATGGCAAACATACTTATCCTGCGGTCATGTCGCTTGCGCCCGATTCTACAGTATGTCTTCTTCCTCATGACCTGCGCGTATGGAATCAAACGGAAATGTCACCTGCCTATGGATATGATACTACAATATGCTATAGTGACATAGACACCATGCTTTTCCAAAAGTTAAATGCTCTAGTTGATGAAGGAAAACAGTATATACAATGCATCACACAATCCACGCATGCTCCTTTCGTGAGTGAAGCATATTCACACCTGCCTTTGCCAGATGATATGCCGTGGGTGATGTATAATTTTATTCGTGCGTTCAACGCATTAGATGATGGCTTAGGTTATTTTGTGCGCAAGTTAGAGTCCGATCTTGTGTTGCAACAATATACCATTGTTATTACTGCCGACCATCGTATTTTGCATTATGAGAAGCGTCGCCAAATGCAGCAGTATGCTGATGCGCACGATATGAACTTGCAGCCTATGGATGATTGTTTGCCTCTTTTGATTTATTCTCCTAAGATACAAGGTAATCCCCATTACACGAACGATGCGTACCAAATGGATATCTATCCTACTTACATGTCTCTTTTGGGCGTGAAGAACTATCGTTGGAAAGGCTTGGGCATTGATCTTTTAGAGAATCCAACACGTCCTATCCAAGAGTCTGAGGCATATATATTGTCGGATAAATTAATCAGAAACAACTATTTTTCCAAGTGATTGTTTTGAGCAGAACTAGGACTTGTTTTGCTGCCAAGCATGTTAGAATGAGAAACGGACGGTTAGTTTGACTCCGTTTCTTCCCCATGCACCTACCTTACGGTGTGCGTTAATCATCACTGGCTCGCCATTCTCATCCAATACGGCATTGCCCGCTCCATCCAATTGTGGCACTTGATAAGGGAGCTCGTAGTCGTTGTATGTAAGACGACGAATATAATCAATACGGATGAATTTCAATATATTCTCCAATCCAACTGTCAATTCCATATAAGGCAATGGCCCCATAGGAGAGGAGATGCGAAAGTCATCATGTATATACGGTACGCCGTCTATATAATCTACATCGCCTTGGGCATTATTACCATTAGCAAAAGCTGTATGCGGAAAATCATATAGACCAGAATTTCTTTCTGCTGTATGGTAAGGGTTGTTCTTATTGGTGAGACCACCGTAAATAGCTGAGAAACTGATTACTTCGCGTAACTTTAGCTTATTGATGCCAGGAATACGATTCAATATCCATCCTTTGAGGAAATACGTAGTATATAATCCCACATAATAATCCATCATAAATTCCATTGGCTTCATCAAGTTGAATGCTCGCTGAGCTAAGAAAATACTCGTACTACTGTTCGGGATATATAGTTTGGTAAATGGTACTTGTTGCCAAATGTATCCGCCTTGCAAACGCACATCCAACATTCCAAAAGCAGAGAACCAAAAGCGTTTGTCCACCAACGCTTCGGTGCGGTTGTAGAAGTAACCTTTGCCTCCGTTGTGCCTATCGTCCAAATAACCTATATAGTGTGTCAACTTGAATGTCGGTGCATCTTTATCCATCGCAAACGGACTCTCTATACCCATACGATCAATAAAGATACGTGTACCTGGCGAAAATTTGAAATCCACCATCGCTTCGTAATTACGATATTGCCCGATGGATGAGAGTGTAGAAGAATAGTAATTTTCTGTTCCTATTGTTTGCGGGGTGTAGTCGATTCGGTTATATTGTAATGTACCAGCTGCTTCGTTATTACTAAATTCAAAGGCAGTTTTTATAGAGAACATATTCTGCCATTCTTTCATATATTCCAATTTGGCGCGGAATACATACTGGTTGAAACCGAGTGTAGGTGTGCCTGTCGGAATGGACATGAGTATATTATCACGTCGTATGATATCAGTAATCTGTCCTGGTTCTTCTACATCGTATTGGGCACTTAACTGCAAGTGATGACGCAAACCGTCATAAGGCTGATTCTTGTGTTTGTCAAAGGTATATACGAATGTTGCATTATACTTTGGACGCAAATCTTTTAGTCCGAAGGCTGCATAACCCCTAAAGAAGAACTGGTCATGCAACTTTGCCGTAGAGGTACCTCCGATGCGCAAACGAACACCCTCCAGCATGTTCCAACTGACGAAATTATAGATCGGACCAAAGTCAAACTTGGTCAAATCAAGGTCTCTTGCAGGTGTAGTAGCTACAAACTCAGTTGTAATAGCATTGATGGCTGCGATAGCGCTGGCTAATTTGGGCACAGCAGTCACTTCTTGCACCAATTCATATACCGAACTCTCATACTTAGTCAGTGGCTCTGGACGCAGCGTATCCCATGCTGCAGCACCATAGTGAACAGCCATCGAGTCGTTGATTTCTACTTCGTCAGCGGTCATATTCGAGAATATATCAGGTGGAATAGGTGTTTCCATATCCCATTTCGTATATATCTTGGTCTGTCGTGCAACCATACCTTTTTTCTTGTTGAAAATATAGAATTTGGCATAAGTGGTCGTTCTGTCGGGTGCCCACAAACCATTCTCTAATTGGACATAATTATGTTCAATGGAGTAGTTGCTCGCGAAGTTGAGGTTGATTTCTGGAGGGATATTGATGGCGTATCTCTTAATGCGATACGTTGAGTCATTCACAATGTATAGGTGTCCCGTGAAACCGTAACTTTCTGAGTTTACAGGCACAAACGCCAAGTCAATACACTGATAACCATCCACCATGATGGTGTCCATGATGTAGTATTGATAGAAACTAACTGCAATAGAGGACGATAGTGGGGATACAAAGCGGTTGTATAGCAGATTCAAACTATTGTGATTGATGTCCACATCTTTGAACAGCTCCTTGATGTTCTCATGTATAGAACCATAGGTAACCAAATCTTCCACACCGAAAACGCGATTTTTTTGTATGATTTTTTTTTCTTTGTATGGCCTACGCTGGTAATATTCGTCGTTCAAATTTTCGCGAATACTGACTGTCACATTGGGATATACACCTGTAGTGTCGATATATTTTTGCAGAAAAGTAAAACTCTTCCAAAATGGCTTCTCCCAATTGATATTGATATTGTCCAACGCAAAAGACATGCGCGTGTAGGATTGCGCTGTGTAGTAGTCCAGTGATTGTACACAGTGCTCATTCTTGTTAGCAATCACATTCTTAATCAGTTCCACAGCGGGATTACCTCGACGACGGTAGTCTTTCTTCTTGTTTTTAGGGGTGATGATCACGTCTTGCAAACCATATACGTCAGGGTCTAATTTTATCTTCATATTGGCTTTGCTATGACCTTTGCTCACGGTGATGGTCTTTGTCTTGTAACCCATCATTTGGAAGGTAAGCATGGTATAGCCTGCCGTGTTGCTAATCGTGAAATTGCCATCCAAATCGGTCGTCGTGCCTACTCCAGAGACCGTCATTCCTTTACTCGTGGTTGACTTTAGAAAATAAACCTGTACGAATGGCAAGGTCTCGCCACTCTCTGCATCTACCACAATACCGCTGGCTGCGGTACGAGAGGGTGTTTCCTGTGCGAAAATGCTCACAGAAAACATTAGAAGAATGTATAGAATATGGATCTTCTTTATTGCCATTATTATTTTTTCTCTCTCAACATCAATGATGTGCTATTTTACTAATCTTATTATTATTCACACAACAACCAAACAATCAGGTCATGATTGTTTGCAAGTGTGTTGTTAATCGGACTTATCGCATAGTTTGTACGAGTGTCCTCACGTATTGGGCTGCAAAGGTACAACTTTTTTTTGACATATGCAACTTTTTAAGACGATTGAACTTAGTTGCATGCTTTCACTTTGTCCCGAAGATATCCCGAAGATACCCCGAAGATAGATAATAATTATTAATGTTTTTTAACATCTAGCTGCATAACACTATCACACTATAACATCAATTTATGAGCGAAATCTCTCTCCATACTGCCAAAACACCAAAATCATACTTTCTGAAAAATCGACTTTTTTTTAGGGGGTATTGGGGTAGATAATAATTATATATATAATATATAATATTATTTTTTATGCGATATATACCATTCGACTCTTTTTTTATTGTTATAGTGTGAAAGTGTTATAGTGGCACGAATGATAGGTTGATTATTAAAATGTGTTAATATTTTTGTTGCGCCCATGGATGTTTTTTTTGAGGGAGTTGAAACCTATATGGGCATTACAAATGTTTAGAAAAGTACGATTTGCAAAAAAAAATAATATGTTTTTCTCCAAATTTATACGTAAATTTGCAGATTCGCTTTTTTTTTTGTACCTTTGTCGCGTAATTTAAGGTCTGTAGATTTTTTAGAACTACCCTTGAAACTTTTAGAACTCTTAAAACTTTTAAAACTTAATAAAACTTATCAATCCTATGACAATGACAAAAAGCCCATTGCAAATCGCTCGTGCTGCGTATCAACCTAAGATGCCAGTGGCTTTGCAAGGTAATGTGAGCCTCAAAGAAGGCACAAAAACGCAATCTGTAGCGGACCAAGAGGAAATCCAAGAACTCTTCCCTAATACCTACGGAATGCCTGTTATTGAGTTTGAGCCTACTGCTGAAGCGGCTAGCGTAGCAGCCTTCAATGTAGGTGTAATCCTATCTGGTGGTCAAGCTCCTGGTGGTCACAACGTAATCTGTGGTTTGTTCGACGCGCTCAAGCGCATCAACCCTGCGAACAAACTCTACGGCTTCCTCGGAGGTCCTAGTGGTTTGGTTGATGGCAAGTATGCAGAACTCACCGCAGATATCATCGACGAGTACCGCAATACGGGTGGTTTTGATATCATCGGTTCGGGCCGTACCAAATTGGAAGAGACCGAGCAATTCGATAAAGGTATCAAGGTATGCAACGAGCTCGGTATCAAGGCTATCGTGATTATCGGTGGTGATGATTCTAATACCAACGCTTGCGTGCTCGCTGAGTACTACCTACAAAAGAACTGCGGTATCCAAGTAATCGGTTGTCCTAAGACTATCGATGGTGACCTCAAAAACGAGATGATTGAGACCTCTTTTGGTTTTGATACCGCTTGTAAGACTTTCGCTGAACTCATCGGTAACATCCAACGCGATGCTAACTCAGCTAAGAAATACTGGCACTTCATCCGTCTCATGGGTCGCTCTGCTAGCCACATCGCACTTGAGTGCGCTTTGCAAGCACAACCAAACGTTTGCCTTATCTCTGAGGAAGTAGAGGCTAACAATATGACCCTCAACGAGGTGGTAGAGCAAATCGTAGAGGTAATCGTAGCTCGTGCTAATGCTGGCTTGAACTTCGGTACCATCCTCATTCCAGAGGGCCTCATCGAGTTCATCCCTGCTATGCGTGTCCTCATCCAAGAGCTCAACGATATGCTCGCTGAGAACGAAGAGTTTGCTGCGCTCGAAGGCGACGATGCTAAGCGCGAGTATGTAAAATCCAAACTCACTCCTGCATCTTGCGACCTCTATCGCAGCTTGCCAAAGGGTATTGCTAAGCAACTTACCCTCGACCGTGACCCTCACGGCAACGTAATGGTTAGCCAAATTGAGACAGAGAAACTCCTCATCGAAATGGTACAAAAACGCTTGGCTCAACTCAAAGCGGCTGGTACATACAAGGGCAAATTCGCTGCCCTCAACCACTTCTTCGGTTACGAAGGTCGTTGCGCAATGCCATCTAACTTCGATGCGGATTACTGCTACAGCCTTGGTAATACCGCTGCTCACCTCATCGCAGCTGGCAAGACTGGCTATATGGCGCTCGTGAAGAACCTCACCAAACCTGCTGCTGAGTGGGTTGCTGGTGGTGTGCCTGTAACC
Organism: Paludibacteraceae bacterium; assembly: GCA_045132415.1. GTDB lineage: Bacteria > Bacteroidota > Bacteroidia > Bacteroidales > Paludibacteraceae > Colicola. The sequence goes on along the minus strand of JBGUSG010000008.1, from coordinate 192,884 downwards.
ATGATGATGAACATGGAGCGTCGCCACGGCAAGATGAAACCAGTTATCCAAAAGGCTTTGGTGGACCTCAACGGCGAGCCATTCAAGTACTTGGCTGCTCACCGTGCAGACTGGGCTGACCCACAACTCAGCTATATCTATCCAGGGCCAATCCAATACTACGGACCAAGTGAAGTGTGCGACCAACCTACTCGCACATTGATGCTTGAGCAAGAGGGTAAGTAAATCAATGAAAATACGTAATATTTTAACAATAATCGTGGTGCTGTTCTCGAGTGCTTGCCTTGCGCAAGACTCGGAACAGCAGCTCTACGAGGCGTATCTTGCTACGGATATGGATGTATGGGCAAGATATATTGATTCTGTCAATTGGGAAACTGCAACTATTGATGAACGAGCATTGTTGATAAATTATGAGTATGGATATGCGGCACATGTGGTTAGTATCAAACAGGAGGATGCAGCGCAAAGATTAAATAGTTTTGAAGAGCATTTAGAAGCTCATCGAGTAATGTTAGATTCGGGTGTTTATTATGCGTACAAAACAGGTGTTAGTTGTTTTAAGCTTTCGTTAGAACAACGCCAGATAACTAAACAGATTAAAAATATCTATAAGTATATAAATCGTGCAATGGAAATCAGTCCGAATGATCCATTTGTGTTGACTATGCAAGGTAATGTGGAATTTTTCAATCCTTTTTTTGGTAGTAAACAAAAAGCACTTAAATATTATCAAAAGGCGGATAGTATTTATAAAACATACTCTGAGCAATACAATTATCCTCGTTGGAATGTTCGTGCGATGCAAATTCCAATGGAGAAAATTCTAAATCGATACAATAAAAATAATAATGAAATGTAAATAACGATGCGACTGATTAAAAATCCATGGATAGGGGTAGATGGCTATCATTGCTTTGGTTGCTGTCCTGACAACCATTTCGGGGTGCAGATGCAGTTCTATGAGGAGGGCAATGATGTGGTGTGTTTTTGGCGTCCAAAGGAGCATTATCAGTCTTGGGAGAATACACTGCATGGAGGTGTGCAGTCAGTGTTGTTGGATGAGATTTGCGGTTGGGTAGTTTTTCATAAGTTGCAATCTTCGGGGGTAACGGCTAAGATGGAAACGCGTTTCCGCAAACCTGTGGTGATACGGCAAGATTATATAGAGTTGCGTGCACGACTGCGAGAGATGAAACGCAATATTGCCGTAGTGGATGGAGAAATTAAAAGTGCACAGGGGGAGATTTTAGTGGAATGTACGTGTACTTATTTTACTTTTGATGCGGCGCACGCACCTGCTGAGGTGCCATGCCGCCCAACAGAATTAATTGGAGAGGATTTGACAAGGGAGGAAGTATTAACTACTTTAGGAGTTTAGGAATTTGATACTGAATGTTCTAAATTCTTAATTCAAATTTCAAAATTGATTATGAAACACCATTTTTTACATTATATGGATCAAGTGATCCATAATCGTTGGCGCGATGTCGCCTTCGTTGATTACGGAGAGAAAACACAATATACCCACGCTGAGGTGGCGCAACAAGTTCGCCGTTTTCATAAGCTTTTCCGTACGTTGGGTATTCAACAAGGAGATAAGATAGCTATTGCCTCGCGCAACTGCTCCAATTGGGTGGTTTCCTACATGGCAATCATGTCATACAAAGCGGTGGCAGTTACCCTCTTGCAAGACTTCAAAGCAGAGGATTTGGCACGCCTCCTGGAACACTCTGATTCGAAGATGCTCATCGTGGGACCTTATGTGTGGCGCGACTTGCAACACCAGCAGTTGCCTGAACTACAAGCTATTATGTCAATGGATGACTTCTCGTTTATCCACCTCGCAGAGGAGTACAAGGGGAATGTGGAGCATATCATGACCGAACCATCTACCCTCACTGAGAACACATTCTTCTCGCTCGTGCAAGATGGCGAGATTGATCTTGATTCACTCGCACTCATCAATTATACTTCGGGCTCAACGGGCTCACCCAAGGGCGTGATGATTAGCCACCGTTCGCTGAGTAACAATACTGAGAACGGTCAACATATCCTTCCTGTAGAACCAGGTCAACGAGTGGTCAGCATGTTGCCATTGGCGCATATGTTCGGTCAGTTGGCAGACTTCCTTTATCCATTCAGTGCAGGTGCAACTATCTATTACCTCACCAAAGCACCTACTCCAAGTATTCTCTTAAAGGCTATGGCGGATGTTAAGCCTTACTTGGTGGCTACTGTACCATTGGTGATTGAGAAAATCCACAAGAAGAAACTTGATCCACTATTGTCAAAAGCCGTATTGAAATTCTGTTGGTACACACCTGGTATCATGAATTTGATTCGTGCGTATGTGAAGAAATCATTGGTCAAAGCCTTTGGTGGTCAAGTGCGCTATTTCCTCTGCGGTGGCGCTGCCATGAACCCTGTGGTGGAGAAGTGCTTGATGGATGTGAATTTCCCATTGTCTATTGGTTTTGGTATGACAGAGTGCGGACCATTGGTCAGCGGTTTGCCACCTAAATACTTCAAACGTCGTTCATGCGGTGCTCCTGTTCCAGGTATGGAGGCGAAGATTGATAACCCTAACGAGAAAGGCGAGGGCGAGATATTGGTTCGTGGTGAGAACGTGATGATGGGCTACTACAAGAACGAAGAGGCTACTCGTGCTGCATTTACCGAGGATGGTTGGTTGCGTACTGGAGATCTTGGTTACATGGATAAGAAGCAAAATATCTTTATTCGTGGACGTATCAAGTCCATGTTCCTTGGCGCAAGTGGACAAAATATCTATCCAGAGGAGATTGAGGACAAACTCAACAACCAAACTGGTGTGGCTGAAAGTATCGTGGTTGAGCGTGAAGGCAAACTCATCGGTCTTGTATTCCCAGATGAGGAGGCTACTAAGGGATTCTCACTTGCTGAGATTGAGCGCATGATGAAAGAGAATTTGAAGAAACTCAATGATTTGCTGCCTTCTTACTCGCGCGTACACGATATAGAAGTTAAGCAAGAACCATTCGAGAAAACACCTAAAAAGAGTATCAAACGATTCTTATATAAGTAAAAGATATGGAAAATAAGGTAGCGGAAAACCCTTTCAAAAACCGCATGTTGGCGGATGCCAACAGTTTAGGGGACGGCAGCAGAACTGCCGATAGTTTAGAGTATAGAGGCAAGAACACCTCTTTTATCGTGGTATCTGCGTTGTTCGTCACCCTGTATGTGGTGAGCAATGTGATGGCTGTCAAGGTCATTGGGTTGTGGAATCTATTTTATTTTGATGCTGGTACCATCACTTTCCCTTTTGCCTACATGTTGGGCGATGTGCTGACAGAGATATGGGGGTATAAGACTGCCCGTAAGGTCATTTTTACTACATTGCTGTGTAATATCGTGATGGTGCTTTGCACACAAATAGGTGTATGGCTGCCTTCGCCTGATTATTTGGATGCTACAGCTGAAGCATACAATACGATGTTTAGTTATGTACCACGAATTGTAGTAGCTTCGTTGACTGGATTCTTGTTGGGCGAACTCAGCAATGCCTGGTTAATGGATAAGATCAAGAAGTGGACTAAGGGCAGAAGACTTTGGGTACGAACAATAGGTAGTTCGGCTGTGGCGTATTGGTTTGATTCGCTACCATTTGTATTGCTTGCCTTTGCAGGAACTGTTTCCACGCGCGATTTATTGCTGATGATTGCTTTTCAATATGCATCGAAGTTGCTCATTGAGGCAGTGTTGGGTACCCCAATGGCGTATATAGTGATTAAGGCGATAAACAAGCATACTACCGCCTATTCTCAAAAGAGAAGGGAGGATGAATATCCTCGCAAATAAAGTCCTTCCCTTTAGGGGAGGATTTAGGAGAGGCTTATGGAACGATATGCTATCATACATACGGTATTACCTCGCGAGTTTGTGCTGCTGCAAGGAACGGGGTGCAGATGGAAGAAATGTACCTTTTGTGACTATCATGCAGATGTAAGCGATAATCCCTTTGCTGTGAACAAAAAGGTGTTAGCACAAGTGCAAGGCGTGTATGGGGTGTTGGATGTGATCAACTCGGGTTCGGCGATGGAGTTAGACGAACAGACTATCGAGATGATTAAGGAGGTTGTGCGAGAGAAGCAGATTCATACGCTGTGGTTTGAGGCGCACTATATGTATTGGCATAAATTGGCGAAGTTTGCGGAGCAGTTTGATGGGGTAGAGGTGAAATTCCGTTGTGGGGTAGAGAGCTTTGATAGCTGTTTGCGTGAGCGATGGAACAAAGGTATTGCAGCGAGTGTAACAGCTGAGGATGTAGCGAAACATTTTCAAGGAGTATGCTTATTGTGTTGTACGCAAGGCGATAGTAAGGAGCGTATATTGAGAGATATAGCGCTGGCGGAGCAGTATTTTGAATACGCGAGCGTGAACGTATTCTGTGAGAACTCTACCAGTCTCAAGCGAGATAATGCCTTAGCAAAATGGTTCGTAGAAGAAGTATATCCCAACTTAAAAGATTCGAATAAGATAGAAGTATTAGTGGAGAATACGGACTTAGGAGTCGGGTAGGATAATACTACCATTTTTTTATATACTTGCAGCTATTTAATGGTCATTTGTTAAATGTTTACATAAAATAAGCACCATCTCTAAAAAGATGGTGCTTATTTCGTATCTACGTTTGTTCAGCAACTTAGTCAATAAATTGTACTTTGTTGATGTCGCGTGGCTTAGCAGCAGGGGATTCATTGGCATAGCCCAATCCGATGCAGAGGCTGAGCTCGTAATTCTCGCTGAAGCCTAGCATAGCAAGTATCTCTGTGCTATTTTCAGCATCGTTGATAAAGCGAACAGGGCTACCTAAGCAGATAGAACCTACACCCAAAGATTGTGCAGCTAACATCATGTTTCCTGCAAGCAGACCACAGTCGTAAGCTGAGAAGTCATAGCCCAAATCACGAGCGATGAAGGTCATGACTGGTGCACCACGCATGCAACCGCGTACCATCTCTGCAGAGAGAGCAGGGTTGCCTACTACCATAAGGTCTTGCACCTTTTGCAGGGTGGTTGGATTGTCAATGATACGTACTTCCCAAGACTGTTTGTTCTGACCATTAGCGGCATTGATGCCGCAGGTCATGATTTGCATCATCGTGTCGCGCGCTACAGGTGTAGCATGGTACTGACGAATGCTTCGGCGTGCCATAATGGCGTTGATGACTTCATTGTTCATAGGTTCTTGTGTTTTAGGAGCTGTACATGACAGCATTGCAAATGCCAAAAATGGCAATAATAAAATCTTTTTCATAATCTTAGTCTTTAAACTTTAAACTCAAACTAACGATACTTCCCTTCGTTGGTATCATCAAGGATACTAAGATAACTCTCATAGCGAGAGAGGGCTATCTTGCCATCTACAACCGCTTGATACACTGCACATCCTGGTTCGCCAGTATGCAGGCAGTTGGAATAGCGGCACTCGCGGCTAATGCGGAAAATCTCACGAAAATAATGGCAAATCTCCTCTTTCTCAACATCTAACATACCAAACCCCTTGATACCAGGTGTGTCAATTATCCAAGAATTAGTATTCACGGTATCTTCTCCTAAACTCCTAAACTCCTCAACTCCTAAACTACCTAAAGGATACATTTCGGAGAAAGTGGTAGTGTGCATACCCTTGTGATGTGCAGAAGATATGGCACCCGTGCGAGCAATATCTTTGCCCAAAATGGCATTCAATAGGGTGGATTTGCCGACACCCGAATTGCCAGAGAGAAGTGTAATGCGGTTTTGGAATATATCAGCGACCTCCGAGTTATCTAATGCTTTTGCCGAAATAGCGTAGGTAGGATAGTCAAGGGATTCGTATAGTTGGCGAAGCTCAGTAAGTGTTTGCTGTTCCTCGTCGGAGAGCAGGTCTATCTTGTTAAAAATTAAACAAGCAGGTACACGATATGCTTCGCAGGTAGCAAGAAAACGGTCGATGAACGTAGTTGATGTCTTTGGATGATTGATGGTAACAATCAACGCTGCCATATCCACATTGGCAGCCAAGATATGCGAAGCATAGCTAAGATTAGTGCTGCGGCGGATGATGTAGTTCTTGCGATCGTATAGTTCGGTAATCCAATTAGTACCATCTTCCAACTGCGTGACCTCTACATGATCACCTATTGCTATAGGATTAGTCGAGCGAATGCCGCGAATGCGAAAATTACCTTTCACGTGGCAGTCAGCTGTTGTACCGTCTGGGAAAAATACTCCGTAACTAGTACCCGTTGATTTTATTACAAGTCCTTTCATTGGTTAAAATGCTTCTGTTGCGGTAAGGTAGAAGCTATAAGCATTTATATTATTCCATCGCGGATCAACATTGCTGCGCGCAACATCGAAACGGATGTTTACTTTTGCCTTATTGATAGTGGCACGTAGTCCGAGTCCATAACCTACCTTGGGTACTTCCCAGTGCCAATTATGATAGTCATATACATCGCCTATACCAGCAAAGACGGCGGCGCGGAAGATACTCCAAATAGGTATGCGGAGTTCGGCTTGCAAAGCCATCATAATGTCGTCGCGGAACATATCGCTATTGATACCTCTAATGCCGTCTTGACCACCAAGACGTGGAAGCATCGGGTATAGCGTTAGGTACGAAATATCGTATTCTGACAACATCATTTGTGCTTTGAATTGCCATGCAAATACGAGGTCGCAAGGTAGTGGGACGTAGTGTCGGAAGTCGGCAGATAGCAAGCCATTGATGGTAGCTTGTTGCCCTGCGGGGATCTCTATGCGGTTGGTATATGCGGCGGCAGCGGATAGTTTAGCAAAGATACCCTTGGTGGGGTAAAACACATTATCGCGTGAGTCGTATTGGGCTATTGCTCCTAATGCCACTTGCACGAGTGGGTGAACGGTAGAGTAGGTGTCTTGGATGCTAAATTGGGCGATGAGTATGTCTGCCATTGGTCCTACAGCAATGTGTTTCCCTACATAAATCGGTGCTTGGATATTGAGGTAGCCGCGCTGCAATTGGTAAGGTGTACCTTTGCGTAGCATACCAATGTTAATATTGCCTTGATTAGCAAAATAGGAGTCATGGTAAGTGCCGTAGTAGGTAGCAGGTCGGTTGCTGTAGCCAGCCCGAAACTGCAATTGCCAGGAGTGTAGTGCAGAATCGTGTAGGGTTGTATAGGGTTGTGAAGTATGTTTTTTTCTACCAAAATACAAATTCCCCTGTGCATTGATATACCATTGGCGATTAAGCGAATAGGTTCCATCTAATTGTACAATAGAGGTGCGCTTTTGATTAGGCAGTCGAAAATAGCCTTGTGCTGCAGCTCCAAACTCCCATGTGGATTCGGGTGAATAGTTCACCACGGGAATACCCATTGCGGGTAAGTTAAGTAGACTATCAAGCGAAATAGCATGAGACATTGGGATAACCAATGCCCATGCTATTGTTAGTATGAGTAATCGCAGATTGATAGGTTAGAGGTTAAAGATTAGAGGCAATCAAATGGCAAGGTAGTTGCCAAATCCTAGCCTTTAAACTATAAACTTTAAACTTCTAGATTACACGGTCATGATTTCTTTCTCTTTCGCTGCGTAAACTTCGTCAATGCGCTTCACATATTTATCGTGAAGTTTTTGTGCCTCGTTCTCCGCATCTTTCTCTGCATCCTCTGGTAAACCTTCTTTGATTTGCTTTTTGAGGGTGTCAATAGCATCACGACGAGCATTACGCACGCTCACTTTCGCATTTTCTGCTTCGCCTTTACATTGCTTAGCTAACTCTTTGCGACGCTCCTCAGTCAATGGTGGAATCATCAGTCGGATGCATTCTCCATTGTTGTTAGGTGCCAAACCGATGTTAGAGTTGATGATAGCACGCTCAATTTCTGGAAGCATTTTCTTCTCCCATGGTTGAATTTGGATAGTACGAGCATCAGGTGTAGTTACGGTTGCTACATTGGCGATTGGTGACATTTGACCATAGTATTCTACTTTTACTGGGTCAAGGATTCGTCCACTAGCTTTGCCTGCACGGATATGTGCCAAAGCATCGTCAAGATACATGACAGCAGATTCCATCAATTCCTCTGCCTCATTCAGAATTTGTTTTGGTTCTAACATGATTATTAGGGTTTTACAAGTGTTCCTATTTGTTGTCCGTTCATTACTTTCTCCAAGTTGCCTACGGTGTCCATGTCGAAAACATAGATTGGCATGTTGTTTTCACGGCACATAGTGATGGCGGTGAGGTCCATTACTTTGAGTTTCATATCAAGAATCTCATCGTAGGTGATTTGGGTATATTTAGTAGCCGTAGGGTCTTTTTCTGGATCGGCAGTATAGATACCATCAACGCGTGTTCCCTTCATCATTACATCTGCCTTGAGTTCAATTGCTCGGAGCACGGAAGCAGTATCAGTTGTAAAATATGGGTTACCTGTACCACCCGCAATAATTACGATATTGCCTTTGTTGAGTAGGCGGATAGCCTTGTCTGTGCTGTATAGTTCGCCTACAGGCTCCATACGGACACTAGTCAGTACGCGCACTTTTTGTCCAACAGCTTCTAGTGCCGAACTGAGTGCAAGTGAGTTGATGACTGTTGCCAACATACCCATTTGGTCGCCTTTTACACGGTCAAAACCTTTTTGTGATCCGCTCAATCCGCGGAAGATGTTACCACCGCCAATCACGATAGCCACTTGTACACCAGTATTGGCAATGTTACGTATTTGGTCTGCATAGTCGGCAAGTCGCTGAGGATCAATACCATATTGTTGTGCGCCCATAAGGCTCTCGCCTGAAAGTTTTAAGAGTATTCGTTTATACATAAAAATAGTTATTTATAATTGCGTGCAAAGGTACAATAAAAAAATTATATTTGCAAGGTCATTCCAACAAAATTATATTTCTCTATCTCAAAATTCTGCACTATTACTTGTATATTAATCGTGTGGTATCAGTTTTGAGAATATATATTCCTTTATATGGAACTTGTAGTTGGTTTATATTGCATTCGTCACATTTATCCACTATATTTCCTTGGAGATCATACAATATAGCTCCTGTGGCAGTAGAAAATAGCTCTGTCCCGCTACTAATACTAGCGGTAAATGGTATCTCTAAAGCAGGACCAGCGTAGGTCTTCTTATCGTTGTTCATAGGTCTTACCCAGAATGTGTAACGTCCTGCTTCAGGCACTGTAGCCGTTAGGGTAGTGCGGTTGATGATGTTTTCCGCAATCTTTTTGTCGTTTTTGTTATAAAGACGAATTTTGAAATAGGCAGCTTCGCTCTCCCATGATACATTCATCTTTAATCCATCAGTGGTCAGCTGACAGTTGTATATTGGAGTTCCTTCTGGCCTATGATGCTCATAGAGGGTGCCAATCACCTCTATGTTTTTCTCTTCGCTAGGTATCTGCGCAAGAATCACAATCTCATCGCCGTTTTGCAGTTCCTCTCCGGTGGTATAATCCTGATGATTCATCCATTGTAGTTGATTGCAAAGTAAGCTGTTTTCTTTATCTCCGTTGTCTGAAATCATGCAGTTGGCATATTGCTGCGTGATGATTTCGTCAGGTGTGCTGAGCATGTTAGAGATGGTACCTTTCACCAAATAGAGCATGCTGTTGATATTATTTCTCTCCTTGGCAAGATTGATAGCCTCGGATGCTGATAAGGCTGTCGCTGGTTGGTATGTAACTTCCTCTGCATATGGCAGATAATTGCCATCGCTCAGCTGACTCCATGTGCAGGAATCGATAATAGCATACCCTACATATCGGAAGAAATTTACCATCATGATATAATGTACCCCTAGCTTGCCATTGGGTTCTTGCAGCAAGGTGAGCTGCAGTTCGGTAGGGGTATATTGTTGGCACTCTGCCCCATTGCCGAAAGCGCAAACCACCTTAGATAGGTGGATGCTACTGCTGGCGGCAGTGCTCTTCTTGTCTAGTACATAGGAGCCAATCACAGAATTATCGCTATTGGCATTGAGTTGGCAGCGTATGAGTATCTCGTTGCTGCTAGTGTTTTGCCAGAAGGCTGGCGAATATAGATCCATCTCCCATGAGTTGGTGCCCGCTATATGGCTGAAATCTGCTTGCAAGGTGTCAGGCAGTTGGGGTGTAGTTTCCTCGTGGAAGAAGATACTATCAGCTGTCAGGGTGAATGGATAGCGCGTAGCTCCTTTGCCTGCTACCAAGATAGGGTAGATCTCCTCTGCCTCATTGATCAGGCCTATTGCAAGTTCGTATTCGCCAGCAGCGAGTGAAGCGGGCAATTGTTCGGAGATAGGGAAGTGTGTGTAATAATAGCCTGGTTTCAGGTTGATTTTATGAGGTGTGATTTGGCTCACCAATTGTTGGTTGGTGTCATACACAAAGAAGCCGATATATCCGTTGGCATTGGCAAGTCCTTGACTAGCAAAGATAGAATGCTCAAATTGGATATATTCATCCCTTCGATCTTTTGCCTTGCTAGTGCGCACTTGTCCGTCTGCGCTGATTAGTGGCTTGGGCGTACCTCCTTGGTCGGGGCGCAAGTTGGTATAGGCACAGACATCCACCGTAAAGGCCAAGTTCTGTGCACTACCACCCGTACCATGTTGGCCCGGATCCAAGGCAGAAAGCGAATAATAGCCATCGCCCGCGCCGTTCCATCCCCAATTGATGTGCAGATAACCATTGCTCTGCATACCATCGCAGACAAAGGCATGCCCCTCGTAGTTGATGGTGGTGCCGCTCATGTAAATAGGTAGTCCTTGTTGCAAATCAGCAGCAATCGCCGTCAGAATTTTGTCTTCGGACATATAATCCTTGAGCAAGGGTGTCAAGCCCGCATCGTAGCCAAAGTATGTATGCATAGCCTGCAGAGCTATTTGCGATACCGCTCCACTAGCCGAAGGAGAATATCCCATATTGCAAGATACTCCCACATGGTACATCAGTTCGGCTACAGCATCGGCTTGCTCCTGAGTATAGGACTTGTTGTATCGGGGAATCATATTCTCCCAGTCGTATGTAGCTTGGGAGAAGTCCACGCTGAGCTGAGTACCATTTCTCAATCGATAGGAGTGGCTGCCTATTCCATGGGTAGGGTACTGGTGCTTGTACATGATTTGGCTAAGTGCTGTGGCTACACAGCCCGCCACCGATCGCTCACCATCGACTATTGGACACATGTTATTGAATGGCTTGCCCTGTCCCCATTGCGTTTCTCCCAAGAGAGGAGCAATATCGGGATATTGTGTGTTCAGAGATGGGTTGGCAGCTGCTCGTTGGGGGAATGTGGCAGCGTATGCCAATTCTTCGGCATACATCTGCAACCAAAGTTGCATGTTGCACGGAATATCATCGGTGTTGAAACTGCCGTGATCGGCATATCCGAGAATGGTACGTGCATTATCTATTGCGGAGATCAATACAAATCCTTCCTGTTGTTGGTCATTAAAGACATAGAATGCTGGGGTCGTATTATCAACTTGATATTGTGTATGTGCTAGTTCTACATGCGAGTCTATCCCCGCTGATTGATTCGCGTGCTGAATGCGCAGCATAGGTGTTGCTGATAAGCGGCGTTGATAGATAAAATCACTAGCAATCTGTGCTGCCTCCTGAGGAGTGCGTGCAAATAAGGAACACGCACATAGTATGATAGATAGGATAGTATATATTCTCTGCATCCTTGTTTTTTGCGGAATCAAATCCGATTATTCTTCCTTTTTATACCAACTAGCGTACATTGCGTAGTTGTGAGCAATCTTGCGATTAATCTCGTTAGTTTGTTCAGGGTCCGCCTTTTTGATGAACTTGGCAGGCACACCGCCCCAGACTTCGTATGGACCAATTTGTGTGTTCTTGAGTACCAACGAACCGGCTGCCACAATTGCACCCTCACCAACTACCACACCGTCGAGTAGGGTAGAACCCATACCAATGAGGGCATAGTCGTGTACGTCTGCACCATGAATGGTCACATTATGTCCCACAGACACATAGTCACCAATAGTAATGGTACTTTTCTCATAGAGTGTGTGCAAGACCGAACCATCTTGGATATTCACATGGTTGCCAATCTTGATCCAGTTGACATCGCCGCGCAACACGGCGTTGAACCAAATGGAGCAACCATCGCCGATGACAGTATCACCGACGATAGTTGCATTCTCTGCCAAAAAGCAGTCCTTGCCTATTTGCGGAGTAAATCCGCGTACAGGAACAATCAGTGCCATGATTAGCGTGCAGCAATGATAGCGCAGAAATCAGCAGCCTTGAGGCTAGCGCCACCAATCAAACCACCATCTACGTCTGGGTTAGCGAAGAGCTCAGCAGCGTTCTTAGCGTTGCAGCTACCACCATAAAGGATAGTGCAATCCTCAGCTACTTGCTCGCCATATTTCTCTGCTACGAGGCTACGGATATATGCGTGGATCTCTTGTGCTTGCTCTGGAGTTGCTGTCAAACCTGTACCGATAGCCCATACTGGCTCATAAGCCAATACGATCTTACCAAAGTCCTCAGCGCTGAGGTGGAATACACTGCCCTCGAGTTGTGCTTTCACTACCTCGTTTTGTTGGCCTGCCTCACGCTCCTCTTTTACCTCACCGATGCAGAAGATAGGCTTGAGGTTATTTGCGAGTGCCAACTCCACTTTGTCTTTCAAAATCTCGTAGGTCTCACCATAGTATGCACGACGCTCAGAGTGACCGAGAATGCAGTACTCAGCACCAGTAGAAGCCACCATAGCAGCGCTTACTTCGCCAGTGTACGCACCTTTCTCTTTGTCTGCACAGTTCTCTGCTGCTACAGCGATTGGGCTGTCTTTCAACAATTCAGTCACGGTTGCCAAGTGAATGAATGGAGTGCCAATCACTACGGCGCATGCTGGGTTAACAACTTGATTTTTCAACTCAGTAGCCAATGCTACTCCTTCTTGCAGGGTCATGTTCATTTTCCAGTTGCCTGCAACCATTTTTGTTCTCATTGTCTTGAAATAGTTTATAGTTAATAATTGATTTTTTCTCGCCTCTAAACTACAATCGCATCAGCGATTGCGAATATTATACTTATCTATTACCACTCCGTTTTGCACCACAATCACACCTGGGTTGGCACGCACAATCGTCTTTAGCGTCACAGGGTCGCAAGTACAAACGCCATCGCTCACAGTTGGGTACGCATGGCTAAAACTACTAATCTCATCGGTGCCCGATCCTGTGAGAATATAGCATTGCGCCATATTCATTACACAATTTTCGTACAACGCTTCCACCTTAGCCATTTGCTTCTTGTCTGCTTTTTTGAGGTCGTACATCACCACCAATGTTACTGGCTCTTCACTCTCCAATATATCCCACGTCAAGTCCTCATAATCAGCATTTATTATCTCAAAATCATGAATAGGAGGTTCATAACCTTTCTTAATGAGTTTCGATTCTTGACGTACGAATGTCCATGTGCTATCGCCCTTCGGATAGTTCTCCAACGTGAATGTTTCCTCCACACCATCTTTCTCATACACGAACGAGAATTCATACACATCAGGCGCTGCATCTTCTGGATACTCCATCAGTGTAGGCAAATGATTACCAATCTTATATGGGCGGAAATCCACCACAGGTAGGTGTCGATAGGTGTATTCCATAAAGGCAAACGTGATACTTGCTGCTATGAAAGCAATGATTACCTCCATATATCCTCGCCACAACGGATTAACTGACTTGCGCAGAAGCACCAATACAATCGCCAATATAATCAGCACCACATTCTTGCCAAAAGTCTGCCAGTTAGTCAATACCAATGCATCACCAAAACAGCCACAATCGCTCACTGGATTATTGATGGCGATATAGAGTGTCAATGGAGTCATCACCGCGTAGAACGCTAATGCTAACCACGAAGTCCATTGCGTACGCACGTTCAATACCATACATACACCCAGCACCACCTCCAACAATATCAGAACTACAGCCGCCACTTCGGCAAGCGGGAGTAATTCTGTAAACAATCCCCCGAAAGCCTTTAAGTAGTCTTCTATCTTATATACTGTGCCAAAAGGATCAATCGCTTTGACTGCTCCCGAGAACACAAACACCACACCCAGAAGCGTGCGGCAGATAGCGGCTATAATAGTCTTAGTTCGCTTCATTCTCTATCACTTTAATTAGGTAGAAAACGGCGTAGTTGAGCATATCAAAGTAGTTACCATCAGCGCCTTCCGAAATCAATGTCTGATTGTCGTTCGCCGTGATGGATTTGTTGCGATTAATCTTTGTCAAGATGATATCCGTCAAACTGCTCGCAAACATATCTCGCCATGCCTCACCATAATCGTGATTCTTCTTCAGCATCAGTGCTTTAGCTTCTGCCATATAGTGGTCGTACAACTCAATCGCACGCTCTGCAGTCATGTCCACAGAGTCTGCAAAACCCTCGTGCAACTGAATCAGTCCGATGATGCTGTAGTTCACAATAGCCATCATCTCGCCCTCAATGCTCTCGCCCACCATGTTCACGCCTGTTTGCTCAATCTCGCGCACGCGCTTGGCTTTTATAAAGAGTTGATCGTTCACGGTCTGTGGACGCATAATACGCCAACTTGGACCATAATCTTTCATCTTTAGCTCATAGATTCTTCGGCACTTACCTGCCACTATGTCAAATTGTTCTGCTGTTTTCATTATCGCTTATTGATATAAATCGTTGTTGTCTTTTCACCCATACGTTGGATATATACGCCATCAGCAGGTACATCAAATGGGCGATTGTCACCTGACTGCTTGCTATCCACGAGGCGTCCCATCAAATCGTAGAGAACTACAGCTTGTTGTATATTCAAATCCTCAATACCTGTAGCCGTTGTATTAATCTCAAATTGCTCTTCTACCGCATCGCCGATGTAATACTCTTGTGCTTCATCCACTGGGCGAATCCACAATGTGTATGTGCCGTCTGCTAATTCATCCAAAGATCCACTTTTGAAATCGATAATAGATTCCGCGATTGTTTCTCCTGCGGCACTAGTTACTTTTACATGGAAATTAGGCGCGTCGCTCTCAAATGAGAAATATACAGAGCTGCCTTCTGTTCGGACTTGTAGATTGGTAATCTCATAATTTTTCGGAGTGCTATGGCTATATACATACCCCTTAATTTCAGGTGTATTACCCATAAAATTTTGCACCTGTCCATATATCACTACCTCATCGCCCAATGCCACTTCATTGCCCGTGACAAACGCTGTGTTATCCAGCCATTTGGTGTTGTAACAATAGAATTGATTCGCTGTCGTTCCATCATCAGATATGTCAAATCGTGCACTCTTGTATTGCACAATCTGCTCTGGCGTATTACGCATATTGGAGATGATACCCCCTACGAAATACGACATCTCTGTCGCGTTGGTATGCCCTAAGGCTTTAGTCATTTGTAATGCTTTGGATGCAGGCAATGCAGTAGCCAAGTCAAAAGTATAATCCGTGTTGTATTGGTAAGTATCACCATCAATGGTGGTGTACCAATCAGGTGTAGCGGTGTACGAACCTTGCTTCACCTCACCATTAACCTCCATATAATATTGTACTGTCACCTTTTCTCCTCCTGCAGGCAGGATAGTCAGATGCAAGGCTGTTGGCTGGTATTGGTAACAAGCACTATAGTAGCCCTCTGCATATATGGCGTCGGCGTCAATCGTACCTGCTTCCATCGTGTAGGTACCTACCACGGCCTTGTCGCTATTGCTGTGAAGGTTACAACGGATGAGTACATCAGTCTCGGATGGGGTGTCTGACCAGAATTGGCTAGAGAATAAATCTACCGACCATGTCTTACTGCCCTCTATGAGAGCGAAGTCGGCATTGGTGAATGGTCGCAAATCTTTCTCTGGTTCCGCTATTTTGCCAAACACAAACTGACTGCTAGTCACCATGAATGGCACGCGCACCTCTCCTAACCCTTTGACTAGGATAGGGTGGTCTTTGTCGTTATCGTCTATATAGCGAATTTCCAACTCATAATCGCCTTGCGCTAAATTGCTTGGCAATTTTTGAGAGATATTGATAGCATCCGTATAGCAGTAACCAGGATCTAATTCAAAAGTACCTATTTTCACTTTGTTCACTACTTCGCCCGCGTTGTTGTAGATGAAGTAGGTCACCATACCTGCTGCGGTAGCAATACCTGTACTGGTGAAGGCGTCCAAGCTAAAACCAACTGCCGTTGTTTTGTTGATGGCATCACTGGATGTGCGAGTCAATTTATCTACCGTTACGAGTGGCATTGCCTCGCCACCTGCACCAGGCTTAATGTTAGTATAGAGACATACTCCTTCTGTAAAGGCTAAATCGCTCGCGCTACCACCTGTTCCTTGATTTTCAGGGTCAAGTGCGGATAGAGCAAAATAACCATTGCCACTGCCGTTCCAACCCCAGTTAATATGCAGATATCCATCGCTTTGCATTCCATCGCAAACAAAAGCGTGTCCTTCTTGATTGACAGTCGAGCCACTGATATATACTGGTCGTCCCTCTTGCAAATCGCTTGCAACGGTTTGCAAGACAGTTCCCTCCTTCATAAAATCTTTAGGTAGCACATGGATACTTTTGTTGTAACCAAAGTACTCAGTGATAGCTGCCAACGCTGCGGAAGAGATGGCGCCACTGCCATCTGGGTCATAATCCATTTCGGCTGCCACGCCCACATGATACATCAGTGTCGCTACGGCATTGGCTTGAGTGCTGTTATAGTTATTCTTGTAATAGGGCAACATATTCCCCCAATCATAGGTCGTTGCTCCGAAATTAACATTGAGTCGCAATCCATGAGATTCCGTGGTATATGTCTTGCTTCCTATACCCTTTGTAGGGTATTTATGCGCATACATAATCTGACTGATGGCTGTTGCCACGCAACCTGTCACACTGCGCTCGCTACCCACTGTCGGACATAGATTATTATATGGTTCATCTTGTCCCCATTCTACCTCGCCCAAGATAGGGCTGATGGTTGGATAGGTAGCTTGGGCATGGGCAGCAATTCGCCTTTGTACCCTTCCCTTTAGGGAGGAGGTAGGCTTGCTAGCCAACTCATCAGCATACATTTGCAACCAGAATTGCATATTCTCTGGCATGTCTGTCGCATCAAAACGACCATGGTCAGAATATCCCAATATCGCGCGTGCATCGTCCTCTGCCGACACCAATACAAATCCATTTTCGCCGTTAAATACATACACCGCAGGTTCGTTATCCACCTGCATTTGGGTATATGCGATTTCCACAGGAGCCGTCACGGTTGCCGCTTTTTCTGCTTGTTGCATACGACGAACAGCAGGTGTATTCTTGCTGCTCAAAAACTCACTTGCTACACATGCTGCTTGCTCTGGTGTGCGTGCCCAAATGCTCATACAGCACAGCAAACCACCAATCAACCATAACTTTTTCATATCTCTAAACACTAATCACTAAACACTAAACACTAAACTCTAAACACTAAACCTTCGTATATATCGAAGCCAAGTTTCTTGCTTTTTCATTCAAATCCAACCCATAGCCTATGATAAATGCGGGTGGAATAGCCAGTCCATAGTATTGTGGCTTCACGTCCTCATAACGTAGCGATTCGGGCTTGTACAAGAACGATGTCAATGCCACCGACTTAGCACCCATTTCGCGCAACTCATTCATAAACGCATGCATCGTAATGCCTGTGTCCACAATATCCTCTATCACAATCACATCCCTGCCTTTCACATCCACTTGCAGCGGAATCAGCATATTCACTTTGCCTGTCGTTTCTGTTCCCTCATACGATTTCATACGAACGAATGTAATCTCACATGGCAAACTGATGTGCTTCATCAAATCAGACGCATACATAAATGCGCCATTCAACACGCACACAAACAGCGGCTCACGTCCTGCGTAATCCGCATTGATTTCATTGGCAACGCGTGTAACTTCTTGCTCTATTTTGGCTGCGGAAATGCTTTCCTCAAAACACAAACCTTCGTACTCTAACATAAGACTAAAATGCGTTTGAAATTCAATAATCAAAAATCGCCACAAAATTACAACTTTTTTTTGAAATATGCAAATTTGTTGACACCATTACGCAAAAATGCAAAATAATTTCACGGAATAGGCTATTATCATCCATAATTATTCTTCCTTACGTCCTATACCTTACACCTGTTTTTCCGCTGTCAATTACGTGAAGGAGTGCGACGGAACGCACTCCGAGTATTGCGCCCGAAGAGTCCCCACTCTGAGGAAATAGCGCAATACATAGAATGGCGCGACCTACGGGGTCCCCGACCAATTTCGTGAATTGGTGGGGTGTTGAATTGCGGTCACGCAGCCGTATGGCTACAGGGTAGTACCGTACAGGGTAGGTACGACCGCCCATATTCGTAGTATCGACACATTTTTTTATGTGGAAGTAATGGCTAACCTTAATCTTTCCGCTGTCAATTACGTAGGATATACGTAACATATACGTAAGATATACGTAGGATAATCGGGTTAATACCATAGAATCACCGAATCAATGCCCTACGTTATACCTGATATCAATACCATTTTGTCCTGTCATTCATCTACTGAAAAATATACCGTTTTTTATGAAAAACACCTCACTCCTTTATATTTATGCATGTACGCGCGAAAAAATTTGCATATTCCAAAGACTTATATTAATTTTGCGCCGTTTTTCGTGCTGTGCTATGCTTGCTTGATAGTATAAATCTTAAAAAACGATACAAAAATACAAATAAACGATAATAATTAAAAACAATAAAAAATATGAAAAAAATCTTTACACTTTCAATTGTAGTATTTTTAACAACAATCTGTGCTGTAGCCCAACTCCCCTACAACACAAATTATTCCAAAGACTATTTCGATAGCGGGACTACGACGGTCAATAAAAAAAGTGCTTCATGGGATGATAGTAAAAAGAGTATCTTCGGCTCAGAGCGTTACAATAGACTAAAACTTGACGCAGGAGGGTTTGATTGGAATGATAAATATGTTGATATCGCGTTAAATCAGGGAGGAGTACCTCATAAATTAATTTGCACTACATCTTGTGCGGGCGCCGCTACAGATCCTTATTTTTATGTTGCAACGAGTGTGGATAACAAAACTTATACAACTCAGTGGAGTAATACGAAGGGGGGCACTGTGGAAGTTGAATTGCCAAAGGATGCTAACTACGTGAGGTTGTGTTATTCAGGTAACTTGTCAGGATATTATGAAAATATCAAAGTAACAGAATTAAAATATCTTAATAAACCAGTTGGAAATTTCAAAGTGGGTGAAAAAGCCATCAAGTCGTCCGAATCGTCTAATGGCTTGACTATTGACTGGTGTAATATTTCTGCGATAGAGGCGTCTATTTCAGGAACTGATGCTGAAAAATTTAAGGTGGCTTCGATTTCTAATAATGCTTCAACGGGTAATTATGGAACGGCAATCATCAATGTAACCTATAGTCACAACACTCTTGGTACACATACTGCCACCCTTAAATTAAGTGGCAATGGTACTAGTTATTTTGTCACTCTTACTGGTACCACCACCAAGAAAGCCCAAACCATCACTTGGGATGAGCAATGGAATACACCTACTATTCCTATAGGCAAAACCGTTGAAAACGCAGCAAAAACTATAAGTCCATTGCCTATAAAATACAAATCAAGTAACGATACAGTCATTCAAATTATCAATGATAGTACAGCTTTCAAAGCAATTGCTGTAGGTACAGCAACCATTACTGCTATACAAGCGGGCGATGACGAGTGGAATAAAGTATCATCTGAGAAAGAGTTTACTGTTACAGAGAAAAAGATTCAAACTATCGTATGGAATGACAACCTAACCCGCCTGAAGACTACTGATGCTACTCAAAAATTAACGGCGCAAGTATATATCATTCTCAACCACGAGACGAACGAGAAAGAATTTAATGCCGACCGAACTGCACTCTTGAAGTACGAAAGTGCAAATACCAAGGTAGTATCTGTTTCTGACAATGTACTCACCATCGTTGGTGAAGGCGAAACAACCCTTACAGCATCCATCGAGGGAGACGAGAACTATGAGGCTACTTCGGTAACTGTTCCTGTCAAAGTACGCCAACCTTCCGCAGGTTGTGAAGATGATTTACTTGTGAATGAACCCGCAGAAATCGAGTTCTACAAAATGCAAGCCAATCGAGATGAAATAATTTCTGATAGTTACAAAATCGGAGCAGGTGTTCCTGGATATCTTACATTCCAATATAGAGGAAAGAAGTATTGGACTGGAAATTTCAAAGGTTCAATCAAAGCGCAACAATCTACCGATAATGGAAATAACTGGTCTGATGTCGCAGGTAGTACTGTGGAAACTGTTGCCGATGAATCTAGATCACTTACTGTTCAACTGGATCGTAGAGCTACGCATATTCGTTTTGTACACCTTGAAAAAGGTGAAGGTTATCATTATGTAAGTAATATAGTCGTTACTCCTGCTCAATATCTCGAAACATCCGTATCTTCTATAACCGAAAATGCAGTTGTAGGTGATGTCATTACCCGAGATATTACAATCAACTATTCCAACGTTAAAGATGAAGTACTCATCGCTCACAACGAAGACGTTAAGACCATTTCCCTTTCTAAAGACGGCTTAGGCAACGATTGTGGTGACTTTGGCTCTGCTACCTTCACTGTTACCATTGTTCCTACTGAACTTGGTACCATCACAGACAACATTGTTATTTCTGATGCAGTAAGCAAGATGAACGTAACCATTCCAGTTACTGTGAATGTGCGTCGCAACACACAAACCATCACTTGGGAAGACAACCTCGCTAACATCAAAACAACTGATACTATTACCCTTACAGCTACTGCTCAAACTGAAATATATTACACATCTTCAGACTCTACTATCGCATACGCAGAAGGCAACGTCTTGAAAATCAATAAGCATGGTCAATTCACTCTTACTGCTGTAGCCGTTGAGTCTGAGAAATATGAGCAAGCAACCCTCTCTAAAGACATTACCATCAGTGCTGTTCAACCTAAAGTATCTGCATGGCCTACTGTTGAACCAATCGCTTACGCACAAGCCCTCACAACCGCCATGCTCATGGGTGGCGAGGCAGAGGTAGAGGGTTACTTCGATTGGAATACCGAACGCAATCAAACACTCGTTCCTGATACATATGACCTCGCTGTACGTTTTATGCCTACCAACACCGACTATTATGCTCCGGTTGATGGCACTGTAACAGTAACAATCAACAAGTCTGCACAATCCATCGTTTGGAACGATAGCTTTGAGAATATTACTGTCGCTGATTCTATTGTTCTGACCGCTTATGCTCAAACACAAATACCTATAGAATACGTGGTTTCTGATGTGGACTTGGCATATATTACCGATAATAACGTACTCTACTTTACACGTGGCGGAAATCTGCAAGTTTCTGCTTATGCAATCGAAGATGACTACTATCTCGCCGATACGTGCGTGCGCGAATTGACAGTTCTTCCTGCTTATCCAACTATCGTGACTTATCCTACTGCATCCCCAATCTCGTATGGACAATTATTAGGTGAGTCTGAGCTTTCAGGAGGTGTGGCAAATGTTTCTGGTACTTTTGCTTGGGTGGACCCTGCAGCAGAATTGGAAGCAGGCGAATATCATCAAAATGTATTGTTTACGCCAGATGACCAAGTATCATACAAGAATATTGAAATTCCTGTTATTGTACTTGTAAAACCTATTGAGCAAACAATCACATGGGAATTGAATACTATCGAAGTGCGTCAAGGACAATCGCTTCAATTCAATGCCGTTGCATCAAGCAACTTGCCTATTACCTATTCTGTGGACAATAACGCGCTTGCTAAAGTGGAAAACAATACTTTCTATGCCTTAGAGGTAGGAGAGGTTGTAGTGACTGCCACACAAGATGGTACTTACACCGATGAAGATGGCGAACTCCATGCTAACTACGTGCCTGCAGAACCTATATCAAAAACTATTATTATCGTACCACAACAAAGTCCACAAACCATCGTATGGAATGACAAGCTAGATACTATCAAAACAACCGACAATATCACACTATCTGCTAGAGCTGAGACACCTATTCATTACCTTTCTTCTGACTCTACAATTGCCTACGTGGAGGCTGATAAGTTAATCATCACACGTTTCGGTACGCTCACTATCAGAGCTGTTGCACAACAAACCGAAGATTACGACCAAGCTATCCTCGAGAAAGAAGTGAATATCGTTGCTGCTACTCCAAATATCATTGCATGGCCAACTGTTCAACCTGTGACCTATGGCACAAAACTGAATGTGACCATGCTCGTAGATGGCGATGCGGATGTGGATGGTTATTTCGAATGGAACACTGACCTGTCGCAAGAATTGGTTCCTGGCACATATACATTAGGTGTACGCTTCGTGCCTGCTAACCTTGATATCTATGCTCAAGTATTTGACTCAGTAGAGGTAATCGTCAACAAAGCTCCTCAAACCATTGTTTGGAATAATAACTTCGAAAATGTATTGGTTTCTGACACCATTGTATTGAATGCTTCTGCACTAACTACAATCACTTACAAAGTATCAGATATCGAAGTTGCTGCACTCGAAGGCAATATCCTCTCTTTCCATCGCGGTGGTACGATTAATGTCACTGCTTACGCTGCAGAGAGCGAACTCTATCTCGCTGATACATCGGTACGCGAACTGATCGTTACTCCTGCTAAACCAATCATCTATGCTTGGCCTACTGCTTCTGGCATCACTTATGGTCAGTTATTAGGAGCATCGATCCTTACTGGTGGTCAAGCAAGTACAGATGGTATTTTCGAGTGGGTAGATCCTAATGAAACATTTGAGGTGGGTTCATATGCACCATATGTTCGCTTTACTCCAGACGATCAAGCATCATTCGCTATCGTTGAAAATCAAGTAGAGATACATGTGACTCCTGCACTTCAAACTATCGAATGGAAATTAACTGATTTCGTTATGGAGGTAGGCGATACACTTCATCTGACTGCAGTTGCAACTAGTGGTTTAGAAGTTACCTATACACTTGATAGCGAAGAACTCGCAGAGATTAGCGGCAATATCCTCATAGGCTTGCAAGTAGGTATGGTTACCATTACAGCTTCTCAAAGCGGAGTATATGTAGATGAGTTCGGCGATGAGTATGCCAACTATCTCGCAGCAGAACCTGTATCACAAACCATCACCATTGTGGCAAAAGATATCAACACCGGTGCTGATATGATTTTCAATGAGGTACAAGCTACCAAGGTCATCCGTGATGGTCGTCTCTACATCATTCGCAACGGTCATATCTATAACGCAAATGGTCAAGTTGTTGAGTAAAGTTATAGCATGTGAAAATCATTCTAATATAGAATATCATCACATAATATAGCAATCAGCATAAACAAAAAAAGTTCGGCAACTGCCGAACTTTTTTTATAAAGGAGTATTCATATTTATCTTAGATGCTCAGCACTTGCATTGCTGCCCACTTGTCATCATTCACGTCCTTCTTTTGCTTGATAGCTTTGCTCAGTGGCACATATACGATTTCATCTTCTTGCAAACCTACCATGACATTACGTTGGTCGTCCAAGAGTGCTTGTACCGCAGCAATACCCATACGAGAAGCTAAGATACGATCGCTGGCTGTAGGCGAGCCACCGCGCTGTAGGTGACCAAGGATTGTCACACGCGAACTAAACTCAGGGTGCGCCTCTTCCATCATCTTAGCAACTGCCTGTGCACCACCTTCAATAGCATGTTCTTGCACCAGCACAATACTGCTGTTCTTGCTCTTGCGTTTGCCTTGACCAATGGCCTCTTCAATCTGCTCAATGATTGTAGCACGCTCAGGAATGATAGCAGCTTCAGCACCTGCTGCAATGGCCGCATTCAGAGTCAAGAAACCTGCATCACGTCCCATAACTTCCACCAAGAAGACACGCTCGTGGCTAGTTGCGGTATCACGCAGAATATCCACACAATTCATAATCGTGTTAAGGGCAGTATCGTAGCCAATAGTAGCATCTGTACCCCATAGGTCATTGTCAATCGTGCCTGGAATACCAATCACAGGAATATTAAATTCTTGTGCAAAAAGACGACCACCCGTAAAAGACCCATCACCACCAATTACAATAAGCGCCTCAATACCTTCGCGTTGAATCGTAGCATAAGCTTGTTGACGCCCCTCCTTCGTGGTAAACTCAGGGCAGCGAGCTGATTTAATAATGGTACCTCCGCGTTGAATAATACCACTCACATCTTGGGTAGTAAACTCCTTTACTTCGCCGTCTATGAGTCCCTTATAACCACGATAGATGGCTTTAACTTTGATATTATTAGAAATCGCAGCACGTGTCACCGCACGCAATGCTGCATTCATACCCGGTGCATCACCTCCAGAGGTGAGAACACCAATTGTTTTAGGTCTGTATTCCATATTTCTTTTCCTTTAAACGCTAAACTATAGGCGCTTTGCGCCGTTCTCTAAACTACATCGAATCTGCTCCATCAGCCATTTGGGAGTGGATGTCGCACCACAAATACCAACTCGCTTGGCTGCATGACATTGTTGCAATATCTCTAAAGTGATATCATCCGTACTGCTAACAAAAAGTGTGCAACTATTGACTTCCAAACAATTATTAAATAATACTTTGGCATTGGAAGATTTCTTTCCTCCTACAAAAATCACCACATCATTACTCCGAGCGAAGTCTTGCAAACGCTTGACGCGGTTGGCTACATTGCGACAAATAGTGTTGTGATATTCAAATACCGCAGTATCCTGATCTTCGACTCCCGACTCTAAATTCTTGACCGCTGTCCTTCTCCTCTTTATTTCTTCCACTATTGCCTCAAACTCCTCTACGCTCTTCGTCGTCTGCGAAAAGAGATAGATTGGACAAGTGAAATTCAGCTTGCTAATATCATTGATAGATTCAATGACGATGGCAGTATTATTAGTTTGACCTTCAAGACCAATCACTTCAGCATGCCCTTTTTTACCAAAGATGACAATCTGAGCACCTGTGTTCTTGCCATGTAGAGTTTGGTAAGTTTCGCGAATGCGTTTTTGCAAGTGCAATACCACTGGGCACGAAGCATCAATAATCTCGATATTATTGCGCTTAGCAATATGATATGTTGATGGTGGTTCACCATGTGCACGTAGCAGCACGCGGACATTGTGCAAGGTGCGGAGATCATCATAGTCGATGGTTTCTAAGCCCAACTTATCCAATCGCTCTACCTCTTGTCCATTATGTACAATATCCCCAAGGCAGAAGAGTTGCCCCTTCTGCAATTCGCGTTCGGCAGTCTCTATCGCAGTAGTCACACCAAAGCAAAATCCCGAATTCTCATCTATCGTAACCTTCATCCTTCGCCTTCGCCTTTAACCTCTAACCATTAACCTTTAACCTCTAACCTCTAACCAATAGCTCGCTTGCGAGCGTCCCCTAAACAGTAGCGCAGCGTTCTCTAAACAAATGAATGATATGCTGCATTTGCTCTTCGCGAGTCATATGGCTATTGTCCACAACTACTGCATCATCTGCTTGACGCAAAGGACTTTCTGCACGATGAGTGTCGCGATAGTCGCGGTCATTGACATCCGCTAAGACTTCTTCCCAAATAGGTCTCTCTCCTTTGGCTTCTAATTCCTTAAAGCGGCGCTCTGCGCGCACTTCAGGCGAAGCTGTCAAGAATAATTTTAGTTCAGCATCTGGAAAGACCACGGTACCAATATCTCTACCGTCCATCACAATACCTTTCTTTTCTCCCATGGCTTGTTGCTGAGCAACCAAAAACGCACGCACCTCCTTAATGGTAGAGATCTGCGAAGCCAAATTTCCAATCTCAAGGGTACGGATACATGCTTCTACATCTTCTCCATTTAGCGTCACGTGCTGTCCATCTGAAGTTAGAATAAATCCTATCTGGATATCTTTTAAAATAGAAATTACAGCTTCTCGCTTCATCGCCTCATTGCCTAATAGCCTTGATGCATACAGCGCCACTGCGCGATACATTGCACCTGTATCAACATAGGTGTAACCTGCATGTTTTGCAAGGGCTTTAGCGATAGTGGATTTTCCGCAAGAAGAATAGCCGTCAATGGCCACGATAATTTTATTATTCATATTTTAGACCTAATTTCATAGCAGACTTTACTCCCTTCCCTTTATGGGGGCCCGGGGGTGGGCTGTATTATTTCAAGAAACTATTGATATCAGTAGACAGCGATACTTGATAGGTAAAGTTGCTTTTAGTGTATTGGCTCATCGCAAAACCAAGACGGAATTTGTAAATCTTCACACCCGCACCAAATGCAAAACCTGCCAAACTACGAATATTTGTAATGTTCATTTCCGCTTGACGACGGTGATTGTAACTCACCGTAAGGTAAAACTTCTCGCTCTTTGGTACGATGTCAATGGCCCAAATCGTATGGCGGAAGAGCATATCGTACCACTTCACGTCTTCTCCAGCCGGGGCAATATCCCAGCACTGCAAATTATGCGCCGTCAGCGAGAAACGCAACGGAGCATGTGCCAAACGATAACTCAATCCCAATTCCAAATTGAGCGGAAGCATCTCAGTATGTTGACCATAATCCTCCTCATAAAACGCCTTGAGTTGCCAACCGATATTGCGGAGAGTCAGACCCATTTGGAATGTACTATCTGCAGTTTGAAAATGTCCACCCACATCAGCCCCTAACGCAAAACTAGTGTAGCGCTCGTATACACTGAAAATAGGTTTAAGCGTTGCACCTACACGAAACATCGGGCCTAACTGTCTAGCATACATCACATTGACACAAATATCTTTGGCAGTAAAGGTTGTGCCAAGCAAATTGCCTAACTCATCGGCATATGCCATTTGACCATAGTCAAGATAGTGAACTCCTGCTGCAAAATAGTTCTCCTTGTAGTTGTGTCCGTACATGGCACTTCCGAACATCGTCCCCGCTAGATAGTAGGCATAGTTGAACTGCAACACCTTATCGGTATGTGCCGTCAATAGGGCAGGGTTTGCAAAAGCCATACTAATGTCATCATCAGCAATAGATACATTCTCGCCACCCAATGCATTTAGGCGCGAAGATGCAGGCAAATTCAAGAAGTGAAATACACTACTTCCCGCACCCTTTATTTGTGCCTCCATAGGCAAATTTAGGGTGACGAGTGCTAGCAGTATGTAGATATATCGTTGCTTCATTGATACAATAATGTCCAAACTATTTCAAGTTACAAAAGTACTGCTTTTTTTACAAACCTGCAAATTTTTACGGCATATAGTGCGCATTTTAAACATATTTTATATTCTACAGCAGTTTTTGTGGGTAAAATTTGCTTATGCAAAATATATTTCGTACCTTTGCACGTTGATTGGTGTGCCATGCACTTTTGCAGCATTTAAACCTTTCAACAAGCACCTCTGGTGCCTGAAACTTTGGAACATTAAAACAATAATCATAATTAAAAACAACAAAAATCAAAAACTTATGTGGTTAAAAGATTCATCTATTGGCCGTAAATTGGTGATGAGTATCACCGGTTTGGCTTTGGTTTTCTTCTTGCTTTTCCACGGCGCGATGAACCTCGCGTTGGTGTTCTCGGAGGAGGCCTACAACGTAATCTGCTCTATTCTTGGAGCTAACTGGTATGCATTGATCGCAACCGCTGGCCTTGCTTTCTTGGTAGTGTTGCACTTTGCTTACGCACTTTACCTTACCATCCAAAACCGTTTAGCTCGTGGTAAAGATCGTTATGCTGTTACTGCTAAGCGCGAAGGCGTGGAGTGGGAGTCAGAGAACATGTTGGTGCTCGGTTTCATCGTAATCGGCTTCCTCGTTCTCCACATGGCTAACTTCTGGTTCAAGATGCAGTTCACCGAGATTATGCACATCTTGGGTGCGCACAACTTCTCTGTATCTGAGTTCGCTCCAACCGATGGCGCTGGCCTCGTTAAGGCACTCTTCACCACTCCTATCTGGGGTCAAGTGTACTGCGTACTCTACCTTGTATGGTTGGTAGCATTGTGGTTCCACCTCCGTCACGGTGTATGGTCAGCTCTCCACACCATGGGCTTCAACAACCTCAAATGGATGAAGCGTGTGAAAGTGATCGGCTGCATCGTAGCTACCCTCGTAGTAGGCCTCTTCGCTATCGTAGTTATGTATTATCTTGGCTACGGTATCGGCATGCTCTGCGCATAATTGGAACTTCTGAAACTTTGAAACTTTTCAACAAATTTTGATAAAAATTTCATTAAGATATGGCAACAAAAAAACAAACTGCGCAGGTTATTACGCCTGAAATGGCGAAGATCCCTGCTGGTCCACTCGAGAAGAAATGGACCAATTACAAAGACCATCAGAAGTTGGTCAACCCTGCCAACAAGCGTCGTCTTGACGTGATCGTAGTTGGTACTGGTTTGGCTGGTGCATCTGCTGCGGCTTCACTCGCAGAGATGGGCTTCAATGTCCTCAACTTCTGTATCCAAGACTCTCCACGTCGTGCACACTCTATCGCTGCACAAGGTGGTATCAACGCGGCTAAGAACTACCAAAACGATGGCGACTCTGTTTATCGCCTCTTCTATGACACAATCAAGGGTGGTGACTACCGTGCTCGTGAGGCAAACGTGTATCGTCTTGCTGAGGTGAGCAACAGCATCATCGACCAATGTGTGGCTCAAGGTGTTCCTTTCGCTCGCGAATACGGCGGCTTGCTTGACAACCGTTCTTTCGGTGGTGCGCAAGTATCTCGTACTTTCTATGCTAAGGGTCAAACAGGTCAACAACTTCTCCTCGGTGCTTACTCTGCACTCAGCCGCCAAATCGGTAAGGGCAAAGTGAAGATGTACAACCGTCACGAGATGTTGGATGTAGTAATGATCAAGGACGAGAACGGCGAGAACCGCGCTCGTGGTATCATCGCTCGTAACCTCGTTACTGGCCGCATCGAGCGTTACTTCGGTCACGCTGTGGTTGTAGCTACTGGTGGTTATGGTAATGCATTCTTCCTTTCTACCAACGCGATGGCATCTAACGGTTCTGCTGCTATGCAAATGTACCGCCACGGTGCTTACTTCGCTAACCCTTGCTATGCACAAATCCACCCAACCTGTATTCCAAAGCACGGTGACTTCCAATCTAAACTCACTTTGATGTCTGAGTCACTCCGTAACGATGGTCGTATCTGGGTTCCTAAGAAACTCGAAGACGCTCAACGCCTCCAACGCGGTGAGATCAAGGGTAAAGACATCCCAGAAGAGGATCGCGACTACTACTTGGAGCGCCGTTATCCTGCTTTCGGTAACCTCGTTCCACGTGACGTAGCTTCTCGCGCTGCTAAAGAGCGTTGCGACAAGGGCTATGGTGTAAACAATACCGGTCTCGCTGTGTTCCTCGACTTCTCTGACGCTATCCAACGCCTTGGCAAGGATGTCGTAGAGCAAAAGTATGGTAACCTCTTCCAAATGTACGAGAAGATCGTGGACGAGAACCCATACGAGGAGCCAATGATGATCTTCCCTGCTATCCACTATACCATGGGTGGTATTTGGGTGGACTATGAGTTGCAAACCAGCGTGAAGGGTCTCTTCTGTATTGGTGAGGCTAACTTCTCTGACCACGGTGCTAACCGCCTCGGTGCTTCTGCGTTGATGCAAGGTTTGGCTGATGGTTACTTCGTATTGCCTTATACTATCCAAAACTACTTGAGCGACCAAATCGGCGTTCCTCGTATGTCTACCGACCTCCCAGAGTTCGCTGAGGCAGAGAAGGGTATCACCGAGAAGATCGAGAAACTCATGGCTATTCAAGGTAACCGCTCTGTGGACTCTATCCACAAAGAGTTGGGTCTCGTGATGTGGGACTTCGTTGGTATGGGTCGTACTGCTGAGAGCTTGAAGACTGCTGTTGAGAAGATCGACGCAATCAAGAAAGAGTTCTGGAGCAATGTATATATCCCAGGTGAGGCTAACTCACTCAACAACGAGTTGGAGAAAGCTCTCCGCTTGGCAGACTTTATCGAGATTGGTCGTTTGATGGCAGTTGACGCTTTGAACCGTGAGGAGTCTTGCGGTGGTCACTTCCGCGAGGAGTATCAAACTCCAGAGGGCGAGGCGATGCGTCAAGACGATAAGTTCTCTTATGTAGCTTGCTGGAAATACACTGGCGAGGACAGCGAACCAGAGCTTATCAAGGAGCCACTCGACTATGAATTCACCGAGAGAAAGACCAGAAATTATAAGAGTTAATTTTGGTTTAGGAGTTAAGGTGTTTAGTAGTTAAGAAGTTGTTGAACAAGTTGAATTAGGTTTATTAGTTTATGGATTTTCTGGGCTATCGCAAGTTGATTGTATATACTAAAGCTAAAGAATTAGTAGCTCATGTATATAAATTGCTAAAGCGTTTTCCTAAAGAAGAACAGTTTGCATTATGCAGTCAGCTTCGTCGCTCAGTAGTTTCCATCACTTCTAATATAGCTGAGGGCGTAACACGCTATTCATATAAAGATAAGGTGCATTTTTTGGAGATATCCTATGGTTCACTTATGGAAGTGATGAGCCAATTGGAAGTATCTATGGAATTGGGTTATATAAGCGAGATAGAATTACGAAAGATCGAAATTTTAGCTGCTGACATAGCAAAATTACTCACCAATCTTCAATATAGTTATATGCCCAAAACAGAAGAAGGAGAAACAATAAAACCCTTTAAACAATCATAACAAATAAACTCAATTAACTATTTCAACTCCCTAACAACTACTAAACTCATAAACTGCTAAACTACTAAACTAACAAAAGCATTATGGATCAATATATTGATATTAAAGTGAAGGTTTGGCGTCAAGCTGGACCAAAGGCAGAAGGTCATTTCGAGACCTACGAACTCAAACACATCTTCCAAGGTGCTTCGTTCTTGGAGATGATTGACATCCTCAACGAGCAACTTATCAGCGAGCACAAAGATCCTATCGCATTCGACCACGACTGCCGTGAGGGTATCTGCGGTATGTGCTCTATGTATGTCAACGGTCACCCACACGGACCAGATAGCGCTATCACCACTTGCCAATTGCACATGCGTAAGTTCAAAGATGGCGAGACTATCACTATCGAGCCATGGCGTAGCCGTGCATTCCCTGTGATCAAGGACTTGATGGTGGACCGCGAGGCATACGACAAGATCATGCAAGCTGGTGGTTTCGTGTCAGTTAATACTGGTGGTGTACCTGATGCAAACGCAATTCCAATTCCTAAGGCTCACGCTGACGAGGCAATGGATGCTGCTTCTTGTATCGGTTGCGGTGCTTGTGCTGCTGCATGTAAGAACGGCTCTGCTATGTTGTTCGTTTCTGCTAAGGTTAGCCAATTGGCTCTCTTGCCACAAGGTAAGGTAGAGGCTGCTGCTCGTGCTAAGGCTATGGTGGCTAAGATGGATGAGTTGGGCTTTGGTAACTGTACCAACACTGGTGCATGTGCTGCTGAGTGCCCAAAACAAGTATCTTTGGCTAACATCGCTCGCCTCAACCGCGAGTTCCTCTGCGCAAAGTTCCAAGACTAATGTCTTTTGGCAATTGGTTATTGGCAATTGGCTAATAGCTATATATAATAAGAGGTGTGCCCCAGCACGCCTCTTATTTTATCCCTGCCTTTACACCATACACTCTACACCATACACTCTACACCATACACCTTCTACCTATCACTCATAGTTTATACCTTTTGTTAAGATTTCCTTCCCTTGTACTTCTCTTATACCTTCCTTATAATATACCAAGGATGAACCAAGGACGAACCAAGGAACTACCAAAGAACTCCTAAACCGAAAAAGTGCGTTTTATTAATATTGTCGTCTCTTTCCCCTTTCTTATACCTTGCCTCAAAACACCGAGCGAACACCGAGAGACGACCGAGAGATGAAGAAGTGCCTCGGATGGCACTTCGAGTATTGCGCCCGAACTATCCCCATAGTAAGGAAAAAGCGCAATACATAGAATAAAAAGAAACTCCCTGTCACAAAAAGTGCGATTTCTTAATATCGCTTTCCTGAAAAAGTTAACTCCATTCCTAAAACAGTTGACCTTGTGCACTTCGCGCATATTCTCAAGTATATATGAGTTTTTTTATTAATCGAAAACAACCACGCAAAGTTCAAAAATTTGCCAAAATGTAGAAAAACTACAAAAAAACACCAAAAATATTTGCATATATCAAAAAAATAGAGTAATTTTGTAGAAATTTTACAAAATAAATAAAAAGTTGCATTATGATTAGAGAATTTTCGGTTACAAACTTTTTGTCAATTGATAGTAAACAAGAATTAAATTTTATTGCCAAATCTGCAGAAACTGAGTTAGTGGCAAAAATGCCAGATGGTACATTTTTGCACAAGTTGGGTGTGCTATATGGCTCTAATGCCTCTGGTAAATCCAATATGCTATTAGCATTGAATGCTGTATTTCGCTTACTAGTATTTGCAAAGGTGGATGCTAATGATGTTATTGACACTTATGCACCTTTTGAGCCTAAAAAAGGTGAACCAACAGAAATGTTTGTATCATTCTATGCAAATAATATTCGATATGATTACTTGGTAAAATATGGTGCCAATGCTATTTTACACGAAGAATTGAGTTATTATCCTAATGGATTTAGAACTCTATTTTACGAGCGACGTTATGTAGATAAAAACATTCAAGCAGATATTAAATTTGGACAAAGTCTTCGTCTTACTTTAAGGACACAAGATAGTATTCGAGAAAATACGCTCAACAACCATAGCGTGCTGTCTGTTTGTCGTAAAATTAATTTCAAAGAGGATATTATTCCATTTGCTGCGCTTCATGGGTGGATAATGGAGCATTACCATGAGGTTAATGGCAATGATGCACATCAAGGTCCTGTTGATATATTGAAATCAGCTATAACAGATAAGAAAAAATATAGTTTTTATACTCAAATGCTTCAAAAAGCTGATTTGAACATTGTTAATTATCATGTTATTGAAGAGGATCGCCCGATCTCTCAAGAATTCCGTGAACTTATCCAAAAGGAAAACATACCAGAGTCTGCTAAAGAGGAATTATTAAAAGCAACTAAAGAAACTATCATGTTTGAAAATTATTCAAACAAGGGTTCATTCTATGTATCTCTAAATTTGCAATCACAAGGAACTATCAGATATATTCAAATCCTGGAAACATTATATGACCTAATCACAGGGTCGCATGTATATTATCTAGACGAATTAGGAGAAGACCTGCACCATGATCTCATGTTTTATTATTTGAGTGTGTTCTTGTATAATTCAGGGCAATCCCAATTAATAATCACTAGCCAAGAAACTACTTTGTTGGCTCAGGATATTATTAATGAGAATCGCGGTACTGTATGGTTTGTGGAGAAAAATCGTGAAACAGCTTCATCTGAATATAGTCGAGGTGATTCTTTTGGTCTTCACAAGAATTTGTCATTGTATAACTCATATCGTATAGGTAGATTGGGTGCAAAACCTGAATTGGGATCTATTTTTATTGATTTGGAGGATTAAGTATGGGAAAACAGCGAAATACGATTCTTGTCATTGGTGACGGTCCTACAGAATTTTACTATCTCAAGTCTTTGAGTGACATATATAGAGGGTTGGCTATCAAACCTGACTATCCGAAACATACCAATCTAAAGGAACTTGGTTCAAAGATAGAAGAGGGTATTCGTCTTGGTTATCGATACATATTTTGTGTAATTGACATGGATAATAAAAAAACAGAGCCAACAAGTACACAATATGTAAATTTGAAAAATAAGTATTCAAAACCGATTAACCGTCCGAAAAAAGGCATTTATAGTGAAGTCTTTTTCTTCGAAACGCATTTGTGTACGGAGCTATTCTTTCTGTATTATTTTTGCTACACTTCCAAATCTTATGCAAACCAAGAGAGCTTGCTACGTGATTTGAATATCCATTGTGAGTACATAAAGACGGAAGAGTTTTTTAGAAAGTGCAAAGGCTTGCATACTTATTTTGAAAAGCATGGGGGCAAACTGGCGAAAGCCATTGAAAATGCCAATCGCTCGTTGCAAGATAAGATGAAAGACAATCGAGATTACACTTTCTCTGAGTTAGGAAAGATGTTTGAACAGTTTGAAAGTATTGAAAAATAATTTTATGGAGCAAAAAGAACAATATAAGAATAATTTTAATAATTTTGTAGATTCACCTTTTGTAAAATGGATCTCTATTATAATTGGATTGGCAGGATTTTTGGGGTTTTGCTATGATCATTTTGTAGAGAATAATCCTAAACTGACTTTTACAATAGTAAAGGAGGCATCTCTACTTAATGATGAGGCTAATATACCATCGTTACAAATTGTATTAGATTCAATAAATTTAAGGACTGCTAAGTCTAATATATCAATTTATACGATAAAAATAGCTAACGAGGGCAAGCAACATATTACAAAAACATGTATGATGAGAATATAGGGTTATCTATAAAACAGGGAAAATATATCGGAACACCTATATTGTCCTATGCTTCATCACCGCATATTAATTCTTATTTTACCAATAAAACTTTCACTTCAAATGAGCATATACTCAACTTACCTAATGTCTCAATGGATAGGGGAGATGCTTATCTGCTTGATGTTATTATAATTCATTCAATTGATACTATTCCTAATTTCAAAATTCAAGGAAAAATTACAGGACAAAAAGAAATTGTTATCACGCGAGAGATTACAAATAAGGCCTCTTTTTGGAATATCACATTTGGTGGAGGTATATGGGTAAATATTGTCCGTCTTGTTTCTTATTTTATATTTGGAATAGCTCTTATAGTTATTATTGTCCTATTAAATGAAAAAATAACGTCTGCTTGCCACAAAGTAAAATTACAAAAATCTATACAAAAAATAACATCACATCATCTCGTAGATCAGCAAATTATCAATGATTTTAACAAATTTGAAATGTTCGATTTGATGTTAATGCATAAATGGTTAACTATAAGCGATGAAGAAGCTACAAAAAAGTATTTACTAACACAAAAAAAATGCAAATCAAGAACAAATAGTATAAAGGTATATAGATTTAGACAAGAGCTGAATATTGCGGAACAAATGATACAGAAAGGTTATCTAAATCGATCTAATGAGAATGTAATAAGTATCAATGATTCCATGAAAAATGATTTTATTTATGTATACAAGCGTTTAAAAAAGCAACAAATTTTAACCTAAATACAATACAAATTAAGGGTTGTATTACACAGGTTAGATAATTTTAAGATTAAATGATGGAATAAATGAGCATTAGTGAAAAAATATGTTACTCTACAGTACGAATAGAATGTATACAAGATAATAATACAAGATCTACAGGTACTGGATTCTTTTTTGATTTTAGTATGGATAAGGGTTCATGTGTTCCTTGTATTGTTACAAACAAGCATGTAGTTGAAAAAGCATCAAAAGCAAAGTTCGTTCTTACTTGTATATTGAAACAAACAGGTATTACACATCATGAAACTATCACTATTACAGATTTTGAGAAATCGTGGCTAGGTCATCCTACGGCAGATTTAGCAATTATCCCAATAGCAGTAATCATAAATATACTGAAAAATAAAGGAAAAGAACTATATTATGTATCAATATCAGAAGAGCTTATTCCGACACCTACACAACTAGACGAGTTAACAGCGATTGAAGATATTATTATGGTTGGCTATCCTGACGGTTTATGGGATAGTTTTAATAATAAACCTATAATGCGAAAAGGCATAACAGCTACACATCCAAAACATGATTTTAATAATGAGAAGAAATTCCTAATTGATGCGGCATGTTTTCCAGGGTCTAGTGGTTCGCCTATATTTATCATCAATGAAGGCATATTTAATGGTGAGAAATGCGGAATAAACATAGGTAAACGTATATACTTTTTAGGTATTTTATATGCAGGAACATTACACATGGTGGATGGAAAAATAGAATTAGCATTAGTCCCTTCAATTAAGTCATATATTCCAAATAATTTAGGTCTTGTAATAAAATCAGAGGTGTTGTTGGAATTTAAGCAACAGCTAAAAGACATGGTAAATTCATTTACAAACCACATAAGAAAATGAACAAGTGTATTTTTGTTCAAAAGTATAGGCAATTTTCTTGCCCATCTCAAAAAAATATTGTACCTTTGCAACTGAAACAACAAAATAAACTATTCTGCCTATGAACAACCAGCATCGTAAAGGCGATGCATAACATATAAGATATAGCGTTATAAGCCAAACTTGAGTTTTTGAAACTTCGACACTTTTAAAAACTTTTTATCTATCAAGCAAAGCATATACGCTCACGCTATCGGCGTGGGCTTTTGCGTAGATTTTGATAGATAAAGGTAGTCGAAGACCTCAAAAACTCAAATGAAGCGAACGAAAGTTCACGCTTTTTCGTGTAAATAACTAACAAACTCTAATTATAAACTTAAAACCTCACGATGTAATAGGTAATCGTAATTGGCATTATGAAAAAGTATATATTTTGTTTCTTTGCTTGTTTTTTGAGTGTTGCTTGTTTTTCAATTGAAATTAAAGAAATCTCCTCTACATTCCCTGAATATCAAGGAATTGTAACAAGCAACATCCCTGCAAATGATTTATATGCAAAAGTAAAATTATGGGTAGTTGAACATTTCAAATCAGCGAAAGATGTTATCCAATTGGATAGCCCTGAAACAGGAACGATTATCTGTAAAGGATTATATGTTCACTATGGTTCTGCTGGCGAAATGAGAGCTCCAATGACATTAAAGTTTGAAGCGAAAGATAATCGATTTCGTTATACAATCATTATTAACGAAGTGTACACTGGAAATGTTGATGTCAGCATGTATTCAACATACATCAACAAACCCAACAAAAAATTTGTAATTGAATTCTGTGAAGATTTTTATAAACAAGTAAAAAAATGGAACGAAGAAATATTGAATACAGGTGTTAACAGCGATTCAAATGATGATTGGTAATAAAAGAGCTTATTGAATTTTTCTTCATCCATATATAAAAAATCCTCAATTTGTAAGAATTTTAGTTGGTTTTATGTGCCTACTTAGCTTCCGTATTTTCTATTCTTCGGCACAATCTTCGGCACGCGAAAACTTTTTTCAAAAAAATACACTCACGCGGGAAGCCTAGTAAACACTACACTTCCCGCGTGTCATATATACTACTTTACCCTACAAATTCTCAAATCTTCGGCACAAAACCCTTTCCGTGCCGAAGATTTTTGCATCATTATTATAGAGGCGCATCAAAAAAGCCACAGAAAGCCCACAGAAGTCCCAGAGATCTCTTTATTTTGTTCTATGCTTGCGCTGATTCCTCAAAGTGGGGACTTTTCTCTTTGTCTCGGTCGGCTTGGTCTCCCCGACCGCCTTCCCTTTTCGAAGCCCAATATCAATTGGCTTCTCCACACTCGGAGTGCGTTCCGTCGCACTCCTTCAGGTCGCCTAACAAACCATGTTACTCATCCTATAGCAAAGGTATACTAAGGGTATACAAAAACAAGTAAATACTCAGCACTATATTCAGCACCTATAAACTTTTTTCAAAAAACACACTTACTTGAAATCTCAGTAAACACAGGACTTCTCGCTTGCTATAACTACCTATTGACTGCTAAATTTTCAAAATGTATGCACAAAATTACCAAAACGCTGAGTATTCAGCACTACTATATTATATAGAGGCTTGTATAAGATTTTATACACTATCTTGCGATATAATGGATAAATTTCCTCTTTTTTATCCATTACACTTGCATATATTGAATAAAATTACTACCTTTGCAGCGATTTTGAGGGGAAACATATTTAATGCTTAACCTTAATAAAAAAGAATCGCTATGAGAAATATCATCTTACACCAACGCGAAGAGCGCGATCGATTACTCAGTTTGCCATACATCAACAGGCAAACTATCTATCCAGTAGATGTACTATTACAAAGTCCTATGATCAAGCTGATTACAGGACCACGACGTGTCGGAAAATCAGTATTTGCATTATTAGCACTAAAAAACACCAATTTTGCTTACCTGAACTTTGATGACAACCAATTACTTACCAATTGGAACGAGGATGTAGTAATGCAAACGCTGAATGATGTATATCCTGATTTTCAATATCTACTTCTAGATGAGGTACAAAACTTACCAAATTGGGATTTATGGGTGACAACACTCTATAGACGTGGATATAATCTCATCATCACAGGTAGTAACGCACGCATGCTCAGCCAAGAAATGGCAACAGTACTAACTGGACGTTACATCCCTATAGCAATGTATCCATTTAGTTTGCCTGAAACGCTACAATGGTATGACATTGACCCTACCAATATTCCTACAGAAAAACATGCAAAAGTCCTCTCGTTGCAAGACGACTATTTGCGTTTGGGCGGTTACCCAGAGATTGTAAAAACACGTGCTTTGGCGCAGAGTTATTTGAGTACTCTGTACGATTCTATCTTACTGAAAGATGTGGCAAAACGCCATAAGATTCGCAATACCGAAAGTTTATATAATTTGGCGGGATATCTGTTGGCCAACTTCTGCAACCTAATAACCGCCAATGATATAACTACAGAGTTTGGTCTAAAGAGCGTGACTACTACACAAAAATTCTTGAACTATCTGCATGAACCATACTTGTTTTTCTACTTGCAACGCTTCAACAACAAACTCAAAGTCATGAAGAAAGCCGCTCGCAAAGTATATGTGGTGGATAATGGATTTGTGAGTACAACGGCTTTTAATCTGAGCGAGAATTTGGGACGTTTACTAGAAAATCAAGTGTTTATCGAGTTGATTCGCAAAGGGTACGATACAGAAAATACACTATTCTACTACCGTTCACGCAACGACAAAGAGGTGGATTTTGTTACTCGTAAAGGCGTAAAAGTAGAACGGTTGATACAAGTTTGTTACGATTTGACTTCCGAGAAAACTCGTCGCCGTGAAATAGACGCACTGATTGAGGTGGCTGGTGAATTAAAATGCCAAACATTGCAAATTATATCCTACCAACATAAGGAAATAATCGAAGAAAAAGGGTTCACTATCCAAGTTATTCCTTTTATGGAGTGGTTACATGAATAGGTTTTAGTACAACTGATATCCACTATGCGTTTAAAATTATTCCTTTGCGTTTTATGCATCAGCAGTTTGGCTATGGCTGAACAGATTATCCGTGTGTCGCAGATCGGCTATCTGCCAGAAGCGAAGAAGTTTGCTATCATCATGACGGGTGATAGTGGGCGATGGGAATATACCCGCTACGATTTCTCGGACCTCAAAGAGGAAGGTTGGCATCAATTGAAAATTGGCGAAGCGGTGTCGGATAGCTTTCTCATCAGCAAGCATGTGTATGACGGTCTAGCCGATTTCCCGCTCCACTACATGCGTCAGCAGCGCTGCGGATGGAATCCATTTACGGGAGATAGCTGTCACCAGAAAGATGGTTATATCATTTACCACCCCACTAAGACGGGGCAACATATTGATGTACGTGGTGGTTGGCATGATGCTAGCGATTGTTTGCAATACGCGACAACGACTGCCAATGCGATCTATCAGATGATGTTGGCATACGAACAATATCCTGAGCTATTTGGCGATAGGTACCAGACCAATGGTACACCTGGGGCGAATGGTATTCCTGATATTGTGGATGAGATGCGCTGGGGATTGGATTGGTTAGACCGTATGAATCCTGAACCCGGGGAGTTCTATAACCAATTAGCCGACGACCGTGACCATATTGGCATGCGTTTTCCAAAAGATGACCAAGCCGATTACGGATGGGGCGTGAATAACGGCCGTCCTGTCTATTTTGTCACGGGTGAGCCACAGGTGCAAGGTAAGGGCATGAATATCTCTACAGGCACGTCTTCTATCGTAGGTAAGTACGCATCCTGCTTTGCTTTGGGTAGCAAGATCTTGGCGCCATACTATCCTGAATTGGCCGCGCAAATTGGCAAGAAAGCGCTAGATGCATACCAGTTGGGGGTTCGCATACCTGGTTTTAGTCAAACAGCTTCTGTTCGTTCTCCTTATATCTATGAAGAGACCAACTGGGTGGATGATATGGAGTTAGGTGCCTATGAGCTATACCGCCAAACGAATGACAAATCCTATCTCAAAGCTGCAGTATCCTATGGTCGCCAAGAACCTACTACTCCTTGGATGGGAAGCGACACGGCTCGCCATTACCAATGGTATCCGTTTATGAATATCGGTCACTATCGTTTGGCTAGTGAGGCAAAGAACCGTTCGCATGAGGAGTTTGTGGCGTATTTGAAAAAAGGCATCGATATGGTCTATCAACGTGCTATCAACGGTAAGCCCGTGCAACAGGCCTTCTTGTATGGTATTCCGTCTATCTGGTGTTCGAATAACCTCACTACGGCTATGCTGACCCAATGTATCTTGTATCGTCAATTGACCAATGACTCTACCTATATTGATATGGAATCGTCGTTGCGTGATTGGTTATTGGGTTGCAATCCATGGGGCGTATGCATGATAGTGGAATTGCCTGGCGCTAAGTGCTATCCTACTCAGCCTCACTCGTTTATGATTAGCGAGGGAATAGGCAATACGACAGGTGGGCTGGTGGATGGCCCTGTGTATATAGGCATCTTCAATAGCCTGCGTGGTGTGAACATGGAAGGTGGTATCAATTATATGCGCTATCAGCCCAATGTGATGGTTTATCACGACTCTACGAACGACTACTCGACCAACGAACCCACAATGGACGGAACGGCCTGTTTGATTTTTCCATTCGCTGCTTACGAAGCCGAAGCGAAGTTAAGCAAATAAGATATCATTTCGGCAATAGGTCATTGACGGTAGGCTAGTAATCAGATATAAATTAGGTATGCTTCGGCACACCATAGTGGCATGAAAATTGTATAAAAATACATTTTTTATCTCAAATACTTGTGTATATCCTATTTTTTTAGTACCTTTGCAGCGACA
The DNA here is from genome assembly GCA_045132415.1 of Paludibacteraceae bacterium. Lineage (GTDB taxonomy): Bacteria > Bacteroidota > Bacteroidia > Bacteroidales > Paludibacteraceae > Colicola. The sequence goes on along the minus strand of JBGUSG010000008.1, from coordinate 151,721 downwards.
TTTTATGGTCTATAACTAACTGGATACAAACCGTATCCGCTAAAACTAATTTTAATAAGATGAATATTGTAAAAAAGGAGATTATTCTTCCTGATGGGCGTGTGATCACGCTCGAGACTGGCAAGCTGGCTAAGCAAGCAGACGGCGCCGTAATGGCGACCCTCGGCAATACCATGGTTCTTGCTACAGTTTGCTCCGCAAAGAATGCGGTTCCTGGTACGGATTTCATGCCGCTTACCGTTGAGTACAAAGAGAAGTTTTCTGCAGCTGGTCGTTTCCCAGGCGGTTTCACTCGCCGCGAGGGTAAAGCATCTGACTACGAGATTTTGATCGCTCGTTTGATCGACCGTGCGTTGCGTCCTCTCTTCCCAAGCGATTATCACGCTGACACTTTCGTAAACGTAACTCTCTATTCTGCTGATGGCATTGATATGCCAGAGTCTATCGCAGGTTTGGCTGCTTCAGCTGCACTTGCTTGCTCTGATATCCCATTCGAGGGCCCAATCTCAGAGGTTCGCGTAGCACGCGTGAATGGTGAGTTCGTCATTAACCCAACCTTCGAGCAATGCGAGAAAGCAGACATCGAGCTCGTTGTTGCTGCTACGCTCGACAACATCATGATGGTGGAGGGTGAGATGAAAGAGGTTAGCGAAGCAGATATGCTCGAGGCTATCAAGGTGGCTCACGAGGCTATCAAACCACAATGCCAAGCGCAAATCGAGATGATGGAGGCATTTGGTAAGACCGTTAAACGCGAGTATTGCCACGAGATCAACGACGATGAACTCAAGCAAGCAGTTCACGACTTCAGCTACGCTCGCGCTTACGCACAAGCTACAGCTGCTGACACCAACAAGCATCACCGCGAGGAGATGTTCACCCAAATCCGCGAGGACTTCAAGGTAGAGAAAGCTGAGTATATGGCTGCTCGTGCTGAGGCTCTCGGTGTAGAGTTGGATGAAATCGATGCACTCGTAAACAAATACTACCACGATGTAGAGAAAGAGGCTATGCGTCGCTCTATCCTCGACGAAGGTAAGCGTTTGGATGGCCGTAAGACTACCGATATCCGTCCTATCTGGTGCGAGGTTTCTCCACTGCCAGGACCTCACGGATCTTCTATCTTCACCCGTGGTGAGACCCAATCACTCTCTACTGTTACACTCGGTAACAGCCGCGATGAGAAGATGATTGATGAGGCACTTATCCAAGGTTCTGAGAAGTTCCTTCTCCACTACAACTTCCCTCCATTCTCTACTGGCGAGGCTCGTCCACAACGTGGTGTAGGTCGTCGTGAGATTGGTCACGGTAACTTGGCTTGCCGTGCGCTCAAGTCTGTAGTTCCTGCTGATTATCCTTACACTATCCGCGTAGTGAGCGATATCCTTGAGTCTAACGGTTCATCTTCTATGGCTACCGTTTGCGCAGGTACTCTCGCCCTCATGGACGCTGGTGTACCTATCAAACCAGTTTCTGGTATTGCTATGGGTCTTATCTCTGAGTGCAAGGGTACTAAGTACGCTATCTTGAGTGACATCCTTGGCGACGAGGATCACCTCGGCGATATGGACTTCAAGACTACCGGTACACGCGACGGTTTGACCGCTTGCCAAATGGATATCAAGGTGGACGGCTTGAGTTACGAGATCCTTGAGAACGCACTCGCACAAGCACACGAGGCTCGTATGTACATCCTCGACAAGATCGTTGAGACCATGCCAGAGGCTCGTCCTGATCTCAAACCTCATGCTCCACGTATCGTTAGCTTCATCATTCCTAAAGATATGATTGGTGCTGTGATTGGCCCTGGTGGTAAGATTATCCAAGGTATCCAAGCTGAGACTGGCGCTGTGGTTTCTATCGATGAGGTAGAAGAGGGTGGCAAGGTAGAGGTTGCATCTAACAACCAAGAGTCTATGGACGCTGCTATCGCTAAGATCAAAGCTATCGTGGCTATCCCAGAGGTAGGCGAGGTATATCAATCTACCGTGAAGTCTATCATGCCTTATGGTTGCTTCGTAGAGTTTATGCCTGGCAAAGAGGGCTTGCTCCACATCTCTGAGATCGATTGGAAGCGCTATGAGACGATGGAAGAGACGGCTATCCAAGAGGGTGACAAGATTACTATCAAACTCATGGAGGTTGACCAAAAGACTGGTAAGTTCAAACTCAGTGCTAAGGCATTGAAGGAGAAGCCAGAGGGTTATGTAGAGCCAGAGCGTCCAGCTCGTGGTGATCGCGGTCCTCGTCCAGAGCGTCGTGGTCCACGCCCAGAACGCCGCAACCCAGAGGCAGACGGCGCACGCTTGAATCGCCATTAATCTACTGTTCCGATATCCGATCCCCGATATCAGACAGAATTCCTATAAAGAAAGACTATGCTCCAGCTTAGTCTTTCTTATTTTTCACTGCTTTTCCCTTCACTCTTTCACTCGTTCATTCCTTCCTTCATTCATTCATTCATTCATTCATTCATCTTGCCCATTACTTCCCCCTTGTTTGCCACCTGTCTTCATTGGAACCTCATTGGAATCTGATTGGAACCTGATTGAAACCTCGTCGAGACGATGCTATACAATCACCGATACATCTCCCTACTTTTCATATTCATTCGCTATTCAAATAGCTTGGCGCTTCGTCCGCATTCTTGTAGCTGCTCTATGATTGTTTAATTTTCCGAATAGCAGCCAAATCGATACGTATTTGTATTGGCTATGATATAGAAAAGGGGTAAAAAACGGCTAAAACTCTCACTCTAAAATTAAAAAGACTATATTTTTTGCAAAATACTTGCACATGTGCTTTTTTTTTTGTACCTTTGCGCACTCAATATAATATATTGTCTTAAACAACTAATTTGTAGCACTTAGAGGTATGAAGAAAACATTATTAATAGCACTATTATTGGCAGCTTTCGCGCCAATATTTGCGTTTGAATATACCTACGAAGGTAATACGTTGGAATATACTATCTTATCTGATAATACAGTAAGTGTAAAACATGGAAGCAAGGCTCCCCAAGGGAAATTGGTAATACCAGAAATTGTAAGTGATGGTAATCAGGACTATATGGTGGTAGTAGTGGATTCTAATGCGTTCAATGCCAAAACATCAATATCTTCAATAGTGTTGCCATCTACAATAAAGCATATTCGTTATCAAGCATTTCGCGATTTAAATCAAGAAAACCTTACAATTACTTTGAATGAGGGATTAGAAACAATAGGCGATCGTGCGTTTTGTAAGTCGACAGGTTTTAGGGGTACAATGCTGCTTCCGGCTTCGCTTGATACAATTGATGATTATGCATTTTTTCATTGTACTGGCATTACTACGTTTGAATTTCAAAGTGGTAAGGTTTGTCATCTAAAAGGAAGTAATCATTTCAATGAAACACTTGCGTTAACGTGCCTTGATAATATCTATTATTTGGCAATTTCTAATTCAGAAGCTGCTATTATTAGAGCAATAAATAAGGAGCAATTTTTTGGGAAATTAGAGATCGCAGAGACTGTTACAATCAACGACAGAGTGTTGAATGTTACAGTAATTCACGATAATACATTTAGTTATTTGCAAAATATTACGGAATTAATCTTGTCAAAAAATATTAAATTGATAGGCTATCAATCTTTTCGTAATAATACCTCGATGTCCAAGATAACTTTGAATGAAGGGTTGGCAACAATTGGTAATCGTGCGTTTTGTCAATGTACTGCTATCGTTGGTAATGTAATAATACCTTCATCCGTTAAAATTATCGAAGATTATGCTTTTTATAATTGTACAGGTATTGAAAATGTTTACGTGAAATCCTTAACCCCTCCAACCTTAAACGGATCAAATCATTTTGAAGGACAGAATGCAGATTATAATCTTTTAGTTCATTGTGATGCGTATGATGTATATGTGAATGATGCAAAATGGTCTAAGATCTCTTCTCGCATAAAAGACGCTTGCCTAAGAATATACCACAATGGTACTCCCAAATCAGGTAATGGAGTTTATGAGGCTACTGTGGGACTTGTTGCTTCCATCACCTACAAGCGTACTTTCACTGCTGGCACATGGGAAACACTCTATTTGCCATTCCCAGTAGAAAAAGTTACCATAGAAGATGACGTTGAACCAAATGGTTATTGGTCACCAAATCCATGGAATATAACTGATGGTGGAGATTACTATCTTGCAACACCTGCATCTACTACGGCAGCAAATGGCGAGCTTATTTTTGATATGACAACTGATCTAAAAGAAGGTACTCCATATATTATTCAATTCCCAGAACAGTATGCGTATTATTACAAAGGCAGGGAGGTTACTTTCCACGGACCTTCAGATTGGTATGAGTTGGGTAATACCTCTTTCGCTCCTGTGACTCCAACCTCACAGATGAAAATGGCTGGTAATACCACCCTGCAAAAGCAAACCATATCAGATGAAGTGTATGTCTTGCGTGCAACCAACGACTTTATGCTTCAACATTCTGCTACCACCCTTTACCCATTTGAGTGCTACGTGATGCCACAGCAAACGAACGGTGTTGCGCGTGCTCCTAAAATGACGGTACGCCTACGTGGTAAAAATGATGTGACTACATTCATTTCTTCTGCCAACGCTGCAAATCCAATCAACTATGTGATAGATGGTAATAATCTAACAGTTTATGCCAATGGTCAATCGGTGCAAATTTATTCTATCAATGGCATTTTGCTCCATTCTATCAGTGTAGGAGAGGATATGGCACAAGTTTTGTTAGACAAAGGATGTTATATCATATATTCAAATGGTAATAGTCAAAAAGTAATTTTGTAAGATGCAAAGAAAAATTTCCATATTAGTACTACTTGCTGTATCAGCAGTATTCTCCGTATCGGCACAAGTATATCATGTGCCCGAACAAAATGGGTATGACCAACGTGTTAGTACTATGCCCACCACTCAAGAGTTCCGCTCCACTTCGTCGTATCAATCCAACTCCTCTTTGTCTGGAAACTACACTGTTCCTTTTGCTGCAGGCGATGCAGCGGAGATTGGAGCTTCTTCCCCTACGGGTGGACCAAGAAAGGCACCTCCTTCTATTGGCGGTGGAGAAGGGAATAAACCTGATCTACCGGGCTTTAATAATCAGCCATTAACCGATGGAGTAGGCGCGTTGCTGCTGGCTGCATTGGTATATGCGATGGTTATTATCCGTCGCAAAAATGCATTGGTGAAAGAATAATTGAAATTACTACTGGTGGATGATTTATCCACACCAATCTTCTCGATCAAGACTGCGATAACCTATCGCTTCAGAGAGATGGCTCATTCCGATACTCGAACTATTGTCTAAGTCAGCAATAGTTCGAGCTACTTTTAATATACGATCATACGCACGCGCCGACAAGCCCATCTTATCCATTGCATAGGATAGCATCTTATCACCTTGTACATCCAGCTGACAAAACTCACGCACCAACTTCGGTGTCATCTGTGCATTGCAGTGGATTGGCTTCTGTACCGTCATATTATATGCCGCGAAGCGCTGCTCCTGCAGCTTGCGAGCACGCACTACACGCTCACGCATTGCCTCGCTGCTTTCGCCAGGCTGCGTATCTTTCAGCGTAGAGTAGGGTACTGCTTGTATGTCGCATTGGATATCGATTCTGTCCAACAGCGGACCTGAAATGCGGCTCATATAGCGGTGAATTTGTGCAGGTGTACATGTACAAGGGTGGGCAGGATTATTCTCCCCATAGTGTCCACATGGACATGGGTTCATGGCTGCAACCAACATAAAACTTGCAGGATACTCCACTGTCAACTTGGTGCGTGTGATGCAAATCTTTCTGTCCTCTAATGGCTGACGCATCACCTCCAAAGCACTCCTTTTGTATTCAGGGAGTTCGTCAAGAAAGAGCACGCCATTGTGTGCGAGGCTGATCTCTCCAGGGTGAGGATTAGTGCCACCACCCACCAATGCCACATCGGTAATGGTATGGTGTGGACTACGGAAAGGACGTTGTACAATCAGCGCACTCGACATACCATCGCTCTCTTTCCGGTGTGCCATCATACCCGAAACAGAATATATCTTGGTTGTTTCCAATGCTTCTTCTAAGTTCAGCGGTGGCAATATCGATGGCAGTCGCTTGGCCATCATACTTTTACCTGCGCCAGGAGGACCTACCATCAGCATATTATGTCCACCTGCTGCTGCCACTTCCATGGCTCGGCGCACATTCTCTTGTCCGCGTACATCCGAAAAGTCTAAATCCGAACTAAATGCGTGTGCTGCAAATTCTGCCTCAGTATCTACTTCAGTCGCTTCAAATGCTTGAATACCATTCAAGAAGCGTGTTACTTCCAATAAGTTCTTCAGACCATATACCTTCAACCCTTTCACCACAGCTGCCTCACGGGCATTGGGCTCGGGCAATATAATGCCTTCAAACCCTGCTTTACGTGCCGCCAATGCCATAGGCAAGACACCTTGGATGGGTTGCAAAGTGCCATCCAACGACAACTCACCCATAATCATATACTGCTCCAAGAGCACGGTCTTTACCTCCTCTTCGGCTGCCAACATACCAATTGCCAATGGCAAATCATAGGCAGCACCTTCTTTCTTAATATCTGCAGGAGCCATGTTGATCGTCAAGGTATGGCGTGGCTTGTTGTAGCCGTTCACCATCAAAGCTGCCAAAATGCGTTCGTGACTTTCTTTCACGGCATTGTCTGGCAACCCTACAAGGGTGAACTCAAAACCAGGTACAGCATGCACTTCTATCGTAACAATCGCTGCATCAATACCTTGTGGCGCTGCACCATAACATTTAATCAACATAGGGCGAATATTTATGGATTTATAGTAGTCGTTTGCACTTGGGTGGAATCATTGCTTTCATATGAAGTCGTTTCTTGACCACGCTTGCGACGAGAAGAATGCTCTTTCTTTGCTTTGTTCTTATTTCTTACATCAAAATCATGCTTGAATACAAAGCCAACCCCCTGTACTGTATTCGCTTGGCGAAGAGAGTATTTATCCACCGTATGGGTATATGCCTTTGCTCTGAATTTTCCATTTGGAGTAAGCAGGTACTCTATATCTAAATCTCCAAAGAATGGGCGATTACTTAAATCGTTGTAACGATAACCAAAATTGCCATTGATGACCAATTGGTTAATAGGGTGGATTTGGAAATTTGCCTCATACTCTTGACTTGCAGTTTCGCCTTCTCCATCAGTACGGAAATTAAAGCCCATAGTAAAGATGTCTGTGAGTTTATTGAGCCATGAGTTGATTTGTCCCGTTACAGTAGAAGACAATAGTGAATAGGTTTCGTTCAAACCTACATTCTGTGTATTTTGCAGATAATCAGGTGTATAGAAGCGGTTAAATACGAGTAAGTATATGATTTGACGCATCAACATTTCATCAGTGTTGATGAGAGAACGTACCTGACTTTGCACCGATTCATCTGATTGTGGTAGTTCAATGGCAAAGTTCAAGATAGGATTAAATAGTTCGTCACTCATATGCAATACGCAGTTGACAGGTACCGAGGTTCTATCTGTGGCGATTTGGCTACTTTCTGTACCAAACAAATCACGCAATGAGGCAGTCGTGTGGTAATAGCCAGTAATATCCAATGTTGGAGCCATAGGATCGCTATCCCAAGTAATCCGACTACCTTCTTGAATGGTGAAGTTACGTCGTACAATATTGCCCACAGAGAAACTAAATTGTCCCGATTGCAATGTATATGCTCCTTGCATTTGTACGTTTTCTGACGGATACTCATATACCAACTTCAAGTTGCCTTCTCCATGACCTTTAATGCCGTCATCAGCTCCCAATTTGATATGGATTTCTGCTTGTGGAGTTACTTCTCCTTGTAAGGAAAGACGCATACGGCTTTCGGGCTTATTAACTTTAGTTTCTTTCTTCTGTGGTTGTAATAGACTTAATAAGTAATGCGATGTAGTATCAGACTCTACAAATTGGATGAAACTAGAACTAGTTGCTTGGCTCGCACTATTGATATTCAAGAAAAACTTAGTGTTGGCTTCGGTACGTGCATTCACATCTATTTGGCAATCCATTTCATTGCCATAGATATGTACATCTCCAGAGCCAAATACTTTGCCATAGAAGAATGCTTGTTGCTCGGCTGGCAAATCCATCACTAACATTTTATTAGCTTGTGCTCGCAAATCAAAAGTGATATCCATGAATTGGTCATGATTCACTACGCCAGAGAATGTACCTGAGTTACCATATTGATCATACACAGTGATATCAGGAAAACGTATAGAGGTAGAGTCCAAGAAGATAGAGTCCGTCATGTAGAAGGTCGCACCTATCTGCGGAACTGTAATCTGAGCATCCTTTGCCAAGGCGCGTCCTGTGACCCATACTTGACGCTTTTGTCCTTCCACTTTCACGTGTCCATAACCTCGTCCCTGTGGATTAGCAATAAGACCTTGTGTCCAGAAATCAATAAAATTGATATCCACACTATCGCAGGTGATATCCAATCCCCACCATTTCGTTGCTGGTATCACTTTACCATTCACTTCTGCCACCATATGTTGGGTGGAATCTACAATTTGACCATACAGCAGAATGCTGTTGTTTTCTCTGTCTAGTGTAGCTTCGGCAGTCACATCACCTAAATAGACACCATTCAAACCACCATTAGGGATGTAGGCTTGTGCTTCCAACATTGGTTCGGAGAATACGCTATACACTTTGGCTTTACCCGTTACAGGACCTAAAATCGAAATGGCTTTACTAGCTTCTGTATAACTGAGTAAATAGTCCAAGTTGATGTTATTGAGCACTACATCAATAGAGTCTGTGGCTGATTTTGATGCCGTACCATCTGCTGTGATTAGTTGGTAATCTGTACTTAATGAGAAGTTGTCGATGTCCATAACCTGATCAGCGAGTGTATAGGTAATGGTAGATTGACCAATACTCCATGCTGAATCGTTTAGGATGATATTGCTTGGCAAAATCTCAATATCAAACTTAGGTTTGTTATGGTACTTGGATAATTTAGAGGCTACACTAATCACACCTTCATTGCGTACACTATCCGTATTGCCTAATTCTAAACTCAAGTCCACTTCATCATGTGCAGCTGTCACGCGAATAGTCGTTTTGATATCACCTAACTTGGCTGCTGTAGGATTATCTTTTGGCAGATGATGGAGGGCATACATTGAGAAATCCAAAGCATCATCTTGGTTATCCAGCGAGATGGTAATGTCTTCCATTTTTACTCCGCTAGTATTGATGTGTGGAATATAGGCTTGTACTCCCACTTGCTTGTTATCTTCACGGATAAATCCCTTAATGGTTGGGAACGATGGCAAGTCAATACCTAAATCCAATACTTGTGTGAGCGAGTCTAAGTCGCGGAAATAGGCATAGAATGCCAAGTTATTGTTATTGGTCTTTTGTGCTGTAGGAGCATCTACCAATGTTGGCACATAATCGTGCACCAATTGTTGGATAGTTGCAGGTAGGGTACGATAAGCAAATGCACCACTCAGATTAGCCGTCAAATAATCCGATTGAATACGTAATTGGTGGATAGGTAACTCATCACTCAACTCGCTATCAACAAGCAATTTGAATTGCTCCATAGTGGTTTGCATTGCGCCATTCTGGATATTGAGGGTATCAACAATCACGTATCCAGTCATATTATCCAATAGTTCATTGGCCTTTCCAGAGGTGTACAAACTGATATAGGTAGTAGCGCCTAATGCCAATTCTGGATAATTGTCTATCAGGTTTAGTGTGGCAGGCTTGAAGTCTGCCAATTGCATAGTTATATCTAGTCGCGTGTCGTCCTCTGACCAGTCTGCAAGTCCGTGAATGTTAAGCTTAAGGTTTTCATCATTAATGCTTACCGAGCCATTCACTTCTTCTGGTAGCATATCACCATCGATGTGGATATCCTTGTAAGTATAGCCTTTGTAGTCAAATTTTTGAATATCCGCTTCCGCCATGCAATGCACCAGTTGTAATGAATCAATCGCTCCATCTATATGTGCTCGGAAGGCAATCATCCCCAAATCTGGCTGATTCAACATTCTTCCTAATTGGAAACGGCGAGTAGATACATGTCCGCGGAAATCAAAGTCTTGCAATGTGGTATCTACATGTAAATCTCCATTTACGCTTACAGATCCTAAAGCAGTTGTAAAGGCACCATGCAAATCTACTTTTTCCAAGCCTCCACGAATATCACCTTTGTAATGCACATGCCCCAAACTACTAATCATTGGTGGCAATTTTACTGGCTTCATTTGCAGTTGCGACAATAGGTCTTGGAGCAGCGCATTGTTGCAATACAAATCGTTGCATTGAGCATCAATGAATAGTGAATCCAATACTGTAGGATGATATACGGCAACGTTTCCCGAAAACATTTTTTGATCTCGGAATACCAATTGCATATCTTTTGCAAATACAGAATCTAAGTTACCTTTCAAGTTAGCCTCAAAACAGGCATCCAATCGATCCATTTGTGCACGCAGGTGCAATGAGTGGAGCTGTATATCCAGCGAATCCATGCTTAAAACAGGGAGTGCCATAGTCAAATCCAATTGGTCAATCAATACCTCATTATAGCGAACACGGGTCTGCTCTAATGACAAATGGTCAATATTTAATCGGAATGGAAAGTCCTTGTTGTTTGTTGAATCCTGTTTGAAAGCATCAATCAGAAATTGGATGTTTAGTGTAGAATCCGAAATGGAGTGGAGGTTGATATATGGATTGTGCAACCGCAACTCTTGTATATTGATACGTTGCTCAAGCAATGCCAATGGCGCAAACTCCAATCGCAGTTGCTCTATATAGGCTAACGTATCGTGTTTTTGGTCGCTAAGATAGACACTATCCAATGCAAGATGTGATAATGGACGATAATGGAATGAGGCAATGTTGGCATCTACATTCAACTTCTCAGAGAACTGCTCTGTTATCTTCCCAACGATATATGTCTGCACACCCTTGATATGCAGTACACCGACAATGCTACCAAACAAAAGTAGCAGTGCCCCTAATACAATCCCTATAACAATAAGCGCCCTTTTCATCTAAAATACTAAAAAGCGCGCAAAGATACTAATTTTCTTGCATTTATGCAAGACTTTCTTACTTTTTACTTGAAAAATACCTGCAAATAGCTTGCAAACCGCACTTTTCACACTTAGGAGTGCGGGCTTGGCAGGTATAGCGACCATGTAGCAGTAGCCAATGGTGTGCCTTGGGAATAATCTCCTCGGGAATATATTTGATGAGTTGTTGCTCGCTATCCAGAGGATTTTTTGCTTTGGTTGTTAAGCCAATACGTTCTGCCACACGGAAGATATGGGTATCCACTGCCATAGTAGGTTGATTCCACCATACAGCCAATACCACATTGGCAGTCTTTCTTCCTACTCCAGCCAATGTTTGCAACTCTTCGCGGCTATCGGGTATATTGCCTCCATACACATCTACCACTCGTTTGGCCATCTGCACTAGATGCTCGGCTTTGCTATTAGGGTAGCTTACCGAACGGATGTATTTTAGTACAGTTTCTGCGTTGGAATCGGCCAAGTCTGCAATAGTTGGGTATGCTTCAAACAGTGCGGGTGTAACCAAATTCACTCTTTTATCTGTGCATTGAGCAGACAACATGACCGCCACGAGGAGCTGATATTCGTTCTCGAAATTCAACTCGCTCTCGGCTATAGGCATATTTGCTTCAAACCATGCCAATGCTTTCTCATATCGCTCTTTGGTTCTCATTTGTCTAAACTCTAACAGCTGTAGGCGGTCTAACATCTAATAGCAGAGCGGTCAATACCTATTGCTCCTTATATGTTTTGCTGAGGTATTGCAGTATTTGTGTAGCTTGCTTTTGTACTTGCTGTGTTTCCGTTGAAATCGGGCGTTTTTGTAGGTTAAGTAGCATGACTTGGTACAATAATATCAGACAAGCTTCTACATCACTCATGGTGGGGCGGTCTGTTTTAGCCTTCAAAAGATTGAGCGAAGGAGTAAGCTGAATCATAGCTGCGCGATAAGTAGCCTCTTGATCCAACAAATCATTGTGTAAGTCTTCCAATTCATCGAGAGCATTCTTGGCTAATTGTAGGTGTCCACTTTCCAAGATGTTCTCTTGGTGCATCATCTCGCTTAAATCATGCAACTCTTGATTGGCTTCCGCTTGCTGTGGAAATGCACGTAGGTAATCCTCAATCTGCCATAGATACAGGATGTATTCAGCAATGTTATTCTTCTTCAAAAGCATAGTCTTAATCTTCTTCTAAATAGTCGTCTTCATCTAATAAATAATTATAGTCATCCGAGAAAAACTGTTCGATATCTCGTCTGTCTTTCTTCGTAGGGCGTCCTGTGCCTCTATCGCGTCCACTTTGTGCAGCGTAGCGTGCTAATTCTAACAATTCTAACTGCTCTTTAGGAGTAATATCCTGTAAGTATTCAGGTACCATCTTTGCTCCCAATCGGTTGCCCCATAGCTGTAGAATACGATAAGTATAGGTTATCGGACCCTTGCGTACTGTAAAAATGTCCCCTACATGAAACATACGACTGGGTTTTACTTCCACACCATTCATCTTCACACGACCGCATTTGCATGCATCGGTGGCAATAGAGCGGGTCTTGTAAATCCGCATTGCCCAAAGGTATTTATCTACTCGTACTTCCATTTATTTTCCATTATACTGGTTCATGGTACGGTCCATGCCTTGCAGGCAGAAGGATGGGATAATCTCGCCCACTAATTTCAATCGGTCGGGAAGAGTCTTCTGCTCTTCATCGCTCCATTGTCCGAGAACAAAGTTGCATTGTGCACCTTTGCTGAAATCATTGCCTATACCAAAGCGTAGGCGTGCATAGTTTTGTGTACCAAGTACTTGCTGGATATGTCCTAATCCGTTGTGTCCGCCATTACTACCTTGCTTGCGCATGCGAATACTACCAAAAGGTAGATTTAAGTCATCTACTAACACAAGCATATTCTCCACAGGAATCTTCTCCTGTTGCAGCCAATAGCGCACAGCATTGCCGCTCAAGTTCATATATGTAGATGGCTTCAGCAAAATGATTTCGGCACTTTTGGCGCGGCAGCGGGCAACAAATCCGTAGCGCTTATCTTCCCACGTAGCATTTTTGCTCTCTGCGAACGCATCCACCATCATAAAACCTATATTATGGCGCGTATTGGCGTACTCATCGCCGATATTTCCTAATCCAACAATTAGATATTTCATGTGTTATTATTTATTAATCCTCCTCCCTTAAGGGAGGTTGGGAGGGTCTCCTAAACCAATAAGAGTGGAAAAGCTTCCCTTTCCACTCTTATTTCTACCGCTCTTGTGAGTGGTGATTATTTCTTTTTGCCCTTAGCAGGAGCAGCAGCTGCAGCAGCTTGTTGGCTAGCACGAGTAGCTTTAACGCGAGCAACGCAAGCATCAGCTGGGTTCATCAACTTCAAGCCCTCTGGCATTGTTACAGCCTCTACATACAACTTCTTGCCCAAACCGAGGTTGGTAACGTCGATCTCAACGCGGTTAGGAATTTGTGTATAGATACCGTTAACTTTGAGTTTCTTCATCTCAAGTTGCAACTTACCACCGGCTTTCACACCTTCTGCGTGACCTTGCAATTGTACTGGGATTGCTACGGTTACTGGTTTCTCCTCAGTTACCTCGAGGAAGTCGATGTGGAACAATTGCTCTGTAACTGGGTGGAATTGCAATTCTTTCACTACAGCCATTTTCTTTGTCTCGCCAATGGTCAAAGCTACAGCCATTGTATCTGGGCAGTAGATGAGTTTGCGTACATCGTCAACAGTTACTGTAAAAGTTACGTTCTCGCCATTGCCATAGAGGTTGCAAGGAACGAGGTTCTCTTTACGGAAAGTTTTAGCGGCTTTCTTACCGTACTCGCTACGTGGAGTACCTACCAATTCAAATGTTTTCATTTTTTATAAAGTGTTACTCAATAATAGGGCAGAATTCCCAGCCTTTAATCTTAGATTAGCACTAAACACTAAACTCTAAACACTAAACTACTGTTGGTGTGGCTGCCCGTATCCCATCACACATGAAGATTTCTCTTCAAAAAAAGCCCGACTAGCGGGCTTCTTAAGTTGACCAACCTGGAATCGAACCAAGATTTTCAGAACCAAAATCTGACGTAATAGCCTTTATACCATTGGTCACCGAATTACTTCCTTTTCGAAAGCGGGTGCAAAGGTACTGCTTTTTTTTGAATTGACCAAATTATTTGCTCGTTTTTTTTCAAAAAATGCAATTTTCTTTGCAAAAAGCCTTATTGAAGCAATTAATCTTCGTAAACAAGACTCACATTATCCACCCACAAGACGTTGCCTTCTTTGCCAACAAACGCTTCGTACTTACCCGAAGTTAGCATGATGACCAAGTGAGTAGGCTCTAAAGTTGCGTCCCAACCTTCTTCTTCAATGAGTACAACTTTGCCTTTGGAGTTTACCGCACGTTGCATCTCTTTGAAACCCATATACTCTTCATACCAAGGTTCTCCAGTGATATCACCATAGTGAATAGGAATGCGATGTCCGTTTACCCATTCTTCTTGAGTTTTGCTGAAGCGCTCATAGGCAGTGCCCACACGAATGGAGTGGATCTTACCTTTCTCATCTTCCCAACGGTGTTGTAGATAGAGGTATGCTTCAGCCTCGTCATGTCCTTCAAGTTTCTTTGGCTTGGCAGCACCTTTAGCAAACCATATCCAATTTTCTGGCGAAATGATACATTTATAGTCAAACATCAACGCAGTTGGTCGCTCTGTGAAAGGAACTCCAAAATCGATGTTTTGATAAGGATCTTTTGCAGTGGTGATAGGTTCGAGGTTGCGACCTGTGAACAATGTGCCAGGTACCAATACTTGCACATCAATCATTCCCATAACCCGTACACCGAGCAAATCAACATCCATTCTACAACATGTACCACCATCTTCTCGTTTCTCAGGTGTCATGGTGCCAGCAGCTTTCTCTATACCAATGATATTGGCATATGCGTTGCTGGTAGCCCATGGGTTGCCATTTTGTCCGTAGGTGTATGGACCATTCTCCCAAATGGTGTCAGTAGGTGCTAATGCATAGAGAGTGCGAGTTTTACCTCCGAGGAGTTTTGACTCTCGGATATAGCGAACAGCCCAACTCTCCATATCTCCGAATGGAATGAGCTCAATGCGCTCTGCGAATATGCTCAAGCAAGAACTGAGTAATAATAGTGAAAATATCTTTCTCATTATTTTGCTTCTACAATATAATAATTCTTTTTACCTTTTTGGCAGAGCAGGTATTTGCCATTGAGGAGCATATCTGCGGTGATGGTCTTTTGTGGGTCGGTGAACTTCTCCTTGTTGATAGAGAAACCGTTGGCAATAATCATCTTGCGTGCCTCGCCTTTGGATGGGAAGATGTTGGTTTTCTCAGCGAGGAGGTCTAGTGGTGGAATACCAGCATTCAACTCTTCGCGACTTACCTCGTGTTTCTCTACGCCGTCAAACACTTGCAAGAATGTCTCTTCGTCGAGTTTGCTCAACGCATCTTTGGTCGCATTGCCAAAGAGGATATTACTTGCCTCTACAGCTGCTTCGTAGTCTTCACGGCTGTGTACCATTACGGTCACCTCTTCTGCCAAACGCTTTTGCAATGCACGCATATGAGGAGCCTCATCGTGCGAAGCAATCAGGGCGTCGATGGTCTCTTTGTCGAGGCAGGTGAAGATGCGGATATAGCGTTTCGCATCGTCGTCGCTGACATTGAGCCAGAATTGGTAGAATCGATATGGGCTGGTGTATTTCTTGTCAAGCCATACGTTGCCGCTCTCGGTCTTACCGAACTTGCCGCCATCGGCTTTGGTGATCAGTGGGCAGGTGAGTGCAAATGCTTCGCCGCCACCCATCTTCTTGATGAGCTCTGTACCTGTGGTGATGTTACCCCATTGATCGCTACCACCCATTTGGAGTTTGCAGTTCTTGTGCTTGTTGAGATATACGTAGTCGTAGCCTTGTAACAATTGGTATGTGAACTCGGTGAATGACATACCTTGACTGCACTCGCCGTTGAAGCGTTTCTTGACAGAGTCTTTCGCCATCATGTAGTTCACAGTGATGAGCTTACCTACTTCGCGTGCGAAGTCAAGGAAGGTGTAGTCCTTCATCCAGTCGTAGTTGTTGACGAGCTCAGCTGCATTCTCGCCCTCACCAAAGTTGAGGAAACGCTCTAATTGCGCTTTGATACATGCTTGGTTGTGGCGCAATGTCTCTTCATCAAGCAAGTTGCGCTCGGCAGACTTGCCGCTTGGGTCGCCAATCATACCTGTGGCACCACCGATGAGTGCGATAGGCTTATGACCTGCGTTTTGCAAGTGCTTGAGCATCATGATACCGCAGAGGTGACCAATATGCAAACTATCTGCTGTAGGATCAATACCGAGGTATGCAGCAGTAGGTTCTTTCATGAGTTGTTCTTCGGTGCCTGGCATCATGTCTTGCAACATACCACGCCAACGCAATTCTTCTACAAAATTCTTCATTGCTATATAATATATATAAGGTGTATAAATTCGGAATATGTCTTGCTCCTGCACAAAAAGCCTGCAAAGGTACTGCTTTTTTTGGAATTATACAAGTAAAAACTTTATTTTTTCATGTTTCGACCTACTACATCGTATAGTGTTCCGTTGCGTAGAATGAGCAATTGACCATTGAGTAGCATTTTCTGGGTGGTCATATTATTTCCCTTGTGTATGTCCTCTACATCGGTTGTTCCGCCAGCATCATACACGATATGGATAGGTACAAGGTATGAGTTAACTGCATTCACTTCCAAATGGAGTTTTCCTGCATCATTTTTGCTGATATTTACGCTTCCGTCCACAAAGAAATACATCCTATCTAAATATTCTCCGTCAAAGGTGCTATATAGCGATGGTGTAACTGCATTGTGCTCTTCGTCGATACCTGTACTTGCTAATACTGTACCAGGTAGTAATGAACTATTGATTGGATATTCTCCCTCGGGGATACCAATTTGGTTGTCAAACGTGTTCGAGAAGAAATATAATACCATCATGTCGCTATCTACCTCTGATTCTGCCTCAAAGATGATGAGGCCATTGGTTTTGGTATAGTCTGTTATTTTGATATGATCCTGCGAACTATATGTTCGCTCTACATCGCCTTCGATGGCATCTCCCAATAGACTGGGGGCGGAATATTCTGATGCGATATTGATTTGGTATAACTTGGCATTTTCACAAATCACATTGGCTTGTGCCTCGATCTTACCATTGCTATCCATGGATACGACCAATTCGCCTTTCTCAACGGTATAGATTTCATATTCTCGGGTGGCGCTATTCCACTCTGAGATGTAGGTGTAGTCATTGAAGAAATCGTATTGGCCTTCTCCAAACTTGCCAAACATACCGTCGTTGACGAAGGTGCCTTCCACTTGGTGGCTGGCAACTGTGAATGAAATCATGGTGGTATAGTCTTCGGTGTATCCGATTAACTGAAAATACCCCTCCTCTAACTGATTGGTGAATGGTACATCGGTCAAGTGTAAGGTGATGGTGTCGGTGGGTGTAGGTGCAGCGTACCACATTGCCACTTGATAGCATTTTGCATCAAAAGCTACCATGTTGGCATTTATCCATGTGGTGTCTCCTGATTGGTAGATGCGACCGTCTATTTGTGCGATATCAATGCTTTGGTTGTGTTGTTTGTCGTATAGTGAGGTGTAGTATTCTTCTACATCATCCATTGTGAAGGTATCACCCATATCTACGCCAACGATGTTTAGTGATAATGAATATTCATCGTTTTCATTCATCAGCAGTAGGTCGTTGTCTTGGGCGTAATACGATGCTTGGGCTGTCTGAACAAAAGTTACATCTACTGTCTCTGATGTGGTAGGGACTACCCATGTCAAGGATAGTTGATATACCACATTGTTGCTGCAACGAGCTGTGGCTTCTATTGCATATGAGTCGCTAACTGCATCATGGCGAATCTGCATTGTGGCTACCAATGACTCCACCTCTTCGTTGGACTCTACATCGGTAATGTAGATGGTGGCATTGGCTTCGGTGAAGTCACCTTCTGCAATGACATCATCACTATACATGATCTGTATCTTGTAGTCATCGTTGGATGCAGAGACCGTCATGATATTATATACCGAAGCGAAACTGTCATCAAAACGCATGTTTTGGCATGCGATACTGACTGTGTCTGTGGGTTCTGGGAATGGGGCAGCCAAGAAAATATTGTATATGGCAGTATCTGTGCTCAGAATAGTGAATTGCGCACCATATGCCAAATCGCCTGTTTCAAGGTTTCCTAAGTCCACAATTGCCTCCATGCGGAGTGGTGTGACCTGTTTCCCCTTGTAGATGATATGACTGTTGGTCATGTCAAAATCTTCGATGGTTGGGTATATGCCCGTTATTCTATCGTTCATGACTACCACGCTGATGTCCAAGTCATCGTTTTTGCCTGCGATGGTATAGGAACCGTAGTCTTCTACCAATGTGGCATCTAAGATGGACTGTGTGACTACCTCTTTAGCCTTGATCACTTCTTGTGAGGCATGAATAATGTAGGTATTGCCGTCGGTGCCTAAGATGGTGGCATCAAGTACGATGCTATCTAATGCGGGATTTACCTCTACGATGGAGATAGTCATGGTGATATTCTTGTAGTGAATACCTCCGTTTTGACGGTTGTCGGGTGTAAAGATATAGGAGTAATCGTGCAGAAAATCATTTGTGCCGAATGTACCGCAATAGTTGGTTTTAGGAGCTTCCCAATTGAGATATACTTCCCAGTCATCGTCATTGATCAATTCTACGTACCAGTCTCCTGAACTATAATATTTCGGACCTTTGGCAAACTTGTCAAAGGTCAGTCGAATCTCTTTTCCAGAGGTTCCTGGATCGATGATATTGTCGCCTGGGGCAAGGCTTTTGCATCTGCCGTCACCAAATTGCTTCACCGCTTGGCGAAGTTGCTCGGTGGCAGGAGCGTTAAGTTGTGAAATGAATTTTCTTGGGGTTGCCTGAAGCATGTGTATCAAGCAGATACAGCATAGGAGACTAACTAACTTTTTCATATTGTTGTAATTACCTTAAAAACTGTACAAAGGTACAACAAAAAATGCATATTTACAAGAAATTGTCCTAAAACTTCTCTGATAACAATTATTTTTCTTGCTTGTCGCATGATTTTTAATCAAAAAAGGAGACTGCCTAAGCAGCCTCCTTCGTTAGTGTATGTAGTAAATATTATTTAACTACAGAACCAATTACATTGTACTTAACGCCGTCTTTGATGATAAAGAGTTGGTTGTTCTCTACCACTTTGCTTGCGTTGTTGTTTACAGTAACGTTCTCAATAGCGGTCTCTACAGGATTTGCCTCATATACGATATGTGCAGGCACGTCGTAAGAGTTGAGCGCGTCGATAGTTACCTTCAAGTGACCCTCGATATTCTCTACCACTACCTGACCATCTACCATAAAGTAGCAAGGTACGCTGATACCACCTTGTGGGTGCATTACGCCATAGTAAGAAGGATAAATGCTACCGTCTTGTACACCTGGACTAGCAAATACGGTACCTGTAGCAGCAGTATTGGTGATAGGATATGTACCAGCAGGGATGACGGTTGCTGGGTCTGTTGCTTCTACCAAGAATGCAACAGAGATCTTGTCGCTACCGTCAGCAGCAGTGATGTCGAGATACAACTCGCCATATTGTGCTACATAATCGGTAATGAATTTTACTTGGTCGTCATCGCTGTAGGTGCGCTCTACGCTACCCTCAGTCATATCGTATTGCAAACCTTGCTTGGTGTTGAGGTCATACTCGCAAGTGATGAAGATAGGCAAGTTGTTAGAGTTAACAGCATCTACAGTAATGCTCAAGATACCATTCTCTTCACTTACTACTACTTCGCCACCTACCATGAACCAACATGGAGGAGTAATCATACCCTCTGCATCCAATGTTGCATACAATGAGTAGGTCAAACCTTGTGCACCCATACCAGTACTTGCCAATACGGTACCAGACTCGGCAGTACCATTGATTTGATAGGTACCTGTAGGGATGATGGTCTTCTCATCAGCACCATCTACCCAGAATACCAAGCCCATCAAGTCGCTGCCATCAGCTGCCTCTACGTCGAACATGATATAGCCGTTAGCGGATTGGTCGTTGATAGTATAGATATCCTCTGTGGTGTACTCGTCCATGAGGAAACCTTCGGTAGCGTCATGCTCCAAACCTTGGTCTGAAACATCGGCCTTGGTGCTAAGCTTGTACAATACGGCATCATGGCTAATCAACTCAGCCTCGATCAGTACGATATTTTCTTCTGTTGTTGGAGTTACAACAGCTTTAACGTCTGCGATAGAAACAACTGCTGTATCGCCATCTGTAATTACACCGAGTTGAGTGTAATACATATCGAAGTCATCAGCGGTGTACTCGCCCATGAGGTTGCCCTTCTCCTCGAAGATATCCAATGTCACGATGAAGTTCTCGTTCTCGTTATAGATATAGTAATCTGCAGACTCTGCGTAGTACTTAGCAGTAACTACATCATCGAATACTACATTTACGGTATCAGTTGCCTCAGGAACTACATAACTGAGGTCCAAATTGTAGAGGATATTATCTACACCTACTACTTGTGCTTTAACAGCAGGTTTGCCCTCTACCTCAGAAACGGTTGCGCTAATAATCTCATCAAACACAATCTCAGTAGAATCTGCAATGCGGTAAACAGAACTATATGCTACATTGAAATCCTCGCTGGTGAGTTCGCCCATTGGCAAACCATTTGCCATATCGAGAGTAACGGTATATTCGTCGTTGCTTGCTTGTACTGTGCAGAATACCATACCCCAGAACTCGAACTCGTCAACAACCATGTTGGTTGCTACGATGTCGATGGTTTCGGTTGGAGCAGGTTTGGTGTACGACATGGTGATGTGATACATGATAGTATCGCTACCCAAAGCGTCAGCTACGAGCTTGTAGGTCTTGTCCTCTTTGGTTACTACAGCATTGAGGTCCAAGAAATCAACAAAAGTAGTGTCGGTACCATCCACGAACATGATGTAGTTAGCATAAGCCACATACATGTCGAATTTGTCATATACTCCCTCTACTTGCTCAGAAGCCAAGAGAATTGAGGTGTAAACACCATTCTCATCGCCCCAGAATTGGAAAGTCTCGCTGCTGCGAGTGCCATCTACCAATGTAGCATTAGCATACGCCAAGTTAACAGTAGCTTTTGGCTCTGGCAGAGGAGCGATGTGTGAATCTACGATGTAAAGCACATTGTCAGTGCTCAACAACTCTGCGTGCAAAGTGAGACCGTTCTCGTCGTCGGTTACAACGATGTCCACCTCTGCAAAGCGTACGATGGTACGGTTGCCTTCTGCATCGTAGATGTACATACCTGTGTAATCCATAATGCAGTCAGCTTCGGTGAAGGTACCTGCTTGTGTGGTAGAAACGTAGTCCAACTTGATTTCGTAGGTCTCGGTAGCATCGATGAGGGTAGTGTACCAATCGTTGTCTGACTCATAGTACTCCCATGCCCAATAGGTGGCTACAATCTCTACGGTGTCAGTTGCCTCTGCTACTTGTGCAGCTGCTCGTTGTTTGTTGTTAACTACTGGGAGGGCTTGCTTTTGAGCAGTAGCCACTGGCATTGCCTCGATTTGGCGAACGCCGTTAATAGCCATTGGAGTAGCTGCTTTAGCTTGGCGTGCCTCAACCATTGCTTGGCGAGCATCTTGTTTGTTGAGTCTTGCTACTTTAGCAGTTTTCTCTACTGGAGCAAATTGATTTTTAGCTTTGGCTAAATTCAATTGATTCTCCGCTACGAAAGGAGAATTAGCCATGGCACATAGCACGAAAGAGAGTGCCATGAATAAAGAGTAAATCTTTTTCATAATAATAAAAAATTAAATAAATTATACCCGTTGTTTTCGCGTGCGACTAATACTTTTTATGACCTTAAACACCGAAAACAGTCGCAAAGTTACAACAAATAATTCGTATATGCAAATTTTTTGTTAATTTTTTATTAAATAATTTTCAAATGGTGGTGTGGTGGCGTTTTATTAAATAATGTTCGCGAGCGCACGCGTGGGGGAGGTAGAGAAGTGTGGGGACCCCTATTAGGTGGGTTCGAATCCATGAGTTTAGAAACAAAATAAGAACCTCCAAGAAGGAGATTCTTATTTTGTTGCCAAACTAGGATTCGTCGTTCGGGTTGTGCTTGTTGCAATGACTGCTGCTTTGCAGCATTAGGCAACCGCACATCCTCACTCTCCCCTTCCAAGCAAAGCTTGGTGGGGACCCCTATAGTGGGTTCTAATCCATGAGTTTAGCAGAAAAACAAAAGACCTCCCAGAAAGGAAGTCTTTCGTTTTTGTTGCCAAACTAGGATTCGTCGTTCGGCTTGTGCTTGTTGCAATGACTGTTGCTCTGCAACATTTGGCAACCGCACACCCTCACTCTCCCCTTCCAAGCAAAGCTTGGTGGGGACCCCTATTAGGTGGGTTCGAATCCAGCAATTTACCAAAAAATAAAAGACCTCCCTAATGGGAAGTCATTTATTTTGTTGCCAAACTAGGATTCGAACCCAGACAGACAGAACCAGAATCTGTAGTGCTACCGTTACACCATTTGGCAAAACAAAGGAGTCAAGATTCAGGAACCAAGAGCAAAGACTTATTACCTTCGTCTTCGAGAATGAATATTGTCCTATTTCTTGGTTCTTGGCTCCTTGTTCTTTCTAAAATTACTTCACGCGGCGCTCTGGAATACGAGCTTTCTTACCAGTAAGAGCACGCAAGTAGTACAATTTAGAGCGACGAACTTTACCGTATTTGTTAACAGTAATTTTCTCGATGAATGGGCTGTCCATAGGGAAGATACGCTCTACACCTACGTTACCAGACATCTTGCGAACAGTGAAGCGCTTCTTGTCACCGCTACCGTGGATGCAAATAACATCACCGCGGAACTCTTGGATACGCTCCTTGTTACCCTCTTTAATACGATAAGCTACAGTCACTTGATCACCTGCAGCGAATGCTGGAAACTCTTTCTTCTCGCCAGCGAATGCCTCTTCGGCAATTTTCATTAAATCCATTTCGATTCGTTTGTTTAATGGGTTAAAAGGCTATAGTATACGCTACTGTTCAAGCCGCAAAAATGCGTACTCTATGCTGATCGCCAGAGACTATAGTCGAAAATCGGGTGCAAAGGTACTGCTTTTTTTGCATATATGCAAGAAAAAGTGTGAAAAAGTTGCAATGTTTCAACGTTTGAAGTTGTTTTTTGAGGGATTTAGGCCTCCCAAAGGGAGATGGGACGTGCGTGATGAATGGAATAATAGCCTATGCATGAGCGGGGGAAGATAGGGTGTTCTTAGGTTAATAACCCGATTATCCTACGTATATCTTACGTATATGTTACGTATATCCTACGTATATGGTACGTAATTGATAGCGGAAAGGTAAGGGGGGGATATCGAGTTATGAATTATGAATTATGAATTTTGAATTAAGTTTACGCAGCCCAAATACAGCCAAATCTTACCTAAAAGTGAACTTTTTGCTCGATTTGTTTGCGTATGTGCAGGCTACGCCCTTACGTAGAGTGGCAATGTTGTACCTTCGAGGGCACCGACCTCGCTACGCTCGCCCACCTCGAAGCTACTGCCACCCTACGCAGCCCAAATACAACCAAATCTCACCTAAAAGTGAACTTTTTGCTCGATTTGTTTGTATTTGTGCGTATTTTTTTGTACCTTTGCACGTTAATTGTGTATTATGAGTAATTATATCGTATCGGCAAGAAAGTATCGTCCTACGACTTTCGAAAGCGTGGTGGGGCAGCAAGCATTGACGCAGACATTGCGTAATGCTATACGTACCAACCATTTAGCGCATGCATATCTGTTTTGTGGTCCACGTGGCGTGGGTAAAACTACGTGTGCGCGTATCTTTGCAAAAACCATCAACTGTTTGACTCCAACGGCGGAGAATGATGCATGTAATGCATGTGAATCGTGTGTGGCGTTCAACGAACAGCGTTCGTTTAATATCCATGAGTTGGATGCGGCGTCGAATAACTCGGTGGAGGATATTCGTTCGTTGATAGATCAAGTGCGTATTCCGCCGCAAATTGGTAAGTATAGCGTGTATATCATAGATGAGGTGCACATGCTGTCGCAAGGTGCGTTTAACGCGCTGCTGAAGACGTTGGAGGAGCCACCATCATATGCTATCTTTATCTTGGCGACAACCGAGAAACACAAAGTGCTGCCTACCATCTTGAGCCGTTGTCAAGTGTATGATTTTAGTCGTATTACGGTGGCTGATACCATTCGTCACTTGCAGTATGTTGCCCAACAAGAAGGTGTGAATGCGAGCGAAGAGGCATTGAACGTGGTGGCACAAAAGGCGGATGGCGGTATGCGTGATGCGCTGAGTATTTTCGATCAGTTGGTGTCGTTCTGCGGAACAACGATTAGCTATGAGCAAGCGATCGCGGTGCTGAATGTGCTGGATACGGATTATTATTTCCGCTTGGTGGATGCAGCATTGGCTGGCAATGTGAGCGATGCCTTGTTGTTGCTCAATGAGGTGCTGGTGAAAGGCTTTGATGCGGGACACTTTGTGACAGGCTTTGCACAACACTTGCGCGATGTACTGGTGAGCAAAGATGTGGCTACGATACAACTGCTTGAGACATCTGATACCATCCGTCAGCATTATCAAGAGCAGGCTCAACGCTGCCATGCGAAGTGGCTATTTAATGCGTTGGATGTGATGAATACGTGCGATGTGCAATATCGCACGGCGAAGAATAAACGATTGACGGTGGAGTTGGCATTGGTGAAGCTATGTCGGCTAACGGAGGCACCTGTGCAGGAGGTGCAGAAGGTTCAGGGGAGCAATGCAACAGTAGCGCCTAAGCCTGCGCCTGCGGTGCAATCAGCGGCACAAGCAGCACCTGCGCCTAAGCCAGCGCCACCTAAGCCTGCGGCAGCTATGCCATCGTTGGGAAGTATGCCTTCGTTGGGCAACTTGGGTGTGATAGGGCAGGCTAAACCTACGAGCCAATCCCAGCAAGCGGCTCCTGCAAACGCGGCTCCAAGCGTACAACGCAACAACCCTTTTACAGCTGACCAACTCAATGACGCGTGGGTTGGTCTGAGAGTACACTTCCAAGGGGAAGAGCGTCTGTTGGCTATGTTAGCTAACTATCAGCCGACATTGGTGAATGAGGAGTTGTGTCGAATCACGGTAGCCAATCCTTGGCAGAAACAGGAGTTTGCTAAGTTTGGCAAGAAAGTGATGGATTTGATACGCGATGCCTTGCAAAATGATTTGCTCAAATTGCAGGTGGATGTGGCTGAGTTTGATCGTAGTACCAAGGCATATACGGCTGCGGAGAAATATAAATTGCTGGTCAAGCAAAATCCACACTTGGCTGATTTGAAGACAAGAATGAATTTGCAATTGGAGTAAAGTTGAGAATTATGAATTTTGAATTTTGAATTATGAATTATATTCTTTCCGTATTATTATTCTCTTTTGCGTTGCTGACCGATACGCATATCAGCACGAGTAATCCACGTCCGATGGAAGATTTGCAACGTTCGATTGCAGATATTAACCAGAATCCAGAGATTGAATTTGTGGTTGTGACGGGCGACTTGACGGAGTCGGGCGACCGCGCTTCGATAGAAGCCATCAAAGCAGCATTGGAGCAACTGCATGTGCCATTCTATGCGGCTTCGGGCAATCATGAGACTACATGGTCGGAGTCGGGTGTGATGGATTTTAGTCGTGTGTTTGGCGATAGTCGTTTTGCTTTTAGCCATAATGGGATGTATTTTATAGGCTTCAATTCGGGGCCAGTGATTCGCATGGCGGATGGGCATGTGGCTCCGCAGGATATCGCATGGCTCAAGCATAATTTGGATAGTGTGTCCAAGGCAGGGGAGGCTCCGATATTTGTCTTTACTCATTATCCGCTGAAAAATGGCGATGTGGACAACTGGTATGATGTGACGGATGTGCTGCGCCAACACAATGTGCAATGCGTGATGGGCGGTCACTATCATCGTAATTTGCTATATGATTGCGATGGTATAGCCGATGTGCTCAATCGCTCGAATATGCGTGGCAACGACACGATCAATGGTTATTCTATAATCACGGTGACGGATAGTATTCGTTTTCATGAGAAACGTATTGGGCAAGCGATGCAGCAATGGTTGAGTTTGCCTTTTGGTAAGAAGAAATATGGGGCATCGGATGCGAGTTTGCGTCCAGATTTCTCGGTGAACAAAGCATATAAGCAAGTAAAACGTGTTTGGCATAAGAGCTTGCGTGGAGGTATCTATTCGACGCCAGTAACGGATGGAAAGAGTTTGTTTGTGGGTGATGATGTGGGTGTGATGTACTCTATCGATCAGAAGACTGGCGCTACAAACTGGACTTTCGACACGGGTATGCGCATCGTGGGAAGTCCTGCGGTGAGCGATGGGGTAGTGGTGTTCGGTAGTACGAACTATAATATATATGGCTTAGATGCCAAGACGGGCGAAGAGTTGTGGCATGTGGCAACAAATCAGGCAGTTATGGGTGCTGCTACTATCCACGAAGGCATTGCCTATATAGGTGGTGGTGATGGTAGAATGTTTGCGATTGATATCCATACAGGCAAAGTGAAATGGACGTTTGATGAGTTGAAGAACTATGTTTTGACGCGTCCGTTGGTGTATGAAGATAAACTCTATTTTGGTACTTGGGACACGCACTTCTACTCGCTGAACTTGGCAGATGGTTCGCTGGTGTGGAAGTGGAATAACGGCAAGGGCAATCCTAAGTTGTCGCCTGCCAGCGTATGGCCTGTGGCTGCTAATGGCAAGGTGTTTATTACTGCTCCCGATCGTTACTTTACTTGTCTTGATGCTGAGACAGGCACTGAAATATGGCGCACGAATGCGTATAAGGTGCGTGAAACAGTTGGGCTGAGCGAGGATGGCAAAACGGTATATTCTAAATGTATGTGGGATACTATCGTGGCGTTGGATGCCGCTAGCGATGACGTGCAATTACGTTGGGCTTCGCACGCCGACTTCGGCTACGAGCATAACCCAGCCATGCCATTGGAGAAAGATGGTACATTGTGGGTAAGTACAAAGAATGGTTTGTTGCTTGGTATGGACGTACAAACAGGCGAGGTGCGTTGGCGTCATAAGATAGGTAACTCCATATTGAATACCCCATTGCCACTTAGCGGAAAGGACTGTATCTTCACCAGTAGCGAGGGCACGATTACCTATATCCGCGTGAAGTAGGTTAAAGGCTATAGTAATGTACGACCTGAAAGCATATTTGCCTACCACCAAAAAGGAGGTGCAACTCCGAGGTTGGGACGAAGTGGATGTAATCCTCTTCTCTGGCGATGCGTATATTGATCACCCTGCTTTTGGTGCGGCTGTGATAGGTCGTGTATTGGAGGCTAATGGTTATCGGGTGGCTATCGTACCACAACCTGACTGGCGTGGAGATCATCGCGATTTTACTAAATTGGGACGTCCACGATTGTTTTTTGGGGTGACTTCGGGTAGTATGGATTCGATGGTGAACCATTATACAGCAGCTAAACGTTTGCGTTCGGGTGATGCCTATACTCCAGATGGGAAGGCTGGTATGCGTCCCGACTATTGCACCATTACCTATTGCAATATCCTCAAGCAACTCTATCCTGATGTGCCGATTGTGATTGGAGGTATCGAAGCGTCTATGCGCCGATTGACACATTATGATTATTGGTCGGACAAACTGATGCCAAGTATCTTGGTGGATTCTAAAGCCGATGTGCTGGTGTATGGCATGGGTGAGAAGCAGATCGTGGAGATTGCGAGGCAATTGGACACTTCTGCACCTTCTTTGCACGGGGAAGAGTATATAAAAAGCAAGTTGTGCCATATACCCCAAATAGCATATATGGCGACTCATCTCCCAAAGATGGAAGAGGATGTAATTCGCTTACAAAGCCATGAGGCAGCACTCAAGAGCAAGCGAGTGCATGCGGAGAACTTCCGCTTGATTGAAACGGAGAGCAATAAAATCAATGCGGCTACGATCGTACAGCCAGTGGGGGATAAGTGTGTGGTGGTTAATCCTCCATATCCTACTATGACTACCGAGGAGTTGGATGCAATTTATGATTTGCCATTTATGTATCATCCACATCCGAAGTATAAGAATAAGCATATTCCTGCTTATGAGATGATTCGCTTCTCGGTATGTATGCATCGTGGGTGCTTTGGAGGATGCAGTTTCTGTACTATCTCAGCGCATCAAGGTAAGCAAATCACCTCGCGTTCAGAGCAGAATATCCTTCGCCAGATTGATATACTCAAAGATTTGCCCGAATGGAAAGGTTATTTGAGCGATTTGGGAGGTCCAAGTGCTAATATGTATGGCATGCACGGCAAGGATATGACGCTATGCGAGAAGTGCGCGCGTCCAAGTTGTTTGCATCCAACGATATGTAAGAATCTTAATCAAGATTTTGTGCCACTAATGGCTATATATAATAAGGTAGATAGCCTGCCATATGTTAAAAAGTCGTTTGTTGGTAGCGGCATTCGTTATGACCTGATGAACGAGCAGTATGGCGAGGAGTTGATTAAGCATCATGTGTCAGGACGGCTGAAAGTGGCTCCCGAACACACGTCTTCATCCGTGCTCAAACTGATGCGCAAACCTTCGTGGGAGCAGTATGAGCGTTTTTATCACTTCTTTGAAAAGGTGAATGATGAAGCAGGTCTACGCCAACAATTGATACCTTATTTTATATCCTCGCACCCAGGTTGTACCAACAAAGATATGCAGCAATTGGCAGAGCGTTGCCGACAAATGCATTATCGTCCAGAGCAGGTGCAGGACTTTACGCCGACACCGATGACATTGGCAACAACCATGTTCTATACGGGCGTAAACCCTTATACGATGGAGCCAGTCTATGTGGCTAAAACCAAAGAGGAAAAACACAAGCAGAATAGTTATTTCTTCTGGTGGAAAGCACCTGAGGAAAGCAAGAGAAAATCCCCAAGTTTCAAACCTAGAAAAGGCAAAAAATATGACAACAAAAAAGAAGTATAAGATAAATCCCGATACGCTTGTTCTTGAGCAAGTGGAGCATGGCTTGCGCTATTGGTTGCGTCAAACAGGTATTTATATATTTGGTGGTATTGTATTAGGTGTCGTATTCTTGTACCTATTTTTGGTTTTCTTCCCTTCTCCACGTGAGAAGCAATTGCTTCGTGAGAAGGAAGCGTTGCAGTCGCAATTGGAAACGGTCAATCGTCAGGTGGACCAAATGCAGATTGTGATGGCAGATTTGCAACAGCGTGATGATAACCTCTACCGTGTATTGTTTGGTGCAGAACCCATACCGCTGAGTATTCGTCAAGGTACACAGCGTAAGATTTCGTACTACGAAGAGTTGGCGCAGATGACGAATAGTCAGCTCTCCGCTGATTTAGCATTGAAGGTGGATATCCTAGAAAAGGAGTTGTATGTGCAGGCTAAATCCTATGATGAGGTGCTAGAATTAGCAAAGAATCAAGAGATTCGCATGGAAAATATACCTGCCATTCAACCTGTTCTCAACAAGGATTTGAAGCGTGTTGCTTCGGGTTTTGGTGTGCGTATCGATCCGGTATACCATGTGCGTAAGTTCCACCAGGGTATGGACTTTACTGCGCCTACGGGCACGGAGATCTTTGCTACGGGCAATGCAACGGTGAAGTTTACAGGTTGGAAACAAGGCTATGGTAATACGGTAATCTTGGACCACGGATTTGGGTATGAGACCTTGTATGCACACTTATACAAATCCTTGGTGCGAAAAGGGCAGAAAGTGCGTCGCTCGGATATTATTGCATTGGTTGGTAACACGGGTAAATCTACAGGTCCTCACTTGCATTATGAGGTGCGTTTGAATGGCAAACCAGTTGATCCACGTAATTATTATTTCTACGATCTCTCTCCTGAAGAGTATG
This sequence comes from Paludibacteraceae bacterium, assembly GCA_045132415.1. Classification (GTDB taxonomy): domain Bacteria; phylum Bacteroidota; class Bacteroidia; order Bacteroidales; family Paludibacteraceae; genus Colicola. Next base: position 121,521 of record JBGUSG010000008.1, on the reverse strand, counting down.
ATCAAATGATTCAACTTTCCAACAATTTTGGCCAAATGTTGGATTAGAAAATTGTAGTGCTACGCTAATAGTTGATTGATGGATTGTTGCGCTTGGGCTCCGACAACCACAAGGCGATAGATGAGGAGGTCGCGGAGATTGTGCACCAAGTCAAATACCCCTGCTCCAGTTGGTTTGATATGGGAGTTGAGCGCTGCACCTCCTAAACGGAAGAAACGGTACAATTGTTGGATATAGCCGTTAGTGACTATTGTCTTGTGTTGCATATCAATGCCTACCTCTCGTAGTGAATCGACTGATAACTGGCTTTTAATTAGTGATTTGAATGATTTGTACATGTGGCATAGTGCATACTTGTCGCTATCGCACATGGGCCAAAGTTGCATCAAATTATCAATTTCTTCACGATCTTCTTCGTCGATGTTCAGCAGGGCATCTTCCGTCCAAGGGAGTAGCCAGTTGGCTGGTTGTTCGCGGAAGAATGGAGTGGAGTAGAACTCGCGGAATATTAAGAAGTTTTGGTCGAGTTGCAATTTAGCAATATGTTCCATCTCACTTTGCCGACTGCGTATGATATCATAAAACTCATTTGTCTCGCGGTTGTTCATCAACGGCATTAGTTCTTTGGTCAACTGCGCGTTGAATTGCTCCATACGTTTTATTTGTGTCGTGCGAGCGATATTGGATAGTGCCGTGAAACTGAGCTCCGGAGCATAAGTAAGCACCTCTTGTATTTCTCCGAGGAGTGCGCGATCGCGACGGATATAGGTATCGTGCTGTATCATCACGAGCAGCACCCCTACTACTACACGCTCGAAACCCTCTGGAGTTATGCCATCGCAGCATGTGATAAGGAGCATTAGATTGTCCTTACTCCAAGAATTTTCGAGCAGGTTGATGGTCAGTCCAGCTATTGCCATCAATCCGTCGATGGTATTGCTGGTGTCTTGTGTATAGACATAGAGATCCGCCACATCATCTTCGGAGAAGGTGGTGTGGCTACGATAATAGTCAAAGATTTCTAAGTTAGTCACTTCTAAAATTGTTATTCCTTAAAACTCCTCTTTAATAAGGTAATTATTGCGCTCGGAGGAGTTGCGGATGATGAGTTCTCCGAGGAAACCAGCAAGGAAAAGCATGCAACCGAGAATCATCATCAGGATACTGAGATGGAAATATGGATTGACACCTACCAACATGGCAGCTACGCCATGAGCAAGTGCGTATAGTTTCATTGCTCCAACAACGATGATTGCTATAAAGCCAAGGATAAACATGATACTTCCCACCAATCCGAAGAAGTGCATAGGTTGTTTACCAAATTTGTTGAGGAACCATAAGGTCATCAAGTCTAAATAACCATTGATAAAGCGATTGAGGCCAAACTTGCTTTCTCCAAACTCGCGCTTGCGGTGCTGAACGACCTTTTCTCCAATCTTGGTAAAGCCAGCGTTCTTTGCAAGATAAGGAATATAGCGATGCATCTCAGAGAATACTTCAATGTGTTTGATCACGTCTTTGCGATAAGCTTTCAAACCGCAGTTCATGTCATGGAGTTTGATACCAGTGACCCAACGTGCAGTAGCATTAAAGAGCTTGCTAGGTAGATTCTTTGTGAGCTTATTGTCGTAACGTTTTTGTTTCCAACCACTTACTAAATCCAGTCCATCTTCCTTAATCATGCGATAGAGCTCTGGTATCTCGTCAGGGGAATCTTGTAGGTCAGCATCCATAGTGATTACTACATCACCCTCTACCAAATCAAAACCACAGTGCAATGCTGCAGACTTTCCGTAGTTGCGACGGAAACTAATGCCCCGAACATGTTCGTCCTGTGCACGAAGGTGTTTGATTACTTCCCATGAATTATCTGAAGAACCATCGTTGACAAATACGATTTCGTAGGTATAACCGTGTGCTGTCATCACACGTGTGATCCACTCATGTAGTACAGGTAAACTCTCTGCTTCGTTGTACAAAGGAACTATCACTGATATATCCATAATTGTAAATGATTGTCTAAAGTTGAAAGTGAAATATTTCGTTTGCGACTGCAAAAGTACTAAAATTATTCGAAATAATCACAATATTTTCATTTTTTTTTGCAAGAATCAATAAAAATGATTATCTTTGCAGAAAAATTAAGGTTAGTCTGTTCAAAAAGTGCAAACGTATGCGTAAAAACGAAGAAGATTTTGGTAAGCTTTGGGAACTGAATGCTGTCTGGAATTTTTTGACTCCAGACGAGAAAGAATACATTGACCAACATACAACGATAAAGTATTATCTCAAGAATGAAACCATCTACAACGAAGGTGATTTGACTGAGCACGTCATTATGGTGCTTCGTGGTGTGGTACGCTTGTCAAAAGAAGGTGTGGGACAACGTTTGCAGATTATCCGATTGCTGAAGCCATATGATACATTCAGTTATCGCAGCGCAATGGCAGGTGATTGTCACTCTACTTCAGCTACAGCTCTTGAGCCTACCGTATTGTATTATGTAGAGCGTGATGCGTTCTTGGAAGTAATACAGAAGAATATCAAATTCTGTTATGCCGTATTGGTAGCTATGTCGAAAGACTTGGGTATCTCAGAGTCTCAAACTGTAAACTTGACCCAAAAGCATATTCGTGGTCGCTTGGCAGAAACGCTATTGACATTGAAGGCTACTTACGGCTTAGATGGCGATGGCGCTACAATTGCGATGTATATCGCGCGCGAGGATTTGGCAAATATGTCAAATATGACCACATCAAATGCCATTCGTACACTCTCGCAGTTCGCCTCGGAAGGTATAATCAGTTTGGACGGACGCAAGATTAAATTGCTGGACGAGAACGAGTTGACTCGCATTAGTCGCTTGGGATGATGTTTTTCCTCATGCGCCAATATCCTCTAATATTGCTTTTTATCTTTTTTCCCCTTTCTATCTTTGCGGTAAAGGTAGATTATCGTCTTAGTGTAGGTGCTGGTATGATTATGCCAGACGGTAAAGTAGATGTAATCGTTGACGATAAGAATGCATGGGTCGGGCCTGTGTATAATGCTGATTTCTCTGCCACATTCTATCCCGCTTGGCAAGCTATGCAAGATTGGCGTGGTGCGGGAGTAGGCGTGGGATTGAGTTATTGGAATTTTGGTCACTCTATGTTGGGACATGCGCTTGCGCCTTATGTCTATATGGATATTCCTTTTGTGCAATTGCCCCATTTTCGTTTGGGAATACGTCCTGCGATAGGTGTGGGTTTTCTCACTAAAACCTACGCGAATACTGTGCCTGAAGATCAGAAGTATCTAAGTTTAGAACATTCCAATCGCAGTGTAGGTAGTGTGACGAATTGCTATTTCCCAGAAATGTTGTATTTGGATTTTCCAATAACGAATGGCTGGAGTGTTGGTTTGTCTGGTGGCTGGTATCACTTTAGCAATGGTAGTCTGCGTCAGCCTAATTCGGGGTATAATATCTTTGCTGCGGAGATGGCAGTCCGCTATCAACCCAATACTAAGGAGCCTTTGAAAAATATTGAAACTAAAGAAAAAGTTCCTAATAACTCCAAACGTTGGTCCATCGCGCTTGCAGCCACAGCTACTGGGCGACAGGTCTATTATTGCGATCAGCAGACATTTTTTGTTTCCTCTATGCACGCTGCGGCATATTGGCACGCGCACCCTATTTTCCGTTTAGGTGGTGGTGTGGACGTGTTCTATGATGGAGCGTATGTGAAGCGAGAGACAAAATTTCAAAAGACCAATCTTGCTGCGGCACAACCTGGCGATTGTTGGCGTGTGGGTGTGAGCGTGCAACCTGAGTTCATTGCTGGGAATTTTACAGCAGGTCTGCATATCGGAGCCTATTTGTATGATCCTGTAAAAGAATTAGAACCTTACCAAGATGCCATACAAACGCCTACAGGACGCCTTGATAAGCCAATCTTCTATGCCTATGATTTGCTGAAAGCAGGAAGTGCAGGGTATCCTGATGGGTGGTTGTACACCGAATTAGTTCTGCGCTACCATTTGCCTTGGAATATCTTTATACAGGGCATGATGAAAAGCCATCTCACCAAGGTGGAATTCATCTCTTTGGGTATCGGTTTCTATTATTGATTGCTGTTTAGCGGATGGAAGATATCCATTCCGAATGCCTCTGTGAATGCATTTTTCTCACGGAGATGATTGGCTGTATCCAATTGAATACCATGCTTGGACATCAGCAAAATACGATCGGAGAGTTGGATCGCCAAATCCAGTTCGTGCGTAGAGATGAGGATGGTTTTTCTCTGTTCGTGTGCCAAGCGACGGAGCAATTGCAGAATCTTAATGCGATTGGGTAAATCGAGGTGTGCAGTTGGCTCATCTAATAATATAATAGGTGTCTCTTGGGCAATCGCTTTGGCAATCAATGCGCGTTGCTTCTCGCCATCGGAATGGGCATTGAAGAACGAATCTTCCGTTCCTTCCAGTCCTACATTCGCCAGCGCTTGCGATACTACTTGCTCATCCTCAGCCGATAATCCGCCGAGAAAAGAGGTGTATGGATAGCGTCCCATGGCCACAACATCGTGGATGGTCGTGTTCTCCAAACTAAGGCGTTCGGTCAGCACCAGGGCAGTGGAATTTTGAATATTGGACTTGGTGTTTTGAATTTCAAAGGTGCCGCCAATTGCAGGTTGAAGTCCTGCAAGGGTACGTAGGAGTGTGGACTTGCCACAGCCGTTAGGTCCTAACATACAAACCATCTCGCCTTGGCAGAGCGAGAAAGATAAATCACGCTGAACAACCTTCTGGTCGTAACCAATCGTGAGGTTATTCGTAGAAATAGAGGCGTTGGACACGGCGCGAGATGGATGTTAGTACTTCGTATGGAATGGTATGTAGTTTATCTGCCAACTCCTGTAGCGGCAGTTGGTCTCCAAACACAATGGCATAATCTCCTGGTTGTGCATCGGTGCCTGTGACATCTATCATGGCTTGGTCCATGCATACGTTGCCTACCACAGGACAACGCTTACCGCGCACCAGTACCTCGCCTCCGTAGTTGGAGAAGCGGCGGTCGAAACCGTCGGCATATCCGATAGGGATGACGGCTATTTGTCGTGGTTCGGAGAGGGTAGTATGGCGCCCGTAGCCAATAGTAGCGTTGGCAGGTACGGTCTTGATGCTGAGGATTGTTGTCTTCAACGTACAAACGTTGCGCAATGTTGCAAGGGCAAATGATAATCCATATAGACCAATACCCAGACGGCACATGTCGAAATGATATTCAGGGAAACGCTCAATGCCTGCTGTGTTGCATATGTGCTTGATTATCGGATACTTGAGTGCCGATTGTAATTGGGTAGCACAGGTATTGAAGTAGTTTGCTTGTTCGTGAGTGAAAGCATCAAATTGCGCTTCGTCACTACCCGCGAGATGGGAGAAAACACTTGCTACGCGTACTGCCTTCTGTCTCTGCAATCGGGCAATCAACTTAGGCATATCCTCTTGGTAAAAACCCAAACGATGCATGCCCGAATCAATCTTGATATGTACGGGTAGCGACTCTAAACCTTTTGCTTCGGCGGCATGGATGATGTCGTCAAGTACTTGGAATGAGTATATGTTAGGTTGGAGGTTATTCTCAATGATGAGGTCAAGTGCAGCCACTTCTGGGTCCATGATGATAATAGGCAAGGTAACACCCGCTTTACGAAGTTCTACGCCTTCATCTGCTACGGCCACTGCAAGGTAATCAACGAGGTTGGATTGCTGTAATGATTTGCTAACCTCCACACTACCAGCTCCATAAGCAAATGCCTTCACCATGCAAGTGAGGCGGGTGGTGGTTGGCATGAGTGAACGAAAATAGCGTACATTGTCCACCAAAGCGGAGAGATTGACTTCAAGAATAGTCTCGTGAGTTTGGTGCAGAATACGCTGAGTGATGGTTTCTTCGTCGTAGCCTAACGCGCGCATAACGGCCGCGCACGTGCGTATATTTTGATGTGTAGGATCTTCGATGAGGGTAGGGCAGTCTGCAAATAGCAACATTTTCTCGGCTCGTTTAGCTTCGAGCGAAGGGAAGTTCTCGCCGTGCTCGGTGCCGATATAGGTGATAACACCTATCGTGGGTTGGATGATAGGTTGCAGACGAGCCATCTCGCCCATCTCAGATATACCTGCCTCAAAGATAGCCAGTTCGGTCTCTTCGCTGAGTTGCCATACCGACAATGGCACGCCAATCTGCGAGTTGTAGGACTTAGGCGAACGGGTAATGCGGTAGTCGTCTTTGAGCAACTGATAGAGCCACTCCTTGACCACCGTCTTGCCGTTAGAGCCCGTGATGCCGATTACTGGTCCATGATAGAGCGAGCGCTTGTAGGCGGCTAATCGTTGCAAAGCAGCGAGAGGGGAATCGACGATGAGGAATATGCTCGGTGTCCCGCTATCCGCTATCCGATTCCCGATTTCCGACTCTGATACCACAAACACTTTCACCCCACGCTCAATCAGCTGCGGGATGTACTTCGCGCCGTCGTTTTTTTCGGTCTTGAGTGCAAAGAAGAGTGTCGCCGCGGGCTCCGCGCCGAGTTGGCGACTATCCGTCAGCAAGTGGCGAATATCTAAGTTCTGCAAGTTGTCGGTATTGCCGATAACTTGCAGAGGATGAATAGCTTGTATGATATCTCGGATTAGCATCCTTCAAACTGCTGGAGGAAGCGGACATCGTTCTCGGAGAAGAGGCGAAGGTCCTTCACGCGGTATTTGAGATTGGTGATACGCTCTACACCCAAACCGAAGGCGTAGCCTGTATATACCTTAGAATCAATGCCGCAAGACTCCAATACGTTAGGATCCACCATACCGCAACCGAGAATCTCTACCCAACCTGTACCTTTGCAGAACGAGCAGCCCTTGCCACCGCAGAGGTCACAAGAGATATCCATCTCAGCCGAAGGCTCGGTAAATGGGAAGTAACTTGGGCGGAGACGAATCTGTGTCTCAGGGCCAAACATCTCTTTGGCGAAGTAGAGCAACACCTCGCGCAAGTCAGCAAAGCTGACGTTCTTATCAATATACAATCCCTCTACCTGATGGAAGAAGCAGTGTGCACGTGCTGAGATTGCCTCGTTGCGGTACACACGACCTGGGCACAACACACGGATTGGAGGCTCTTGGCTGAGCATGGTGCGTGTCTGTACGCTGGAGGTGTGGGAGCGAAGCAAGATGTCAGATGGCTTTTGCACGCCAATCTCCTTCTCAATGAAGAACGTGTCTTGCATGTCGCGAGCAGGGTGCTCTGGTGCGAAGTTAAGCAACGAGTAAACGTGGTTATCGTCCTCTACCTCAGGGCCTTCCGCTACGGTAAAGCCCACGCGAGCGAAGATGTCGATGATCTGCTCACGCACAAGCGAAAGTGGGTGACGTGTACCCAATGCAATAGGGTCAGAAGTACGGGTGAGGTCGAGTTCCTCTGCTGCCGCTTTAGCGCCATTGGCCTCTACCGCTTCGCGCAACTCATTGATACGTGCCTCGTAAGCCTGACGCAATGCGTTGAGTGCTTGACCAATCTCACGTTTCTCCTCTTTAGGTACTTCGCGAAACTCGTTGAAGAGTTCGGTAACCAAACCTTTCTTACTGAGGTATTTGATACGCAGTGCCTCTAATTGCTCTGCGTTAGTTGCCTGCAAACCAGCCACTTGAGCGAGCAGGTCTTGTATTTTTTCTTTGATAGCCATAATCTGTTTTTCGATGTGGTGGTGCACAATCCACCAATTAACCTGCAAAGGTACAACAATTTTTGCATATTTGCAAATGTTTGAAATAATTTGTCGAAAAAATATGGCATAACTCCCTCAAATAGTCTAATTGCTATGGTTAACCTTTATTAATCCTTTATTAATCCGCTGTCAATTACGTACCATATACGTAGGATATACGTACCATATACGTAAGATATACGTAGGATAATCGGGTTGTTAACCTGAGAATACCCTATCTCCATCCTATCTTCCTCTTGTCTTTCTCCTGCCTTCTGCCTGCATCTTTCTGCTTTCTTTCTCGTTACCACTCCGATACCATTTCGATACCACTTACTTACCATCCAATACTTTCCCCGTACTTTCCTGCTATTTTTTATATTTTTCCCTCTTTCTCTTGCGCAAATCAAAAAAATGTAGTAATTTTGCAACCGCAAACCCAAAGTTTGCAGACATAATTAAAAAGGCGTTTATTGACGCTTGTTTTGGCACATCGAAATCTGGTAAATTTCTCTACCCAAAGCAAGATAGCAATGAACGTCCTCTGATATGTATATAACTGCACTCTGTATGCAGTGTGAGGAATGCATATCGGCGTGGACGTTATTTGCTTATTCTTGTAGAAAGGCAATACCAGAGCCCCGATGTGAAGAATAAGCGTGGATAAGGTACCACGCTTTTATTTTTGTGGTTAAAATTGCAGGTTTGGTGCCAACCGCAAAAAAGATGACATGCTATTCAACTCATTTGAGTTCGCAATCTTCCTCCCAATAGTCTTTCTACTCTATTGGTTTGTCTTTGATTATGCTCTCAGCAAGTGTAAACACCAACTATTGCTGCAAAACCTTTTTATCGTTGTCGTAAGTTACATCTTCTATGGTTGGTGGGATTGGCGATTCCTAATACTTATCGCTATCACAACTGTCCTCTCGTTCCTAAGTGGTATTGGTATTGAAAAAGCACCTACCCAGCGCAGTAAGAAAGCCGTCATGATAGCCAATATCGTGGTCAATCTTGGTATCTTAGGCGTATATAAATACTATGACTTCTTTGCCCGAGAATTTGCACAATTATTTGGTATTGAGTCAGATTTCTTGCTGCTCCATTTAATCCTGCCAGTAGGTATTAGTTTCTATACTTTCCAAGCTCTCTCATACTCCATAGATGTCTATCGCAAGCAGATAGCCCCCTGCCACGATATCGTTGCTTTTACAGCTTTCTTGAGTTTCTTTCCACAGTTAGTAGCAGGTCCTATTGAGCGAGCAACCAATCTGCTACCTCAATTCCAAAAGACACGCACCTTTGACTATGCAACTGCCGTGGATGGTATGCGACAAATCTTATGGGGCTTATTTAAGAAGATTGTAGTAGCAGACAACTGCGCCACGTATGTAGATACTGTGTTTGCCGATCTCAGCAACCAATCGGGCAGTACATTGGTCTTAGCAGCCATACTCTTTACTTTCCAAATCTATGGTGATTTCTCGGGTTATTCGGATATAGCGATTGGTACGGCTAAGTTGTTTGGCATCAAACTGATGCGCAACTTCAATGTGCCATACTTCTCTCGTGATATAGCAGAGTTCTGGCGCCGTTGGCATATATCGCTAACGACTTGGTTCCGTGACTACGTTTATATCCCGTTAGGCGGAAGCAGACCTAATATCCCAGAGGCGATAAGATTAAAAGATAATAAGGCGTTGGAAGCAAGATATACCAAATGGATTGCAGTCCGCAATACATTTATTATCTTCCTCTTGAGTGGTTTCTGGCACGGAGCAAACTGGACATTTGTATTGTGGGGAGCATATCACGCATTGCTATTTGTGCCCCTCTTACTAATGAACAAGAATCGCCGCTATCGTGATACAGTTGCAACCATTACTTTACCCGATGGCACAATCAAAAACAAATGGCTACCCTCGCTAAAAGAAGCAGGACAAATGCTTTTAACATTCGCTTTGGCGGTATTAGGTTGGATAATATTCCGTGCGCAGGATATAGGGCAATTCGGTGAAGTATTATCCACTATTTGTAGTGATAGTTTATTGAGTGTTCCATGGCTGATGAATAGAGATTATTATATTCCCACTATAATAGCAATTATAGTACTACTCATAGTAGAATGGAAAAGTAGAAATTATAGTCATGGCTTCGGATGCTTGAATAGGAGTACTCAGTTTGTGCGTATTGCGACATATTTGATATTCTTATTTTGTATCTTTGCTTTTGGTGGACATGCAGAAAACTTTATATATTTCCAATTTTAATCAATGAAGAAGTTTGTTATACGAATAATCATAGGTGCTGCTATAGTTTTATGTTGCGCCATAACGTTGGATGTTGTTATTACCAGCGGATTAAAACAGGTTGATCATTTTGTGTATGAACCATGGACGCACATAAAATCGGGAAATCATAAACATGATGTACTTATATTGGGAAATTCGCGTGCACAAGGGCATATACACCCTGCTATTTTAGATTCTGTATGTGATTGTAATAGTTATAATCTAGGGATAGAAGCTTATCATATGAATATGCATCTACTAAAATATAACTATTATTTACAAAATAACCCTAAACCTAAACTCATTATTTATCAAGTGGACCTAGCAACAATTCATCAACCACCAATAAAACGAGGCTCAAATTCAGAGCAATTTTTACCTTTGTTTTATGATAAATATTGGCGTAAACATTTTGTCAATTTAGGATATAATAAATTGGATTTGTATTGTCCATTGTATCGATATTTCGGATATCATACTGCAATACGGTATGGAATAATTGAGGGGTTAAGGATTAAGCATATTGAGGTTAATCCTGCATACAAAGGATTTAAAGGCTGGGATAGAATGATGGAAGAACGGGGTATTGCAGATGAGCAACTAAAAATTGATATGTCTAATAGATTTACTACTAATGATGATGATCTTGCTGTTTTTGAGGATTTCATCCGTACATGTAAATTAGAATGTATTGATATTGTTTTAGTTTACTCTCCTATATATGAACCCGTTGAGAAACAATTAACAGACAGAGAAATCTTTGATGAATATATGCAAAATATTTCAAAAAAATATGGCATTACATATTTAGATTACACAAAAGATATAGAGTTGAATGCGAATAAAATATATTATAGCAGTCCTGGGCATCTAAATCTATTAGGAGCAGAGTTGTTCACGACAAAACTTGCACACGATATAGATTCCATAGGATTCCTCGAAAATTAACTTTTTATCTAACTCCCACTCGTCTATATGGAAGAAGTAACCGGATGACTTGCTAACTAAAAACCAACTACATAGATTTGCAGTAAGTTCTTCTTATCACTTTGGCACGGAATTTGATATGGTTAGGGCAGGGCATACGAAGGGCTCTGCCCTAATAACATAAATAGCCATTAAACCTAAACCTTAATTTTAACCCTTCACTAACCAAAACTATTAACCATTAAACCAAACCTAAACTATGACAACTGGAACAAAAATGCTACTCGCTCTCTTAGGCGGAGCAGTAGTGGGAGCAACAGCAGCCTTGATGCTGGCTCCAAAGAGCGGCAGGGAACTGCGCGCAGAGATCGCAGCCATCGCTCGCGAGAAGTACAAAAACATGAACATGGATGAGATCTCTCATCTCGTGGACAAAGTGATGAAACGCATCAAGAATGGCCTCTGCAACTGTCAGTGCAAAGCCGATCTCGAAGCCGCAGTAGAAGATGCTGCAAAGAAATAACTCCCAGCCTCTAACCTCTAACCTTTAACCTCTAACCTTTAACCTAAAGACTATGAATCCAACTTTCTACAATCAGTTACTATCTGATACTCAGGCATATCTAAAAACGCAATACCAACTGCTGCAAGTGCGTAGCATTGAGCAAACAAGCCACTTGTTAGGGCTTATTATTACGCTGTTCGCCATCACAGCTATCGTAGTCGTTGGACTGATATTCTTGGCTATTGCCTTGGCGGCATGGCTTGAACAATGGCTGCCTATGTGGGCTTCGTATCTCGTTATTGCAGGGGCTATGTTGCTGATTGCGTTAGTGGTGTTGTGGGGCAGAAGGCTGTGGTTTGTTCGTCCTATCGAGAAGCACCTTGGCGAAGTCATTTGGGATAATCCGCAACCGCTGAAGCAACAAAAGCAATCGCTTGAGAACCAATCTTCTATGCAGCGCGAGTTACTCGAGCGTGACATGGCAGAAATCCGCCGAGACTGGGCACAAGTGCAACAGATATGGCAAATGATTCAAGGACTATTCTAATGCAGCTCTGATAGAATTTTGTAGCAGATAAGAGGAGGATATGTGAGGAGCATATCCTCCTTTTTTGTGCTGTATAACATGTATATAAACGTAAATTTGATAGGTGAAAGTGACAAAAAGGGGATTAACAAATAATTAACAATTATTTATTTGCACGAATCAGAAAAAAGTTGTACCTTTGCAAGGTATTTTGGAAAATACGGGCATTTTGAAAAATAAATAACATAAACAACTTTATACATTAACCCGACTGAGGATCGAGGAACAGGAATAAGTACTCACCCCAATCCGAAGTCACAAAACAATCTAAAAACAATGAAACCAACTCACATTGAGCATCTTGGAATCGCTGTAACAAGTTTGGAAGAGGCTATGCCTTTCTTCGAGTTCTTAACTGGTGGTAAATGCTACTCTATCGAAGAGGTAGCTGACCAAAAAGTAAAAACCGCTTTCTTCAAAGTAGGTGAAGTAAAGATTGAGCTTCTTGAGGCTACCAGCCCAGAGTCTTCTATCGCTAAGTTCATCGAGAAGAACGGTGGCAAGGGTGGTATTCACCACGTTGCATTCAACGTTGATAGCGTAGAGGAGGCATTGGCAGAGGCAGAGGCAGCTGGCATCCAACTCATCGACAAAGCTCCACGCAAAGGCGCTGAGAACCTCATGATCGCATTCTTGCACCCAAAATCAACCAAGGGTATCTTGACAGAGCTCTGCGAGCAACCTAAGTAATTTAAGAACAAAGAACCAGGAACAAAGAACCAAGACTAATTAGTTTAGTGGACGCTTCGCTACTGTTTAAGAGCACCCCATAACGCCACGAGCGTTATCGGGGACCCCGCTGAGTTTAGACTAGACGATGGTAATGAGTCTTTGCTCTTGGCTCCTGAATCCTGACTCAAATATAAAACATCAAAAAGAAATGGATACAACAAAATTACAAAAACTGATTGACAACCGCGTGAAGGTAGCAGCCGGCGGCGGTGAAGCAGCAGTAGAAAAACATCACGCTAAGGGCAGCTATACTGCTCGCGAGCGTATCAACATGCTCCTCGATGAGGGTTCATTCGAGGAAGTAAACATGTTCCTCACACACCGTTGCCACGACTTCGGTATGGAGAAAAAAGTATTCTTGGGTGACGGTGTAGCAGTAGGTAGTGGTACTATCGACGGCCGCCTCGTATTCGTATTCGCACAAGACGCTACCGTTATCGGTGGTTCACTCAGCGAGACTATGGCACTCAAGATCTGCAACGTAATGGATCAGGCTGTGAAACTCGGTGCTCCTATCATCGGTTTGAACGATTCAGGTGGTGCTCGTATTCAAGAAGGTGCATGCGCATTGGCAGGTTACGCAGAGATTTTCGAGCGTAACATCCTCGCATCTGGTGTAGTACCACAAATCTCAGTAATCTTCGGCCCTTGCGCCGGTGGTGCTGTATATAGCCCAGCGTTGACCGACTTCATCATGATGACTGAGAACAACTCATACATGTTCATCACTGGTCCTAAGGTAGTGAAGAGCGTTACAGGTGAGGACGTAACAGTAGAGCAATTGGGTGGTGCTAAAGTGCACGCAACCAAGTCTGGTGTTACTCACTTCGTAGCAGCTACTGAGGAAGAGGCATTGGCAGAGGTTCGCCGTCTCGTTAGCTTCATCCCACAAAACAACATGGAGGAGGCTCCACTCATGAACTGCACCGATGATCCAATGCGTGTAGAGGAGAGCTTGAACGAGATCGTTCCTGATGATCCTAACAAACCATATAACATGAAGGATATCATCTACACTATCGTAGATAATGGCGACTTCATGGAGGTTCAAAAAGACTACGCTAAGAACATCATCTGCGGTTTCGCACGTTTCAACGGCCGTTCTACTGGTATCATCGCTAACCAACCAAACTGGTTGGCAGGTGTATTGGACTGCGACGCTAGCCGTAAAGCAGCTCGTTTCGTTCGTTTCTGCGACGCATTTAATATCCAAATCCTTACCCTCGTAGACGTTCCTGGCTTCCTCTGTGGTACAGGTCAAGAGTATGCTGGTATCATCGATCACGGAGCAAAATTGATGTTCGCTTTCGGTGAGGCAACTGTGCCTAAGGTGACTGTTACTATCCGTAAGTCTTACGGTGGTAGCCACATCGTGATGAGCTGTAAGCAATTGCGCGGCGATGTTTGCTACGCATGGCCAAACGCTGAGATCGCTGTGATGGGTGCAAGTGGCGCAGTAGGTGTGCTCCAAGCAAAAGCTATCAAGGCTATCGAGGATCCAGAAGAAAGAAAGAAATTTATTGCTGAGAAGGAGGCTGAGTACAAAGACTTGTTCGCTAGCCCATATCAAGCAGCTAACCGCGGCTATATCGATGACATCATCGAGCCACGCAACACTCGTAAGCGTATCGTTCGCGCATTCGAGAACTTGCAAACCAAGCGCTTGACCAACCCTCTCAAGAAACACTCTAATATCCCATTGTAATTATGATGTTACTTCAAGTTGCAGCCGAAACTGCCGGCATTACAGCTCAGACTTGGTTTATCACCGGTCTTGGCTTCGGTATGGTGGTGGCGCTACTTGCTCTATTCGTGTATGTGATGAAACTTCTCGGTTGGATCATGCAACCACGCGTGAAAGCCAAGAAAGTGGAGAACAAAGCCGCAGAGCAAACAGTAACCCACACCCACAGCAAGCTCGACGATTCTATCACGCTCACTGCTGATAGTACCGCAGCTATTGCCCTCGCATTGCACCTCTATTATAATGGTGTACACGATGAGGAAGATACCAAAATTACTATTCAACCACACCGTACACAATGGAACAACAAGATGTACGGCATGAACAATTTACACAGATAGTTCACTAACGTGAACGTTGGTGGCGGCATAGCCGCAGTTCAGACGCGCCAAAAACGCTGTACAGAAAGTTCAGAAGTACCCCTGAACACCTGAACTCCTGAACGCTCGCAAGCGAGCCAACAACGTGAAGTGAAACGAAACAACAAAGTTATGAAAAAAGGATTTAATTTTACTATCGGTGGTCAAAAATACGAGACAACCGTTAAAGAAATAGAACCAAACGTAGCAGAAGTAGTAGTGAATGGTACTTCTTTCATCGTTGAGTTCCAAAAGAATGAGTCTAAGAAAGTGAAAGCTGCTCGCGTAGCTGCTCCTACCGCTGCTCCTAGCGCAGCTCCTGTAGCTGCTAAACCAGCTGGTGCTGCTACTGTTAAGAGCCCACTGCCAGGTAGCATCGTTAAGGTAATGGTTAAGCCAGGCGACAGTGTGAAGAAGGGTGACACTCTCCTCACCATGGAGTCTATGAAGATGGAGAACATCGTAGCAAGCGAGTACACTGGTACAGTGAAGAACGTACTTGTAGCTGCTGGTCAAAACGTAATGCAAGACGACAAGCTCGTTGAGATCGAGACCGTAGCTGAGGCTGCTGCTCCTGCAGCTCCAAAGCCAGTGGCTGCTCCTCAACCAAAACCAGCTGCCGCTCCTGCTCCAGCACCAGCACCTGCTCCAGCAGCTGCGCCTGTAGGTGGCAACAAAGTGAATAGCCCACTCCCAGGTTCTGTAATCTCTGTAGCAGTTAAAGAGGGTCAAGCTGTGAAGAAAGGCGACACCTTGCTCGTACTCGAGTCAATGAAGATGGAGAACCCTATCTTGGCTGACTGCGATGGTACTGTTAGCAAGATTGCTGTGGCTCCAGGTCAAAGCGTAATGCAAGACGATCTCCTCGTAGTTATCGGATAAAATAATTGTAGTTCAGAAGTTCAGACGCGCTCAAGGCGCTTGTTCAGAAAGTTCAGAAGTACTCCTGAACCCCTAAACTCCTGAACTCCTGAACCCTAAAATAAAAAAGAAATTATGTGGAATGACTTTATAAGTTTCTTCCAAGGCATGGGATTTTTGAATATGGAGTGGCAACAAGGTGCTATGCTCCTTATCTCCTTCTTCCTATTGTACTTGGCTATCAAGAAACAATACGAGCCATTGTTGCTCCTTCCTATCGCCTTTGGTATGTTGCTTACCAACTTGCCAAACGCTAATATGTACCACCCAGAGTTGTGGGCAAACTTCCTCGATGCAACCCATGAGGGCTATCATAGCTACGGTTACATCATGAAGAATGCTGGTCTCTTGGATGTGCTCTATATCGGTGTGAAAGCGGGTGTTTATCCTTGCTTGATCTTTATCGGTGTAGGTGCAATGACCGACTTTGGTCCGCTGATTGCTAACCCTAAGTCTTTGCTCTTGGGTGCTGCAGCTCAGTTGGGTATCTTCATCACTTTCCTTTGCGCAAGTGCATTCTTCACCCCAGCAGAGGCTGGTTCTATCGGTATCATCGGTGGTGCTGACGGTCCTACTTCTATCTTCTTGACCTCGAAGTTGGCTCCTCACTTGCTCGGCCCTATCGCTATTGCGGCTTATTCGTATATGGCATTGGTGCCAGTAATCCAACCACCTATCATGCGTGCGTTGACTACTGAGGCTGAGCGTAAGATTAAGATGAAACAACTCCGTTCTGTGAGCAAGGCAGAGAAGATTATCTTCCCTATCATCATCACCGCTGTTGTAGCGCTCGTGTTGCCTGATGCTGCTCCATTGATTGGCTGCTTGATGTTGGGTAACTTGATGAAGGAGTCTGGCGTAGTTGATCGTCTCAGCAAGGTAGCTCAAAACGAGTTGATGAACATCGTGGTGATCTTCCTCGGTCTATCAGTAGGTGCTACCGCTACAGGTGCTACCTTCCTCAACGTGAAGACTATCTTGATTCTCTGTATGGGTATCGTAGCCTTCGGTATGGGTAGCGCAGGTGGTGTGCTCCTCGCTAAGTTCATGAACCTCTTCTCTAAAGAGAAGATCAACCCACTAATCGGTTCTGCAGGTGTATCTGCTGTGCCTATGGCTGCTCGTGTGAGCCAGTCTGAGGGACAAAAAGCAGATCCAAGCAACTTCCTCCTCATGCACGCTATGGGTCCAAACGTAGCTGGTGTGATTGGTTCAGCGGTGGCTGCAGGTATCTTGCTCACCATGCTCGGATAAGGAATACACCTTATTATGTATAGCAAAAAAGAGAGTTGGAAATTCCGGCTCTCTTTTTGTATTGTTTAGACTATAGAGGTACAACTCCTGAACTCTTAAACTCCTGAACTACACTTCTGCCAAAGGATGGCATCGCCTTCGAGAGTCCAGTTGGCGAGAGGAGAAGAAGGTGTGAATCCCATTTGCTCATAGATATGCGAACAAGCGATATTATGCACACTGATAATGGCATAGACCATACGCAAATGCAAGAAATTGAAAGCGTAATCCAAAAGCAACTGTACTGCTTGCTTGCCTGCCCCTTTGCCACGCGCATCAGGAGCGATATACATGCCAATAGCCGCTTTTCGATTACGTGCATCGAAGTCAAAGAGATCGATGCAACCGAGGGTAGTTGGCAGTTGATAGTTGTCAGTTGACAGTTGATCCTTTTCAATAATAAGGCGCAATTGACCATCGCGGTAGATATCGCCAGTGGTATTCTCGATGTATTGATGCAGGTCATGACGAGAGAGCGGATTATGCGTATCCGAATCTGCCCACATCGTGGCATCATTCTCCCATTGATACAAAAATGGGAGATCAGAGGGCTCTATTTTGCGCAAGCGCAGCATTGCTTGAGTATGAACTATGAGTGATAAGTTATAAGTAGTTTTATCCGAAGAGACCAAAGAGGCCTTTTTTGCGTTGAGGTTCTTCGGCTGGCATACCAGTTGGAGCGGGTTTGAAGTGATTGCCTGAATGAATCATTTGGTAGATTACACCCCAATCAGGGATACCACCCAAATTGCGATCATCGATAAAGAGGTCGGCTTCTAGTTTACGAGCACGAACGATATCCGATGTCTCCTCTGGGAAATTAGAGTTCACTGCGTAGAATTCCAAACCGCGTGCAGCGCAGTAATCAATAGCTTCTTGTAGAAGCTCGCCCTCACGGCAAGTCCAAAGGATCAATTGATGGTGGTCCTCTTGCTGAAGTTGCTTGAGTGTTTCAATCGCAAAGGGTATTGGTTTACCAATAGCAGGGTATGCGTGGGTAACGATAGTACCGTCAAAGTCAATAGCTATTGTCATAGAGTTTTGTGAATGATGATTATTATAGTTTAGTATTGTTCTTGATTAGGGTCTTTGGGTTGGAGTTCGGCTTGGAGTTTCGCTTCTGATGGTTTAGTAAAATACCAACCAATCGCAGAAATGGCTGTAATCCACAACATAGATTGGTATGCACCCATAAGGTAGAAAGCTGCTATACCAAATACCATTGTATTGCTTACCAAGACGATACGCAAGGTCGCAGCGCGTTTATAACTCGCTAGTTTTTGCTCCTCATCAGCAAGTTCTGCTAACTTGGTACATTGGCGTTTGCAGAGATACAAACCCGTAGGGATAGTTAGCAATGCGTCAAAGATTACTACATATTGCAATACCTGTCCAAGTCTAGACATTGGATCAATGGGCTGCACTAAATCTTTCATAATCAGGAAATAAGCTAATGTTCCTGCGATAAGGGTTAGAATCAATGCACCATAGTAGTACAGATTAAGGGATTTGATGATGTTCTTTTCCATTATAATTTAAATTCTATGCGGTTGACGATGGAGCGCCCAAGGGTAATCTCATCGGTATATTCTATCTCGTTGCCGATGGCAATTCCTCGTGCTATTTGGGAAATCTTAAGTGGTGTAGTATCGTGTAGAGT
The DNA here is from genome assembly GCA_045132415.1 of Paludibacteraceae bacterium. Classification (GTDB taxonomy): domain Bacteria; phylum Bacteroidota; class Bacteroidia; order Bacteroidales; family Paludibacteraceae; genus Colicola. The sequence continues at coordinate 102,761 of JBGUSG010000008.1, read as the reverse complement.
TGTATTTTGCAGGCGGCGATAGATGTAGAAGTTTGTCGTATCGCCTTCCATGGTGGTAGGAAGAGCGAGTATGACTTCATGGATATCACCGCTTTCTACGCGTTTTATTAGTGAGTCGATCTCAATGTCAGAAGGTCCAACTCCGTCCATAGGGGAGATGATACCTCCCAAGACATGGTAGAGACCATTGTACTGCCCTGTATTCTCAATTGACATCACATCTTGGACATTCTCCACTACGCATACCGTATGTTTGTCACGCGAGTGCGACTGGCAAATAGGACATACTTCTTGGTCTGAGATAGTATGGCAAACACGGCAGTATTTCACCTCTTGTTTGAGGCGGGTGATGGCACCCGTAAACGCTTCTACATCCTTATTAGGTTGGCGAAGCAAATGCAAGACCAAGCGCAATGCCGTTTTGCGTCCAATGCCTGGCAATGAAGCCACTTGGTCCACTGCATCACTCAATAATATGGATGGATAGTTGTTCAAGTTATGAGTTATAAGTGTTATTCTTTCTTCTTTGCCCAGCGGGCTGGGAGCATGCGATATGGATATTTCTCGCGCATGTTATCGGCATTGGGGCAATCGAATCGATGGATACGAATACCTTTCATAATGCTGATAAATGCAAAGATTGGGTCACCTGGTTGTGGATTACAACATGTCGCCAAATTATACTCTACACTCTTGACATTGATATCCACCTCTAAGGCTAGTGCCTCTTGTGGGTCTTTAGGCACATATGGTGTACTCTCGCGTAGGTCATGGCGTGGCTCATCCATCATTAGGAAAACTTCCTTAATGCGCAACAAGTCCTCTTTACCGAGAGCGATGGATTGATATAAGTCGGTGGTTATCTTGTAACCTAATTTAAGAGCTAAACGAGAAATATCTCCTTCTGTGTAATCCAATTTCCAGTTCTTGAAACGGCGTTCGAGCAATTCCCTTCCCTCGGCAGCATTACGGTACTCTACCTCTTTGAGGGCTTGGCGAATTTTGTTCTTGGCCTTACTAGTTACTACGACGTTAAGCCAATCGGCAGTAGGTTTTTGGTTAGGAGCAGTTATAATCTCCACCTGATCACCATTCTGGAGTTTCTGACGGATACTCACATTTTGGTTGCGGATGCGTCCACCTACACATTTACACCCTACATCGCTATGAATGGAAAATGCAAAATCCAACACGGTTGCTCCTGCTTGTAGGCGTTTAAGATCACCTGTCGGGGTGAAAACATAGACACTTTGGGTGTCCGTGTTAAGGCGATTGCCATCCACGCCTTTGTATGACCAGTGAGCTGCTACACCTTTCTCTGCCACTTCGTCCATACGGCGAGTACGAATTTGTACCTCTACCCATTTCTCTTCTGGACCTAACACGGTGGTATGGAGACTCTCGTAGCCATTCTCTTTGGGTACGCTGAGCCAGTCGCGAAGGCGCTTTGGGTTGGGGCGGTACATATCTGTAATAAGGGAATAGACCTGCCAACAGTCGAGTTTCTCGCGGTCAAGCGGCGAATCGAGGATTATGCGGATAGCAAATAGGTCGTAGATACGATCTACATCACAATGTTGCGCTTGCATCTTGTTGTAGATGCTATGGATGGATTTTGGGCGACCTTTGATAGTAAATGTAAAGCCATGTGCCTTGAGTTTTTGCTCAAGTGGCGTAATGAAAGCAGTAATATACGCATCGCGTTGTGCTTTTTTCTCATTGAGCGCGTGCGCGATGTACTTATAAGTCTTGTAGTCCAAGAACTTAAGCGATAGATCCTCCATCTCCGTCTTGATTGCATATAAGCCCAAGCGATGTGCTAGAGGCGCATGAAGTTCTTTAGTTTCGCGCGCGACATGGCGACGACGATCCGAATCGCCCTCTTTGTCAAGTATGCGAAGCAATTCCAACCGTTCGGTCAGAATGTCATAGAGAACTTTATTACTATCTTCCGCAGCCATTGTAATTTATAAAATTACTCTTTTCGGCTGCAAAGTTACAAAAAAATTTGCATATATGAAAAAGAATTAGTAATTTTGCAGCGAATTTGTGGGAAAAGGGACTATTTTCTCATAGAATAGCAAAAATAGAATAAATTTAATAAATCAAAGAATATGAAAATCGTTATTCGTGTATTGTTGGGTGTTGCCGTAGTGTTTATGGCATTCATCTGCGTAAAGAGTGTTGTAACTCCTATTCAATTTGAAGAGGCACGTGTACAACGCGAAGTAAAAGTCATTAACAATCTTGTAAGTTTGCGTACCGCTGAGGCTCAATTCCGTTTGGATAAAGGCTACTTTACCGCAGACTTGGATTCGTTGGTAGATTATTTGAAGGTTACTCCAAAGAAAGAGGTTTACAAAGTAGGTTCTTTGACAGAGAAACAATTGGAGGATGGTATGACCGAAAACAAGGCAGCTAAGATCTTGGAGCGTGCTCGCTTGAAAGCACAACGTAAGATGAAATTCCAAGGTGCTGATAGCTTGAACTTGTTGTACAACTATATTTGGGAGAATGACCGCGAGGTTAAAGCTGAGGGTCTTCAAGGTTTCCGTCGTGATACTATCTTGACCAACATGATTCAATCGCTCTATAAAGGTCAATATACAGAGGAGAACATCGGCGAGATCGTTTATATCCCATATACTGATAATGTGAAGTTTGAGGTAGAGACCAACAACGAGTACACTACTTCACAAGGTATCAAGGTGCCAATCTTCGAGATTCGTGCTCACTACAACACTTATCTTCACGACCTCAATGCTCAAGAGCGTGCTAATATCATTGACAAAGAGGAGAAATTGGATCACTATCCAGGTCTGAAGGTTGGTTCGGTGGATGCACCTAACAACAACGCAGGTAACTGGGAGTAATTGAATGAGAATTATTTCAGGAACATTTAGGGGGCGTCGATTGATGCCCCCTAAAAATATCACAGCACGACCAACTACTGATTTTGCGAAGGAGAGTCTATTTAACCTCCTTACGAATCGTATGGATTTTGAGGGCGTTGATATGCTGGACTTGTTTGCTGGTACAGGCGGTATTGGTTTGGAGTTTGTATCGCGTGGCGCACGAGAGGTAACTGCTGTGGAGATGGCACACACGCAACAGAACTTTATCATATCATGCTGCAAGCAGTTGGGCGTGAGAAATTTGCATTTGATTCGCGGTGATGTGTTTAAATTTCTGAAAGCATGCCATGTGCAATATGATTTTATCTATGCAGACCCTCCTTATGATTTGGAACAATTGCCTACATTGCCCGATCTGATATTTGAACAAGGGGTATTGAAAGAGGGTGGATATTTCGTGCTGGAACATTCGAAACACAACGATTTTTACAACCATCCGCACTTTGTAGAGCAACGCAGTTACGGCAGTGTGCACTTTAGTTTCTTTCAATAGGGAAAATACTACGTACCTTCGAGGAAAGTATTAGATGGTTATTGAGTGGTGATGGAGTGGTAACGAAATGGTATCGAGAAATATAGCGGAAAAATAAGAGGGAGGTCAGCAATGACCTCCCTCTTATTGTAGATTGTTCGTGTCTATTATGAGCGGATCTTCTGTTCCCAGCGCCACGCACTGAGCAAAACATCTTCGATTGGCGTGTCTGCTTTCCAACCGAGTACGTTGTTCGCTTTATCCGGTTTTGCCCATACTTGTTCGATGTCGCCTTCTCGGCGTCCTACGATTTGATATGGAACTTTCACGCCAGTGACTTGCATGAACGTATTGAGAATCTCTAAAACGCTCAAACCACGACCTGTACCAAGATTGAAGACTTCTACTTGCTCTTTAGCTTGATGGTTGAGCATGCGTTCTACTGCTTTGACATGTGCTTTGGCAAGATCAACCACATAGATATAATCGCGGATGCAAGAGCCATCAGGCGTGTTGTAGTCATCACCAAATACTTTCAACTCTGGGCGCAGACCTATAGCCGTTTGTGTGACAAATGGCAATAGGTTTTGTGGAACACCATTAGGCAATTCACCAATCATAGCAGATGAGTGTGCGCCAATAGGGTTGAAATAGCGTAATATAGTAGCGTGCAACTGCGCATTGGCATGTGCTTCATCGCGGATAATCTCTTCGTTGATTTGCTTGGTGTTACCATACGGAGAGAGTGCTACTTGGATAGGAGCTGTCTCGTCCACAGGTAGGTGTTCCTCGGTAGGTTGTCCATACACGGTGCAAGAACTTGAGAAAACGATGTTGTGCACATTGTGTGCCTTCATCTGCTCAAGCAAAGTGACCAGTGACATGAGGTTGTTGCGGTAGTACATTAATGGTTGTTCTACTGACTCACCAACAGCCTTGCTTGCTGCGAAATGGATAACGCCTTGTATATCAGGATATTTAGTGAATACTTGCGCAAGGGCTTGCGCATCGTTGCAGTCAACTTGTTCGAAGGCAGGACGAGTACCAACAATGGCGGCAACACCATCGAGAACATCTGCACTGGAGTTGCTGAGGTTGTCAATGACAACCACATCATACCCTTGTTGCATGAGTTCGACTGTTGTATGCGAACCGATATAACCAGTACCGCCTGTAACGAGAATACGAGCCATGGATAGTTAACAGTTGATGTTTTTAGAAGAGTTTATTAGGATATACGCCAGCACCTACCAATGCTTTGATTTTATCTACTACCATCTGACGGTCATCAGCGTAGGTAACGCCAAACCACTTGGCTGGAGTATCCAATACTTGGCAAGTAGCTTTACCTGCCTTGATGAGATCGTTGACGAGGGTAGGGATGTAGAACTCGGTTTTTAGTTCTTGTCCGTGTTCGGTTAAGAATGCTTTGAATGCAGCTTCGGTGTATTCAAAATACTCAGGAGTGAAGCCCCACATGTTCATACTTACTGGGGTATCGAATGGAATCTCTACTTCAATACCGTTCTCATCAGGGAATACGATATGACCTTCTTTAGATTCAATAGCGGTACGCTCTACGACATCGGTGAGATAACCCATCTTGTCGGTAGCGCATACGCCACGGCTCACAGTGCCGTGTTCGCTCAACGTGTTGCCTACGCGATAACCAGCCATGCAATATTTACCTTGTTCACCGTTTACGCTCAACAAGAATTTAGCCATAACTTCGAATGACTCTTTGCCGTAGAAATCATCGGCATTGATAACCATAAATGGTTCCTTAATCAAATCTTTAGCCATCAATACAGCATGGTTGGTACCCCATGGTTTGGTGCGCTCTGGATTGCGAGTAAAGCCTTCTGGTAGGTTATCAATACCTTGGAAGCAAACCTCGCATGGAACATGGTCTGCATATTTGCTGAGTACTACACGACGGAAATCTTCTTCGAAATCCTTGCGGATAACGAATACCACTTTGCCGAAACCAGCACGCATGGCATCGAATACGCTATAGTCCATGATTGTTTCACCATTAGGACCAAGACCGTCTAATTGTTTGAGTCCTCCGTAGCGGCTACCCATACCTGCCGCAAGAATAAATAATGTTGGTTTCATTGTATATATAATTTATAAGTTAATTAATCTCAATTAATCTTTTTCGATTTCTAATTTACCATTGCGTTTCTTGTGTTTGAACCACAAACCATACACCTCAGAGCAGTTGCCCGCTGTGGTGAAGGCTTGGATATTGTTCTCACGCATAAATGCCAATACGTTGGCAAACTCCTCTTGAGTCAAAAGTGCTTGAATCTCAATGTATTCCTCTCCACTATATCCTCCTTCTACACGGTAAAGTGAGCAACCTCGCAATTGATCTTTGACGATGTATTGACGTACTTTTTCGTGTTCGCGTGTGATGATGCATACACGCTTACGGCGATCCATAGAGGCAGTAAAGTAGTTGACAACTACTCCATTGATCCATGTACCAATCAAACCAATCACTACCATACGGAAATCATTGATCAAGAATGCAGTACAGCAGATCAACGCGCCTCCGATAGACACCGACATACCAATGTCAAAATGCATGTACTTATTGATTATCTTCGCCAATATATCTAGTCCGCCCGACGAAGCGTTGACACGGAATAATATCGTTTGGCAGATGGATAATAGCAACACGAAACAAACTAAGTCAAACCACACATCACCCATGCCTAATCCTGAAGACATGACAGAGTCTTTTACCTGCTCCAAGACTTCTCCTGTTCTGCTTAAAAGATACGGATTACCTTTTGCATCAGATACGGCTATGCCTGCTTGTAATTGTGCTAAGACCTCGGGATTATCAACCACTTTGTGCGTAAGATTGACATATGGATAGAGTTTGTCACATAATTGTGTCAGCGGACCTAATATCATCGCTGTATAGACGGTCTTCACGCCAAACTCATTACCAATGAGCAAGAAAGCCATAACTAATAATACAGCATTGATACCCATCACGAGGTAAGAGAATGTATCAGCATTACCACCAATTAATGTGTTGATTACAATGCTCAAACCCGAAATCGTACCAATAATCAAGTGGCTTGGCATCAAGAAATAATATACAGCAGCGGCACCAATCATGATACCGAAATTGATAACGATAAATTCTTTCCAGAATTTCTTAGTTCTCAAAGCGTGCCCCAATTCAATAAGCAAGCCTTTCCAGTATTGCCATGATAAATACTGCTTAATTGTATTATCCATATTCGTTTAGTCTTTTATTACAAGTTTCGCCGTGCGGCGGGTTAATTGACTTAATAGAATGTCTCGTCCTTCTTGCTCACGTTTGAGTATCTCAGGGGTAGTGCCGCGAATTGTTAGCAGACTCAAGTTCTCATTCCAAGTTACGCGATACGCTTCTTGTAGTTGTTCGAGGGCTTGCGCCACAAATCGATTGTTATCTACGCATACAGAGATTGTGACAGCACTTGACTGTATCAGCGATACACGCAAACGATTGGCATGAATAATTTGGAAAATATGACTCAAACTCTCTTCCAATACAAATGCAAAATCCTTTGCACGTAAGGTAATCAGCACCTGATTCATACGCCAAATATAGACAGGTACATGGATTGGTTCGGCTTTCTCGGTAATCACCGATCCTGCTGCTGTAGGGTCGCTAAATGGTTTAACATATAGCGGAATCTTTTTGTTTTCGAGCGGACGGATAGTTTTAGGGTGAATGACTTGTGCACCGCTGTATGCCAATTCTACCGCATCGTGGTAGGTAAGTTGGTCAATCTTCACGGTATTCGCTATCAGTCGGGGGTCAGCGTTCAGAATACCTGGAACATCTTTCCAAATCGTGACAGACTCTGCATCTAAGAAATTACCCATTAGAGCTGCTGTATAATCGGAACCTTCACGACCGAGCGTGGTGTGAAGCTCATCGGATGTACCACCAATAAATCCTTGTGCTACAACTACATGTGGTCTAGCTGATCGATCCCATCCAGCACGGATAATTTGTGCGGAAGCCTGAAAATCTACAACTGCTTCGCGATAGGTAGAATCTGTGCGTAGGAGCTTGGGCATATTCCACCATTCGGTAGGAATACCACTTTTGAGCAAAAATACAGCCACAATTTGTGTGGACATGATCTCGCCGAGGCTAACTATTTGGTCGTAGTTTTGATCATATGACCACTCCTTATTATATTCAGGCATCATTGGCAAACGCACATCCACGTTGGGCTGTAGCCCTAGATCTTGCATGATATAGACATGCTGATCCAATACATTGAGCCATTCTTGCTCTGCTGTTTGCTCATCGTCTTTTGACAATGCTGCGACTACGCGCTCCAAAGCGTTAGTGGTTTTGCCCATGGCGGAAATTACAACCATCAGATCGTCGCTAGATTGAGCAACGATCTCCTTTAGGTTGCGAACGCCATTGGCATCCTTTACCGAAGCACCACCAAACTTATAAACTTTCATTCTCTAAACACTAAACAAGGTTTGCCATCTTAATGGCGGTCACTGCACCTTCTACGCCTTTGTTACCGAGGCGACCACCCGCACGGTCAAGCGCCTGCTGCTTGTCCAAAGTGGTCAAAACAGAGAATATCACAGGACATGGATTATATATTGGCTGAGGATACATATGTGCATTCAGCAATGTAACACCTTGCGTAACCGATTGGCACACATAATCAAAGTGCGGCGTATCGCCCTTGATGACGCAACCTATCACTATGACTGCATCCACACTCTTAAATAATCCACCCCTTCTGCCACTCACATACATCGCTGCACCATAGGTCAACTCCACAGTGCCTGGCACATGCATCACGTCGATATTTTCTTCTCTTACACCATGCTTGAGCAATGTATCAATAGCCCCTTGTGCTAGTGCATGGGTGATTTCGCTGTTCCAGTCAGCTACTACAATAGCATAGCGCTGACGTGAAAGCACGTCAGCGCTAGGCAATTCATTCGCATTATATTGCGATAAATCAGTTGTCATAAGAGTTAACAGTTAACAGTTGATAGTTAACAGTTGATGGTAATTATTCTGCAATTGCGATATATTTCTCAATGTCTTGAGCCTCTGTAGAAGCAGGGTAGTCAGCTTTGATAGTCTCAAATGCTTTCTTAGCAGCTACCTTGTTACCAAGTTCCAAATGCACAAAACCAGCTTTTTTCAAGCTCATAGGTGCGATGATGTCGTTGCCAGATTTAGCCGCAGCCTCAAACGCTTTAGCAGCTTTGCCGTACTCTTCAAGTTGTACGTAAGCATCGCCCAATAGTTGCAATGCAGCAGGTTCGATAGTCAAGTCGTCTGCAGAGAACTTGCTCAAATAAGCAGCAGCATCCTCGTATTGACCTAATTGATAGTAGCAGATACCTGCGTACAATGCAGCTAATTTACCACCTTGGTAGCATTTGTACTCGTCTGCAATTGATTGGAAACCAATGCACTCTGCATCATCACCATTGAGAGCTTTCTCCCAATCGCCTTGCATGAAATAGGTTACTGCTTTAGCATTCTCGTTGCTTACTTCTACTGCTTTGGGTTTGATTACATAAGTGTTCAAAGCCAAAACACCTACTACAATAGCGACAATGATTGTTACTGCCCAAGTCAATTTGTTTTGATTTTTTTCGATCCACGCACTAGTGGTGTTGAGGGCCTCTTGTACGTTTTCAAGATTTTGATCCTCTACAGTTTGTTTTTTCTTTGCCATATTCTTTGTTTTTTATAATTTTCGATTAAGCGCACAAAGGTACTGCTTTTTTTTTATATATGCAAGTAAATGCAATAAATTTGCAATAATTTCTTATTTTGGCTATAAGCCTAAAATGATTATTTTTCGTAGGTAGCGATGTTGCCTTCGGATTCTTGTACGCTCACTTTGTAACAATTTTCTACATGGTCGCAGATCCAACGTGCAATGTTTTCTGAAGATGGATTTACGTCTAATACTTCATTGATATATTTGTGGTCAAACGTTTCTTTTACGATGCGTTTGATATGCGTGAAGTCTGTGACCATACCATCCTCATTAAGTGTTTCAGATTTGCAATAAACTGTTACCACGAAGTTGTGACCATGCAATTCTTCGCACTTACTCTCATAACTCAAATGCAGATTGTGTGCTGCAGAAATAGTGATGCGTTTTTCTACGTAATACATATGCGTTTCTTTTGTATGAATAAACTATGATTGATTATTTTCGATACACCAAACTTCCACTTGCCTGATGCGTTGCCAACACCAGCACCTCGGCTATCTGCACATGCTCTGGCGCGCTCGCTGCGTAATACACCACATCGGCTATGTCATCGCCAGTTAGCGGTTTGATGCCTTGATATACTTTGTCTGCACGCTCTTTGTCGCCGCCGAAGCGAGTCACGCTGAAGTTGGTTTCCACCAATCCTGGCTTCACATTCGTCACGCGCAATGGTGTATCCACTAGGTCCATACGCAGTCCATCGCTCAGCACTTTCACTGCGGCTTTCGTCGCGCAATACACGCTTCCTCCTGGATACGCAGCATCGCCTGCCACCGAACCGATATTGATGATATGCCCCTTTCCGCGGGCAATCATACCTGGCACTACTAGGCGTGTAATCATCAGCAAGGCCGTGATATTAGTATCAATCATCGTGTCGTAATCTTCTTCCACACCTGCATATTCCTTGTCCATACCCAACGCTAGTCCTGCATTGTTGGCCAATACATCAATAGCTTGATATTGCTCGGGTAGGGTAGTAATCGCCTCTGTGGCGGCCTTTCGGTCACGCACATCGAATGGCAATAGCATGATGTCTGTGCCATAGGTGGTTTCTAACTCTGTTTTGAGTGCCTGCAGTTTGTCCACGCTACGCGCGTTTAATAATAAGGTGTAACCTCCCTCAGCAAACTTGCGTGCACATGCAGCACCAATACCAGATGATGCGCCAGTGATAAAAGCAATTTTAGACATAGTGTTTCAATTATTACTAATTAATGCTGCAAAGGTAGTAAAAAAAAAGGACATCTGCAAGAAAAATGTCTTTTTTGTAAAAGACAAAAGATAAAGTAAAGAAGAATGATAGAACTTCCTTTAAAAATCAATATCTAGTTCATGGCTTGGAGTTTATCTTCCATTTGTAGCCATTCATCACGAAGGCGAGCTGCAGTATTAAAGTCTAGGTTCTTAGCTGCTTCCAACATGGCACGACGTTGCTGCTCAGAAGCACGTTCAAGCTGTTTTTTGTTGTACTGTTGCCAAGGTGCTGATTTCCAGGCATCTTGAATCTTTTGCTCAAGTTGCTTTCTCTCCTCTTGCTCTTTACGCATGATAGCGATAAGTGGGCTTGTCTCAATGGCCTTGTTGAGGGCAGTGGGAGTAATGCCATGTTTCTGGTTGTAGGAAATTTGTTTTTCACGACGGCGAAGCGTCTCATTGATAGTGAGTTGCATAGATGGTGTAATCTTGTTACCATACATGACAACTTTGCCATTGGGGTGACGTGCTGCACGTCCTGCCGTTTGCGTAAGCGAGCGATGGTCACGTAAGAAACCTTCTTTATCGGCATCTAGAATAGCAACAAGACTGACCTCTGGTAAGTCAAGTCCTTCGCGTAAGAGATTGACACCAACGAGTACGTCATATAGCCCTTTGCGGAGATCTTCCATGATTTGTATGCGTTCGAGGGTGTCGATATCTGAGTGGATATAGGCAGAGCGTACGCTATAGCGGCGTAGGTATTCATCCATCTCCTCTGCCATACGTTTGGTGAGTGTGGTAACGAGTACGCGCTCTTCTTTCTGTACGCGAAGACGAATCTCCTCCATGAGGTCGTCCACTTGATGCTCGGATGATCGTACTTCAATCTCTGGGTCGAGTAAGCCAGTTGGACGGATGAGCTGATCTACAAAAATGCCGTTGGAGCGTTTTAACTCATAATCCGCTGGAGTAGCTGATACATAGATGGTTTGCCCCGTTTTTGCTTCAAACTCATCGAACATAAGTGGGCGATTATCGCGTGCAGCTGGTAAGCGGAAACCATATTGGATAAGGTTGGTTTTGCGGGCTTTGTCGCCACCATACATGGCATGAATCTGAGGAACTGTGACGTGGCTTTCGTCGATGACAAGGAGCATGTCCTTTGGGAAATAGTCTAGTAGACAATAGGGTGGAGTGCCAGCTTCTCGTCCATCGAAATAGCGACTATAGTTTTCAATACCAGAACAATAGCCCAATTCTTGAATCATTTCTATATCATACTTGACACGCTCCTCGATGCGCTTGGCATAGAGCGGTTCCCCAATGTCGTGGAAGTATTGAATTTGGTTGGCAAGGTCTAGCTTAATCTGCGTGATGGCATCCGCTTGTTTGTCGGGGTTGGTGCAGAAGATAGTGGCGGGATAGATGTTGTATGTATCAAACTCCTCCAGGACTTGGTTGGTGGCTAGGTCTAGGGTTATGATAGCATCTATCTCGTTGCCAAAAAACTCAATGCGCAGGATATAGTCGGCATATGCGAGTGCAACATCTACTGTGTCTCCTTTAACACGGAAACGCCCTCGGTTGAGCTCGTTATCGTTGCGAATGTATTGCGAATCAATGAGTTGGTTGAGCAGTGTGCTCATGTTACGAATCTCTCCTCGTGACACAGAAATGCATGACTGGCTGAAATCTTGTGGGTTACCGATTCCATATAGGCAACTTACAGAAGATACCACGATGACATCTTTTCTTCCGCTCAATAGGGAGGAGATAGCGCTTAGTCGCAGTCGGTCGATTTCTTCGTTGATGGAAAGATCTTTTTCGATATATGTATCGGTGGAGGGGATATATGCTTCAGGTTGATAGTAGTCGTAGTATGATACGAAATATTCCACCGCATTGTTAGGGAAGAATTGTCGCATCTCGCTATAAAGTTGTGCAGCGAGAGTTTTATTGTGGCTGAGAATGAGGGTGGGGCGGTTAATTTCTGAGATAACATTGGCGACAGTAAAAGTCTTTCCAGAGCCTGTAACACCAAGCAATGTTTGTGCTTCAGCTCCCGCACGAACGCCATCCACCAGTTGGTGGATGGCTTCGGGTTGATCGCCAGTAGGACGATATGGGGAGTGAAGTTGGAACATTCGTTATTGTTTTACTGCAAATTTACCAGATGCAATTTTACGAGTTTCGTTTTCGAAGAAGACGTAGAAGTAGCATTGGTTAGTAGCAGGTAAAGTGTAAGTAACCAATGGCGTGCGAACATCCATTAATTCTTCAATACCTTCTGAATTGACAAAAATAGTAGCATCATTTTGATCAGATTCTGGTACGGACTGGTAGAAGAGACGATGCCCCTGTTGGTCATATACAGCCACACTTACACGCTTGCGGAGAGTCGCAAACATAACGTCCATTGTACCGCCAATATGTCGGAATAGTACATCATTTGCTGTAGGTATATCTGCTGAATTGATAGTCGTTTCTAAGAAGTTGATACTATAAACGCGTTCTGTACCATCTGCAGCAGTGACGTAGATATAAAATGGTTCACCAAGTGTAAATATGCCATACTCAATGTTTGCAGTAGAATCGGTAGCGATGGCTTCAATTTGTGGCTGAGCGGCATTGATATAATAGGTGTATTCTAATATATCGGACATAAATCCATATAGCGGTACACTATCTAAAAGAATCTTTTGGAGCGAAGCATCACTGCTCTTAAGAATAGATTGTGTGATGGTGTATATGCTAATTGCCTTGCCATCTTGTGCGGTCACTTGAATCATGAAATCAATACCATTTTCTATGATAGTAACAACGGCATTGCTGTCTTCTGCATAAGCTTCGATGTCAGATAGTTGAGCCAACTCCGTACTATCGGTTCCGATTGGATAAACGATGTCATAAGAGAGCGTATCGCTATGGAAGTTTACGATGGAGTCTCCCTTGATAGTTACCATACTCAGGCGACTGTTATTGTTTTGTGCAACCATCATTCGAATATCATATTCGGAAGAGAATACTGGATCCGGAGCTGTCACAGAGAAGCGAATGGTAGTTTGAGTTCTTCCATTGAGGTTGGCTATGAGTGTATCTATAGCTACATTTTGTTTTGCATGACCAAGGTCGTAAGTCAAGAGTGGTAACTCAATCGTTCCAAATGGCAACTCAATATCGTATTCAAATGAATCAACACGGAAACCTTCAAGCAACTCGTTATTCATATATATTGCTTCGAGATACGAATAAGGAGATTGTTGACGTTGGAAGATAATCATGTATGTAGATTGATAGTTGCTATCTTCTGCCGTTACGATGATACGTGTGGTATCGCCATGTAGGATTTGTACTTGTTGTTGGTATTCGGCCTTTTCTACTAACACAGTTGGAGTTGCTGCCTCTTCAACCAATTCTACAAGGTAGTTGAATTGCTCGGGGGTGAATCCTGCGAGTGCCTCTCCACCCACATAAATATTTGCGAGTTGGCTGTTGGTAGAAAGTATTCTAGCATAGGTGAAATACAATACGTAGGTTTTGGCATTACCATTCTCTGCGGTAACATGGCAGGTGTATTTCCAGCCCATTTGTTGGCCATCGAACATGTACTCTGTAATTGTATCCTGAATTTGTTGATACATATCACCCGCACTATATGCTATGATAGGAGCAAGCGAGTCATGTTGAGGGAGAGTGAGATGATACTCTAATTGTTGCGCATTAAATCCTTGTAATGAATCTCCCTTGATGTAAATCATTTGCAGAGTGTCAATATCCGATTTTGTTACTTGGTAGTTAATTGTGTACGTATTCTTTCTACCAGACATGGCAAGGACATTGATTTGTGTAGTGCGCTCATATGTATGATCAATCAGCACGTTATCTGTTATGGTTTGCCATTGGTCTGCTTTATCCCATGTTAACTCAGGTAAGTAGCGTGTACCTACAGGAAGTGTATATGAATAGTAGAATGAATCAGGACGGAAACCATCTATCAAAACACCATCTGCATAGATAGCAGCAAGAGTGTCAGCATGAGATTGTGTTACGGAGAATGCCAACATATACTGGCACTCTGTACCATCTTCCGCTGTTACAATGATAGTATGATGTAATCCTGAAATAGAATCGCGCAATGTTTGTGTAACTTCCTGAGTAATTGCTAACACATTTGGCAATACTTCCTGTCCAATAGGTAGTGGTATGAAGTAGTTATATTGCTCTGGAGTGAAATTCGCCAAACTATCACCATTTATGTATATCATTTGTAGGTGTGCATTGCTGGATTTTGGTGCTTCAAATGTAAGTACATAAGTGTTAGTTGTGATACCATCGGGGGCTGTAACTGTGATATTTGCACGCCAATCAATGATATTGATGTCAATTTGTTGCCCATTCTCACTTAGGTTGGCGGCTATCTCTGGTAAGAATTCTGTACCTGATGGCAAGTTGATGGTATAACGTTGTTGCATTGGTGAGAACTCAAGTCCCTCGTTGATTGCTGGTTCATACTTATCAAATGATTGACCATTCAGTAAGATATTGCTCAATGTCGCATTATCGGAGATGGCTTCATGATAAAGTTCAATCACATAATCATTCGTAGTAACACCATCTTGCGCCATTACATGAAGAGTACATGTATTATTACTCATTGATTGGGTAATGGTTTGATAGTTATCTTCTGTAGCCCATGTCACATCCACTTCTTCGCCTGTGATTTGAACTGAATAATAATGGCGTTGTGGCTCAAACTGTTCAATTGGAGTACCGTTTACCGCAATTCCAATCAATTCTGCATTATGACTAGGCTCCGCTGTGATAAGCAATTGGTAAATAGCATTTCGAGTGCCATCCTCTGAGGTAACTACCAAGTTAGTCGTTTCTCCCAAATTTCCATATTCTACTACAACTTGTTGATTAGGTTCACAAGTCGTATATTGGATGCTTGGAAGGTTTGGCTCTGCTACTTTATAATCAGCAGTTGGTAATACAATGGCATAGGTCAAACTGTCGGAACGGAAACCTTCAATTTGCTTATTATCAAAACAAATATTTTGCAAATATGGATTATTAGTAATGTCGGGCAAAATTTGTATGTGATATACGTTGTTCGTGCCATCTTCTGCAACAATATTATAAGTGTAGTTTAACGTGTCATTCTTCATATTATGCTCCACAGACATACTTGCTGTATTTGGCGAACTAATCAATAAGTGCGTTGTTGAATCCGTAGCGTAGGTATAATCTGTAATTTGCGCATTGAATCCTTCGAGTAGTGCATTGTTGATCTGGATTGCATGTAATGTCGCATCATTTGATAATTCAGTAGGATAGGTAATGCGATAAGTATGTTGCTCATCGCCAATTACTTGCCATTCCATATATGTACTTGTCTGAACAAATACTACAGAATCACTTTCTGCAACACGTTTGAATGCTACTTTTTCTGGTCGTGGAAGAGTATATTCATATTGTGAAGGAGAGAACGATTGAAGTTCCAAACCATTGATTTCAATTGCAGCTAATTCTCCAGTCGTAGTTACCATAGGTTTTTCCAATACGATGGAGTAGGTGGCTTGTGTACCATCTTCTGCGGTTACGGTCAATATGCCGTTGTTGAGATCAACTGTCTGTCCGTCCATCTTTTTGACGAAGGTGATGGTAGGCAATTGGTCTGCAACAATGGTGTATGAGGTTTGTTCTGGGGTATATGAAATGCCATTTGCTGTAATGGCGCTGAGTTGGGTGTCATCAGATAGGTCGGTGATGATACGGATCTTTATGCGACGAGTAGAACCCTTCTCTGGTTTGATAGAGATGGTATATGTGGAATCCGCATAGTTGACAACCACATTTTGGAGGTGATTGGTAGGTATTGGTTGAATATCTGGTAGAGTGCGACGGGAAGATGGGATATGGATCTCATACTCGTTTTTAGTTTGACTAAATTCACTAACAGTCTTTCCGTCAATCAACAAATCTTTTAGTCGGTTCTCAGGATCCAATGGACGTTGGACTGTGAGCGTATATTCTGATGAAGTCCCATCTTCTGCATAGTTGGTAATGGTTGCAGTGCGCTCTGCATATAATGTGCTAACCACTTCGTCACTCCATACTACTTTTTGTGCTTGGTCGCTCACTTCTCCAATAAATTCCAATGACGGAATCATGGTGTTGGCAGCCTCTGCTAAAGTGTAAGTGAAATTATTGCCATTGCGTTGTGCTAACTCACCATTCACTTTGATGTTTTTAAGGGCATTGTTATATTGGAAACGAATGTAGTCAACATAAAGATTAGCATTTTGACTTCCAGATGGATATTTACCACTTGCATCAATAACAATGTCTAATCCAGATACATACTTCCCGTTAGTATTCAATGGTACTTGTACTTTTGAATAGTTTGCATTTGTGTTTTGTTGACGATAATCGACATCGTAAGATTCTCCACTCATATTAAAGAACTTGAATCTGAATAATGCACCTTCCCCTGCCTTATCTGTGTATTTGTAATTAATTAAGGCGTTATCTGGAGTGTTGTGAAAACCGATGAATCCAAATGGGATGACACGCGTTGCTCCTGCTACAGCAAAGCCACTTGACATATCTCCCAAATTTATAACAGCAGGAACAGGACCTGCTAATGCAGCCCAATAAGTCGTTTGTAGATGTACAGCGGAATTCCCATCTTTACTAATAGTAGGTCCTGCCTTTGCTGTTCCTAAATATACATCTATATAATCTCCTGGTGCATTCCAGTATGTCGGTTTATCTGTTTTTGATGTTGCAGTAGTTGTCCATTCATCGAATTCTCCATTTGGGATAACTTCGTTGATATAGTGGAAATAAATGGTATAAACGTTCTTATAGCCATCTTTTGTTACAACACCTTGCCAGTGCCATGTGTCACATATAGTTGCAACCTCCACTCCATTAGCTTTTTGGATAGATACTTGTGGCGTAGTTACATTTGTTCGATTATGGATATATGTAAAACGATTTTTATCAAAGCCACTAACTAATACACCATCTACAAAGATACTATCTACCACCGCAGGGTTTTGTGTATTCAACTCTGGAGTAATCGTATAAACGATATTCGCTTCGTTTTTACGATTCGATTTTACTGTAATAGTGGTTGGCCTATTTACACCACCAGGCTGTACCATTACTGTTTGCTCCGCAAAAGACTTGGTATATTCTACGGTCAACTGCTTGCTACCATAAGGCATCGCAACAGTATGATCAAATGTATTCGGATCAAGCATTTCCCCCGTCTCTTTAATCTTAAGAGCTTGCAACACATTGGTCTCATCCGAAAGCGTAGGCAAGAATGTCAAGTTATATGTACGTTCGCTACCATCTTCTGCTGTAACCATCAATTGGCTCGTTTGACCTGCAGGACGAGAGATATAACGAATTTGTTGTTCGGCTTCGGCTGCTGCATAGAGTACCAATGGCACATTAGTTTCTTGATATGGCAAATAAATAGTGTAATCGGTGGTGTCAGGGTGATATGTAAATGAGAATCGACTATCATCCAACTCGATATACTCCAATGCCACATTGCTAGACTTGCGTACTGGGAAATGAATGGTATATTCATTGCTTGTTACTCCATCTGCTGATAGCACATGGATGCGAGTAGTACCATTGATTGCGCTATGGTATGTGGTAATCGTTTGATTATCAGTTCCGATTGGTTGAACACATGGCACTACACGTGTGCGCCATGGCAACGTATCCACATAATGCATAGAGTCGCTACGGAAATCAGTCAACGAAACGCCATCCAACAGAATATCTCTCAGATATGCATCAGTAGAAATCGTGCGTGTATAGATAATGCGATAGGTGTTTGAGGTGCCATTTTCTGCCACTACAAGCACATTTTGCTCATTTTTATTCACATGGTGTGTAGAGGTGTGTTGTCCATCTCGTGCCACAATGTGCAAAGCAGGCAAATCTTCTTCTGTAATATTCAGAGTATACTCGAATGTATTTGGTTCAAAATCAATCGAATATCCTTCTACACTCAAGTCCAATAAGGTCGCATCGCTATACTTTGCTTTCTCAAAATGCAAGGTGTAGGCTGTAGAGTCACCATTGGCAGCAAATACCAACATCGTGTAGGTAGTTGCATTGGTCATACCAGCATGCACAGTTTGTTGTTCCATGCGCTTGCGATATTGCACAGTAGGCAATGTGCCACCAGCTGCAATAGGTATGGTATAATGTTTCACTGTTGGCTCATACGCTACCAACTCAACACCATCAATCAAAATAGCTTCCAGCGAACAATCATCCGAGAGTTGCGTGTTAAATGTAAGGTGGTATTGTGCTTTGTCTTCATCTTTTATTACGTAGATTGTCAGCGTGTTACCATTGCGGAAGGTGGTGATCTCTTGTCCTTCCAAGGTGTCGCAAGTCACTGTTGGGAATGTTCCTTGATAGTTCAGTGCATAGTCATATTTATTAGGTGCAAATCCTTCCAATGCTACACCGTCAATGTATATTTGTTGCAGCAATGCTTGATTCTCGGTAAGAGCACTTTCAAAATCAATGGTATATACGTTGCCCTCTGCGCCATATGGCTTCACACTAATCTGCGCTTGACCTGCTGCGTATGGTGCAGCAATAGTCACTTGTTGTCCCTCTTCTTTATCCACTGTAATCACAGGGCAAGTTGTTTTGGTGAGGGTGTGGGTATATGCAAATGTTTGTGGATCAAACCCTTCCAAGCTGTCGCCATCCAAATAAATCATCTTCAAGAAGGCACTCTCCGAACGTTGAATCACGAATGTGATACTATATGTCTGGCTTCTTCCGCTCTCTGCGGTTACAGTAATGGTCTGTACATTGTTGCTGAGCAACGCCAAAATCTTCTGTGACTCATCACCCTTGTCCCATGTTACAGTAGGAATGGTACTTACGCCCATTGGTAGCGTATCCATATACTCCAATTGGTTTGGATCAAATCCGTCCAACTCTTTGCCGTCCAAGTAAATCATCTTCAGGCTAATATTGTCTGATGTAGCTACCGAGAAGTGGAGCACATAGGTTTTGCTAGCACCTGATGGTGGACGAACTGTAATCTTATAATCACCATTGATACCGCCAGAACGTACGGTAACAGTTTGATACTCATCGCCTTGCTCGTATGTGACTACTGGTAATTCGGTTGTTCCTTGTGGCAGTGGACAATTATATTCCAATATGTCAGGATCAAAGCCTTCTAATGGCTTCCCGTCCAGATAAATCATCTTCAACGAAGCATTCGTTGCTTGCGCCACGCTAAATGCAATGTTGTATATGGTACTTGCTCCATTTTGAGCTGTTACAGTGATGCGTGTTGTTCCGTTCAGTCCGCCCTTGATAATACTTACAGATTGATATTCATCACCTTTATCTACTGTAATCTCTGGCAACTCTGCCGTTCCAATAGGCAACGCATAGGTATAATTTGTTACATTTGGAGCGAAATCTGCCAATGGTTCACCGCCAATATAAATCATATTCAATGTCGATATCTCCGACAAAGCGGTAGTCACATCAATCTTATACTCTGTTGTATTGATGCCATTGCCAGCGGTCACTTTCACGCGCGTAATGCCGTTCAATCCACCCTCGGTTACTTCTACCGTTTGGGTAGATTCACCCTTAACATAGGTCACTTTGGGCAATTCGGTCGTACCTACAGGCAGATTTACGTAGTAGGTCAAATTCTCAGGTTTGAAGTTGCTAATCAAGTGATTGCCCATTTGCAAGTCTTTCAACATCGAATAGGACGATGCCTCCAATTTGAAGGTCAATTTGTAGGTCTTTGGTGTTGGATTACCTGGTGTAGAGACATTGATTTGATATACTCCGCCGTCTATCACACTTGGCGCATTGTGTGTAATTGTTTGTGCTCCAGTTGGATATGCGGATACAGCCTCCACCTTTGGCATCGTGGTTGTAGATGTTGGCAACGATACGCGATAAGTCGTTTGGTTAGGAGTGAAGCCTACCAAACTCTCGCCATTGATCTTAATATCCTTCAAGGTGTTGTCAGAAAGCACTGCTACACTGAAACTGATAGTATAGGTTTGTTTCGTTTTGCCATCAGCAGCTGTCACGTTGATCTTTGCGCTACCTGTTGGGCTAGTCGCCTGGATGATTTCAACCACTTGCTCATCCTCTTGTTTATCTACGCTCACGATAGGTGCATCGGTCGTACCATATGGCAACTCTACGTTGTAGGATGTTACTGCTGGTTGGAAGCCGCTGATTGCTTGACCGTTAACCAATATACTTGCCAATTTTGCATTGGTGCTAGCTTGGCGCACAAACTTGATCTTATACGTCATGGTGCTCTTGCCATCCTCCGCTTTCACGGTGATAGTGGTTGGATTGCCATCAATCGTACCATTGCTAATGCTAATCTCGCTACCACTCAATTCACGACCAGAGAAAGTGACTGTTTCGCCTCTTGCATTGCTAATCTGACCAGCACCACGATAGGCTTTGAGCTCAGGAATACTGCTGGCACTTTTACCCAGCGAATATACTTGCTCCTCTGTTGTGTTGGGGTTAAAGCCTTTCCATTCTTTGCCGCCAATATACAACTTCTGAATCTTTGATGAATAAATCAACTCCACATCATCCACATACAATGAATTACCCTTGTATAATCCATCGTTTGCACGATAGTTAGGGTAGTTACTTGCAGAGAAAATGATATTCATCATTGTAGGAATATCATTGTTGAAATAGTAAATAGGCACTTTGATATTGGTCCAATTGCCATATTCTTTTTTCTCGCGCCACATACCTTCGGCTATCTGATTAGCTTTTTGGTCTGTTCCACATTCGTTCGCATTCAATGCTAAACGAATATCACTTTCCTCATTGGTTTGAGAGATACTTGTACAACTACCATTTTTGCCTTTATATTTACTACCTTTAGCGGTACCAGACCATGCGTAGTAGAGCAAGTAGAAGTCTTCTTTATCTACGTTAGCACCTGTACGTTTAATCCATACCGACATACTATCAGGACGATATTTGAAATTAATACCGCCGCTAGTTCCTGCTGTTGCTTTGTTAATTTCTGTAATACTAGGAAGATGGGTCCATGGCTTACCTAACGAGAAATAACCTGGTGATACCTCGGTAATACCCATGGCTCCTACTTCGGTGTCTTGCACCATCATAGAGTAACTACCAGTGTGACCTGCCTCGCGGTGCGCTAAATTGAATTTGAAACCAACTTGAGTCACATTACTGGCATACCAATCTTTGAGCTGAATCTCATCATTGTATTTTTCGCCGCTCCAATCCTCAAAACTTGGGTTGGGCACTTGTTGAGCGAATACAGATGAAATGCCAAATAATAAAATTAAACTACTTAAGAAAAATTGTTTCAAGTAAACTTTTGTCATAATTATGTTGTTTTTTAATATTTCGTTATTAAATATTCATATTCTTAAGATTTTTATAAGCAATTTACCGCATAAAAACCCAAAATAGGCTGCAAAATTAATATAAACAAATGAATTACGCAAATTTTCTTCGCGCGCGCGTGCATTTTATTAAATTTCGATACTTTTTTCCCAATATCTGTTGCTATCTTTCCGCTTTCTTTCTCGAAACTACTCCGTTACCACTTCGATACCACTCAATTACCATCTAATACTTTCCTAATACCTTTCCAATATCCACTACCCTCTACACCTTACACTCTACACCAGAAAAATCGCACCAAAATGCGATTTTTCTTGCATATCCGCAAATTTTATTGTACCTTTGCAATCTAAATGCTAAATTGTCAAATTATACATAATCAATCCCTCCCCTCTGGGGGAAGGCTAGGCGGGGTCAAACTGATAGTCTTTGACCTTGACGGCACGCTCTATGCCAAATCACATATGGTGTGGCGAATGCTATGTGGTGCGCCACGTGATTGGCGATTGATGCTGGCTGAGCGCAAAACACGCAAGCAATTACGCGGACAGTACTTTGGCAATGAGGATACATTCTTCCAAACCTATTTCCAAACAATGGCAACCTATTGCAACGCACATCCCGAAGATTTGCGCACATGGTACTTCAACCGCTACATGCCATTGATGGTTAGTGTGATACAGAGATATTATAAGCCAGTGGAATGGCTGATGCCTTTTGTTGCAGACTGCAAAAAACAAGGAATCTGTTTGGTCGTCTTATCCGACTATGGACACACGCATGAGAAACTGCATGCATTGAATATCAACGAAAATTTATTTGATTGGGTAGTCTCGGCTCCCGAGTTGGGCGGACTGAAACCAGCACCCGAAGTGCTGAAGAAAGTGCTTGAAAAGATGAAGGTAACTGCCGAACAATGCCTCGTGATAGGCGATAGAGAAGATACCGATGGTGCTCTTGCTCAATCTATTGGCGCAGCCTTCCAATTAATTCAAAATTCTTAATTGATTCACATATTCGCATTGTAGTAGCGAGGATCATGCGTCACTTCATCGCCGATAAAATCGGGTTTCTCAAACGATTGTTCTTCATTGTCCAACTCAATCTCTGCTACTACCAGTCCCTCGTGCTTGCCATGAAACTCATCCACTTCCCATATCAACTGTAAATTGTCAACTGTCAACTGTAAATTGTCAACTGTTTCAGCAGGTACTATCCATCGAGTCTTGTCTATGACAGTACCTTGACACAGATTCATTAGCTCTTCAGCTTCTTGCACATCAATCTCTTTTTCCCATTCGTAGCGAGCGAAATGTCCTGCTGCGGGTTTGCCTTTGATAGTAAGATAGGCTTTGTCATCGGTAATTCGCACGCGTACTGTGCCCGTCTTTTCGCGCGATATATATCCTTGACGAATATGATAACGAGCCACTGCTAACTCCTTATAGCAGTCGCTCGTTACTAAGTATTTTCTTTCTATCTCCATATCTAACTTCTAACAACGAAGTGGTCTAACATCTAATAGCGCAGCCTTCTACTTCCGCTCCGCGCACATATTCACTAGGTGTGCAATGCTACAGTAGTCAATGCCCGAATGTGTGCTTAGTCCTATCTCGCAGGTGCGCGAGTTGCTCACACCCATTGTGGCACCAGCTTTCTCTACTTGTGGTTTCAACTTACGCAATGCCCATTCGTTGAGCTCAGGATTTGTGAATCCTTTATCACCAGCAAATGCGCAGCAACCTATCTCCTCTGGCACCAGCACATGCTTCGCACATGCCTTAGCCACACGTATAATCGCATCTGCTACGCCCATCTGGCGAGTAGAGCAGGTTACGTGTACTGCTACGCAGGTGTCCAATGGCGTAATTTCCACTTCGCTCATCACAAACTTGTCAATGAACTCGGCGGGTTCGTATAACTTCATATGTTGCATGGTGTGGCGCATGCGGTGCAGACATGGACTTTGGTCGCACAAGATGGGCCAACGACCATTCTCGCTCGCTTTCAGCAGTGCCAACTCCAGTTCGGCAGCTTTACGTTGTGCCTCGTCTGGCATACCCTTACTCTCCCAGATGGTACCACAGCAGAGATTCTCCATCTTCTCTGGGAAAATTACTTCATATCCTGCTTTGTTCAGTAGCTCGGTCATGTCGTTGATAAGTGGTTTATTGCCAGAACCCAAACGTTGGTTCAAGCACGATGGGAAATATACCACGCGCTTATCTTGCAAGCCTTTCAGTCCGTTTACAGCACCATATTCCATGGCAGTCTGTTTCTCCTTCTTGCGCACAGGACGAGGCAATGATGGTGTCCACAGTGGAACCAAACCGCCCGAACCATAGTGCATCGCCTTGCCCAATAGCCTAGTAGCCTTATCGCCTAATACGTTGTGAGCTACGTTGGCTACCTCCAGAATACCCGTCAGCGCAGTACCAATACCAGCCAAGTTCTTTCCTGCCCAATAACCTAATTGCTTGCCTGCTGCACTCATATCTTTTTCGCGCACCAAGTGGATATAGTCGCCCACATTAATCTTGATTGGGCAGGAGGTAGAGCATAGTCCGTCACCCGCACATAGGTCGCGACCAATATAGCGGAAGTCTTTCTCCAGTTGCTTTGCCAAACGTTGATCTGCTTTGTTGCTCGAAGCGTTCAATCGCGCCAACTCACGTTGTACGATGATTCGCTGACGACTAGACAACGCATATCCGCATGCTACGCAGTTCACTTCGCAGAAACCACATTCGATGCAGCGGTCAATCATCTCATGCACCTCTGGAAGAGGTTTGATATGCTCAATATAGGAATGCTCATCTTCGTTGAAGATTACACCAGGGTTCATGATGTTCTCTGGGTCAAAGAGTTGCTTCACTTCTTTCATCAACTCATACGCTGCATCACCCCACTCGCGACGAACGAATGGCGCCATGTTGCGACCTGTGCCGTGCTCTGCTTTTAGACTACCGTGGTATTTGTCCACCACCAAGTCCACCACTGCACGCATCATACCATCGTACTGTGCAATGGCTTGTGGAGAGTCAAAGCGTTGATTCAAAATAAAGTGATAATTGCCCTCCAATGCGTGACCATAGATCACGGCTTCTGGATAATTATGTTCGATGAAGAGTTGTTGCAGATCCAATGTGGCTTGCGCCAAGTGCTCAATAGGGAAAGCAATGTCCTCAATCAAGCATGTGGTACCAATCTCGCGTGTACCGCCCACGGCTGGGAAGATACCGCTACGCATGGCCCAATACTTGCCCGTCAACACAGGGTCTGAGGTGAAGGCTGCAGGTTGGCAAAGATTATAATGCCGCAACAAGTCTTGCAAGGTCTTATTCTTATCTGCCAACTCTTGCTCTGTCAAAGCATCAGTGCGAATCAATGCAGCACCCGCATCATCAGGAAGTCCTTGTAATTCTGGGAAGTCCTTTTCTACAGTACGCATCGCTTTGCGGTCAAAGAACTCCGCTGCGGATAGCAATCCCGTATGCTTCATCTCAGTAATGGCTTCACATGCCAACTTCGTAGTTGGGAAAAGTAGTAGTGCAGAAGCGCTATAAGGTTGTATCTCGCCTGTGGTCATTGTAATGGAGGATAGGAATGCTAATGTACCTTCGCTACCTACCATCAAATGGGCAATAATATCGAATGGATCGGTATATTCTACAAATGGAAGAATAGTCAATCCCGTGACATTCTTGATGGAGTATTTCTTACGAATCAAATCGCACAGCACTTTGTTTTGCTGGGTCTGAATACGCAAATCATCAATCTTGCGAACAAACTTACTATGGGTCATCAAAAACTGCGCACGGCTCTCTTGATCACCCGTGTCCAAGATGGTTCCATCTGGCAGAATGATTCTCACAGATTTCAGTGCGCGGTAACTATTGGCATGCGTACCGCAACACATGCCCGAGGCATTGTTCATTACAATACCACCCACCATGGCTGACTTCAAACTCGCAGGGTCAGGAGTGAAGTAGCGTCCATAGGGCTTCAGTATCTCATTGACACGTTGACCTACGATACCAGGTTGCAAGGTAATGGTCTTACCATCTTTCCCCACAGTGTATTGTTCCCATTTCTTGCCGCACACTACCAATAGGCTATCGCTGATAGCTTGTCCGCTCAAACTGGTACCTGCAGCGCGGAAGGTGATATGCTTACCCTCTTTATGCGCACGCGCTAATAAGGCTTGTACCTCCGTTTCGTTCGCAGGGTGTAATACTTCTTCGGGGATCAATCGGTAGAAACCTGCATCTGTTCCCCATGCCAATCGGTCGATATACTTTTTCATAATGCTTATTGGTCTTATTTGTCTAATTAGCCTAATTAGTCTTATCGGTCTAATTAGTCGTACAAGTAATACTTACTACTTGCTTCGCGATACTTCTCCACATCTTTATCCCAATATGCTTTAGCATCTTCCCAGCGATAGCGTTGGCCAAACAATTCTTTGATTTGGTCGGTACCGCACACTTTGTTAAACATACCAAAGCGTTTTTGGTCACAAAGTTTGAACCAATCCTTATCTGGCCATAGACGCATCATCTCTTGTACCACGTAGAATTGTATCTCGCTCAGCGCAGCCTTCTCATAGTCGGTGATATGCACTTGCACGCCTTGTATGTTCTCGCCTTTGAAGACGCTGTAATAGGGCTTGTAATGCAATCCTCTGAACACTACTCCTGGCAATTCCAATGCATTTAGCGCACTTGCCAAACTATCGGCATTTACCCATGGCGCACCCATCACCTCGAAAGGCATAGTGTAGCCCACACCGATATTGATGTAGTAGAATTCGCCAAAGATACCTGTCACTGGATAGTATATAGCAGTTCTTCCGTGAGGCACGTGTGGCGAAGCCACTATCCACTCCAATCCCGTTTCATCCCATGTCATATCGCGTGTCCAGCCTTGCATTTCTACCACAGTCAGTTTGCATGGGTTTTCGGCTTGTGCATTTAGATACAATGCCAATTCACCAGGAGTCTGACCATAGAGATAAGGTATCGCAAAGCGGCTGACAAATGATACAAATCCGTCTTCTACTAAGCATCCCTCAATCTTGTTACCTGCCAATGGGTTGGGGCGATCTAGTACTACCAACTCTTTGCCATATGCCTGACATGCCTCCATCAAATTTCCCATTGTGGAGATGTAGGTGTAACTACGGCAACCGATGTCCTGAATATCATATACCATCACATCGATTTCATCCATCATCTCTTGGGTGGGCTTAGATGTCTTGCCATAGAGCGAGTACATCTTGAGGCCTGTGCGTGCATCCACTTCGTTATCCACATGGTCGCCTGCGTAGATATTACCACGCACGCCATGCTCTGGGCCGTACAATGCTACAAGGTTCACATTGTCTGCTTCCCATAGAATATCAATTGTTGAAACAAGATGACGGTCCACACCAGTAGGGTTGGTACATAGTCCCACGCGCTTGCCTTGCAGCACATCAAAGTTGCGCTCACGCAATACTTCAATACCTGTTTTCACTTTGACGTCTTGCGCCATTGCCATAGAACCGAAGATAAGCAGTATCACTGCTACAATAAAGTGTTGTTTTCTCATAGTATTTATATTTGGGTGCAAAATTAGTAAAAAAATAGTATATATGCAAGAAAAAATAAAATTATATACAACTCACCCCGCAGTTTTCTTGCTGCGGGATGGTGCTTAATCGCATAGCGAGAACAAATCGGCTCTCGGATTAACGAGCATGACAGGCACTGGGCTTTTGCGGATAACGTACTGCTCTGGTGGACCAAACAACCAATCGTCTAATCCATATTCGCGGCTAGCAGTGAGGAGAATAAGTCCCCCTCCATCTTCCCCTTTGAGGGGGAGAATGGTGTGGAGTTCTTTGTGGATATGGAAACTATCACCTGTGGCTACGCGCTCTTCGTAGGTGATCGTTTCACCTGTACGCTCGGCAATAGTTTGGATATGGGTGATAATGCGTTGCATGTTCCGCTTTGCTTTGCTGCCATAATCGTTCGCACGCAGTAGTATGAGATGTGCTCCTGTCTTACGCGCCAAGTAGGTGCAGATCTCAGCCTTATATACTTCCTCCTCGAGCATAGTGATGGGAACTAAGATTGTAGAACCAGGAGTCAGGAACCAAGAGTCAAGACTATTTTGATTCGTCTTATTAGTCGTTTCTGATATGTCCTTATTCTTTGTTCCAGGTTCCTTGAGCACTAGATATGGACGTCGTTCTTCGCGGCAGGTGTCAAGTACACGTTGCACGTCGCGGCGTGAACCATCACAATGCTCTACGCGTATATCATCCGTATGTAATATGTCAAAATTCATTCAATATCTAACAGCGAAGCGATCTAACAACAAAGTGGTCTAGCGTCTAACAGTGCAACAGTCTCATCCGCGATTCGTTAAATCGCGGTTAATACCCTCGATATAGGCAATAAGCTCGGATTCACCGATACTTTTCTCTGCCGAAGTGATGAAGATAGGAGGTAACTCCACCCATGTCTCCAAGAGTTTTTGCTTGTAACTCTCTACATTGGCAGCCAACTTTTGTTTACCTAGTTTGTCGGCTTTGGTGAAGACGATGGAGAAGGGTATCTCGTTCTCGCCCAACCATTCCATAAACTCCAAATCTATCTGCTGTGGCTCGTGACGGCAATCTACTAACACAAACAGACTGACCAATGCTTCACGCAGTAGGCAATAACGCTCAATCATCATCTTGAGTTTAGCGCGCTGTGTCTTGCCCGCTTGCGCAAAACCGTAGCCTGGGAGATCGACCAAATGCCAATGGGTATCACTACCTGCATTAATTAGGAAGTGGTTGATAAGCAACGTCTTACCAGGCTTTTGGCTAGTCTTAGCTAACTTGGGATTATGTGTGAGCATATTGATGAGCGAAGACTTTCCTACATTACTTCGACCAATAAAAGCATATTCAGGAATGGTAGTCTGCGGACATTGCATGACGTCCGGACTAGAGATTACAAAAGAAGCAGATTGTATCATATTGTTTAGTGTTTAGAGTTTAGTGTTTAGTGATTGTTTTGTCCAATAGGCGAACCCACCTAACATGGCTATCGTGGTGATTCCTGCAATCAAGTATGCTACCCAACTCAGTCCAATCCTTGCAAAGTGGAAGCCTTCGGGTGCAATGAAAATATAACTTACACTGACCATGGTCATAAACAGCGCAGGAATCAGTGCGATAAGGTAGGCGTATGGGTATTTATTCGTTGTGCGTGAGTTCTTATAGAGGAAGATGGTGCCTGCCCATAGTGTGAAGACGGCTAATGTCTGATTGGTCCAAGCGAAATAGCGCCAAACGACGTTGAAATCGACAAAAACCATACCAAATACGCACAAGAATAGCGGAAGAGCAATCATCAGTCTATTGCGGATAGGGCGTTGGTTCAAGTGCATAAAGTCTGCCACAATCAGTCTTGCCGAACGCAATGCCGTATCACCCGAAGTGATAGGAGCGGCAATCACACCAATAATCGCTAAAATGCCACCTATCGTACCCAACCACGAGCGAGAAACCTTGTCCACTACTAAGGCAGCAATATTCTCGCCTGGGTGCGCTGCGGCGAAGGCTTGAAGGCCGTCTATTCCGTACAAACCTGCTTCTGGATCAGCAAACATCGTACCCGCTGCGGCTGCCCAAATCAATGCTAAGATACCTTCCGCAACCATGGCGCCATAGAATATCCATCGGCCTTGGCGTTCGTTGGTCACACAGCGAGCCATTAGCGGTGATTGTGTACCATGAAAACCAGATATAGCTCCACAAGCAATGCTGACAAACATCATCGGAAATAGAGGCAGACCATTCGTCTGACGATTGTGCAAACCATCGGTTAATTCGGGCATTTCTGCACCAAACCGACTAAGCATTACCACCATAATACCTATACCCATAAAGAGCAATACACCACCGAAAATAGGGTAGAAACGTCCAATGAGTTTATCTACAGGTAGCACGGTAGCCAATGTGTAATAGCCGAAGATAATCAATACCCATACAATAGGAATCAAATGCCCTTGGAAGGTCATCGTGCCCAAGCCTGCCAATCCTTGCAACAAAGTAGCAGGTCCAGATAAGAATGTCGTAGTAAGCAATACGAGCAACACGATGGATAGCAGGCGCATAAAGAGTTTGACACCTTTGCCTAGTTCGTCGCCGACGATATCAGGTAGCGAAACGCCGTCTTTACGCAAAGACATCATTCCGCTGAGGTAGTCATGCACGCCGCCAGCGAATATCGTACCTAGTACAATCCACAAGAATGCCGAAGGACCATAGAAGATACCCATAATGGCACCGAAGATTGGTCCTAATCCTGCGATATTGAGGAATTGTACAAGGAAGATTCGCCACGGTTTCATTGGTACGAAGTCCACACCATCGGTCTTGGTGAGCGCAGGTGTCTGTGCCTTTTCATCAATACCAAATACACGCTCTACGAACGTGCCGTAGAGAACAAAGCCTATCACCAGAGCAATCAGTGAGATGATAAATGTAATCATAGTATTGCTTATTAAAAGCCACTTATGTGGAAGCATAAATGGCTTTTGGTGTTATTTAATCTCGTACTATTACTTCTTGCGGAAGTATGCCACTGCGTTGTCGAACAGAGGTTGGCACTTGTTGCCAGCGATATTGGTGAACACGCCCTCTTCCCAGCGCTCGGTGTGACCCATCTTACCGAGGATCTGACCGTTCTTAGAGATGATACCCTCAATCGCATAGTATGAGCCATTAGGGTTGTGTGGTGCTTCCATCGTTGCTTCGCCCGTCATAGGATCGGCATAGCGGAAGGCTACTTGTCCGTTCTCGAAGAGTTCCTTCGCCAATGCCTCGTTGACCACGAACTTACCTTCGCCGTGGCTGACTGCAATACTATGAGTATCACCAACTTGCATGCCACGAAGCCATGGGCTGGCGGTAGTAGCCACGGTGGTAGTAACCATCTGCGAGATGTGGCGGTTGATATCGTTGCGGAAGAGGGTTGGAGAGTCAGGAGTGACCATGCCGAGTTGGCCGTAAGGGAGCAATCCGCTCTTGACCAATGCTTGGAAACCGTTGCAGATACCTAGGATCAGACCACCACGGTCAATGAGAGCTGTGATAGCTGCGCCGACCTTTTGGTTGTTGATTACGCTAGCGATGAACTTACCACTGCCGTCTGGTTCGTCACCCGCAGAGAAACCGCCCGCAAACATCAAGATATGGCAGCGGTTGATATGCTCTACCATCTCGTCGATACTGGAGAGGACATCCTCGCCCGTGAGGTTGCGGAAAATAGTAGTCTCCACCTCTGCGCCTGCACGGCGCCATGCCTTGGCAGAGTCGTAGTCACAGTTGGTGCCTGGGAATACAGGGATATATACCAGAGGGGTTTCAACGGCAGAGCCGTTGTAGTTTAGTGTTGAGTGTTTAGTGTTTAGAGACTCGGTATCTGCTGGCATCAATGCTTGATGCTGCGCAACGACTGCAGATGGATAAATCTTATCAAACTGACCACAGCATGCCTTCAGCAATGCCTCGCGTGATACGCGCTCGTTATTGATAACGAGGTGGGTTCCGTCGGTGACTTCACCCAAGTATTGTAGGCTATTGGCAATTGGCGATGGGCAATTGGCGAGAAGGTCTTCGGTTGCCTCTACGAGGATAGAACCGTAGTTGTAGTCGAAGAGTTCGTTCTCGGCGATTTGGACGTTGACTGCGAGTTCGTTACCGAAACTCATTTTTGCCAATGCCTCTGCTACGCCACCGAAGCCTAGCGCAAAGGTAGCGCAAACCTTGCCAGATTGGATAGCGTTGGTAGTATAAGTCCAATTCTCTTTGAGTTGCTCTACATTAGGCATATAGTTTGCCAACGCGTTGTGCTTGATGAGATAGAGCTTGTTGCCTGCTTTCTTGAGGTCAGTAGAAACCACCTTATCCGCTGGCACGGTTGTGATACCGAAAGCAATCAAAGTAGGAGGTACGCTGATATGCTCGAAAGTACCTGACATAGAGTCTTTACCGCCGATACTTGGCAAACCGAAAGCCACTTGCATCTTGAGTGCACCGAGCAATGCGCTGAGTGGCTTGCCATAGGCATGCTCGCTGCTCATACGCTCGAAGTATTCTTGGTAAGAGAAGCGCATGCGGCTATAGTCTGCACCTGCAGCTACGACCTTGGTACATGCCTCTACAACGGCATAAGCTGCGCTGTGGTAAGGGCTCCAATCTGCGATGAATGGGTTATAACCAAACGCCATGATACTAGCAGTATTGGTATAGCCATCGGTTGGGAGTTTCTGCACACTAACTTGTGTTTCAGAGAGTTGCGTTTTTCCGCCGAATGGCATGAGTACGGTACTACGACCGATAGTCGCATCGAAATTCTCGATCAAACCCTTTTGTGAAGTGACATTAGCGTCTGCCATCACCTTCACCATTTTCTCTTCGAGGGTAGCACCTTCTATGGTTTGCGCAAATGGGTTCTTCTCCTCTACAGGCAAGATAGCGGCAGAAGCAAAGTGCTTAGCACCTGCGCTGTCGATAAACTCACGGGTGAGGTCGGCGATGAGTTCGCCTTTATAGAACTGACGCATGCGACCGCTGTCGGTGACATCGGCCACATGAGTATATTCAATATTATCGAGGTGGCAATAGTGCTCCATCTCGGCACGGTCTTTGGCTTCGATGACTACTGCCATACGCTCTTGTGACTCGCTGATAGCCAGTTCGGTAGGATTGAGACCACTATACTTAGTTGGCACACGGTCGAGGTAGATATCGAGTCCGTCTGCAAGTTCGCCAATAGCTACGCTGACTCCACCTGCACCGAAGTCATTGGACTTCTTGATGAGGCGAGTAGCTTCAGGGCGACGCATGAGACGTTGGAGTTTGCGCTCCTCAGGTGCGTTACCTTTTTGTACCTCGCTACCGCATGTCTCGAGGGAAGCTTCAGTATGCTCTTTGGATGAACCAGTAGCGCCACCTACGCCGTCACGACCAGTGCGGCCGCCGAGCAGAAGGATAATATCGCCAGGAGCAGGGCTCTCACGGCGGATATTGCTAGCAGGAGAAGCACCTACTACGGCACCTACCTCAAGGCGTTTAGCTACATAGGATGGGTGGAAGATCTCACGTACATGAGTGGTAGCCAGACCGATTTGGTTGCCATAGCTAGAGTAACCAGCAGCTGCTTTGCGAGAGATGATCTGCTGTGGCAGTTTGCCAGGCATGGTCTCTGCTACTGGCTTATAAATATCGCCTGCGCCCGTTACGCGCATGGCTTGGTAGACATAGGCACGACCAGATAGTGGGTCGCGGATAGCACCACCGAGACAGGTAGAAGCGCCACCGAAGGGCTCGATCTCTGTTGGGTGGTTGTGGGTCTCGTTCTTGAATTGGAGGAGCCATTGCTCGGTCTTGCCATCGACATCTACATCAATGAAGATAGAGCAAGCGTTGTTCTCCTCGCTGACCTCCATATCGTCGAGAAGACCTTTCTTGCGCAGGTAACGCGCACCGATAGTAGCGAGCTCCATGAGGCACAATGGTTTCTCTGTGCGACCCAACTCCTTGCGGATATCATGGAACATGCCTAAAGTGCTCTCGATCTCGTCTTTCACGAAGGAGTCGTCGATCTTGATGGACTCGAGGATGGTGGTGAAAGTGGTGTGACGGCAGTGGTCAGACCAGTATGTATCGAGAATACGGAGTTCTGTCTCAGTAGGATTGCGTTGCTCCTTTTGGAAATAGGTGACTACCTCGTGGAGGTCGTCGGTGTTCATCGCCAGTCCCCACTCTTTACAGAAAGCCGCATAGTTCTCACGTGGCATAGTGATGAAGCCATCGAGTTGTGCGAGTGGTTTGACATCGGCTGTTTGGTTCTGCGATAGTTGGCTGAGGTCTTTCTCGCGTGACTCTACAGCGTTGATGTAGTAGTGACGGATCTTATCGAGCTCGGCGTCGGTGAGTTGCTCGTCAAAGACGAGGAGACGGCTTGAGCGGATCTCTACCTCAGCATTTGGGTCAATGAGGTGCACGCAGTCCACAGCGGAAGAGGCGCGTTGGTCGAACTGACCAGGCAGGAACTCTACGGCGAGGTACTTATTAGAAGTTAGACCGCTATCGCTGTTAGAGGTTAGAGGTGAGATCTCAGTAACCGTGTCGGTTACGGTCTCGCCGAAGACGCTGTAGCGGCATTGCTCGAGGAGCTCAGGTGTAAAACCAAAGAGGTCATACACATTGATATAGCGAAGCGATTGCAGGTGAAGTTGGAGGTTCTCGTTGAGCTCGTTCTTCAAACTGCGAGCCTCTACCTGAAACGCTGGACGCTTTTCTACGAAAATACGAAAATTTGACATAGTTCAAATTTTTTGATCGCTTTGCTGTTAGATGTTAGACCGGGTTAAAACCCTGTTAGACCGCCCTTACGGGCTGTTAGACTCAATAAATCCAACAACGGAGTGGTCTAACAATGTAATGGTCTAACTTCTCTCAACAAAGTGGTCTTATTATTAAATTACGGTATTTACTACTTTTTCGGTTTGTTGTTTGCGGAAGTCCTCGAGTTGAGCGAGGAGCGCGTTGTCTTGCAATGCGAGGATGGCGATTGCGAGGAGGGCTGCGTTCTTAGAGCCGTTGATAGCTACGGTAGCCACAGGGATACCTGCAGGCATTTGTACGATACTGAGGAGGGAATCCAAGCCGTCAAGGGTTTTGCTGCGGATAGGTACACCAATCACAGGGAGTGAGGTCAAACCAGCAATCACACCTGCGAGGTGTGCTGCGCCGCCTGCGCCAGCGATGATGATACTCAGACCACGCTCGCGAGCGGACTCTGCCCAACGCATGAGTTCATGAGGAGCACGGTGCGCACTGATGACGCGTTTATCTACTTCAATTCCAAATTGCTCAAGGGTCTCAATCGCTGGAGTCATTACCTCCAAGTCGCTGGTTGAGCCCATTACTACGCCTACTTTCATACCTTTGTATAATTGTTTTGAGTTAAAAATCGTGATGTACAGAAATACGCTACAAAGGTACGCAAAATATTGCACATATGCAAATAAAAATAAATATTTCATTAAGGATGTTATGACTTTGCTAATGCAATGCTCTCGAAACGACGCTCTTATCTCGCTATGCTCGAACGAATTTTCCAACATTCCCCCGAAGCTACGTTCTTATTTCACGTAAACGTTCAAACGATTATTACGCTTAATGCAGCCCATACGCACTTTTTTTTATACAAAAATACATTTTTTCCTAAAAAAATTTGCGTATGTGCATTTTTTGTAGTACCTTTGCAGCCGCTTTCGTGAAAGGAAGTGCTTCAGACAAAGAACGTCGAAGAATCGCGCATAGCGCGGGGAAGGATGGGTGAGTGGCTGAAACCAACAGTTTGCTAAACTGTCGTACGGGTAACTGTACCGGGGGTTCGAATCCCCCTCCTTCCGCAAAAAAATGCCATGTAGCTGAGTCCAAATTTATTTGAGCGAAAGTACATGGCATTTTTTTGTAAGGATGCCGTCGGCAGACTAAGGATTACGTAGCAATCCCCCTCCGATGTAATCCTCTTAATAAAAACTTGATTATGAAAAAAACAACGTGGATTATTCTTTCCCTGGTGGCAGTAGTACTCTTGACTGCTATGGGATTTTGCATTAAACAGTATTATCATTTTGCAGTGTCTAACTTCCAGAGTATGGATGGTGAGTCGCATAGCTATCATGTGTATCCTGATATGACTACTGACTCGCTAATGGCAGAGATGTTGGGCGATTATGAGATGGCATCGGATTTGGCATGGTCATTGCACTGCAAGTATCTGAAGTTCACCGATGTGAAGCCTGGTTTCTATCGCTTTGCATCACGTGTTGCTAACCGCGATTTGATACGTCGTTTGCAATTGGGCGAGGAAACTCCTATCAAACTATCCTTTACCCAATCTATCCGCACACGTGAGCAGTTGGCTGGACATATGGGCAAGAAACTGCTGTTGGATTCGGCAGAGGTGATACAACGCCTAAATGATGCGGAGTATTTGGCGCACTTTGGTTTGAAACCAGAGACGGCGGTATGCCTCTTTATCCCTAATACCTATGAAGTGTATTGGACGATGTCGGCTGACCAACTCTTTGCGCGTATGTATAAGGAGTATCAGCGTTTTTGGAATGAGGAACGTCAGGCAAAGGCTAATAAACTGGGATTGACACCAGTGGAAGTGGCTACTATTGCTTCGATCATTGCCTCGGAGACCAACAAGAAAGAGGAGTATCCTGCTATAGCGTCGATCTATATCAATCGTTTGAAGAAAGGTATTGCCTTGCAGGCATGTCCTACGGTAATCTTTGCTGTGGGTGATTTCTCGTTGCGCCGGGTGCTGAAGCGTCACTTGGCTATTGACTCGCCATACAACACGTACAAGCATCGTGGTTTGCCTCCTGGTCCGATACGTTTGGCTCGCCCTGATGTGATAGATGCGGTATTGAATGCGCCAAAGACGGATTACCTATATATGTGCGCTAATCCTGATTTCTCTGGCACGCATGTATTCTCGTCTTCATATGCCAAGCATAGTGCGGTAGCGCGAGAGTATCAACGTGAGTTGAATCGCAGGAGAGTGAGATAGGATATTATCTCCCACGGATATCACGGATTATCTCTGATACAAAGGGAAATAAACAAATGAGTGGGTCATCGACCCACTCATTTGTTATTTTATATGCTATCGTATGATTATGGTTGTACCATACGACCTTGGGCATCGTACAACTGACCATTGTTGAGGATGTACAATGCGCCGTTGATGATGTACTTTTGGATTTGTCCGTTTGCACCATCGATGATGGTTTCTACCTCAGTGGCTACATGGTTTGGACGCACGCGGAGGGCAAAACGCTCGTTGTTGGTGCCTTCGCGTAGTTCTGTGGTGTAGTCTGCGAGGAGTAGGTTGGTCTCTTTGCCAGTCTCATAGTCGATGAGGATAGCAGTGATACCATCTGTACCATCAGGCATTGCGAAGGTGTAGTTGCCAGTCTCTGCAATGTCCAAACCGAGTGGAATGACGCGCTCTTCTATTGGGAGAACGTTGGCAGCTACCTCTACATTACCAATCATAGAGTAGATATTCGCGCCGCTGTTGATAATCTTGCAGAGGTCAGCATTCATATCGAACTCGGCAGTAACTCCTTCTGCCAGCAAGCGGATGAAGGTATGATCGCACTGTGCATCGTCTTGCTGCAAAGCCAAACGCAAGGTGTATTGGTCTTTGCCCGTAGCATTGCGGCGTGCAGCGATAGCTGCTGGCGCGGTGTTGAGAGTACTCCAAGGTATTATGCCTGCGAATTGTACCATATACGCATGCATAGTGTTGAATTCTGTAGCTGCTTGAGATTCGTATCTCTTCTTTTCCGCAATGTATTGGTACACGAACTGAAGGTCTCCTGCTTTCAATTTACCAATGTTGCTATTAACGTCGGAGTAACTTGGTACACCAATGATATTCCAGTTGGAGTCTGCGATTCGGCGATCGCCATCAGGTGTTGGACGTTGGATGGTACACTCGTGTGCTGGAACTTCAATGTCCTCAAGTGCTTGAGCAGAGATGGTGCTGATATCTGCTGCGGATGGGAAGTAGATGCTGATATGATCAGACTTGCCATAAACAGGGGATGAATTTCCTAATGTATCCAAATCGAGACACAATACGTAACCTACACCTGCTTCCAAAATAACGTCAGTAGGGTCGGTGATATACTTCCAATAAGTGGCATCTACCCAACCACCTTTCTCTGCGCGTTCTGCACCGTCGTAGTATTCCATAATCCAGTGCTTGCCATAGTTACCAGAGCCGAATGCCTCATCCAACTTCACATCAAATGGGAAGGATACCCAATAGAGTGCACGTTCATGTTCTGTCTTTTCATCATCATTGAGCTGGTCTTTGTAGAATGTCATTACGGCATATAGATTCTTGATACCAGTAATACTACCAGTTGTGATGTTGAGGGATTGTGCTGGATTATGGTGCTCGCGGATAATCATTACCTCTTCGAAAGCAATTTCCTCTGTGATTGGCTCGTCATCAATCAATGCGGTAATGATATAGTTGGTCTTGAAGTCGTAAATCAAGCGAATTTTATAAGCTCTGGTACCACCTTCGAGAATTTGAACTTTTTCGGTGGCACTTCCTTTGAAGTATTGTACTTGGTTGTTGTACTTCGCAGTTAATTTAACTTTTGTGTTATTATCTGCTTTGACGTCCACTTGGTATTGCCAATCCTCTAAATCTTTGAAGATAGCTTCGTTACCTTTTAATGGTTTACCATTTACATCTTTAAGGGTTTCATCGCCTTCAAGTACAAGGAAACGGTCGGAAGCGTTGCCTGAACCTGCGAGATACGCGCGCTCTAGGTGATTGGTTTCGCTATTCCATGTGAAACGTACATTGGCATCTGCAGGCAGTGTACTAGCGTTGGTAATGTCATCACTAGATAGCGTGTCAGATATGCAAAAACTATAGTCATTAGCCACCGCATATTTGATATTTTTACCACGAAGAATCCATTCGCAGAAGTAATAATCATATCCACCGTGACTTCGTGCTGTTTCTGAATATGTCATTGGATTTTCTGTGTAATTATCCCAACCTCCTTCGGTACAATAAGTACGGATATAGTAGTTGCCGTTATATGGTTCTATTTCGTTAACAAGAATTTGTGCCGCATGTGAATCATTATCATTTGTTTGCTCTAATACAAAGTTATATACACCATTACCCGTTATAGCAGGACAGCCTTCGCCAATATATAGTTCAACAGCTTTTTTAGCTGGAGCATGAGCTATTGCTGGATTAGCACCGTCATTGCCGTTGATGGTTAGGGTCTCAATAGTATTCCATTCGATAGTAGTACCATCAGTAGCGCATTGTTGCAATAAGATAGTAGGGTTTTGACCGTCTTTATTGATATAGAAAGAAACAGTTTCTTTCTTTGTTCCTTCTGTGATTTTGCTAATGGAGTGAGCGGGATGGAACTTAGTATATGGTGCTTGACCTATAACTTCGCTTTCTACATATACCATGCGATAATCGCCTGTTTGTTCTTGAATAGTTGTTGAAGGTGTGTACTTGCTCCACTGACTATCATCCCATGAACGACTCCAGGCACCCTTATTTTCATCATTCTCGTCCCAAGCTTCATTCCCTATAGTATATAGGTTGTTTTCTTTTTCAATCGTAAGATCTACCGTTTGGTTCCATTTATTACCCCAATTGTTCTCTTTCTGCGCAGGATTCATACGACAGAAGATAACTTTAGTATATTTTTTGTCAGGTATTGAGCATGTATAATAGTCTCCTTTTTTGACTAAATCCACCCATTTTTCTCCATTACCAAAGAAATATGCAGCAAATCGCGCATTATCAGTTGTCCAGTTTGAGTTTGGCTTGAGGTGTAAATAATTGTCTAGTACATACAAGTTGTTGCCATTCGTTGGAATCGTTAAGTTGCCTGTTTGATTCCAAACATTTTTCCAATCGTTCTCTGGTTCCGGTTTTAATCGAACCATCACCAAGTCCTCATATCCAGCTGGAATGTCAACTACGTAGTATTGGCTGTTGGCATCGACTTTAACCATTTCTGCCCAGGAACCATTTGGATTTGTGTTATTCCAATAGAAAACAGAGAAGCGTGCATTGTCTGAGGTCCAAATACCTGGATCAAGATATATAGTTTGAGGTGGTATTTTCTCGAAGTGTGCTGTCAAAGAACCTGCACGTGTCGTTGTGATAGTGGTAGTTGCGTTGGTAGCCTCTGCAATAATAATACCATCTGTTGCAGTCCATTTCGCAAATTGGTATCCGTCTTTTGGAGTAGCTGTGATTGTAATAGTAGTAGCGATACCTGCTTTGTCCGTAGATTGGGTAACAGTACCATGATTGTTATCACTTGATATTACTGTGATTGCAAACAAGTTCTCGGTGAAGTTAGCAGTGACAGTAGTCTCTGCGGTTGGGTAGAAATTGGTTTCTGGTGCTGTCGCATCTTCAAATTCACCGCCAGCAGAGGATGTCCAACCTGCAAAGGTGTAACCCGTTTCTGGGGTGGCGGAGATGTTGACGCCAGTAATAACTCCTACAGTTTGTTCTTCAGCAGGAGAAACTGTACCACCTGTACTTGCTACAAAGGAAACAGGCCATGTCTGTTCAACGAACTTTACATAAACATAGGTTTCACCTATAATAGAAGTGGTATATGCAGTGCTTCCTGCATCATGTTTACCTGCTGTGCAGGCAGCATCGGTGTACCACCCTTCTACAAGATATCCTGTTTCTGGTGTAGCGGTAAAGGTGATGCTTTGTCCACTACGCACCTGAGCAGGTGAGGTAATAGAAGCATCTGTGGTATTGTTCTTAGCGGTAACAGTACCATAAGAGGTGAGACCAGTACCTGCGCCAAAGGTTACGGTATATTCTGTCACATCGTATGTCCATTGAGCGTATAGGATAGCATCGCCATCTTTTATCCAATTGCCGTTGGCATCGGTATAACCGCTAACATTTTTAACCAAAGTACCATCTGCGTTGAGTACCAAAGTACCATCTGTTGCAGCAGTAAAGTAGCCATTGCAACGATAATCGGTGCGGGTAGGATAGGTGGCATTTTTTACGGTATTGCTATTATAGGTGGCTGTGGCACTACCATTGCTTTCACCACCATTAGCATTTAAGGTAATGGTGTAGGTTTTGGGCGTAAAGTTTGCAGTGACTGTTGCACCTGTGTTGGTCGCTTTGATGGTTGTAG
Organism: Paludibacteraceae bacterium; assembly: GCA_045132415.1. Classification (GTDB taxonomy): domain Bacteria; phylum Bacteroidota; class Bacteroidia; order Bacteroidales; family Paludibacteraceae; genus Colicola. The sequence goes on along the minus strand of JBGUSG010000008.1, from coordinate 62,109 downwards.
AAGCAGTAGTTGTACTGCCAATGGTAACTGCACCTGTGTTATTGCCAGATAATGTCCAACTGCTAAAATTGTAACCCGTATTAGGTGTAGCAACCAAAGTTTTTGTGTTAACATGGTTTACAGAGGCTGTGCCGCCAGAGTTTACTGTTGTTCCGCCTACTTTGATAGTACCATTACCATCGTGTTTGAAAGTAAGAGAATATGTTTTCTCTGTCCACTTTGCATAGAGAGTAGTGTTGGCTGTTAGTGTTACTGTCTGTTTATCATTATATGAAGTGCCTGTGCCATCCGTTTTTGTATTCCACCCAGCAAAAGTATATCCTGTGCGAGTGAATGTATTTGCGGTTAGAGCAGTACTCGTGTTGTATGTTACTTTTTGTGTATAATCACTACCTGTACCACCGTTGGCTTTGAAAGTTACTACGGGATCAATGATAAAAGTGGCTTTATAGTTTTTGCTGCCATTGCTGTCATAATCACTACCATGCTTGAACCAAACTTCGATAGTATGCTGACCACCTGATAGAGTAGATAAGTCAACAGTTCCACTACCTGAATGTTTGGAGTTATTTCCGTCATTTCCTGTCTTGGGAAGAGATATTGACTTCTCACTACCACCATCAATCTTGTAGCACAAAGACGCTGCAGTGTTACTGGAAGGATAAACCTGCAATTCTCCGCCTAATTTTAAAGTGGTAAGTGTTCCTAAATTCATTCCGTCAAATTTGCCTCCTGTATGCACATAACTATTACTTCCCGTGCACCAAGTGTCATTAACAATGATAAAGGAATTACCGCACCATGCCCACACATCAGTTACTCCCATTAGTAGGAGAATGAGGATGGCAGTTAGTCGTATACCTTTGGTATACCCTTGTAATAGGTTAAGAAATTGTTTCGCCTTCTTCTCGGCGTAATTTGTAACTGTTTTCATATTGATTTTGTTATTTTATTCGTTTTTATTTTGTGAGCAGAGGTCAAACCAATGACCTAATGCCCGAGATGATTTTTGCTGTTATGTTGGTTGGTTATTTCTCTTGTCTTTCTTCCCTCCGCCGCAGGTTTACCGAACCCTTGGCGAAGAGGTGGCTATTTCTTTGGTAGTGTTTGTCCTGCACCTAATTGTTTTTCTTCTCTGGCAACTCGTCGTTCTACTTTCTTAATATCCTCGGCTGGTGGCAGCAGTTCTGGTTTGATACCGCGCTCTCCAAGCATTGCTCGAACGGTGCGATTATTCTGTATGTGTTCCGTGGTAATGGATGGCTCACCTTGCAAATCTTTTGCCTCAACATTGAAGTTTGTCATCTCGGTAGCAAGGTTCTTTGCTGCAATCGTAATTCTCGGTAAATGGTCTGCTAAAGCACCGCTCTTTACTCCAAGTCGTTGTTTCATTTGCTCGGTATTATACCCTCCAAACAATGCCGCATCACCTTTTGAACGAATACGAGCAAAACCTCTATCATCCACACCGCGCTCATATATATTTTGTGAAAGTCGTTTCTCTGATGCGCGTAACTCTTCTCGCTTCTCTAAGCGTTGTTGCAACTGCAAGCGCTCTGCTATTAATTCAGCGCGTCTGGTCTGAACCGCAAAATAACTCTGAGCAAAAGCAATCTCCTCTTTCTTCGGATCACCATTCTGCGCTATCAAATAGCAAGCGTAGCGGGTAAGTAAAACATCCTTAATCTCTTTTTGCGCTCCCTTTGGCATAGGTATCGTTTTCGTGACGTCACGAAAATGATCATCTGTGCTGATATTCTGTGAATTACACGAATCCTTGGCGCGGTTGATTGCCACTTGAAAGTTTTCCCAACGAGCATACCCACATACCTGTTGCAGTTCGCGTGCGTACCATACTTCCATCTGTGAGCCATCATCTGCCATAATCTCGTGCATGATAGCATCAAAAGCCGATTTATACGTTACGATACTTTGTGTATCCATAGTGTGAGTGTTGTTTTTTAATTGTTTTGGTCGCTTATATTATTTGTTTATCTCTATCTCCTTTTTCTCCTCCGCAGGGATAGCGAACCCTTGGCGGAGAGGGGGGATTTTTGCTGTTATGTTGGTTGTGTTATTTGTTTTCTATGTAATGTTCTCGTGCAATAGCAATTGCACGCTGCAATTTCTCTGCAAGTAGTTTCTTATCGGGTAATTGTGTATAGTATTGCGCTACTTTAATTGGACTATCTTCCTCTAAAAGCAGATACTCAATATGTTCAGTATTACCCTCTGAACACAAAATCAGTCCAATAGGCGACTCTTCGCCCTCACGTCGTTCGTTTTGGTTGAGATAACGCAAGTACAATCGCATTTGTCCTTCGTGTTCTGGTTTGAACTTGCCTAATTTGAGGTCAATAGCCACAAGACGCTTGAGCCCTCTGTGATAAAATAGCAAGTCAATATAATAATCTGTAGCATCCACAGTAATACGCTTTTGGCGAGCAAGGAAAGCAAAGTCGGTTCCCATTTCGTTAAGAAACTCTTGCATTTGTGAAAGGATAGCGCTTTCCAAATCCTTCTCGGAGAAACTATTTGGCAAGCCCAATGCGTCCAAAAAATAACTACTGCGGAATACCAAATCTGGAACCAATATCTGTTTTTCTGCGGTATCTTCTAATGTCTGTTTTATCACCTCTTCTGGGCGACGACTGATGGCAGTACGCTCGTAGAGTTGGCTATCGATCTTCTCCTCAAGTGTGCGTGTGCTCCAGTGTTCGTACTGGCACATCTGCATGTAGAATTGGCGTGCCAATGGGTCGGATATGCTCAAAAGAGTTCTTAGATGTGTCCAACTGAATTGTGTACGCACCGCGTACAGAATCTCATCCTCCGTAAAAGTGTACGCAGCACGTATACAATGTTGTAGGGTAGATAAACTCCAACCAGCACCATATCTTTCGGTCAGTTTAATAGAAAGCCCTTTAACTACTTGTTTGCCATATTCCGCGCGTTGATTGAAGAGCACATCTTCCTTGATGCGCTTGCCCACCAACCAATTGGTGTGACAAATTTCGGAGTTTACATAAACAGCTATGCGACTGCGTGTGTCATCAATGATTTGGCACACATCCGCATAGAGTAGCGTGGTCTCTATTTGTATGTCAATATGTTGTGTTTCTTCTGACATGCTCGCTAGTTTGCTATGTTTATTCCTTTCGGGGCGTTTTTGCTGTTAGGGGGGCTTGCGATTGTTAGTTTTATTTTGTTGGTCGAATTGGTCTAATGGGGTGGGATTGGGCTAATAGGGCAGATTGGTCGGATAGTGATATTATGGGGATACTACGGAGATACTATAGTGAAGTTTCGGTGAGGTTCCAATCAGGTTCCAATCAGCTTCCAATGAGGTTCCAATGATCCTACGTGGCATACAAGGGGCATACAACGGGATGCCAACACATTATGCTTGCGCCTTTTGCAGGCGTTTGCGCAGGGTGATGGTCAATGCTGCTACGGCAGCAAAGATGAGCATTATCCATGGCTCGCCCACAGGAGACTCTGTGGATGTGTTAGGATCGCTTGGAGTGAAGAAGCCGTTCTTGCGATTGGAGATACCATCAGGGGTACTACCTGTAAAGGAGGTGTTGGACTCGCTTGGCAACTCGTTGCTAAATGGCTCTTGCACAGATGATTGGTGCGCTGTATAGCGTGGAGCACGCATGGCAGCAGGTGCATTGTCCTTGCCAGTGGCTTGCGCCGATACAGCAGTAGCTGCGGAGCGTTGCGCTGCGCTACGTTGTGGCTGCTGCATCACCGCTGCGTAGTGAGCAGTAGTTTGCTTGTTGTTAGCAGCAGCGATGAAGGTTCCTCCGAAGTCTTGCTCTAACACAGCCTTAGGCGCAGAAGGCGTCCATTGGGTGGTGTTGAAGTCCAAAGGCATCGTCATGGCAGCTTGTGCTGGTTGGCTCCAAGCAGTGGAGTGGGCAGCGGTAGCATTACCCAAGCCGATATAGGGCATAGGAGCTACAGAATGGAATGACGATGAGAATCGTGCGGATGGATTGCCTTGGGTGGTAAACGAATAATCGGTAGTTTTTGTAAATGAAAAACTACCGTTAGACCTTCCTACGAATTGGAAGGGGATGCATAATCCGATGAAAAGTACTAATCCGCCAATGATGGCATACTTAAAGGGTTTGTTCATAGTATTTTAACTAGTTATTGCGCCTTCGCGCGTATTTTCACAAAAATCGCGCAAAATTACAACTTTTTTTTGATATATGCAAAAAAAAGCAAAAAAATATTTTATCCCCTATGGATTTCGCCTGCGTGCACGTGGAAGATATGAGGCTCGTGAGGAGCATCTTGCAGGATATGGGTGAGGTGCTGGCGGTCGGTGTCGGTGATGAAGATTTGTCCGAAATCGGGACCGTTGACCAAGTGGATGATACGCTCAACACGCTGACTATCAAGTTTGTCGAAGATGTCGTCGAGGAGCAAGATGGGGCGCTGGTTGAGTACGCGGGTATCGCTGAGGAAGAGTGCTTGGCCGAGCTTGAGCGCCAGCAGGAAAGTCTTTTGTTGCCCTTGGCTGCCTACACGCTTGATAGGGTAGTCGCCGAGCGACATCTCGAGTTCGTCCTTGTGGATACCTTGGGATGTCCAACCTAATATAATATCGCGCGAGCGTGTGCGCGAGAAAGCCTGTATGAGGTCGCGCTCGTGGAGCTGGGAGGTGTAGCTGAGCTGCACCTGCTCTTGGTTGTCGGAGATGGCAGAATAGACTTGCTGGAAATAGGGTGTGAACTGCTCGATGAAGCGTTGGCGCGCTTGGTAGATGGGCTGCGCGTGCTGATTGAGCTGCTGCTCGAGTACCTCGAAGAGTTCGATAGGCAATAGGTTGGCAGGCGTATCGGCGTGCTGCTTGAGCAGGGAGTTGCGCTGTTTGAGAAGCGCATTGTACTGTGTGAGGTGCTCCAAGTAGGGGCGGTTGTATTGTGAGATGACGCCATCGATGAAACGGCGACGCTCGTCGCTGCCATCGGAGATGAGTTCGCTGTCTTGAGGCGAGACCATGACCAGCGGAATGAGACCGATATGGTCGATGAGGCGTTGGTAGTCTTTCTTGCCACGGCGGAACTGCTTCTTCACTCCGCGTTTGATGCCGCAGGTGATGACCTCCGCTTCGTCGTGATGATGGAGGTGGTAGGTGCCCTGGATCATCGCCATGTCCTGGTCGTGGGTGATGTTTTGGCTATCGACGGTGTTGTACGCCGATTTGGTGAAGCTTAGGTAGTAGATAGCGTCCAGAACGTTGGTCTTGCCCTGTCCGTTGAGCCCAATGAAACAGTTGAGCTTGTCCGAGAAGCTGAGTTGCGCTTCACGGATATTCTTGTAGTTGATTATGGAAAGGGCGCGGAGCATGGTTAGGCGTAGTCTGCAACGTCTTGGTCGGTGATGGTGTCGCCCGCAAGTATGATGAGTCGCTCTACCACGTTGCGGAGTTCGCGGATGTTGCCGTGCCAGCTGCGCTCTTGCAGTTGGGCGATGGCGGATGCATCGAAGGTCTTGGTGCGCCAACCTTGTTCGGAGCAGATGAGCTCGTTGAAATGGTTGATTAGCAATGGGATATCATCTTTGCGGTTGTCGAGCGAAGGTACGTGGATAGGAATGACGTTGAGGCGGTGGAAGAGGTCTTCGCGGAAACGACCTTCGGCTATTTCCTTTTGCAAATCCTTGTTGGTGGCGGCGATGACACGGACGTTGACCTTGATGGGTTTGTCGCTACCGACGCGGGTGATCTCGTTCTCCTGCAATGCGCGTAGTACCTTGGCTTGTGCTGAGAGGCTCATGTCGCCAATCTCGTCGAGGAAGAGCGTGCCACCATCGGCTTGCTCGAACTTGCCCGCACGATCTTTGATGGCACTGGTGAAACTGCCTTTGGTGTGCCCAAAGAGCTCACTCTCAATGAGCTCGCTAGGTATGGCAGCACAGTTGACCTCTACCATTGGGGCTTTGGCGCGGGTGCTATTCTCGTGGATGAGATGTGCTACTACCTCCTTGCCCGTGCCGTTGGCACCTGTGATGAGTACGCGTGCTTCGGTGGCAGCCACCTTGTCAATAGTAGCGCGCACGCGAGCGATGGCAGCGCTCTCGCCAATCATTTGGTAGCGTTTGCTGATTTTCTTGCGTAGGACTTTGGTCTCTTTGACTAGTGATTTGTGTTCCAGCGCGTGCTTGGTGGTGAGTAGTAAGCGATTGAGATCCAGGGGCTTCTGTATGAAGTCGAAGGCGCCGCTCTTGAGTGCTTCCACGGCGTTGTCCACCGAACCGTGACCTGTGATCATGACTACAGGTGCCTCTTCTGCTCCCTGCTGTGCGCAGGTGCTGCGGTAGGCATGCAAAAACTCCATGCCGTCCATCTCGGGCATCTTGATGTCGGTGAAGATGAGGTCGTAGGTGGTGCTGATCGCCTTGTCCAACCCTAAACGACCATTCTCTGCCAGTTCGATGGTGTAGCCTTCGAACTCTAAAATCTCCTTGAGGGTATTGCGAATCGCACGTTCGTCATCAATAACAAGAATTTTTGCCATAGTTTCGTAATTTGGCGCAAAGGTACAACTTTTTGAGGAAAAATGCAAATTTTTTTGCATATGTGAATAATTATTTGTACCTTTGCGCACTTTTTATGCGAATAAAGTAAAAATAAACATTAATATTAACTTAAATTAATTTCAGTATGAAAAAAATTACTCTTTTACTGATGGTTGCTATTGCAGCAATAAATATGTCTGCAGCAACAATTACAATCCCAGAGGAAGCTAAAGCTTGGAATATCCCAGCAGAGGCAATTGATGTCCTTCAAGCACGTGAGATTTGTGCAGGATTGGAGGCTGATGTACCCACGACAAAAATGTATTATGTGATGGGGTATGTGAAACGAGTTAGTAGTAAAAATGCAGAAACTGTCTCTCAATATGGGCAAGCTCGATTCTATTTGGAAAATGTAAAGGGAGCAAATTCTGAGGAAGAATTTGATGCTTACCAAGTCTATGGATTAAATGGTGTCAAGATTAATAACCCTGATGTGGTAGCTGCAGGTGACTTTGTAGTTCTCTATGGTCCGTTGACTAAGCATCAATACGAAGGTGGTGATGTTGCGTATCAAACACCAGGAAAAGGTGCTGCATATATTTGGAATAGTACCAATCCAAAGCTTCATAATGATACAGGAACTACTCCAGACACTCCGGAAACACCAGAAGAGCCAGTGGCAAAGGTAGTTACGGTAGCTGAATTCAACGCTGCTCCAGAGGCAACAGATGTATATTATGAGCTCACAGGTACTATCGGTGGTACTATCAATACTACATATGGTAACTTCGACTTGACAGACGAAACAGGCACCGTATATGTTTATGGTTTGACAAAAGCATTTATTGCAGTAGGTAGCACACAAAACGATAAGTCATATTCTTCATTGGGCTTAAAAGAAGGTGACAAGATTACTATTCGTGGTTTCCGTGGTTCATACAACGGCAAGATTGAGGTTATGGGTGCATACTTTGTAAAACTCGTTGAGGCAGGTAGCGGTACAACTCCTCCAACTCCTCCAACGCCTCCTGTAGGTGATTTAGTAGGTGATGGTACAGCAGAGAATCCTTATACCGTAGAAGACGTAATTGCGTTGAATAATACTTTAACAGATAAACATTATGTAAAAGGATTTATTATTGGACAGGTGAATGGAAAAGCAATCAATACTGGTTTGGATACAGAAGCTCCATTTGCAGGAGATGATGGTAAAGCATATCATACCAATATTGTGATTGCAAGTGCAATGGGTGAAACAACAAATATCGTACCTGTGCAGTTGCCTTCAGGTGATTTGCGTAAAGCATTTAACTTGGTGGAAAACCCAGATAAATATGGTGTAGAAGTGTTGATTTGTGGCGAATTGATTAAATATTTTGGTGTTCCAGGTGTCAAGAATCCTACTTCTATTGAAGTGATTGGTGGTGGTGATCCTAATGTGGTGAATGTTAAAGGTATGCAATATGCAGATGCATATTATTATACAGAGGATGAAATAGGTTATTTCGACTTTGATATGTATGTGGATTTAGTGGATGTAGATCCTGATACATACGAGCATACATATCCTGAATTGTATGTCGCAGTTAAGGCAAATAGCAAAACAGCGTTGAATGGTACATACGATTTGCTCGGTGCTACTTTGTGGACAAGTGCAAACGATTCTGTTGAAATGGGTGAAGCGTTAGGTACTGTAACTATCAAGAATGTAGATACAGAGGGTAATTATTCGTTCAAAGGTTCGTTTGTTGGTGCAGATGGCAAGACATACAAATTCAATGATGAAATGTATGTATGGGGATTCGATGTCGATACAGAAGAAGAAATCGTGTTCTCAGAGGAAAGTACAACTCCTCCAACACCTCCAACTCCTCCAACTCCTCCAACTAACGGCGCTATTGTATTTGATGCTGATGTAGATAAGGGTAATGCAGGTACAGATTCTAACAATGCTACTGCATATCAAATCACTAAGAATGGTGTAACATTGGATGTTACATCTGGTATTCTCGGTACATGGAATAATGAAAGCCACTACCGTATTTACAAGAACCAAACTCTGACAGTTACTTCAACTGTAGGCAATATTGCTAAGATTGAGTTTACTTGTACAGCTAATGGCGATGAGAAGTATGGTCCTGGTTGCTTCACAGCATCTACAGGTGAGTATGGTCATGATGGTGCGGCTGTAGGTACATGGACTGGTGATGCAGCTACTATTACCTTTACTGCAAGTGCTAACCAAGTTCGTGCAACCCAAATCGTTGTAACACTTGTAAGTGCTACTGCTGTAGAGGATGTAACTGTAGGTGCTACTCCAGTGAAAGTGATTGAGAATGGTCAAGTATTGATCATCCGTGGCGAGCATATTTACAATGTGCTTGGTGCACAAGTGAAGTAATTACTATCTCGTAATAATGGAATAGGCTACCTGTGAGGGTAGCCTATTTTTTGTTTAGTGAACGCGGCAGGCCGCTACAGTTTAGTGTTTATTGTTGTGTGGTGAAGCGTACTTGCTCGCGGCAAAAGCGGAACTCAACTGGGCAGTACTTGAAGCCTCGTTCGTTGGTGACAGGTGTGCCCCAAAACAGGTAGGCATGCTGTCCGCGGCGTACATAAGCACCCTCTTCTTTCCATTGCTCGTAGGTCTTTAGCTCCGCATCCACGAGGTTGTAGCACTCGCGCAGCAGTTGGTTGCAGGTGAATTTGCTGCGACCAGCAGCTTTAGCCATTTCGACTAAACCATTGGTAATGGTACGAAGGTGAGCACGATAGTCTTGCATTTTGGATGATTGGTTGGTGGTGAAGGTATTCACCTTGTTGGTAGTAGTTGTCATAATCTTGAATAAAATGAAAGTGAATATTATTAAATATTTTAACGACAATTTACGTCAATTAAGATGTCAATTAATGTCAATTTTAGATTGTTTCTTTTGTAGGTGGGAAGAATGTGCTGGGCACATTTGCACCCACAAAAGAAAGAAGAGCAGACTTTAAGGTGAATATTATGTTGGGTTGGCTATGATTTGCATCCAGATGAGGATACTATACATGTTGCTGAAAAAGTCCTTTGCAGTGTCTTGCAGTGTGGGTTGGTTGAAGTTAAATTCGAGTTGCATAATAGTTAAATTTTAGACCGCTTCGCTGTTAGAAGTTAGACCGCTTTGCTGTCAGACCGCTTACAGAGCTCGCTGTCGGAGTTTGTATTTTTTGTTTGACGGTGCAAAGGTACTATAGTAGACTGCTAAAACTTGTCAGTATCTAAGAAAAAATGCACTTTTTTTGAGAAAAGTGCATTTTTTTGACCGCTACGCTGTTAGATCGGACAAAAGTCCTGTTAGATCGCGTTGCTGTTGGAAGTAAGATATGGGGATTAAATACAGTACATCTCGTAGGCTTTTTGGGCTTCGTTGCGGAAGATGGCTACCAACTCTTCTGGCTCGCGCACGCGGATATCCGTGCCGTGGGTGCGAAGTTCTTGGATGAAATCGAGCGTTGGAGCAATATAATATTCGAAGAATGTATTGCCGTGGAATTGGCGAAGCTCCTTTTGTGAATCGTGCAAAGGCAAGAGACGCAGGAACTGTGTGGAAGCGGGTGTGGCTTCGATAATGATTTTGGTAGGTGTTGCGTTGCGGAACACACCATAGTATGGGGCGAAGAATGTTTTGGCATCAAACTTCTTAGGATAGATGAAGTTTTGGTCAGTAGGGCGCATCGTTTGTACGCGATCTAGGGCATAGATGCGTGTTTCGTTAGGATGTGTGGATGGGCAACCCGCTACATACCATCGCTGTTTGAAAACCTTGAGGCAGTAGGGCGAAAGGGTCAATTCGTATTGCTCTTGGCGGTTGAAGCTGTGGTAGGTGAGTTGCAGTTGCGTGCGGTGGCGAATGGCATCTACAATGAGACTAAGGTACTGCGTGCCTTCAGGGATATCTTCGTAGAGAACGCAGTCGGTGATGTCCTTGGCTTGGTCCATCATGGAGTGAACAGCCATGGCATTGAGGAACCATTGGCGTGTGCCACCAGATATATCGTCCTTATTCTCAATGTAATAGACATTACCGCGCGACTTACTGCAACGGATGTCCACATCAAAAATCTCTTGTATCTCCTCCTTGTAACGGTGGAACTTACGTTCGGGGAACTCCTCTTCGTGATTATCGTTGTAGCGGCAATGTGCCCAACGGCGGTTGATGTCATCGCGGGTGAGATTGCCCGATGCAATGGTGTCGATGAGCCAGAAATAAACGTTTACTTGATGTGCGGCCATAATTGTGTTTAGTGTTTAGAGTTTAGTGTTTAGAGATGCGCATTTCGCAGTTTTTACAGTCGAACTCGAGGGACAGGCGTGTGCCGTTTTGCAAACGGAGGTAACGGGGCTCATTAGCCATAGGATTGATCTTACGGCAATGACCAAACTCGTAGAGTATGCAGTATTTGCAGGTCATGAGGGGGTAGGACGGCTTCGCCTGTAGTTGGTAGATCGCTTCGCTGTAGGACGCTTCGCCTGTAGTTAGTAGATCGCTTCGCTGTAGGACGGCTTCGCCTGTAGTTGGTAGATCGCTTCGCTGTAGATGGAAGGTCGTTTCGCTATGGGAAGTGATGAGTTCTCTACGCCATTGGTTGAGTTGGCTGGTTGGAATGAAATATGGGAAGGTGTCGGAGCATGGCTGTTCGTTAGCAAAGACTTGGACGTCTTTGGCCGCGAAATCCGTATCTCCGAGTTTACTAAGTTGCTGAACGATAGTTTGTAATGCGCGCTGTGGGTTGGTGGCTGGTTGATGCTCAGCCACGAAAGTAGCGCTGTAATCTCCTATTGTCAAACGATAACCATCTGCTATAGCCTCAAAGCAAATTGCTGTAGGTATTTTGCGCTCAGCGCGAAGCGAACGCAGAAATTCGTTGTCGAGATTGCGGTATAAGTTAGTGCCGACTTTGGGAAGCGATCCTCCTGACCTCCCTTCAAGGGAGGATGGTTGAAGGTTGGGATAAATCCAGTCGCCTTCTATGCGGTTGATAGCGAAACCTTTGTCACCATAGCAAATGCCGTCACCATTGTGGAGGGTAATGCCATGCGCAAGTTCTACGCAGATGGCGTTGTGTCGGGTAGCAATGACCTTACCAATCTTCTCGCCCGTGGATTTAGGTGTTTGCCAGTTGGCCATGTTTGGGGTGCGACCATGCAGGAAGTAGTCGGTTTGTCCGCGGTGGAAGGTTTTAGCAGGGTTTGGAGTAAAGTCGTAATGATAAACGGATGGAGTAGATGCCTGTGCCAATGCAGGGTTGTTATCTATCAGTTGGTCAAGCAATTGGCGATAGTATGCAACGATGTTGGTGACATAATCGCGGTCTTTTAATCGACCTTCAATCTTGAAAGTGGTTACACCAGCTTCGATTAACTCTGCGAGGTGCTGGCTGCGGTCCATATCTTGGAGCGAGAGTAGGTAACGTTGGTGGATAGGTTCGCCGTGGATATCCAGAATCTCGTTGCCATTTTTGTCAAGCAGATCGTATCGTTGTCGGCATAGTTGAGCGCAACAACCGCGGTTGGCACTACGATCCATGAGTGCCTCAGAGAGGTAACAACGGCCACTATAGCTCACGCATAAGGCACCGTGGACAAAGGCCTCGAGTTCGATGGACCCCTCCAACTCCCCTTCAAGGGGAGAGTGTTGTATAGTGTAGTTGATTTCTTTGATTTGGTCAATGGATAGTTCGCGGGCGAGGACTACGCGGCGGAAGCCCAATTGCTGCAAATGAAGTACTTGCTCAGGGGTACGATTGTCGCATTGTGTAGAGGCATGCAGGCGAATGGGAGGAAGGTTGTAGTTGAGGAGATTGAGGTCTTGGATGATGAGTGCATCCACTCCTACCTTATATAACTCGTGCGCGAGCGCACACGCGCGAGGATATTCGTCGTCGTGGAGTAGGGTGTTGAGCGTTACAAGTACCTGAGCACCAAAGCGATGGGCGTATAGGACCAATTCGGCGATGTCTTCTAAGGAGTTGCCTGCTGCTTGGCGCGCACCGAACTCGGGCGCACCGATGTACACCGCATCAGCACCCGCTTGGATGGCTGCTATACCTACCTCTAAGTCGCGGGCAGGAGCAAGGAGGGATATGTGGGTTGACGGTGTCAATGTTCTAAAAGTTCTAAAAGTTTTAAGGGTGGTTAGCGGAGCATGTTGCTGAGTTGGTACATTACGATGCCAGCGGTGACGCTGACGTTGAGCGAGTGCTTGGTGCCATACTGCGGAATTTCGATACATCCATTAGCAGCATCTACCACCTCTTGTTGTACGCCGAATACTTCGTGCCCCATGATGATGGCAGTCTTTTGATTTTGAGGGAGTTGCAGGTTGCTAAGCATGGTCGAACCATGTGCCTGCTCGATGGCATAGACGGTGTAACCATCGGCTTGTAGCGCTTTGACTGCATCTAAAGTATGCTCAAAATAACGCCAGTCCACAGTGAGCTCTGCACCGAGGGCCGTCTTGTGGATTTCGTTGTTGGGCGGGCAGCAGCATATACCGCATAGCCATACGCCTTGCAGACAAAATGCATCTGCTGTGCGGAAGACAGCTCCGATATTGTGCTGGCTGCGGACATTATCGAGTACCACGATGAGTGGCACTTTCTTGGCTTCGTGGAATGCCTCTGGGGTGAGGCGGTTCATCTCTTGTATAGTAGTCTTTTGCATTGCTAACAGATGGGTAACGAATAGTGCGGTTATAGTGCGGTTATTGTGCGGTTATTGTGCGGTGCATATAAAGGGCAAACAGATGGTTAGTAGCTTGTTTTCTTGATCGATGTTGATGATAAAATCTTCGTGTAGTGGAAGGAGTTGGTCGTTGTCGAGTGTGATGAGTGTGTTGATGGTGGTCTCATCTACGTGTATGATAGTGCCGAGTTCGCCTTGGTCGGTATCGAGTACGCGGTAGCCCGTGAGACTCTGCCAAGTAGGTAACAGTTCGTCGTCTTCGCTGAGGTTGGACGCGAGCATATAAGCTTGACAACCAATGAGTTGCTGCGCCGATTGCTCGTCGTTGATACGATCGAGTTGGAAGATAAGCGAATCGCTACCTTTGCCGCGCCAATCGAGTACGCGGAAGGGAACGAGGATATTGTCGATGTTGAGGATGAGGAAGGTAGCCTCAGCATTGTCCCAATATTCGTTGGACGTAAGGCATTGAATCTCACCACGTTTGCCGTGTGTGCGGGTGATGCGGCCAATGGATATTACTTGTTCGGTTGTTATCATTGTATGGAGTGAATAGTTTGTAATGCGTTGTAGATGATGTAGCCCTCGGTGGTGTAGCCCATTTGGCGGAGCAATGACATGTAGTCACGCACCTGCTCGAGGTGGGATGTGGGTTGTTCGTGTCCGAACTTATAGTCGATGACAATGGCATGTTTCCCGCTAATCATCACACGATCAGGGCGTTGCATATTGCCCGAAGGGGTGATGATGTCTTGTTCGGATAGAATGGTATATTGGTTGGAGAACCAATCGTGGTGGTTCTCACGTGCGATAAGTGCTTGTAACTTTTGTAACTGTTTGCGCATCTCTTGTGCTTGATTATCAGTGACTTGACCTTGTCTGATAAGTTTAGCAAGTGTAGGTTCGGCATCGTCCCATGTGCGGATATATGAAAGCCAGAGGTGCATGAGGATACCCAAATCAACGGTTGCGAGCGGTGTATCAGGAGCGAAATCATCTTCTGCTCGGCTGCGTAGTGTGAGGCGCGAGCGGATAGGTTCTGCGATATATGTAGCGGGATAGGTAGTTGTAGTTTCTGATTTGAGTGGAGGAAGCGGGGCTGGTGTCCCTTCCGCTGGTTTGCAGTAGGTGAGTTGGTCGTTGAGTAGGTCTTTGTAGAGCGCAAATACCTCTGCTCCTACGCTATGGGCGGAGCGGCTATTGAGTTGTCCATAGATGTACAGACGATACTTAGGACGTGTGATGGCTACGTAGGTAAGGTTTAGATTATCAATTGTTTGTGCTAACTTGTCTTGAATATACTCGTTCGTGAAATGTGATTGTAGCAGTTTCTTAGACGGATGTACAGCCACCAGAGGCAACTGATTGAATGGCGCTGTTTGAGGTACGCACCAGATGATATCGCTTGCTCGTTCTTTGGTGAGTTCCCACGTAAAGAATGGGATGAATACGATGTCAAACTCCAGGCCTTTGCTGCTATGAATGGTCATGATACGTATGGTATCGGCTGTTTGGGATGCCGCAATGGTTTTGTTTTTACCTTTTCGTTCCCAATATTCAAGAAACGCTTTTCGGTCCGCTACACGACTTTTGGTGAATTGATAGATGAGGTCTTGGAAAGCGGTTAAGTATGGTGCAACTCCTTCTTGCTGAGTGAGTTGTAGTATATTGATAAGCGTTTGCACTTGCTCGTAAAGAGGTAATTGTTGGGCTTGAAGTATGCTGTTGGTTTGCTCGGGGGTGAGTTGTCCGTAGGTTTGATGGATGTATGCTTGGTCGATGGTGTTGAGTTGAGTGTTGTCCTGTTTGAGCAAGTTGATGAGGAGTTGTATGGCTGGATGCGAACCAATTTGTAGGCCTTCGGCTGATTGCACATTATAGCCCTTGCTGATGAGGAAATGGGCAAGATTGATAGCCTCGTGGGTGTAGCGAACCAATAATGTAACTCGCTTTAGTTCAATGCCTTCTTGAAGGAAAGATTGTAGTTGGAGGTGCAAGTTGTTGAGGGTTTGCTCTTCTGCATCATTGCCATCGAAGAACTGCATATGGAAATAGCCAGCATAGTTTTTGGCTGGCTCTTGGTGCATGTATGCGGGATCAAATATGTAGTAAATGTCTGTTCCTAAATCAGGTTGATTGTATTTGTCGCATATGTTCTTCGCAACGTGCGTGGTGAATTGCTGTATGAGTTTTTCGTTTTCCTCGATGATGATTGGTGCTGTGCGCCAGTTGTGAGGCATGTGGTATGCTTTGTGGTTGGGAAACTGCTCGTGGAGATGCTTGAGCAGGCTCCAATCGGAGTTGCGGAAACGATAGATACTTTGCTTGACATCACCCACGATGAGGTTGTCAGCTTGATAGCTCTCGCTTTCTCGAATGAGCGGCATGAAGTTTTCCCACTGCAATGCGCTGGTATCTTGAAACTCATCAATCATATAGTGACGAAAGTACTGTCCGAAGCGTTCGTATATGAATGGTGTATCTTGTCCGTCGATGATCTGGTGTACTAATTGGTTGGTTTCGGATATAGGCAAACGCCCCAGATTGCGATTGGTATCCTCGATTTGCTTTGCCACATCTTGCAGGATTCCCAATGTGTATAGGTGTGGAAGAATTGCTTTGGCAGTCGCATAATCTTGCGCAGATGTACCTGTGCATAATTCGTTGATCGATAGAAATATAGGAGCAAGTTGCTGCTCGTAGATGGCAAGCAGGAGCTGCTGCTCCTCTTTAGTAGTCTTGCCCTTAACGAAGATGCTAGCTGGATTGTCAAGGATATTGAAAAATGTCTTGCCCATATTACCCATAAGCCATTCTTCTGGTGATTTTTTGAATGCTTTGAGTATGCTGGTTTGCCAGCCTTGTTGGGTGGAAAATATGGCAGTTGCTTGCGTAAGCAGTTGCGCTACGGCTTGCTCTTTATCCTGGCATATTTGCAACAGATTGGAGCGATATTGTCGCATGAAAGTCTTGTCGGAGAAGACTTGTTGCAACTCGGGCATTCGTAATATGACTTGTTCGCGGAGCAGTTGCTTGGCAAAACTCTTGATTGCATTGTTGGGATTCCACTGGTGATCATCATCAATGTTCTTCTGAATGAAATCCATCATCCATTCTATGAGGTCCTTGTCGTCGCTATGCTCTTGTCGGATGCGCTTGAAGATGTCATCCACGGCCTGCTGAATCATCTCGTCGCCATCCAGCGATAGGTCGTAGGTGGCAGAAAGTCCGAGTTCCCGAGCAAAAGTGCGGATGACTTGTTGGAAGAACCCATCGATGGTGGAGACAGAAAAGCGTGTGTAGTCTTGCAAGATTCCCACCAGCAGGTGCTGCGCACGTTGTTGAATCTGCTCTTGGGTTAAATTCAAGGTGGCATCTTGGCAAAAATCCTTGATATAGTCGGATTGGTTAGGGTCGGTGGATAGGATATATAACTCGCGTAGGATGCGCTCCTTCATCTCGGCAGTGGATTTTTTTGTGAAGGTTACAGCCAAGATTCGACTATGTGGAAGTCGCTTATCATCAACGCCTTGCGTGTCGCGAAGCAACATGCGCAAGTATTCGCGTGTGAGGGCAAAAGTCTTGCCACTTCCAGCAGAGGCGTTGTAGATGGAGAGCATGGATGGTAAACGTTTAGTTGGTGATACGGAGAGTTAATCCCGTGGCTGTTTGTTGAGTGAGCGCTTGGTATTTGCGGAGCGGTTCGCGAGTGATCCCTTTGGTGGGTACAGCATAGCCGTAGCCCAAATCGAAATGTTCGTCACAAAGCGGACACACGGCATATAGTCCGTCGATTGCTACAGGCCTTTTGGGTTTAAGGCAATGTGGGCAGCATAGGTCGGCTGCATGATAGTGTCCATCCATGCCTACCCATATTAGTAGGCCTGCGTAGCCTATGTATTCGCGCTCGAATTTATGTTCGGTGATGGTCATGGTTTGGAAACCATTGTCGATGATGAAATGTGGATGCTCACGTGTGATGTACAAGTTGTAACTCACAGGTATATTGGGTACAGATGAACGAAAATTAGTATCTTCGCAGCCGATGCTAAGACACGCAATGAGCAATAATATGATGCTATGACGTTTCATCAATTGACATCATGCAATTCTACTGTGAAAATCAGTGTAGAGTAGGGGGGGATATGGCTGCTTGTGCCTTCAGTACCAGCACCTTTTACACCATATCCTAATGAATATGGGATATATAGTTCGTAGATGCCATATTTCTCCATTTTTTTTAGACCTTCGCTGAAACCAGGTACAAAACTGTTGACATAGCCTAAGTAATTCTCGTTGGCATCAAACTCATAACCATTGATTAGTTCGCCTGCATAACTGATAGTTACCATTTTAGCATCATCAGGACGGGCATAATTAGGCAATCCTGGTTCAATACATTTGTATTGCAATCCAGTAGGGGTTGTTATAACTCCCTCTTGTTGAGCATTTTGAATGAGCCATAATTCGTTTTGTGCTTTCCAATCAAGCCAATCGTTTTGTTTGCAGCTGCAGAATGCTACTAAGCAGACTAGCAGTAATATTATTTTATTTTTCTTCATATGCTTTGAATTCTAAAGTTATCAATCATCATTGCGCTAACCACAAACTTGGGTTCAAAATAGAGCGGTCTTTGTAGAGTTGGAAATATAGCTCCGTTTTGTTATCTTCGTTGGCATCTGTGTAGATGGTGCCAATAGATTGTTTTGCTGTCACTTTGTCGCCTTGCTTGACGTTGATGGATTTGAGTGGCGAATATACGGTACGGTAGTTACCATGTTGGATAATCACCGCATAATTGCCATTCATTTGTGCGCACCATGTCACCTCTCCCTCGTAGATAGCTCGCGCGGCACCACCTTGAACAGTCTGCAGGTAAATACCCTTGTTGTCAATTGTTACATGCTCATGCACAGGGTGCTTGTGTTTCCCAAAATATCCGCTAATATATCCTTTCTCAACGGGCCATGGCATACGTCCTTGGTTGGCCTCGAACCCACCAGCAATGAGTTGTTGCTCTTTGGTAAGCGTGGTAGTGGTGCGTACTTGCTTGGCAATCATTTCCTCAATTTTCTTGTTGAGTGCATCTGCCTTCTTTTGTTGCTCTTTTTGCTTAGCAAGCAGATCTTTCTCTTGTTTCTTGAGTGACTGTAGCATGTTCTTCTGCTTACGCTCGTCGCTACTCAATTTCTCTTGTTCGCGTTTTTGCTTTTTGAGTGCACTGGTACGGTCGTCGCGACGTTGTACGAGTAGATTGTTTTGTATGTCGATGTCCGTTTGTAAACTTTCGATTTGTCGTACTTGCTGTTTGCGATAAGCAGCAAACTCTTGCATGTAGCGAATGCGGCGTATCAACTGCTGAAAATTTTCTGCAGAAAGCAGGAAATATAGTGGCGATTGCTGGATATCGGCGTAGTGTGTCTCACGTACTAGTCGTGCATAATCGGCTTTGCACGCCTCTAATTGCTCTTGCAAATCAGCACGTTTGGCACGTAGCTGCCCCATCTCGCCATTCAATCCGCTAATTTCAGATTGGATGGAGTTGATGAGTTTTTTACGGGTTTTGATATCGTTGTTGAGTAGGTTGAGTTTGTTGACAGTAGCGGTTTCGTTTTGCTTGGTTTGCTTGAGCATTTTGCTGGTTTCTTCCAACTGCTGTTGGAGTTCACGCTGCTGCTTTTGCAACTCCTTCACACTCTGGGCAGGTAGCACTAATGCTATCAAGAGGAGTATATGTATGATGCCTATTTTTTTCATAAGGGTAATATGTCGCGCAGGGATACTTGTTTGTATTTCTGTAAATCCAATCGTTTGGGTGTATTTAGTGTGTTGTATTCTCGTTGTGAGAACTTGCATGCAATCCGAATTTTATGACTTCCGAAGGAGAAGTCTAATTGGTTTTTCTGGTCCTTTTCGGGTGTAATAGGTGCGCTGACGAAGTCTTGAATGAGGCGGAATGAAGGCTTCGGACTTACCTGATTAGCAAACATATTGTATGCAATCATAGTATATCGTCGGTTCATCTTATCCACTATGATTACACTATCTTTGGTGGCTTCCATACGTAGCATTTCTATGCCAAGCATAGGTTGCAAAGACAGTATGATCAGTTCGTTGCGCCACATCTGTACAGAACACCCCATAGTGTATTTATGCTGATCTAGCTCCAAGGTTGCGCTTGCTTTTTGGCTCAACGTCTGATAGCGATGAGGCTGAGTTTGTCGCTGTGTGCCACAGGAAGATAAAAGCAGAGCAAGCAGTGCTATTATGGGTATGATGCGTTTCATAATTTCAACTTCTTCAATATTGCTTTGTAGTGCATTGTAATCTCCTCTTTAGCTTCATCTGTGGCGTTCTCCAATGCGCGCTGAATATAGAAAAATGCCGTCTGATAGTCGCCTTTCTTATACATGATCCATGCGTAGGTGTCTAAGTAGGTTGGGTTGCTTGGCTCTTGCATGATGGTGGTGCGCGACAATGATTCCGCCTGATCTAAATCTGTGTTGGATAAGCATAGATGCCATGCTAAGTTATTCATCAGCATCAAGTTGCGTGGATCAAATCGCAGCAAAGCAGTGTATGCCTCAATCATTTTCTCTGAGGGCTGATGCGTTTGCTCGTACAACTGTGCGCGAAATACCTGAAACTGCACATCGTTAGGGTCTTCCTCAAGGTATCGCTCCACTTCGTAGATAGCTTGTTTGCTGTTTTTCATCAGCGCATTGAGCCGATAACGTTGCATGGCGCTCATGGCGTTGTAACCTACAATAGAATCTAGTCGATCTTGTAGTGCCAATGCCTTTTTGTAGTCGCCTATATGTACGTATGCCTTTTGCAGCATGCCTTGTACATTTTCATCTTTTAGTTTGGTTTTTGCGACCACTTCTAGGTTTTGTATGGCATTTTTTTTCTGCTTCTTATCTTCGCTATTCAGCAGGTACAATGTGTATTGATACCAATATTCGTTAGGATCTAGTTCGAATGCCCTACGGAAATAGCCTATCGCTTCTGCCTTCTGATCGAATGCGTCCAAGAATACGCCCATGTAGTTGTTGACTGTTGCATTGTTAGGATTGAGCGCGTAGCAAAATTGTGTTAGCTCCCATGCAGGCAGAATTTCCTCTTTTTGTATAAGGCGTTGTGCTTCGTAGAAATAATACAGAAACTGTTGCTCTTCTTCTACACTGAGTGTGTCCTTTGCAGCGAGTTTAGCATGCGCGCTACTCAGTGTTGCTCCCGATAACAACACCCATACAATCAGCCATATGTATCTCGTTTTACTCAAGTGGTAAATGGTCAAAATACATTTTATTTCACACCGCTATGTCCAAATCCGCCAGCACCACGCTGGGTTTCACTTAGGACTTGTACTTGCTCTAATTCGGGTTGCTCATGTTGAGCAATCACCATTTGGCAGATGCGTTCTCCTGGCTCAATGGTCTGTGGTTCGTTGCTTAGGTTGATGAGTATTACGCCAATCTCCCCGCGATAGTCAGCATCGATGGTGCCTGGTGTGTTGAGCACGGTCAGTCCGCGTTTGAGCGCTAGTCCGCTGCGCGGACGAATTTGCGCCTCATAGCCTATAGGCAGTTCGATGTACAAACCTGTTGGCAATAGTTTACGCTCTAATGGTTGCAAGGTCACTGGCTCTGCCAAGTGGCAACGGATATCCATTCCTGCTGCCTGCTCACTCTCATAGCGTGGCAACGGATTGCAACTCTTATTGATAATTTTTAGAATCATATCATTTGTTATATACTATTTGGTTGAATCGTTCTTTTGCAAGTTCACAGGACGTAAATGTGATGCTGTGAATACCTAATTTCTCAGCAGCTTTCGTATTACTATGTCGGTCATCTATGAATATACACTCCTGGGCATTTAAATTATATCGATCCAATAGTATCTGATATAGACGTATGTCAGGTTTGGTAATTGATTCTTCGCCTGACATAACTATACCATCTAACATTGAGAATACAGGAAATTTATCCTTTACCAAAGGAAATGTTTCTGTGGACCAATTGGTAAGCCCATAGACATGGTATCCAGAAGCTTTTAATTCACGAACCCATTCTTCCATGCCTGCTACTTTTCCACCAATCATTTTATCCCATTGCTCCCAATACATACGAATTTCTTTTTCCCATTCAGGAAATTCAGCAATTTTTTCCGCTATAGCTTGTACGAATGATTTTCCTAGGTCAGTTTCATTGTTCCAATCCATTGTACAGATGTTATTAATAAACCAATCAGTCTTTTCACGACTACCAAAATAGGGATCGTATAGGTTGTGTTGATCCCAATTAACTAATACACAACCAAAATCGAAGATCAAATTTTTTATCATATGTTAAAATCTTTTTTTTACCAACACTTTTAAACCATCTTCTACAATCTTTACATGCAACTCTGCAGGCATTGTGATAGGCGTACCATCGATGTGCATTGGACCTTCGCTCTCGCGTTTGAGAGTCAGTTCTTTAGCACGAATCGTATTCATGTGCAATTTCTCGTCGATATTCTTAGTAAAGAGGCTTAATGCCAATCCAGCTGCAGCGGTCATTGGGAACTCGCTTACGATTGCCACATCCAACCAACCATCTTGCACACTGGCTTTTGGTGCGATATAGGCATCGTATCCCCATTGTCCTGCATTGGCGAAACTCACCAAAAATGCTGTGGTGGTTTGGTCAATCCCATCGCCTGTGAGGTGGTAAGTCTCTGGCTTGTATTGGAATAGGTCTTTGAATATAGTCTGCACATATCCCTTAAGCCCGCGATTGGTATCAGAGAATTTCTCAGCCACTACGGCATCAAATCCTACACCGCAAGTGGAGAAAAAGGGCTGGTCATTTACCATGCCATAGTCTACGTTGATAACCTCACTGCTATTCAGCATCTCAATAGCACGATTCATACGTGTAGAAATGTCTAGATGCCGAGCAAATCCATTACCGCTACCATTTGGGATGATGCCGAGCGCAGTATTTGTGCCAATTAATCCAGTAGCTACTTCGTTTACCGTGCCGTCACCGCCGACAGCTACTACCGCATAGTATCCCTCTAAGGCGAAGTGCTGTGCTAGCTGTGTGGCGTGTCCAGCATATTCTGTAACTACCACGGTAGGTGAAAACTGTTGTAGATCCAAAAGTTCACGAATCAATTTGCCCACGCGATTTTTCGCTTTTGTTCCCGAGATGGGATTGACTATAAATGCTATATTCTTCATATTTGTTTATTGTTTTCTTATTGTGGTTTGTATATTTATACAAATTATTGCGCAAAGGTACGAAAAAAATGCGATATATGCAAATTTTTTGGTTGAAAGTTGCAAGAAAATTTCAAAGGAGGTATGTGAGTGATAGTCCATCTTTTATTTTAACTATATAAAGCTAAAAAACGCATCGAAAATGGATTTTCTGCAATGATTGTTTGCATATGTGCGTTTTTTTATGTAATTTTGCCGAGAAATCAAATTTAAGGTCAATGAATAAGTTAAATTCTAGTGCGTTGAGTGTTGTGATTACAGTACTACTGATTGTAGTTGTAATTGTCAGTTCGCTTGTTACCACTAATATTGTCCAGCAATTAGAGGCTGAAGAGCAGAAGAAAATTGAACTTTGGGCTGAGGCTACACGCCAATTTAGTTTGGCAGATGAGGATGATAATGTGGATTTAATTTTACGGATATTGGAGGGGAATACTACTATTCCTGTTTATATGGTAGATATGAATTACAATCTGCTTCTGTCGCGAAATGTATTAGAGCCCAAGAACGATATAGATGCTTTTTATGTCGAGAAAATCAATAAATTGCGTGCTACGCAGGAACCGATAGAGGTACGCGTTTCCAACGAGGTAATGCAATACATATATTATGAGCCATCTTCCACTTTGCGTTGGCTATCGTACTTCCCTTATATTCAGCTGATTGTTATGCTTGCTCTTGCAGGATTGGCAGCTATCGCTCTGCTGATGGTACAACGCAGTGAAAAAAATAGTCTATGGGTAGGACTCTCCAAAGAAACGGCTCACCAACTCGGCACACCAATCTCCTCACTCAACGCGTGGAACGAACTACTGAAAGCCACCTATCCTGATGACCCGCTACTTCCACAGATGGATGAAGATATACGTCGATTGCAGATGATAGCCGAGCGTTTTTCCAAAATTGGTTCGCAACCCACATTGGAGCAACATGAGGTATTGCCCGTGCTGCAAACTGCAATGGATTATATGCGCACGCGAACATCTAGTAAAATAATATACACGCTCCACGCGGAAGAAGCAGAACATTGTCAAGCGATGCTCTGCGTGCCATTATTTGAATGGGTGATTGAAAATATCTGCAAAAATGCCATTGATTCAATGGATGGTAAAGGCAGTATCACTATCAGTTTGCAACATGCTGATAACCATCTCTATATTGATATTGCTGACACTGGTAAGGGAATTGACAGGAGAAATTTCAAACGTATTTTTACCCCAGGTTATACTAGCAAGAAACGCGGTTGGGGGTTAGGCTTAAGTTTAGGCAAGCGTATTATCGAGAATTACCATCGAGGCAAACTCTTCGTGAAGCAATCGCAATTGGGCAGCGGTTCGACCTTCCGCATCATTCTCAAACAATCCAAAGACTGTTGAACCCGAACCCGACATCGCTGCATATATGGCGCCTGCATCTAGTAGGCGCTGTTTTATTTTCGCAATTTCAGGATAGAGTGGGAATACCGTTTGTTCGAAATCGTTGACCAGTAACGAACGCATATCTACTAACGCCTTACCATCTGCCAATGCTCGTATGATTAGTCCTTCTACCTCAGGATGGCGAATAATTCCACCATAAGCCTCTCTGGTCGATACACCGCAGTTGGGCTTGATCATTACCAAACGTAAGCCATTCAAATCCAAAGAAATGGGAGTAAGTTTGTCACCAATGCCTTCGGCATAGCAAGGGGTGTTGTAAATAAAGAAGGGGCAGTCAGCTCCTAAGGGGCGTACCTCCTCTGCTAATTGCTGCTGACTCAAACCAAGTGCAAAAATTGCGTTCAAAGCTATCGCCATGTGAGCAGCATCACTACTGCCACCACCAAGACCAGCGCCAAAAGGAATATACTTTTTGAAACGTATCTTCACATCACCAATCTTCGGGTATTTCGCTCGCATACGCTGATAGCACTTGATAATCAAATTATCTTCCGCAGGGCAATCTACTGCAAGTCCCTCTTGGACAAAATTAAAATGATCTGCGGCTTCCACTTCCAACTCATCATGCAAACCTACGATAGGATAGAAGATAGTTTCCAGATCGTGATAACCATCTTCGCGCTTACGCACTACGCGCAAACCGATATTAATTTTGCAATTGGGAAAAAGTTTCAATGTTTCGAGGATTAAACGGTATCCATAAAGGATTTTTGCACCTTATTGAATACCACAATACCGATTGCCAAAAGCACTACCATAAAGCCGAAGCTATAACCCAGCATCCACCAATCATGGTTGCCCACACCCAGCATTCCATATTTGAAGAACTCTACAATACCTGTTAGCGGGTTAAGTTGCATCACAAGACGCAACTTCTCGTTGGTGATGGTAGAAAGAGGATAAATCACTGGTGTAGCGTACATCCATAGACTGACGAAGAAACTCAGGAGCAACTGTAAGTCACGGTATTTGGTAGTCATACTTGAGAATAGAATACCGAATCCTAATGCTAATCCAGCTAACATAGCCACCAATACAGGCAAGAGTAGCGCATACCAATTAGGTTGAATAACAGCATCTGTGAAAATAACGTAATATAGGTATACGATTAGGAAGAGGCTAAATTGTATGCCAAAGCGCACTAAGTTGCTAATCACATCGCTCAGCGGAGTCACCAAACGAGGAAAATATACTTTGCCGAAGATACCAGCATTGGACACAAAGGTATTGGATGTCTTGGTTAGACAGTCAGCAAAATACTGCCAAAAACTGATACCTGCTAAATAAAAGAGTGGCTGAGGCAAACCGTCGGTAGAAATTTTTGCGATGCCACCGAATACCACCATATACATGACAGTAGTCATCATGGGTTGAATCACAAACCAAAGAGGACCAAGGATGGTTTGCTTATATTGTGTGATGATATTGCGCTTTACAAATAGCGTCATCAAATCGCGATAACGCCAAATCTCCTTGAAATCAACTGATAAAAGACTATCTTTTGGACGTATCTCTGTCGTCCATTTTTCTTGAGTTTCTGCCATAATTACGAAATTTTGCTGCAAAGGTACACTTTTTTTTGCAAATGTGCAAATTTATTTGTACCTTTGTCGCGAAATTTATGAACCCCGCTCGAAAGGGCGTAACTTTTTACGATTATGGCAAATGAAAAACAACAGTTCGTGGACGAACTAAAGGAACTACTACAAAAGAATGTAGCGGAAGTGAAGGAACAAGTAGAAGTGCTGAAAACACAATTCTACCGTCAGTATCATCAAGAATTAGAGGCGCAGAAGAAGGCTGCACTTGAGGCTGCTGAGGCAGCGGGCGAAATGCTGGAGAACTGGTTGCCATCTGTTGATGAATTGGAGCAAGAGTTCCGCGAATTGTTGAATACATATAAGCAACGTCGTGCAGAATTGCAAAAGCAAATCGAAGAAGAGCAAGCACAAAACTTGCTACGCAAAGAGAATATCCTGGTTCAGATGAAGGAGTTAGCAGACGCTGAGACCGCAGATGTGATGGATAATCTAAAGAAAATGCGCGAGTTGCAAGCTGAGTGGAAGACTATAGGGGCTGTACCTGCAACCAAAACTCAAGAGATTTGGAAGAATTATCAACAATATCAAGAACGTTTCTATGATCTTGTGAAGATAAATATAGAACTTCGTGATTTGGACTTCAAGAAAAACCTTGAGATGAAAACCCTCCTTTGCGAAGCTGCGGAGAAATTGCAAGAGAATCCAAATATTGTAGAGGCGAATCGTGCGTTGCAACAGTTGCATGATGAGTGGGCTGAGATTGGTCCTGTGGCTCGCGAGTTGCGAGAAGATATTTGGAATCGCTTTAAACAAGCAAGTAGCGTAATCAACAAAAAGCATCAAGCTTATTTTGATGAACTTCACGCTAAAGAGAATGAAAATTTAGAGAAGAAGCAAGCCTTGATTGCACAAATTAAGGAACTGGATGTAACGAAATTGAAATCCAATAAGCAATGGGATGAGGCTACTGAGAAGATACAAGCTATCCAACAAGAGTGGCGCACCATTGGTTTTGCTCCTAAGAAACAAAATCAAGCAGTCTATAATGAGTACCGCGAACTTTGCGAGGCATTCTTCAAAGCAAAAACCGCTTTCTACAAAGGTATGCGCGATGAGTTTAGTGAGAATTTGAAGAAGAAGCGCGAACTTGTTGAAGCTGCAGAGGCATTGAAAGATAGCATTGATTGGACGGAAACTACCAACAAACTTATCGAATTGCAACAACAATGGAAGAAGGTTGGTCCTGTAGCTCGCAAATATTCTGACGAACTTTGGAAAAAGTTTACCGCTGCTTGCGATGCTTTCTTTGAGGCGAAACGAGAGGCTACCAAGGAACTTCGCGAGCAATATGCTCAAAAGCGTGCAGAAGCGAAAGAGCGTTGGAACAAGAAGGTGGATGGTATGAATGATCGTCAAAAATTGATTCGTATGTATGAGAATCTTGTGCAAGAAATCAAGACGGCAGAGAACAATATCCTCTTCTTTACAGGAAAAAGTAAGTCAGGCAACAAGTTGGTGGATGATATGCGCAAGAAGATTGATGTCCTCAAGAGCCAACTCAATGACCTTGAGAACAAAATCAACCAAATGGATGCAGAATGAGTGAACTCATCAAATATAAAGGTGTAGAGATTTGTCAGGATGAGCAGATTGTGCTGACAGATATCAACTTGACCGTTTCTTCTGGGGAAATGGTATATCTGTTAGGACGTGTGGGTAGTGGTAAGTCTAGTTTTATGAAAACCATCTATGGCGAGTTGCCTATCGAAGGGGCTGAAGCAACTGCTTTAGACTACGACTTATTGAAACTTCGTCGCCGCGATATCCCGTATCTGCGCAGAAAGGTTGGGGTGGTGTTCCAAGATTTCCAGTTATTGGTAGATCGCAATGTGGAAGAGAACTTGATGTTTGTGCTAAAAGCCACAGGTTGGAAGGATAAACAGGCCATGAAGAATAATATCTACGATGTACTCAAGCAAGTGGGTATGGAGGAAAAGGCATACAAAATGCCTTACCAACTTTCTGGTGGAGAACAACAACGTGTGGTGATTGCTCGTGCCTTGTTGAACGCACCTGGATTAATTCTCGCAGATGAACCAACGGGTAATCTTGACCCTGATACTGGTAAGGGAATTATGGAATTACTCTATAGCATTAGCCAAGCGGGTATGACGGTTATTATGTCCACGCACAACCATACTTGGCCCGAGCAATATCCAGGACGTAAACTGCAATTTGCTGACGGAAAGATAGCAGAGGTATGATTGTGGGAAGGCTGCTTATTGCATTCGCTGTTGGGTGGCATATAGGCAGTAAAATCCTAATAAGTTGCGGCAAGATTATAAAAGAAACATAATCATCAAAACAAAAAAACGCATTTCTCTTGCAGATGTGCGTTTTTTTTTGTACCTTTGCGGGCTGAATATATTATGCGTATGCGCGGGCGAAATATGGATAGGAAAATGATGGCATTGAAGATGCTGTTTGTGTTGGTGTGTGTTAACATGTTGGTTGCGTGCAATACGACTAAGTTTGTACCCGAAGGTAAATACCTACTGAATGATGTGAAAGTGCGTGTGGAGGATACAAAGGCTGTGACTTCATCTGAACTGATGAAATACGTGCAACAGAAACAAAATACGGAGATTTTAGGTTTTTGGAAACTGCAACTAGATATATATAATACCGCTTCTGCGGACACTACCAAATGGACAAGCAAGAATGCGCGAAAAATAGGCGAGGCACCAGTGGTGTTTGATGCAGAATTGGCGGATGCGAGTTGTACGCAGTTGCAACGCGCGATGAACAATAAGGGCTACTTCCGTACGCAAGTGGATACGACAATGGCTGTGAAGGACCGCAAAGTGAATCTGGTGTACCACGTGACAGCCGATAAACCATATATGATTCGTAAATATTCAGTGAATTTGCCTCAATCGGATTTAAAGTTGATTGCTACTAACTCACGCGCGCTAGTTGGTAATGGTATGCAGTTTGATGCAGATGTGCTGAATGAGGAGCGTCGTCGGGTATCAAGTGCTATGCGCAGAAGAGGGTATTTCTATTTCGATCAAGAGTTGTTGCACTTTGAGGCAGATAGTACGCGTGGAAAGGGTGAGATAGATGTTACGATGAAGTTGCATGATTATCTAAAAGAGTTGCCTGCCGAAGAACAGGAAAAGATATTTCGTAAGTATCGTATCGCCCATGTGCATTTTCATTTGGATTATGATCCTTCGCGCCTTCCTGATACAGAAGAGATGTCTTCGAAATCGAAGGATGGTTTTGTGTTTACGTGGGTCGGCAAACAGTTGCTTCGTGATAACGTGTTGAAACGTCACTGTCCGATTGAACCAGGCGATATGTACAACGAGCGCATGGTGGAACGAGCTTATACGCGCTTCAATCAATTGGCACCTGTTAAGTATGTGGATATAAGTTTTGAACCTATATCAGCGGATGAATTGGATTGTCATATCGTACTTTCGCGAGGCAAGTTGCATACAGTATCAGCGGAGATTGAGGGTACGTATTCGGCTGGCGATTGGGGTGTTGCAGCTGGAGTGGGATATGTGAATCGAAATCTATTTCGTGGTGCGGAAGAACTATCTGTAAATGGTCGTGCAAGCTATGAGTGGCGACAAAATGGCGGTCGTGCCATTGAAGCAAAAGCTGCTGCTGGAATGAAGTTTCCCAATCTGGTATCATTGGATTTGAGTTATGACTTCCAAAATCGTCCCGATGAATATACACGCTCCATTTTTGGTGCGGGATTAAATTATACGATCCGTCAGCCACGTGTCGGCTTGGAGCATCAGTTCCGATTTGTGGATATTAGTTATGTGTATTTGCCTTGGGTGAGTGATATTTTTCGTGACCAGTTTTTGCAATCGACAAATATCTTGAAGTACTCCTACGAGAACCATTTTATCGTAGGTCTGGGCTACTCAGGTAACTATAGTTCGTATCGTGCCAGTCGGCCAAACAGTTCGTATTGGAATGTGAATTACAATATTGAGACAGCAGGTAACTTGCTACGTGCATTGGCGAAACCATGTAGGTTTGCAGTGGATACATTGTCGGGAAATTATATTTTCCTCAATACGCAGTTTGCACAATTCGCAAAGGCCGATTTGTCGGTGACCTATAATCAGATGCTTCATCCGAAACATCGATTGGTATTTCATGCCGATTTGGGCGTTGCAGTGCCCTATGGTAATTCGCAAACGATACCATTTGAGAAACGCTATTTCGCAGGAGGTGCGAATAGTGTGCGTGGTTGGTCAGCTCGTACGTTGGGACCTGGCGGATATAAGGGTAATGGCAAGTTGATTGACTTCAACAACCAATCAGGTGATATTCGTATGAATTTGAATATGGAATACCGTGCAAAGGTGTGGTCGATTTTTGAGTTAGCAGCTTTCTTTGATGCGGGAAATATATGGACCATATTTGACTATGAAGCGCAACCCAATGGTGTGTTCCGCTTTAGTGAGTTTTACAAGCAAATCGCCTTAGCGTATGGCGTGGGTGTGCGTTTGGACTTCTCATTCTTTATTTTCCGTGTGGACTTTGGCGTGAAATTGTATGACCCAGCATTACGCTATGATGGCTCGGGTAAACAGTGGCGCACCGTAGGCAACGGCTTGAATTGGGCAGATGATATGGCATTCCATATTGCGATAGGATACCCATTTTAGGAGAACCATTAGACAAATTGGACCAATAAGGCTAATTAGTAAATCGGACATGCTAAAAGCATATTGCATAGAAGGAGTTGTGGAAGTCGGTTGCGATGAAGCAGGACGCGGACCATTGGCAGGGAGTGTGTTTGCTGCTGCGGTGGTGCTTGATCCGAAATTGGTAGAGCAAGAGCAGCATCGTGAATGGTTAGAACTACTCAATGATTCAAAACAACTCACTGAGAAAGAGCGTCAGTTTCTTCGCCCGAAGATAGAACAATATGCTACAGCATGGGCAGTCGTGGAAGTGACGGCGGAGGAGATTGACCAAATCAACATCCTGAAAGCATCCATTATTGGTATGCAACGCGCATTGGATAACTTGACTATCACACCTCAGCATATCCTGGTGGATGGCAACAAATGGAAACCCTATATACCCGCAGGACAAGTGATGGAAGTCCCTGCACGCACAGTGGTTAAAGGCGATGGTAAATACTTATCCATAGCGGCAGCGAGTGTACTGGCTAAGACTTATCGCGATGAGTATATGCTACGCTTGCATGAGGAGTATCCGCAGTATCATTGGGATACAAATATGGGCTATCCTACCAAAGCGCACTATGAGGCAATACGGCAGTATGGCATCACGCCTTACCACCGCAAGACTTTTAAGTTGAATAAGCCGTAAATCCCTTGTTCGTTACCTGACAATTACGGCAACGACACGGCAACGACACGACAACGAGAAAAGACTTTAATGAGAGATAATAAACGCTTTAATGTAAGAAAACAATGGCAATTTTTGTAAAAAAAGAGGGAGAACCTCGTAAAAAAATGGGTTGCTTAGGCAAAACCCTTATCGGTATTGGTGTGTATTTTGGTTTTTGTTTCCTTTGGTGGGCGTTGATGGGCGATATGATGTCCACACCAACCACTAAATTGGAGGAGAATACCATCTATCGTATTGATTTGAAAGGTAATTTGGTAGAGCAAGTGGGCGAAGAGAATCCATTGGACGCCATCATGGGTGAATTGTATGGTCAAACTACTACCAACGTCGGCTTGAGTGATTTGCTCAGCAACATCGCTTTGGCAAAGGACAACGACAAGGTGTTGGGTATCTACCTCAAGGGCGGTTCTCTCGCAGCGGGACCAGCTTGTGCAAAGGCACTGCGCGATGCGCTGCTTGACTTCAAACAATCGGGCAAGTTCATCATCGCGTATTCTGATTCGTATTCGCAAACCAACTACTATATCGCTTCTGTAGCAGATAAGATATTCTTTAATCCAGTTGGTTCGTTGACTTGGGACGGCTTGAGCGCACAAAAAGAGTACTACACCCGCCTCTTCGATAAGATTGGCATTGAGATGCAAATCCTCAAGGTGGGTACTTTCAAATCGGCTGTTGAACCATATTTCCGCACTTCGATGTCAGAGGCAGACCGCAAACAAACCGAGCAATATCTCGGTGGTATATGGAGCGAGATGAAAGCGGCAGTAGGACAAAGTCGCGAAATCACTCCTGAACAATTGCATGCATACGCCGATGAGTGCATGTCGCTGCAACCACAAGAGAAATACCTTACCTACCACTTTGTGGACTCATTGGTATATATCCAAGAGATGGACAGCATTTTGCGCACTTACGCGGGTACCAAAGACTACAAACAGCTGTCTAATAGCAAGATGACCAGTGTAGAGCGTAGCAAGATTGATGCAACAGACAAGGTGGCAGTCCTTTATGCTGAAGGTGCTATCGTGGATGCTGGTGCAGATGGTATTGTAGAGGGCAAGATATTGAAAACAATCAAGAAAATCTATAATGACGATGATGTAAAAGCAGTAGTCTTCCGTGTGAACAGTCCTGGTGGTAGTGCGGATGCAAGTGAGCAGATTTGGCATGCAATGAAGATGTTGCAAGATAAGGGTCTTCCTGTAGTGGTTTCTATGGGCGATTATGCGGCATCTGGTGGCTACTATATCTCTTGCAACGCCGATTATATCTATGCGGAACCTACTACACTCACTGGTTCAATTGGTATCTTTGGTACAGTGCCTAACTTCAATAAACTCCGCGAAAAAGTAGGTTTGGATATTGATGGCGTATCTACCAACAAACATTCTGCCTTGAATATCAATGCAATTTACAAAGGTATGAACCATCAAGAGATGACACTCATGCAAAATATGGTGGAGCGTGGCTATGACCTCTTTACCCGTCGTTGCGCCGATGGTCGCGGTATGACACAAGATGAGATCAAGAAGATTGGCGAGGGTCGTGTATGGCTTGGTAAAGATGCTTTGGAGATTGGCTTAGTGGATAGTCTGGGTAATATCAACGATGCTGTTGCGAAAGCAGTGGAGTTGGCAGAATTGGGTGAGTATCAATTGGCTACCTATCCAGAGAAGACCGACCCATTTGAGGAACTCATCAAAATGTTTGACCCTACCACACCAGAGGAACGCCTCGTAATGAAGGTACGTGAGTTTGCTTCTAAACCACGTATTATGGCATTGATGCCTGAAGTGACAATACAATAATACAGAATGAAATTCTTATTGGCTCCCATAGCATGGATTTATGGTTTCGTCGTATGGCTGCGTAATTTGCTATACGACGACCATATCCTGCATTCTACTCAGGTTAGCATACCTACCATTTGTGTGGGTAATCTCGCTGTAGGCGGAACAGGCAAAACACCAATGGCAGAGTACTTGATTTCTTTGCTCTCATCGGATTATAAGGTAGCGCTTCTTTCGCGTGGCTATGGGAGAAAAACAAAAGGCTTTCGTATTGCTAATGAGCAGGATACAGCACAAACTATTGGTGATGAACCAATGCAAATCCACACCCATTTCCCCGATATACCAGTGGCTGTATGCGCCGACCGTGTGAAGGGAGTGAAACGTTTACAACAGTTGTATCCTGATTTGCAATGTGTAATCCTCGATGATGCGTACCAGCACCGCAAGTTGCGTTGCGGATTCTATGTGCTACTTACGCCTTATGATTGCCTATATACCAATGATCATCTGTTGCCATGGGGTAGGTTGCGCGATTTGCCTAATCAGAGTCACCGAGCCAATGTGGTGGTAGTGACTAAATGTCCGTCTCAAATGCAACCGATTGACAGACGAATAGTGAGCAATGCGTTGCATTTGGCATCGTACCAGCATTTGGTTTATTCTTCTATTGGTTATGCACCAATAGCATTGAATGGAACACCATTGCTTGTTACGGGCATTGCTAATCCGTTGCCATTATTAGAGCATTTGAAAGCACAATGTCCAGATACCGAGTTGCTTGCATTTCCAGATCACCATGTGTTTACGAAACATGATATCGCTCAGATCATGCACAAAGCAGAACAATATAGCTGTGTTGTAACCACAGAAAAAGATTATATGCGTTTATTACAGACTCCATTGGTTGAACAGTTGGGTAACAAATTGCAAGTATTAGCTATTCAAACGGATTTGGGTATTGACAAAGAAACTTTTGATCGTCAAATCCTTCTCTACGTCAGTGAGAATAACCGCAAACTATCAACTGTATAACTGTCAATTGTAAATTGTCAACTGTCCATTATGAACATCATCTCACTCTTAAAACGCTTTGTACCGCCATATCGTTGGCAAGTGGCAGCAAACCTATTTTTCAATATCCTCTCTACGATATTGTCGCTATTCTCATTTGCTACGATTATCCCCGTGTTGCAGATTCTATTTGGTCTTTCGGAGTTGGATGTTGCTTATACACCTTTGTCGGATGCTGCCACAGTGCAAGAAACAATCAATGTTTTGAAGAATAATCTGTATTATTTCTTGCAGACACAAATTGATACCCATGGTGCGCAATCTGTATTGTTGCTATTAGGAGCTTGCTTAGTGCTTCTCACGGGTTTCAAGTGCCTCACTGCATGGCTTGCAAACTATTTCATGGTGCCTATACGCACGGGCGTACTACGCGACTTGCGCGCGCAATTGTATAAGAAGGTGGTCAGTTTACCTATCGGTTTCTTCACTGAAGAGCGCAAAGGTGATGTCATGTCGCGCATGACTAACGATGTGAATGAGGTGGAGGCGAGTATCATGTCCACATTGGATATGCTATTCAAAGACCCCATCATGATTCTAGTTTATCTCATTACGCTCTTTACTATCTCGTGGCAACTCACGCTGTTTGTGCTCGTGTTATTGCCTATAGCGGGTTTGTTGATTGGACGTATCGGTCGTTCGCTCAAACGAGCTTCTACAAAAGGACAAGAGCAGAATGCCGAGATTCTTACCCAAATAGATGAAACATTAGGTGGTCTACGTGTAGTTAAAGCCTTCAATGCTGAGGGCAAACTCACCCATCGTTTTCTCAATCTCATCAATGCCACACGTGCTACGTTCAATCGTATCAACCGCCGCTACTATTTGGCGCACCCTGTATCGGAGTTCTTTGGTACGGCACTCATTGCCATTCTCTTGTGGTTTGGAGGTACGCTGATCTTGGGTGACCATTCCTCTATTGACGCGGCTACATTCATCTATTACCTTGTGATTTTCTATTCTATCATCAACCCTGCTAAAGACCTCAGCAAAGCCACTTATGGCATACGCCGTGGTATGGCTTCGTTGGAGCGAATAGATAAGATACTTAATACGGAAAGCAATATTCGCATCGCGGAAAATCCAAAGCAAATAGCAGATTTTCAGTCGGTTATTCGTTATGAGGATGTCTGCTTCTCCTATCAAGCTGATCGCCCTGTGCTCAAGCATATTAATCTAGATATTCAGAAAGGGCAAACCATTGCTTTGGTAGGGCAATCAGGTAGTGGAAAGACAACAATGGCTGACTTACTACCACGCTTCTATGACACTACTGCTGGTCGTATCACTATCGATGGCATAGACATACGAGAACTCAAGACTTTTGACCTTCGTGCCCTTATGGGCAATGTCAATCAGGAGGCAATTCTCTTTAATGATACGTTCTATAACAATATCACATTTGGTGTAGAGTCTGCTACGATGGATGAGGTGCGCCATGCTGCGCGTATTGCTAATGCCGATGACTTTATCATGGCGACGCCAGACCAATACCAAACGACAATTGGCGACCGAGGATCACGCCTTAGTGGTGGACAACGTCAGCGTATATCCATCGCACGTGCTATACTGAAGAATCCACCAATTCTGATTTTGGATGAGGCTACATCTGCTCTAGATACTGAATCCGAAAAATTAGTGCAGGAGGCACTGGAGAATCTTATGAAAGATCGTACTACCTTAGTGGTGGCGCACCGCTTGAGTACAATCCGCAATGCCGACCTTATTTGTGTATTACATGAGGGACAAATAGTAGAAAGAGGTACACACGATGAGTTGTATGCTCTTAACGGTTATTACCGCAAACTAGTTGATATGCAGCAAGAGTAAGGATAATAAAAACGATTATGCAAATCGCATAATCGTTTTTTTATATCAATACTATTAGTTTAGATTAATAGCAATCAGCTTCACTCTTGTTTGCTCTTTTATATTCTACAGAATAGAGATCTTTAGAAATACCTTCCTCAGCCATGTCTGCCTCCAATTCAGCAATAGCTGCATCTAATTCGTTGGAAGTCCCCCATACGTAATGGTCTTGAGACATAGTAAAGCCTTCGATGCTTACTGTTGTAGTCACCTTATAGCAATAATTGGTATCACCACAACTGCTCAATACGCCAGCCAAAATTACGGCACATGCAATAATAATTTTTTTCATTGTTTTATTAATTTTAATGGTTAATGATTTTGTTTTGCACTACAAAAGTACACTTTTTTGGTTGTTTAACCAAATAAATCTTAACGAACGACAATGTTTTGTTAAAAAGCGTCTATTTTCCGCCAACTAATTTCTTGATTTCGCTTAGTTTGTTGAGTGCCTCCAATGGGGTCAGGTTGTTGATATCCAAAGTCTTTACCTCATCACGTATTTGCTCCAGTACAGGGTCGTCCAATTGGAAGAAACTCAGTTGCATGCCACTTGGTGCGCTGACCGATGCTTTGCCACTACCGATTGTTGGCGATGAGGCTATAGGCGATTGGCTATGGTCATTTTCTAAGTCTTTCAATATCTGATTCGCACGCTGGATAATCGATGATGGCATGCCTGCTAGTTTTGCCACATGAATACCAAAACTATGTTCCGAGCCTCCGCGCACTAGTTTGCGCATGAAGATTACCTTTCCGTTTGCCTCACGTACCGACACATTGTAGTTGCGTATGCGTTGGAAACTCTCCTCCATCTCGTTGAGCTCGTGGTAGTGCGTGGCAAACAATGTTTTGGCATGTCCACGTTGTTCGTGGATATACTCCACAATTGCCCAAGCAATGGAGATACCATCATAGGTGCTGGTACCGCGACCCAACTCGTCGAAGAGCACTAGGCTGCGTTCGCTGAGGTTGTTCAAGATACTGGCTGCCTCGTTCATCTCCACCATAAAGGTACTCTCACCTAATGATATATTATCGCTCGCGCCCACGCGCGTGAAGATCTTATCTACCACACCAATGCTGGCGCTTTCCGCCGGTACGAAACTACCCATCTGCGCCATCAGCACAATGAGTGCTGTTTGGCGGAGTAGGGCAGATTTACCCGCCATATTCGGACCCGTGATGATAATGATTTGCTGACCATTATTATCTAGCAGCACATCGTTAGGCACGTACTCCTCATCCAGTGGCAATTGCTTTTCAATCACAGGGTGACGACCTTGGCGGATATCAATCACCAGACTATCGTTGATGGCAGGACACACATACTTATTCTCCACCGCCACACGCGCAAAGCCCATCAAGCAGTCCATCTGCGCAATCACGTTGGCATCCATCTGCATTTGGGGTACATACTCGGTCAATGCCAACATCAGTTCGGTGTACAGACGTGTCTCAATGATCTGAATCTGTCCTTCCGCATTGAGAATCTTATCTTCGTATTCTTTGAGCTCTTGCGTGATATAGCGTTCGGCATTGACGAGTGTCTGCTTGCGAATCCATGTCTCTGGCACTTGATCTTTGTAGGTGTTGCGCACCTCCAAATAATAGCCAAACACATTGTTGTATCCTATCTTAAGCGACTGAATACCAGTAGCATCTATCTCTCGCTGTTGTATTTGCAAGAGGCGTTCTTTGCCATGTGCTTGTATGTCGCGAAGTTCGTCTAATTCAGCATTTACACCACGTGCGATGGTATTCGGACGACCTTGTACAGCAGGTGGATCAGGAGTTATCTCACGTTGGATTCTCTCGCACATCTCGCTGCACAGACTAAGTTGTTCGCCGAGCAAACGCAAGTACGAATTATCGGTTGCGCTCTCACAAATCTGCTTGATAGGAGCAATGCACTGTAATGCCACACTCAGTTGCACCATCTCGCGAGGGGATATTCTGCCAGTAG
Source organism: Paludibacteraceae bacterium (assembly GCA_045132415.1). Taxonomy (GTDB): domain Bacteria; phylum Bacteroidota; class Bacteroidia; order Bacteroidales; family Paludibacteraceae; genus Colicola. The sequence goes on along the minus strand of JBGUSG010000008.1, from coordinate 24,480 downwards.
AAATCTTGCCCACAATGCGCTCCATATCCATGATTCGCTCTAACTTCTCACGAATAATCTCGCGCTCCTCTGGATGGCGGAAAAGGTACTCTACCACTGTCTGACGGTTGCGAATCGCACGCACATCCTTCAGCGGGAATGCCAACCAACGGTGCAGCAGTCGTCCGCCCATTGGGGTCGTTGTGCGGTCAATGATATCATAGAGCGTAGTGCTATTCTCGCGCTGACCGCTCAACAGCTCCAAGTTGCGAATCGTGAAGCGGTCCATCCATACGAACTTATCCTCCTCAATGCGACTAAGATGCTGAATATGACCATTTTGCAAGTGTTGTGTGGCGTCAAGATAGTGCAGGATAGCACCTGCTGCTATCACGCCTTCAGGCAATTGCTCCACGCCGAATCCCTTCAAGTTTTGCACCTGAAACTGTTTGGTCAGTCTATCCATTGCCGCATCGTGGGTCATCATCCAGTCGTCCAACTCAAAGGTGAAGTATTTGCTTCCAAAAGCCGTCTCAAACACTTGCTTCTTTCCTCGCAAATACAATACCTCCTTAGGCGCAAAGTTTACCAACAGTTTATCAATATAATCGCTTGTGCCTTGTGCAACGAGAAACTCGCCCGTAGATATGTCCAAGAAGGAAACACCCACCTCGCGTTTGCCAAAGTTTACACATGCCAGCCAAGTGTTCTCCTTTTGTTGCAAAGTAGTATCCGAATAACTCACACCTGGCGTAACCAACTCTGTCACACCGCGTTTTACGAGTTTCTTAGTCAGTTTAGGGTCTTCCAATTGGTCACAGATAGCCACACGCAACCCTGCACGTACTAGTTTAGGCAAATAGGTGTCTAGCGCGTGGAAAGGGAAGCCAGCCATCTCTAAGGCTTTGGCTTCTTTGCTTGCGCCGTTGCTGCGATGCGTAAGTGTGATGTTTAGAATCTTACTTGCTCGTACAGCATCTTCGGCATAGGTCTCATAGAAGTCGCCACAGCGAAACAGCAATATCGCATCGGGGTATTGGTTCTTTATCTCGCGAAACTGTCGCATCATCGGTGTTTCTGTAGCGTCTATCTTTGTCATATCTTTAGAATTTGCTGCAAAGGTACACATTTTTTGCGAGATATGCAAAAATTGAAAACTTTTTTACTTTATAAATTAGCATCTCATTAATTGTTTTATGTACCTTGTTTTACGAAAACTTGCTTGGAAAAAGTGTGAAGATGGAGTTGTATGAAACTCAAAAAGTACTTTTTGTTAATATTGCTGTCTCTTTTACTTCTCTTATACCTTGCCTAATTCCACCGACCGATGACCGAGAGAAGACCTAGAGAACTCCGACTGAACTCCCAATGACTAAAAAGTGCGTTTTCTTAAGATTGAACTAAAAAAGTTGTCCCTTTTCCTAAAAAGGTTGACTCATTTTCTGAAACTGTTTACTTATCTGTTTCTCAACAATCTCCCCCTTATTCCCCTTAAACTTTTCAAACTCCTAAAACTTTTTCTACTCAAAATTTGCACATCCGCAAATTTTGTAGTACCTTCGAACATCTGCCTTGGCTTTAATCCCTACACAATACCATCCTCATTAAAGCGAATTCCCTCGTAGCTACGTTCACAAAATGCAGCCCATACTCCAGTTCTATCACAATAATTCATTAAAACGGCTCCCCCCGTCATCCATTATCCAACTCTTCGCTTTCAAGCAAGCTTGAGCGAGTGGTGGGTAATGGATGAGATAGATGAATCTATCTTTTTTATGAATAATGCTCGCTATACTTGCGCATTTGCATTTTTTGTAGTACCTTTGCACCGTGAACCTGCGCTGGGGATGTCTGCACATCAGCGGCGAAGGGTAGCAGACATAATAAAAGCGTTTATTGGCACTTGTTTTGGCACTTAGAAATCCGGAAAATTTCTTTACCCAAAGCAGGAGAGCGATAAATGCCCCTTGGTGTGTTTAATTCGTTGTGCCTTACAACGATGAACATATCGGCGTGGGCATTCATTGTTTATTCTTGTGAAAAGGTCTTTCGGGAACCTCTAAGTGAAGAATAAGCAAAAAGAGGTTCCACGCTTTTTCAATATTTATACCAACAGGGTGTTTGGAGCCGACTTCCCATAGATTTATTAACAAGTATGAAGAAAAAATTACTTCTTATGTGTGCCATTCTGTGCTCTATACAGATGATGTGCATTAACCTTGTATTTGACAAAACAGATGGAACACAAGAGTCACACAATGTATCTTTAATTGGTAAATGGTTATTTGTTGATAAAGATTTGCTCCTTATAGACAAAGAAGGAAATCTTCTTGCTTCAGAACCCGTTTTGAATATTCGCAAAATTGTTTTTCTTGACGGAAAGGATGCTACAGGAAATTTACCTCCGTTGTCTAAAACCGATAATACAATTGTGGTATATCCTAGTCCTACCAAGGATATATTGCATGTTGAAGGAGCTGAAGACCATACTATTCGTATATATAATACACAAGGACTTCTCCTAAAAAAAGCAACTGGTAAACAGATTAATGTGTCAAATTTACATACTGGAACTTATCTTCTTCAGATAGGAACACAAGTAGTTAGATTCATCAAACAATAATTCAATCAATTGATTACAACTATGAGACGATTAACTATTTTAACCATATTAATTTTTGTATGTGTACTTCTTTCTGCACAAATAAGACAGACAAGAATGTGTGTTTGGAACAATGGTACTTGTGACAAGGTATGGGTAGAATCAGGGATAGATAGTATTACATTCGTAGAAGAAACAATAGATGATGTGCTTAAGTATGCATATACGTCTGCAAATAATGGTGTCATTTGCGAATATTCTTCTGATAATGTGATTGATAATAACGTTCCAGATCCAAAGACTGGTCAGGCAAATGATGTAGCCCCATTGCATGAGATGTACAATGAGATTTTTGCTTGGTTGCCAGTAACAAGTTCTGATGGGAATGATTCTCCAGCATACATTTGGAAACAGAATTATCGCGCAATTATTTCCGCCAACCAAGTTTTAGAGCTTATCAAAGAGATAAAAGGAAACACTGATGCCGAGAAAGGAGAAGCTCTACTAATCCGCGCATACCATCATTTTCTCTTAGTTAATGTCTTTTGTCATGCATGGAAAAACAACTATGATAGCAGACGTGATATGGGTATTCCATATTTATACGATACTAAATATACTATTAATTCATCTACTCAACGCGGGTCTGTATATGACACCTATAATGCCATCCAGTCGGATTTAGAAGAAGGATTAAATTTGTTGTCTAAAAGCAATACCGAACTTCCATCCTCCCGTATGAATATCAAGGCTGCACATGCTTTTGCGGCGCGTTTTTATCTCTACAAACGTGAGTGGGCAAAAGTAGTGGAGCATGCAGATTATGTGCTGACTACCAATGACCAAACAACATTAGCAATGCTGTTTGATGCACAAACACAACGGGATCAAAGTAATATTGAGTTGGCATTTAGTCATTATATCAATCCTAATGCACCTTGGAACCTACTAATTCATAATACGTACTCCACATCACCTTACGCACACTTCCCTGACTATGGTCGTTATCAATACAATGGTGATGCTCAGAACTTTACTACCTATGGTGCAGGCCCTTGCTGGACAGGTCAATTCCCTGGTATCGGTACTTGGTCTGCTGATCAAAAGTTGGGTGGTTTCTGTGCAAAAGACTATTACTGGTTTGAATATACTGATACAGTAAACGGTCACGGATATATTCGAGGTGTAACTCGCGCATTTACCACCAACGAGACTCTTCTCTGTCGTGCAGAAGCAAAGGTTTATCTCAATGATTTGGATGGTGCAGTTAATGACTTCCGTCTGTGGTGCCAAGGTTACAACGTAGGAGGTCGTATGACCATGACATCAGATGGTCAAGTATATTTGACAAAGGAAACGATTACCGCTTTCTATCAACCAAAGGAAGGGACCAAATTTGCGCCAGTATTGCACAACCAAGATATAGCTGCAGAATGGGTGATTACCCCAGAGCAATTGCCATTAGTACACTGTGCGTTGCACTTCCGCCGTATTGAGACATTGCATGATGGTCTGCGTTGGCATGACCTGAAGCGCTATGGTATCGAGATTGAGCACGTACAAGGCAAAGATCCTGCTCGCTATCTTATTTGGAATGATGACCGCCGTGCTATCCAGTTGCCACAAGAAATCATAAAAAAAGGATTAACACCAAATCCTCGTATGATCTTGGGAGACAATGTTGATAGCACAATACCTTTATTAATGCAATCTAAAAAGGCAAAAAAGACGCCTCAATCAATAGATGCAATCCAAAAATGGATTAGCAATTTGAATTTCACAACGAAATAAATTACCGATAAAACAATACCTAAAATGATAGTAAAATGAAGCGATTAATATTTTTAACTATTTTCTTCGCAATGGCGTTTGCTACAATGGCACAAACACGATTAAGCATGCGCATTTGGAAAGATGGTGTGGCATCAAAATATGTGCTCGAAGAAATTGATAGTGTAATGTTCGTAGAAGATGTATTTATTCCCGATAATGTTGAAGTTACCAAGAATGCGATAACTATTGTATGGAACACCATCGGTTTTGAACCTTGTATATATCCAGATAAACAATTAGTTTTGGCAGGAGATTATAATAATTGGAACACATATCCAGTGGATATGGTTAATTTTGAGCCTCTATACGGACACGATAATTGGTGGAAAGCTGTTATTACTCCCGATAAAGATGCTACTTCTCCTCTGTTAGTTGGTATTCCCTGTGGTATTGCTAAAGATGGCACTTTCAGTTGGGATTACCAGTGGGCAGATGTAGAAGCAGGTAATTGCGAAGTAATTTCAGGCGATGCTGTAATCCAAAAAGATTCTGCAAATCAATTACAACTTCATGTTCATAGCAATTCTTCCATTGTATATATTCGTTCATATGGTTTCCAAAATGATCCATGCAAAACAGAAAGTTTTGCTTGTGAGAACGCAGTTAAGACTGCTATTGAAATTCTTACAGAGCCAACAAAGACCTGGGAAATGGCATATTTCCCAAATCTGGAGGCAAGTTCCATAGGTTACAATATGGTATTGAAGTTCAACAAGAATGGTAATGTAAGTGTTAGTGCCAAAAATAGTACTACGACTGGAAATGAATTGAAGACTGATTCTTGTAGTACCTGGGTGGTAAAGAGCGACTATGGACCACTTCTTTCATTTGATACATACAACGATGTATTCCATGCATTCTCTGATCCTGGAGTTGATGGTGCTGGTTTGTTGGGAGACTATGAGTTTTATATTCTGAAAGCAACGTCCGATTTAGTTCTGCTGAAAGGTAAAAAGCATGGTGCATATTGTGTGATGCGTTCGATGAAACATACTAATTTGGAAAACTATTTTGCCAATTGTGAGAGAATGCAAACGGAGTTATTTGGTAATAACAATGTTGTAACTCTTGTTCAAGGTAATGCAAAAACATATCTTCACGAAGGTGCTACTGGACGATTCGCTAGTTCTGTTTATGGCGAGAGATTAACAAACAAGAATACCACCTATCACCCACTCTGTGTTACAGAAGACGGAATAATCGTATCTACTGGTTTGGGGAATAATAACCAAGAGCGTATTTTTATCTACGACAGCATTAATGGAGAATTGAAAGGCGAGTCTGGTAGCGTGATAAAGGCAGATAATTTAAATATTCTCTTTGGTGCGTATTTTACAGACAATAATCATGGTTGGGCTATTGATACTACTGGACTTGCTCATGTAGCAGAATTCTTAGACGGAGTGAATACCATGGCGAAAGATACAAAAAAGAATTCCAAAATAAAACTATTAGGATATGGTTATAAACAATCCTTAAATATGTACGAAGGGGGGCACTTTATAGTGCTGCAAGTGAGCTATAAACAAAATGGTAAGGGTAAAGAACAAATAGTAAATTTAGTTTGGACTGTAGATGTTACTTATGATGAGAGTGGTATCACTGTAGGAAATGCCATTCCTTATGATAATAACCCAGATGATGGGAAAGAGGGCACTACAGAGCGTTGGATGCGAGAACTTCCTGTATTACAAGATATTGTAAGTAATTTATCAGGAACTTTCACTGCGACATATGGTACTAACTTATTTAATGCAGCGGCAGGAATGAAGTTAGTAGGTGATGACTGTGAATTGCTAATTAAAGGCGCTAATAATGTAAAGATGTAAATTTAAATGAAATAATATATTACTTATGAAATTGAGACGAACTATTCGTCCTGTTTGTCCTTAAACTATAAAATAATTTTATTCTCCCCTTGCTAGTCGTATGATTAGTAGGGGGAGTTTCTCCACTCTCTTTCTTCTCGCGGAGTTCTCTACCCGCCACGAATTGTGTGGTTATTGTCCGGTAATAGTGCGGTTATTGTGCGGTGCGGGTAGGTAAAATCACATTTTTTCAAACACTCATTTGTCTATGTGAAGAAAAAGTAGTACCTTCGGACGCCGCCTTTGCACTAGTGCAATTCCCCCGAAGCTACTGCAAAAAAATGTAGCCTATAGCAATAAAAATAAACTTTTCTTGCACATATACATTTTTTTTTGTACCTTTGCAGCACTATTCATAGTGAAATCAACAACAAGATGCATAAATCAGGTTTTGTAAATATAGTAGGTAATCCCAATGTGGGTAAGTCCACATTGATGAATGTATTGGTGGGTGAGCGCCTTTCGATTATTACATCGAAGGCGCAAACCACTCGCCACCGTATCATGGGTATCGTCAATGGCGATGACTTTCAAATGGTGTATTCGGACACTCCAGGTGTGCTGCAACCCAACTACAAGCTGCAAGAGCAGATGTTGGAGTTCTCACGTTCGGCTCTTGTGGACGCAGATGTATTGCTCTATGTGACGGATGTGCAAGACAACCCTGACAAGAATGCCGACTTTCTGGAGAAAGTAAAACGTATCAAAGCGAAGGTATTCTTGATTATCAATAAGATTGACCTTACTACCCAAGAGACCTTGGAGCAATTGGTGGAGTACTGGCATCGTGTATTGCCAGACGCAACCGTGTTCCCAATCTCGGCGCAACAGAAGTTTGGCACCGACCAACTCTTCACGGCTATCCGCGAAGCATTGCCAGAGTGTCCGCCATTCTTCCCCAAAGATCAATTGACTGATAAGTCATCGCGTTTCTTTGTGGATGAGATGATTCGTGAGAAGATTCTGCTCAACTACGACAAGGAGATTCCTTATAGCGTAGAGGTAGAGGTGGAGTCTTTCCTCGATGAAGAGCCCGATGAGCAACACCCAGAAGGAATGATTCGCATTGGTGCAGTCATCTTTGTGGAGCGTGATAGCCAAAAGGGAATTATCATTGGTAAAGGCGGCAAAGCGCTGAAGCGTGTCGGTACGCAAGCCCGCAAGGAGATTGAAGCGTTCTTCGGCAAACCCGTGTTCTTGCAACTCTTTGTAAAAGTGGACAAAGACTGGCGTAGTTCGCAAACTCGCTTGCGCCACTACGGTTACGACTTGAATTAAATTAGGGTGAGGGTAAATGAAATATATTCAAAAAAAAGTATATTTTTCTTGCATATATAAAAAAAAAGTGTTACCTTTGCGCTCGAAATACAAATAAAGAAAACAAATTTCAATAAAATATTATTAACTATCTAAAAATTAGTTACTATGATTCGCACAACATTCAACCAATTGAGAGAAGTGAAGGATAGCCTTCCAAAGGGTAGTTCAGCTGTAATAGCTGAAGAGTTAGGTATTGCAGCTGATGATGTAAGAGCATTCTTTAATGGAACTGCAACTGCTGGTTATCATATTGAGCAAGGTCCTGATGGAGGTATTGTAGTATTGGAAGATACAAAAATATTGGATGTCGCTCTTCGTCTTGCTTGGGCTGCTAAACATGCTCTGTAAGAGGTGCGCTTTTGTATAGAAATGAATAAAAAAATCTTAGTTTTAGCACTAGCGCTGATAGGCGTTGGTGCTTTTTCGTATCAGGCGAAGGCCGAAGAGGGTTCAATTGGTCTTTCGCTAGAAGTCGGAGCAGACTTAGTGAGTAACTATCTGTGGCGTGGACAAAACTTAGGTGGTGTGTCCATTCAACCTTCAGTAACTCTTGATTGGAAAGGTTTGTATGTATGCGGATGGGCGAATATCGGTGCAGACAATTGGTCGTTTCAAGAGTTGAGTCCTGAGTTGGATATTACTATCGGTTATGACAATTTTGGTTTGCAAGTAGATTTGACCCACCTCTATTATTTTGGCGGTGACCCTTATTTTGGTAAAGGAGGATTCAAAGCACAAGAGCAAGTCACAGGAAGTACTATGGAATTGCATGCTGGATTTCACTTAGGCGACTTGGTAGAGAAAGTACCTCTGTCGTTAGACTGGTACACTACTGTATATGGCGATGACTGCTATCAAGATGAGAATGGTGATTGGCAACGTGCATGGTCCACTTATATAGAAGTGGGTTATCAATTTGAATTGCCATTGGGTATGATATTGGACACTCGAATAGGTATCACTCCATGGCCTGGTATGTACTCCAACTACGAAGAGGTTTGGAAAAATGCTAAGACAGTGGCTATCAATAATGTCAATTTGCGTTTGCAGCGTGATTTTGAACTGAAACATGTATCTTTGGGTGTTTGGGGTGAGATGATGCTCAATTGCTATGGCTTGGATAAAACAAATTTGACCACCACATTGGAGAATAAATTTGACCAACGCCTCAATTGGAATGTTGGTGCAAGTTTGTATTTTAGTAACGAATGGTAACATTGTCGATGGTTAGCAGATTGACCATTCATTATCTATTTGAAATATGAAGAAATGGATAGCATTAGGATTTGCAATAATAGCAGCTTTAGTGCTGCTATTATTGCCTAATGAGCCTAAGCAACAATATTTTCATCACCAAGGTAATATCTTTGGTACCTACTATAATATTCGCTATGAAGGCAGTGTTGATCTCCATCAGCAAATCAAAGAGCGTTTGGCTAAGTTTGATGCTTCGCTGAGTATGTTCAACCAGCAATCGGTGATTGCACGTATCAATCGCAACGAGATGGTAACTACAGACTCGTTGTTTGAGCGGATGTATCATGAGGCGCAGATAATCAGCCGGTTGTCTAATGGCGCATTTGATATCACAGTAGCACCTTTAGTGAATCTATGGGGATTTGGATTGAAGCATGGTAACGCTGCCGATGTGTCGCAAACAACGATTGATAGCATCAAAGCGTATGTTGGCTATCAAAAAGTGACACTAGTTGATCATTCGTTGCTAAAAGATGATCCACGTATCACATTAGATGCTAGTGCAATAGCTAAGGGCTATGGAACCGACGTGGTAGCAGATGTGTTGCGTGAGGCTGGTTGTGAGAACTATCTGGTAGAGATAGGTGGTGAAGTGGTGTTGAAAGGCGTTAATGATAAGGGAAAGCCATGGCGTGTAGGTATCTCTCGCCCTAAAACGGATGCAGACGGAATGGAGGAGGGATTACAACATATCATCCAAAGTTCAGACCTCTGTTTGGCAACCTCGGGTAATTATTTGCAATATTATTATCATGAAGGTCAACGTCGTAGCCATACGATAGATCCTCGTACAGGTTATCCTGTGCAGCATGGTTTGCTGAGTGCTACAGTGGTGGCAAGTAGCTGTATGCGTGCAGATGCCTTAGCTACAGCATGTATGGTACTCGGCGAGGCAGATGCATTGAAAATGATTGAGCAGACCGATGATGCGGCTTGCTATCTCATAGTTGCTTCTGGAGATTCGCTCCAAATAATAGTTTCGAATAATTGGAAATACTAATCTCGTTGGATTAGTGCTGCAGATGTTCTCTGTACTTCGCAACAACAGTGGCGAAGGTGTCCTTGTATTGTGCAGGAATTGGTTCTGCAGGAGGAGATTGCATCTTTAATGGGTCAATAGGGCTGCCATTCTTCCATACGCGGAAATCCAAGTGAGGACCTGTACTTGCTCCAGTACTACCCACATATCCAATCACTTCACCTTGTTTCACGCGCTTGCCTACTGCCAAGCCTTTAGCATACTTTGAGAGGTGGAGATAGGCTGTGGTGTATGTAGAGTTGTGCTTAATCTTGACAGTATTTCCGCCGCCACCTTTATATTGCTTCATAGTGACTACACCATCACCAATACTCACTACTGGCGTGCCTGTAGGTGCTGCATAATCTACACCTGTATGTGGTCTAACAACTTTATATACAGGGTGTTTGCGAGCGTATGTAAACTTAGAAGAAATACGTTTATAGTTCAGCGGTGCTTTCAAAAATGCCTTACGCAAACTATTGCCTTCTGCATCAAAATAGTTGTGGATGTTGCCATCTTCAAACCAAAATGCTTCTTGCCACATGCGTGCATGGTAGAAGTCGGCTGCATAAATCCTGCCAATACCGATGCGTGTGCTATCTACATATTGCTCGTCGTAATATACGCGTATCGAGTCGCCTTTTTGTAGACCGAAGAAATCAATAGTCCATGCGTAGATATCGCTAAGTTCGAGTGCTAATTCTGCAGGCAGATCGTTTTTTACCATTGCATTCCATAAGCTAGACTCGATCACGACTTCTGCAGATCGTAGGCGATGTGTGATTTCTTTCTCAAATCGCTCCACGTGCATGCTATCGGTAAGATGCAGCACTACGGCCTCACGGATATTGGGCAGATAGATGTAATAGTGTAAATGCTCTACACCAGCAGTATCAGTTTGAAATAGTGCATAATAAGTCTTACCAGGACGGATAGTACGCACATCAAATTCAGAACGTGGCATAAGGGTAATGCCATTGATTTGTTGGCGAGTGGCACCCAAGCGATTGAGCATACCTCCAAGTGTTTCTCCGTCTTTGACTACGCAAGTATCAATACGAAAAGAATCAACAGGTAGTCCATACTCGTAACGAACAACAGGCTCCTGCGCTTGTTGTCCGTTGGTGTTGGTTTTAGCGCATGATGCTAACATCATTGCTAATACACCTAATATATATATATACTTCTTCAAACCTTCTAATACTAAACTTGAAAAATGTTAGGCATTCTTCTTAGGGTATTTACGTACCCATGAATTCAATTTGAGCTTTACTACGCCGAGCAATGCCTCTGAGAAGATACCACCAGACATCTTGCTAGTGCCTAAAACACGATTGACAAAGATAATAGGTACTTCTTGAATCTTAAAGCCACACTTGTAAGAGGTAAATTTCATTTCGATTTGGAATGCATATCCTTTGAAACGAATTTTGTCCAACTCAATGGTTTCCAATACTTCACGGCGATAGCATACAAAGCCAGCAGTGGTGTCATGCACCTGCATGCCCAATACAAAACGCACATATTTACTAGCGAAATAGGACATCAATACACGTCCCATTGGCCAGTTTACTACGTTTACACCACTCACATAGCGGCTGCCGATGGCTACATCTGCACCTTGATTGGCACATGCATCATAAAGTTTGAGCAAGTCTTGAGGATTGTGTGAGAAATCTGCATCCATCTCGAAGATGTAATCATATTGATGCTCAATTGCCCACTTGAAACCAGCGATATAAGCTGTGCCTAAACCGAGTTTACCTGCACGCTCTACCAAATGCAGCTTGCCCGCAAATTTATTTGCCATCAGATCTTTGACAATAGTTGCAGTGCCGTCTGGTGAACCATCATCAATTACTAGAACGTGATATTCTATAGGCAATTCCATCACAGCAGTGATGATAGCTTCGATGTTTTCTTTCTCGTTGTAGGTAGGAATGATTACTAGATTTTTCATATCTTTTAGCGTATAATATTCTCGTTGAGTGTATAAACAATACTTGCTTTGGTGCGTTCTAATGGTGTCACAAACAAATCTTCCCCAGGCATGATACCTTCCTCTAGCAGCAGGTCTTTGATAGTGTTGAGTGCTACGTCAGGGTCGTTGTTTTCGTTGCTTAAGTGACAAAGAAACACGTTGCGCATTTCTGTATGCCAATTTTTAGCCAATAACTGTCCGCAAGTTACATTGCTTTGATGCCCTTTAGGCGATAGGATGCGCTCTTTCAAATAGGTAGGGTATGGACCGTTAAGCAATAACTGTTCATCATGGTTAGCCTCTATGACGATGTGATTAGCGGTCGCTAAATACATTTCCATGGTAGCATTAGGCTGTCCGCAGTCTGTGGCAATCAAAAAGCGTTGTCCCAGATAATCAATCACATATCCTACACATTCCGTAGAGTCATGCGATATGCCAAAGGTGTTGATCTTCATACCATTGAGATTCCATTCTTTGCCTTTTTCAAAGTAGCGTTGGGAAGTGCGCAATTTCTCACGTACACCATAATTACGATCAATGCCGTCATGAATGGCGCGGGTAGAGTAGATGGGTAGGTGAACACGCTCTCCTAATGTGCCAACGGCACGAATATGGTCGGCATGGTCATGCGTAATAAGTACGCCCATGATATTGGCATAATCCAACCCCATCTCACGCAGATTCTTCTGAATCGTGCGTGCGGAGATACCTGCATCAATCAAGATACCCCATTGATGGGTACCAAGATAGTAGCAGTTACCACTACTTCCGCTTGCAAAACTTCTGAATATGAGTTGGTTATCTATCATTTATGCACTTATTATTCCAAATTACACCAATTTGACCTGCAAAGGTAGTAAAAATTATGGATATATGCAAGTAAACTAGTGTTTTTTTGAAAAAAAGGTGTACCACATCGGTACACCCTAAGTATGAATATTTATGCTGTTAATTGTGTGCTATTAACGAGTGGTAGTGATTACACAATCTTTGCTGGAATCAACTTCTCGCGAATCTTCACGTAGATGATGGTTTCTTTTTTAGCGAAAGCCGTTTGCACATAGCCCATGCCGATACCCACTTTAGTCGTAGGTAGCATAATGCCACTAGTCACATTACCAATCACATTGCCATCTGCATCGCAAATCTCATATCCGCAACGTGGGATTGCACGCTCTTGGCATTCAAAGTGTACAAGTTTACGTTTAACACCTTCAGCCTTTTGAGCAAGCAAATACTCCTTGTCGATAAAGTCTTTTGCGTCGAACTTGGTGATCCATCCCAATCCTGCTTCCAATGGCGAGGTAGTGTCGTCAATATCATGTCCATAGAGGCAGTACCATTTCTCCAAACGTAGGCTATCGCGTGCGCCCAAACCGATTGGAGCCAACCCGAATGGCTTACCCACTTCGAAGAGTGCATCCCAGATCTGTTGGCTATGCTCTTTTGGGAAATACAACTCAAATCCACCTGCACCCGTATAACCAGTATTGCTGAGAATGACGCCTTGTACGCCTGCGAATGACCACTCACGGAAAGCGTAATAAGGAATCGCGCTCAAATCTGCATCCGTCAACAATTGGAGCATCTCTGTCGCCTTAGGACCTTGTACTGCCAATTGTCCGTAGCGGTCGCTAGCGTTCTCGAGCTGAACACCAAAGGTGTTGTGTTCGTTCACCCATGCCCAGTCTTTGTCAATATTGCCAGCATTGACTACGAGGAGGTATTTAGTAGTTGAATATTTATAGATAATCAGGTCATCCACGATACCACCTTTGCCGTTGGGGAAGCAGGTATATTGTGCTTTGCCTGCCTCCAGTTTGCTCACGTCGTTGGTGGTGATGTATTGTAGAAAATCCAATGCTTTCTCGCCTTTTACCCAAAATTCGCCCATATGACTTACGTCAAACACACCTACGCCTTCGCGGACGATTATGTGTTCTTGGTTGATACCCGTAGGGTATTGGATAGGCATGTTAAAGCCCGCAAAATCTGCCATCTTCGCTCCCAGAGCGATATGGATGTCTGTAAATGGAGTAGTTTTCATATATTTCTTGTCTCTAAACACTAAACTCTAATCACTAAACTATCTTGCAAATCACGCTTTTTGTACAATTTGCAAAATTACCTGCATCGCCTTTTCCATGGATGGGATAGGGAGATACTCAAATCGGCTGTGGAAGTTCACACCACCTGCGAAGATGTTAGGGCAGGGGAGTCCCTCGAACGACAGTCGTGCGCCATCTGTTCCGCCACGGATAGGTTGCACCTTAGGTGTAACGCCTACCTCCTTCATCGCTTCCTCTACGAGGGTAACGATATGCATGACGGGCTCGACCATCTCGCGCATGTTGTAGTATTGATCACGGATTTCCACTTCCACGGTCCCCTCGCCATACTCTTGGTTAATCTTGCGCGCCAAGTGCTCGATCTCTCGCTTGCGGCTCTCGAAGCGAGCGCGGTCGTGGTCGCGGATGATATATTGCAAGGTGGTTTCCTCTACGCTACCGTTCATGGCAATGAGGTGATAGAAACCCTCGTAACCTTGTGTGTGCTCTGGTGTCTCCCAGCGAGGTAACATCGTTGCAAAGTGGTTGGCGATACGCATCGAGTTGATCATCTTGTGGTAGCCATAACCAGGGTGTACATTCACACCATGCACTTTCACTTTGCAGCCAGCTGCGTTGAAATTCTCATACTCCAACTCGCCCACTGCGCCGCCGTCCATCGTATAGGCGAAGTCACAACCGAATTTCTTGACATCAAAGTGATCCGCACCTTGACCGATTTCTTCATCAGGAGTAAAGCCCACTCGGATTTTGCCGTGCTTTATCTCAGGGTGTTGAATCAGGTACTCGCATGCAGTAACAATCTCAGCCAATCCCGCTTTGTCGTCTGCGCCAAGTAAGGTTGTGCCGTCGGTCATAATGATATCTTGACCCTTATAATCCAATATTTCAGGGTATTTAGCTACCTCAAATACGATATTTTTCTCTGCATTGAGCACAATGTCATTGCCATCATAGTTGTTGACGATATGTGCCTTCACATTCTTGCCGCTGGCATCAGGTGCGGTGTCCATATGAGCGATAAAGCCGATGGTAGGTTTGCCTTCTGCATTAGCGGGTAGGGTTGCCATTACATAGCCGTTCTCGTCTAATGTAACTTCTTGCATACCAATCTCTTTTAGTTCTGCAGCGAGATACTTAGCAAACTCCATCTGCCCTGGAGTGGAGGGCGTCATGTTGGTTTCTTCATCCGATGTGGTGCAGAAACTCACATACTTTAGAAATCTGTCTGTTAGTGTCATAGTACTATATTCATTTTGTTTGTATCTTGTTGTTGCCATGCGAGGATATTCTCGCAGACATTCTCGCACATGGCAATGCGTCCTTCCCATGTGCCTGTACCCGTATGAGGCGAGAGCACTACATTATCCAATGTCAGCAGTTCGGGGTGAATTTTGGGCTCATGTTCATATACATCCATCGCAGCACCAGCTATTTCACCTTCTTTGAGTGCCTTCACCAATGCCTCTTCATCCACATGTGCACCGCGTGCGGTGTTGATGAGGTAGGCAGTGGACTTCATCATCCTCAGTTCTGTTGCGCCTATCAGGTGTTTTACCTCAGGCGTGTAGGGCAGGTTCAAACTTACAAAATCAGCAGTCTCCAACAATTCTTCTTTTGAAACGTAGTGGATGGTTTCGGGATTCAGGAATCCGGACACTAATGTGGATTCATGTATCGGCTTGCGATTGTGGTACACAATGCGCATACCGCTTGCTACCGCTCTGCGTGCCAATGCCTGTCCGATGCGTCCCATACCAATGATACCCAAGGTCTTGCCATAGAGCGAGTGACTAAGGTTATTCATCACGCCAAATGGTTCGGCTTTGCCTTCTCGAAGCTTGCGGTCAAACTCAGCTGTGCGTCGTGCCACATCGTGCATGAGGGCAAAAGCCAACTCGGCTGTGGGTTCAATGACGGGCTGTGGGGTATTGGTTACACGAATACCGCGTTCGCGACATGCCTCAAGGTCGATATTATTGAAGCCCACACCGAAGTTCGTAATTAGTTTGAGGTGAGGAGCAGACATGATCATCTCGCGCGTCACGGGCTTGTCAAAGGTGCTGACTAACACTTCCGCTTCATCCAATGGCGCATACAACGTATGCTGCTCTAGTCGAGCAAATCCTTCTGCAGGTAATGATGTGGTAAAAGCAATTCGCATAGCCGTATTTTTCAAAGGTGCAAAGGTAATGATTTTTTTGTAAATATGCAAATCTTTAGGATAATGCGATGGGGTTGGTTGTTTTATTTCAAGAATTTTTGTTTTTGTTTGTATATGTGAAAAAAAAGTAGTATCTTTGCAGGCTGAATTGTGAATAAGAAATTTGTAATTTAATTTTTTGAATTAAAGATGAAGAATTTTGCATTGATTGGTGCTGCTGGTTATATCGCACCTCGCCACATAAAGGCGATCGCTGATACTGGCAATAATCTATTGGTGGCTTATGATAAGTTTGATTCTGTAGGTCGTTTAGATTCAAGTTTTCCAGAGTGTAGTTTTTTTACTGAAAATGAGCAGTTTGATCGCTTTTGCTCGAAGCAAATGCGTACAGATAATCCGTTGTCATGGGTAAGTATTTGTACACCAAACTACACCCATGATGCATTCATTCGCTATGGTTTGCGATTGGGGTGCAATGTGATTTGCGAGAAGCCTTTGGTGTTGAATCCATACAATATTGATAACTTGGTTGAATTGGAGCAAGAGACTGGTTGCGAGGCATATACGATTCTGCAATTGCGTTTGCATGATAAGATCGCGGCATTGCGTGAGAAGGTTAAGAATGGTCCAAAGGATAAGATCTATGATGTGGATTTGACATATATTACCAGTCGCGGTAAGTGGTATTATAGCTCATGGAAGGGCGATATTCACAAGGCAGGCGGTATAGCAACGAATATTGGTGTGCATTTTTATGATATGTTGCAGTGGATATTTGGTGCGGTGAAGAAGAATGTGGTGCATGTGATGTCGTTTGATCGTGTGGCTGGTTATTTAGAGTTGGAGCATGCGCGTGTACGTTATTTCTTGAGTATCAATTCAGAATGTCTTCCTGCTAATGCCGTACAAGGCGAGAAGAAGACTTATCGTACATTGTCCATTGATGGTGAGGAGTTTGAGTTCAGCGCAGGTTTTACAGAGTTGCATACCGAGAGTTATAAGCAGATATTGGCTGGCAATGGTTTCCGCATTGCAGAAGCACGTCCATCAATAGAAATCGTGAGCGATATTCGTCATGCAACACCAATCGGGTTGGTAGGCGATTATCATCCGTTGGCTAAATTGCCATTGGCAACTCACCCATTTGGATGGGATGAGAAGAGGTAATTATGAATTAAGAATTTTGAATGAAGAAGTAAGATGAGGTTGCGAGCCTATTTGATACTTATGTTGAGTTTGCTGATGGCGTCCTGCGTGACGAGCAAGAAGGTGAACTTGATGCAAGAAGCTGGTAAAAAAGGCATACCTGAGTATGCAGATACGCTGTCATATGAGGACTATGAGATGCGTATTGGTGATCGGTTGTATGTGTATGTGTATTCGGTGGATGAGCGTATTAGCAATATGTTTAATCCATCAAGAAATAGTAGCACTATCCGTCAACAGATACGTAGTGGTTTGAATACTACTGGTTCATACGATTTGTACACGTATTTGGTGTTGGAAGATGGAACGATTGATTTCCCAACCTTGGGGCATCTTCCCGTTCGCGGTAAGACGACTCGCGAAGTAAAACTCTTGATTGAGAAAGAGTTATCGGCATATATCAAGGGTTATGGCGACTACCAAATGATTTCCGTAGAGGTGAATATTGTTCGCCGTACTTTTAGCGTGATTAGTGATCGAGGTAGTGGTGTGTTGTCAATGCCAAAAGAGAAAGTAACGGTATTTGAGGCTTTGGCTATGGCTGGCGATATTGGTGATTTTGGTGATCGCAGCAAAGTGCGTATTGTTCGCGAGATTGAGGGTCAAACCAAGGTGATGACTTTTGATTTGCGTTCGGAGGATATCATTAATTCGGAATATTACTACATTGAGCCTAATGATGTGATTTATATCCAAAAGATTAAAGGGCAGAGCTTTGGCATCAACTCAGCAGCGACTACGGTCAGCGTGGTGGCAACGACATTGGCGTTTGGCGGTTTTGTGTATGGTCTTGTGGTGCGAATAATGAATGCCGTAGAGGAAGGAGGTACGAAATGAAACTGATAGTGAGACATTTAGGTATTGCATTCTTGCTAGGCATGTTGATGACCAGTTGCTATGGCTATCGCCAAGTGGGATTGTTGCAAGAGCGCGATGATTTGCCTCAATACGATTCGGTAGCATACAAGCCTTATCGTTTGCAGGTGAATGATGAGATTATTTATCGTGTGATAACGATGGATGAGACATTGGCAAAGACTTTGTCAAGTAATGAAAATACAAACTCACAATATGCCAATTCATACCGTATCTATTCTGACGGTACCGTGGATATTCCATTCTTGGCGCCAATAAAATTGGCTGGTTTGACTGAATTGGAGGCACAAGATACATTGCGCAAAGCTTTTCGTGAGATTATTCCAGATGCTGATGTCAAGTTAGCTATGTATAATAAGCGTTTTACGGTGATGGGTGATGCGCGTTCGGGCGTATATAATATATATAAGGAGCGTATGACCATTTTCCAAGCTTTGGCGATGTCTGGTGATTTGATGAATTCGGGTGACCGCCGTCATGTGCGTATCATTCGTCCTCGTGGTAATGGTGAGCCAATGGTGATGGAATTTGATATTCGTCCGAATTCGATTATCAATTCGGAGTATTATTATGTCTATCCAAATGATTTGATATATGTTAGCCGCGACGGCGGAAGTTTCTATAAACAAAGCAGTTATAGTTCGTTCTTGGCATTGATAACGAGTTCTGTATCGTTGCTGATAACAGTGTTGAACTATATTCCTGGTTTGTGGTAAACAATAATTAGTAATTTACGAAAAATAGAATAATATGGCGCAAAATGATGTACAACCTCAAGTTGTGATGCCTTTTGAGGAGGAGAAATCGAATTTTGATATCATGGAGTGGGTGCTCCGCATAATTCGTCATTGGTATTTGTTTGTAATAGCTGGCGTAATCGCTTTTTCATTGGCTTATTTGAAGAATAAGAGTGTGATTGAGCGCTACCTTACAACTGGTACGATGATTATCCAAGAATCGGGTGGTGGCGGCTATGGTGCGCAATCGCTGATGCATGGTTTCGGTGTGGAAGCTGGTTATAAGAACGTGAATAACCAATTGATTATCATGGGTAGTTACGACTTGATACGTCGTACTGTGGACTCACTTCCGTTTATGAATGTGGAGTATATTACCCAAGGTCGTTTTAAGACGCGCAATATCTATCATAATACACCAATCATCGTGGAGTATGCTCGTCTGGAACCTACAGCGTATGAGCATTTGTTCAAATGCGAAGTATTGGATGGCGGAAAATTGCAGATAACGACCACAACCGAAGATTATGACTTCTTATATACCACTCAATATGGTAAAGAATTGCAAACTTCCTTGTTCACTGCCACCATATGGCCTACCGATATGATGATGCGTGAGGGGCAGCATATCTATTTCCGTTTTCGTAGTACAGGAAGTTTGACAGAAGAGTTCTCGTCTCGTCTGCAATTGAATTTCTTGACAGAGCAAAGTACCGTCTTGGGTATTCAATTGGTGAGTGAAACTCCTGCTCGTGATAGGGATTTTATTGATAAACTCTGTGAAATCTACCTCTTGCAGAATGTTGAGCGCAAGAATATGGTAGCTGATAAGTCAATTGCATTTATCAACCAACAGTTGGAGGTGCTACAAAAGAGTTTGACTGTCAGCGAGAGTGCTATGACTGGCTTCCGTCAAGAGAATAAGTTTGTGGATGTAGGTTCTTATGCAGGTGAATTGATGGGACGAGTGAGCGTATATGATCAACAGCAAATGGCATTGCGCTTGAAAGAGACCTATTTGGATTATTTGTCTAACTATTTAGATAAAAAGATTGAGCAAGGCTCAGTAGTTGCCCCTGCATCTTTAGGTTTGAACGAGCCAATGTTGATGCAACTGGTACAACAATTAAACGACCTGCATATCCAACGTGGTGATTTGAGTGAAAAAAATGTATATTATGCGAAATATACCAGCGATATTGACAATGTGAAGTTGGCTATTTCAGAGGTGGTTTCTTCAATGCGTACTTCATTGGAAATTGAGAAGAAAGATTTGCAATACCGCATGCGCGACGTAGAGCGTGAGATTCAATCATTGCCAGAAAAGGAATTGCAGATGGTTGCCATCGAGCGTAACTACCGTATTGATGACAACTATTACACGTTCTTCCTCCAAAAACGTGCTGAGGCTGAAATCCAGAAAGCAGGTAACACCCCAGATAGTGAGGTGATGGATAAAGCACGTACTACCTATGCGATGAATAGCAAGGAGAAACGCAAAAACATGATGACCTATCTGGCTATCGGTTTGATTATTCCATTGTTGCTATTGGTGCTATCTGAATTGCTCAATAATAAGATCCGCACACCAAAAGAGGCTGAGAAACTGAGCGATTTTGATCTATTGGGTAGTTTACGTCATGTGAAGTCGCAAAATCCTACTTATGCGCGTAATCATCCTCGTTCAAGTTATGCAGAGATGTTGCGAACCATCAGAACGCGCATTGAGTTTAAGTTGCTCCGCAAGACGAATATGACGATTACTGTCACTTCTACTCAATCGGGCGATGGAAAGACATTTATCAGTACTAACTTAGCATCATTGTACTCAATGAGCGGTCATCCAACCCTATTGATGGACTTGGATATTCGTAAGCCAAACGTACATGAAAAGTTAGGTATTCCTGCGCCAAAAATAGGTGTAACCAATTATCTGATAGGTGATTGTGAGTTGGAGGATATCATTATCAAGAACGAGCAATTGGGATATGATGTCATACCTGTAGGTACGATTCCACCTAACCCAGGTGAGTTGATTCGTAGCGAGAAATTGACTGACCTGTTCAATAAGTTGCGCGAGCGCTATGTATATATCGTATTGGATTCATCGCCAGTAGGTATTGTGCCAGACGCATTATCGCTGATCGAACAAACCGACTTGACACTCTTCGTGTTGCGTTGTATGGAGACCAATAAATCGTTCGCAAAGCAAACTTTGGAAACATTGGCTATTAACCATAAAGAGAAAATCAATTTGATTCTCTCTGACATACCAGTAATGAAGTCTGGTAGAGGCTATGGCTACACCTACGGTAGTTACGGTTACGGCTATGGTTATGGTTACGGCTATGGATATGGCTACGGCGAGGGCAAGAACAAACGTTCATATGGTGCCATTGATTATATCCGTACGCGTGTAAGCAAGCGAAAGGACGAACCTACTCATAAATATATCGACGACGAGGAGGAAGCATAACACGTGAAGTTTATCGGTATCATACCTGCACGCTATGCCAGTTCAAGGTTCCCTGGAAAACCACTGGCAGATTTAGGCGGTAAGCCTATGATACAGCGTGTATATGAACAAGCTTCTAAGGCGCTTGATAATGTGATCGTTGCTACAGATGATGAGCGCATTTATCAGTGTGTGAAGTCTTTTGGTGGACATGTGGTAATGACTTCATCCCACCATGCTTGTGGCACCGATCGCGTGCAAGAAGCCTATACCATTGCTCGACAAACAGCAGATTGGGTTGATCATCAAACGGTGGTGGTAAATATCCAAGGTGACGAACCCTTTATCCAACCATCTCAGATTACTGCCTTGATGGATTGTTTCTCCGATGCAGATACTGAAATAGCTACTCTAGTGCATCCCTTCACATCGCAGAATACATGGGATGATTTGGCTAATCCCAATTACGTAAAGGTAGTCGTTGCAGCAGATCAGAATACTTCTTTTCTTGGCAAGGCGGTGTATTTCTCGCGCAGTGTGGTGCCCTATTTGCGTGGGGTAGAGCAGTCGGAGTGGTTGCATAAGGGGCAGTTCTATCGCCATATAGGTATGTACGCCTATCGAGCTGATGTACTGCAACGCATTACCCAACTCCGTCAAACGCCTTTAGAATTGGCGGAATGTCTTGAGCAACTACGTTGGCTGGAACATGGCTTGACCATCAAAGTAGCTGAATGTCACACCGTTTCGATAGGAATAGATACTCCGCAAGACTTAGAGAAAGCAATAGAATATTTACAAAAAGAGCAATAGAATTCTATTGCTCTTTTTCTTCTTCATATACAAATCGTAGGTTGTCCACCCACAGTGTGTTACCCTCGTAGGCTCGGAACACGCCTGCATCGCTGGATGAGATATACATCACGATATGCGTTGGTTCGTCTATGCTCCAACCCACTTCTTCTATTTTGACCATCTTCCCTTTGGAATTGCGGGTCATCATATCCCGATTGTTCAGGCGTTCATATTCTTGATAATCAGGATCATTGGTGATGTTGCCCCAGCGGATGGGAATCTCGTGATTGTTCACCCATTCAGGAATCGTACTGCATATCCGCTCGTAGGCTGTGCCTACACGACGGGCATATACCTTACCTGTCTCCTTGTCTTCCCAGCGGTGTTGCAGATAAATAAAGATCACTGCGCAATCATGTCCCGCTACTACCTCTGGCTTGTTCCTCTCGGTGGTGATCAGACTATCCGAATCAGCTATTAGTGCCTTATAATCAAGCATGAAAGCGATGGGGTGTTTGGTAAATGGCGTACCAAAGTCAATGGCTGTATAAGGTTTGCTCTTGGCCTGAATACCCAGTGGCTCCAGGGCTTGTCCCATATATATGGTGCCAGAAACCATCGCATATATATCACCGATATTGACATGCGAGAGTACATTCTTCAATCGGCAGCAGTAGCCATATCCACGTGGCTCTGGTTCCACCGAACTCTCCATCGCAGTCTCAATACCCATAAATCGTGCATACGTCGCACTGCACCCCCAGGGGTTGCCTTCTGCTGGCACATATGCCTGATTCTCCCTTATCGTGTCT
This sequence comes from Paludibacteraceae bacterium, assembly GCA_045132415.1. Classification (GTDB taxonomy): domain Bacteria; phylum Bacteroidota; class Bacteroidia; order Bacteroidales; family Paludibacteraceae; genus Colicola. Next base: position 1,502 of record JBGUSG010000008.1, on the reverse strand, counting down.
TGAGGCGCGATGGCATACAGCGTCTTAGTCTGACCGCCAAGAATCTTCGACTCTTTGACATAACGCACCAACCATTGGTCCATGCTGCCATAGACCACAGGCTCTATCGTGCGTTCTGCATAGAGTAGGTTAGCGAGCAATAGCAGACTAACTAACCAAACTTTTCTCATAGCAAACTAAACGCCACATCCATCATGTGGGTGAAACTGTTTTGACGTTCTTCGGCTGTAGTCGCCTCACCAGTCAAGATATTATCCGATACCGTACAGATTACCAGCGCTTTGTTGCCACTGCGTGCAGCGTTCATATACAGCGCAGGTGCTTCCATCTCCACTGCCAAAACGCCCATGTTGATCCATTTGTCGTTGTGCGCATTCTCGGTGTAGAAGGTGTCAGATGAGAACACATTGCCCACTTTGTAGCGGTAGCCAAATTTCTCAGCAGCTTCGGCTGCGCGGCGGCATAGATCGAAGTCGGCGATAGGAGCATAGGTACCTGGCAATTCGTATTGCGCTGCATAATTGCTGTTGGTGCAAGCGCCCATAGCAATGACCAAGTCGCCTACATTCAAATCCTTGTGGATGCTACCCGAACTGCCCACACGGATAATGGTCTTTACACCGTAGAAGTTGTACAACTCATAGGTGTAGATACCAATCGAAGGGATACCCATGCCGTGTCCCATCACACTAACGCGTTTGCCGTTGTGGGTGCCGGTAAAACCGAGCATACCGCGTACATTATTAAATTGCACTGGATTTTCCAAATATTTCTCTGCCATCATCTTTGCGCGTAGTGGATCACCTGCCATGATGACTGTCTCGGCTATTTCGCCGTACTGTGCTCCAATGTGTGGTGTAGGTGTATTCATAGTCATTTTGAATTTAAAAATTATGAATGATATATAATTTCAGCGGCAAAGGTACAAAAAAAAATGCACAAATACAAAAAAAACGAGCAAAAGTTTATTTTTAGGCTCGTTTTCTCTGTATTTGGGCTGCGTGGAGTGGCAGTAGCTTCGGTGTTCCCACGGATTTCACTGATTTGCACTGATCTTCTTTGTTATCCTTATTATCCGTGTTCATCCGTGAGATCAGTGGGAATGTAAAAAAGTGTTATTAAATCCCTTTCTTTCCGCTTTATATCTCGAAACTACCTCGTTACCACTTCGATACCAATCCATTACCATCCTGTACTTTCCCCGTACTTTGCTACCTATCTCTCGGCGTTCATTCGCCGAGTATCCCCCGCCTCTACACCCTACACTTTTCACTTTTTACCTTAAAAATTTGCACACTTGCAAATTTTGTTGTACCTTTGCGGTGCAATCCGAGCAATCGGTTTGCAGACATATTTAAAAGGCGTTTATTGGCGCTTGTTTTGGAACTACGAAATCCGGAAAATTTCACATACCCGAAACAAGAGAGCGGTAAATGCCCCTGGGTGTGTTTAATCCGTTGTGTGCTCACGACGATTAACATATCGGCGTGGGCATTCATTGT
>JBGUSG010000007.1:0-9495 GCA_045132415.1 Paludibacteraceae bacterium | reverse complement strand
TTTTTTTTGAGTTCAGCCTTGGTCTGTTTAAGATCATCCTTGGCTTTCTTGAGTTTACCTTTGGTTTGCTCATGTTGCTTACCAGACTTCTTGAGTTCTGACTTCAAGGACTTATTCTCTTCACGAAGACGTTTCAGTTCCTCTTCTGGAGTCTCTTTACGAGATGTTGATTCTGACTTTTTCATTATTTTTAGATGATTGTAATTATCTGCAAAATTACTAAAAATCAATGAGATACACAAATTTCCAAAGAACTAATTCTATTACTAAAACGTTAAATATCAGAGCTTTAAATTAACATTTCAAACAGGGCTAATCCAGTGCGTTTTTAGAACGACAAACTGGACACCCTACCGCTTAATACAACAGAAGCCGAAGAAAAAGAGAACGAGAGGATTCAAACTCTAATCAATTAACTACTTAAAAACAGAATAGTATGCAGGAAAATAATTCAATCATTATCGCAATGTTGGAAGAGTTGCTGACCATCAGCAAGAGCCAACGCACGGAACAAACAGTAAATGCCAATGTAGATTTGACACCAATTAAGGAGTTGATCGAGAATGGCAACAGAGAAAACAAGGAGTATTATGATGCTAAAACCAACAAGCTTGCAGGATTCGTAGTCAATGAGTTTGGTAAGATAAACAAGAGAATTGACAGCATCAGTGAGCAGGAGCAACCCGACTTTGAGGGAGTAAAACAACAGCTTGCAGAGGCTATTGACAAGATGGATGAAATAAAGGTAAAGCACAACATTGACGAGAAACGACACTCGTTTGCTCTTTACACAAAGGGATCTTGGATTCTCCTATCAATGTTTGTCATTCTTTTGGCATCAGGAGCATCAGCAATATACCATTTGTCAAGACCGAATGTTCAGAGGGATGATGATGCTCTCAAATACCGCTATATCAAGATGAAGGGCGACGCATCGGCAGAGCAGATAGCCACATTGGAGGACATCTTTGACTCAACCGAGATAATCAAAAGATTGAGCAGATGCGTGAAGATGTGGAGACCTATGAAGAGGCCGTTCGTAAACAAGCCGCCCTTGCCGAGCAAGCACGTTTGAAAGAGCAGGCAGCAAGGGAACAGGAGAGCAAAGCCAAATCCATTAAGAACAAGCAGGATAATAGTAAGGTTAAACAAAATAAATCAAAACCCTGATTGTAATATGGCAACAGTAAAGATTAAGTTCCGACCATCAACAGTTGATGGCGGGCAAGGCTCAATTTTCTATCAAATAATCCATAATCGTGTAGTCCGTCAGCAAAAGACGGGCTACCGTCTCTACGGCTATGAGTGGAACAGCCACTCTTCAGAGGTAGTGTTACCCAAGTTCAACGAGAGCAGAAAACGCTATCTATCGGAGATTGGCGACAAAATCCGAATGGATGTCAAGTATTTCCAAAAGGTCATCGCTGATTTTGAGCATAGCGGATGTAATTATACCTCAGATGATGTGATAGCGGAATTCGCATCGGATAATTCCGAAACTTTTCTCTTCCCTTTTATGGAGGGCGTTATTGCCAATCTTAAAACATTGGGTAAGATACGCACATCGGAAACATATACTGCGACCCTTTGTAGTTTCAGACGTTTCCGTGAGGACAAGGACGTTCCGTTGGATGATATGGATTCAGATATGATGATGGCATACGAAGCATATTTGAAGAATAACGGAGTGAGCCCCAACTCTTCATCATTCTATATGCGTAATCTCAGAGCAGTATATAATCGTGCCGTAGAGAAGGGACTTACCCCACAACGCTTCCCATTCAAGCACGTTTATACGGGAGTGGATAAGACCGTCAAGCGAGCCGTACCATTGAAAGTCATCAAGCGAATCAAGGAGATGGACTTCTCAATGAATCCGACCTTTGATTTTGCTCGAGATATGTTCCTTATGAGCTTCTATACCCGAGGTATGTCATTCGTAGATATGGCATACCTGCGAAAAAAGGATTTGCAAAATGGTGTACTATCCTATCGCAGACGCAAGACCGGGCAACAACTCTTCATCAAATGGGAGAAATGTATGCAGGAGATTGTGAATAAGTACGATACATCACAATCCAATTACCTGTTGCCTATCATCAAACCTTTCAGCGATATAGACGAGCGCAAGCAATATATCTATGCAGCCCATAACATCAACCGTTGCCTGAAAATCATCGGCAAGGAGTTGGGGTTATCCGTATCGCTCACTCTGTATGTTGCCCGTCACGCTTGGGCAAGCATCGCCAAGAGCAAGAATGTACCGCTCTCGGTAATCAGTGAGGGTATGGGACACGACTCGGAAGCCACCACACGCATTTATCTGGCATCGTTGGATACCGTAGCCATCGACAAGGCGAACAGTAAGATATTGAAATCTCTATGAGTGACGGATTGTTGAGCAAAAAACAGACTTCTCTTTGGAAGAGAAATGATTACCGATGCAAATTTACACATTTTTCGGCAAATAACAACAATTTTAACTAAAAAATGTTGCGCTAACCGATTATTTTGTTTTGGTACAAACAGGGATTGTTGAGTGAATTATGTCGAGGCTATTCAAATAACCTACTCTTAATCAAAGAGATACATCGCATAAATCACTCTTCCAAAGAGAAGTGACCTATTATTCTGATTTATGCGCATTAAGAAATATTGTATAACGCTGATTCTCTTGCTGTTTGGTGTAGGTGTTGCGCATTCGCAAGAGAAACACACGGAAATCTGTATTGACTTCCGTGTGAACAGTACTGTCATAGACTCCGCCTATTCGGACAATGCCGCCCGTATGCAGGAGATGTTGGAGTTCCTACAAACTATACTCCAAGACAGTACAATCAATATTATTGAAGTATCCTTCTGCGGAGCAGCTTCTCCCGAAGGGAGTTATCAACTCAACCGCAAGTTAGCACAGGGGCGTCTCAAAGCACTTGAAAAGTTCATCCGCAGAGAGGTGAATATTCCCGATAGCCTTGTTACCTATAATGACAGCTATATCCCGTGGGATTATCTCAAATCGCAGGTTGAGGATTCGAGACTTATCCGCAAGGATGAGGTAATTGCCATCTTGGAAGAAGAAGCCCGATTGGTGGACTATCATCACCCGAATACGCATGTCGACAACCGTGTCGTAAAATTGAGAGCATTGGACGGTGGTAAGGTATGGCAGCAGATGAACAATCTCTTCTTCGAGCAGATGAGAAATGCTTGTGCGGTATTCGTTACCTACAAGAAAGAGTTGCCGCCCGCACAAGAGCCTATAACCGCGTCAGATACCATTGCGATAGAGCCAATAGTAGAAGTTGCAGAAACAGTTATCCCCGAAATAGAAGTATGGAATCGCAAACTCCATTTGAAGACCAATATCATAGGTTTGGGAATGGCTATCGCCAATGTAGCCGCAGAAGTAGAATTGGCAAAACATTGGTCGTTTACGCTTCCTGTCTATTATTCTGCTTGGGACTACTTCAAATCAACCATCAAGTTCCGCACATTTGCCCTGCAACCTGAATTCCGCTATTGGTTGTCGGAAGAGAATGACGGATTCTTCGCAGGAGCACATTTCGGCTTGGCATACTACAATCTTGCTTTTGATGGAGATTACCGCTATCAAGACCATAACCGTGAGACGCCTGCCATCGGTGGAGGTATGAGCATCGGTTATCGTCTGCCCATCAGCAAGAACAACCGTTGGAGGGTGGAGTTCTCTCTCGGAGCAGGTGTCTATTCCCGTCACTACGACAAGTTCCACAACACTCCACGCACAAAAGACGGTCTGATGATAGAGAGCATCAACAAGACCTACTGGGGTATCGACCAAGCAGCGGTATCGTTTTCCTATTCGTGTGACTTAAAGAAGAAGGGAGGCAAGCGATGAGAAAGATTCTATATCTTATTATATGCCTTCCGATATTGCTTCTTTCGGCTTGCGATGTTCACGAATGGCCTGAAACGCCGGAGTTAGTAAAAATGCACCTTCGCCTGAACTATGAAACAGATATGACCGAATGGAAACACCTGTACGATGGTGCAGAGGTCATTGAGCAGGGATATGGCGAGACATACGACAATCATCGTGATTATGGCAAGATACGCTACATCGTCCGCACCTATCCCGTGTCGGGGAAAACGCGTACCACATCGGATTATACGCAGGAGTTCGTATTCACGAAAGATATATCAGAGGGCTACGACCACGAAGTGACGCTTGACCTCTTGCCCGGCAACTACAATGTGATGGTATGGTCAGACTTGATCCAGACAAGCGGTGACAACCTTTTCCACAATGCAGACAACTTTGCGGAAATCAGACTGCAGGGCGACCACAAGGGGAACAATGACTATCGTGACGCTTTCAGAGGCTCAAACTGCATTTCCCTCGTAGCGGATATTATGGGGTATCTGCCCGACACATTGGATATATCGATGCAACGTCCTCTTGCCAAATTTGAGTTCGTAACAAACGATGTGCTGGAGTTTATAGACAAGGAATCAGTCCGTGCCGCTTCAAAAGCTAATGGAACCAAAGCCGCATCAAATGATGATACACCGACAAGATCCGTAAACATCGAGGATTACAAGGTGGTGTTCTACTATGTGGGATTTATGCCCGATGCTTACAGTATGAATACCGACAAGCCTGTGGACTCCTCTACGGGAGTGATGTTTGAATCCACATTGAGAAGGCTCTCTGAATCGGAGGCTACAATGGGATTTGACTATGTGTTTGTGAACGGCAAGAAATCGGCTGTAACCGTGCAGATAGGTATCTATGACAATGAGGGTACACAACTCTCCTTGACCGAGCCGATAGAAGTTCCGTTGAAGCGTAGCCATCATACCATAATGACAGGTATGTTCCTGATGTCGGAGGCTTCGGGAGGTGTTACCATCAATCCCGACTTTGACGGAGACCATAACCTTATTTTCCCCTAACAGATAGACATAATGAAGAATCTACTACATAACATACAGATATTGGCGATACTTGCCCTTACTATGGCTGGCATACAATCCTGTTCGGATGATTTGCACGATGTAGGCGATGTTCAGGTGAGTTTCACTGCTACGCTACCAACGGACATCCGTACCCGTTCATTCGGCAAGGCGGAACAGGTGAATACCCTTGTGGTCGGCATATTCAAAAAGGGAGTTGCCGATGTGCATACCAACAGCGGTGGCAGTTGGAACTACTATGAAATAGACCGCCAATCGTTCCCGATAAATGGCACTTCGGTAGATGTGCAGCTTACATTGGCACAGGAGCAGACATATAGTTTTGTCTTTTGGGCGTATGATAGCAATCAGAGCATCTACAACATAGATGATCTGACCGCCATCGAAATGAATACCTTGCCTAATACGATAACATTTGCCCAAGCGGAAGCCGCAGACGCTTTCTTCGCCACAAAGGAAGATATTACCATTACGGGAGAACGTAGTTACCCCGTTGAACTTATACGCCCGTTGGCTCAAATCAATGTAGGTACTACAGGGACACCGATGCAAGCCACATTTACTGCAAGTGGTGCTCCAAAGACATTCCACCCATTCACAAATACCGTAAGTGGAGCAGCCGAATTTACTTGGAATTTCAGCGAGACCACAACCGAAACATTCTCGGCTGATGGTACGGAATATAACTATCTCGCTATGGGATATGTATTTGCTCCGACCACAGCCACAAATATTTCTGCCGGACTGACCTTGACCGATGGAGGCACAAGCAAAACGGTGGAATTTCCACAGGTGGAGATGGTGGTAAACCAAAGAATCAACATCGCAGGAAATTTCACACCAATTAAATAAGAGATTTTCAATTTAAGTATAACCCTAATAACGAGTTAAAAAAGCCGAACAGAAAAAGAACAAACTAACTAACACTGCAAAGGTGAGGAATAGTTCCGAGACCTTTACCCTGCATCAGCAGGCAACGACAGATTGATGATAATACTCGGTTCTGCCTATGCAGAACAGCCCTCGACAATGGGTGCGACATTCACAAGGGATGTGGCAAACATTAAGTAAATCAAAATAACTATTTGTATAACAATTAAATTTTTTAAGGATGAACAAAAAATTATTCTTAGGTATGTTCGCAGCAGCAGGTATGTTGCTGGCAACATCGTGTTCGAATGACGAACTGGATGTAGTTCAGTCAGGAAATGAGGCTCAAGTTACTTTTAATTTGGGCACTGAAGGTGGTATAGCTACCCGTGCTATCAGTGACGGTAAGAGTGCTGATGTTTTGGTTTATGCTGTATTTGACAAAGATGGAAACCGTCTCTCAAATATTCAGGCTGTGACAAAAACAGGTGTAACATTCCCAACCACAGAAAGCATTACTTTGGCTAAGGGTCAGACTTACAAAGTGGCATTTTGGGCACAGGATGATGATTGTAAGGCTTATACAGTAGATACAGACAAAATGAGTGTTGCTGTAAACTATGCCAACGATGAGAACAAAGTGAACAATGATGAAACTCGTGATGCATTCTTCAAGACAGTTGAATTTACAGTAACAGGTTCTACTTCTATTGATGTAGAAATGAAGCGTCCTTTTGCTCAAATCAATGTAGGCGTAACCAAGGAAGATTGGGAAGCGGCTGTAGCATCAGGTATTGAGATTGAAAATTCATCGGTTGTAATCAAGAATGCTGCAACTTCTTTAAACCTAATCGACGGTACAGTAGGTACAGAGACTGTAGATGTGAGCTATGCTCTCAACACAATTCCAAATGAACCATTATACGTAGATACTGACGGTGATGGCATAAAGGAAGAATACAACTGGCTTTCTATGAGCTACATCTTGGTAGCAGATGAAATCGATGGTGCAAGCAAGGCAACTTTACAGAGCCTTCAGTACACATTTACTTCTGAGAATGGTAACCCTATTGAGTTCAAGGAGGGTTTGAACACGGTTCCTGTACAGCGCAACTGGCGTACAAACATCCTCGGTAAGATTTTGACTGGCGATATTCAGTTCAATATTACCATCGACCCTGCTTATGACGGTGATTATATTTTCCCTAATACAAGTGGTTCTATTCAGGATTTGGAATTTGCTGCAAGTTTTGGAGGCGCAGTTACTTTAGTTGAAGATGTAACAATGCCTGAAGATAGACCATTCCTCCAAGTTGCTGCAGACTTTACTCTTAATATAAATGAAAATGTAACATTTACATCTGGTAATGCTTCAAATTATGGTATCATTGTTAATAGTGGAACTACAACAATTAATGGTGGTGGCAATATTAAGTCTAACGGAGGTGGTATCGGAATTACCAATGGTGCAAATGTTATTTTCAATGGTGGCAACCTTGATATTAACACAACAAGTACGAGCGGTAGATATTTATTCTATCTTGTTGGTGAGGGAAGTACTGCTACTATCAATGGTGGTAACTTTGACTTCAACAAAACTCAGAATCAGAAGAGAGCATATATCTATGCAAGCGAAGGAACAACTGTTTATGTGAAGGGCGGTAACTTTGGTAATGCCTCTACACGAGATGGTTATACATCAGGAATCATGGGAGAAGGTACCGTAATTATCACTGGTGGTTCATTTAAGTTCGATCCTTCGGCTTGGGTTCCCACAGACTATAAGGTTGAAAAAGTTGGTTCTACATATTATGTATTACCTGCGAATGCTGTATCAGTATCAAATTCAAATGATTTAGAGGCTGTGCTTAATGGCTCTGAGTCTAACATAGATGCTTCTGTAGCAATTGATTATAGCAACAATCAGATTCGTATTGACCGCAACCTCATTTTTGATATGAACAATAATGAGGTTAAGGCAGGTTCTGCCAGTGCATATGGTCTTGTTGCAGATGGTGTATATGTTCAATTTGATGAGGCAAACATTTACTCACTCGGTGGTGGTGTAGGTGCTGTTAATGGTGCAAATGTTGTATTCAATGGCGGTAAATTGGAGATTAATACCACAAGTACATCAGGTCGCTATTTGTTCTATGCTAATGGTGAGGGAAGTACTATCACTATCAATGATGGTAACTTTAATTTCAACAAAACTCAGAATCAAAAACGTGCTTACATTTATGCAGAGTCTGGTACTACTGTATATGTAAAGGGTGGTAATTTTGGAGAGGCTTCAACACGTAGCGGCTATACTGCAGGTATCTTGGGAGAAGGTACTGTAATTATCACTGGCGGTTCATTTGGTTTCGATCCTTCTGCTTGGGTTGCTTCAGGTTACACAGCAACTGAGAACAATGGAGTTTGGACTGTTTCAGCAAATTAAAATTCCGTTAATACATAACATTCCGTGTCCCTCATTTGTGGAGGACACGGAATCTCTATAATCAATCCCCGAAACCCAGTTTCTCTTGCAATTCAGCCTTTCGGAACATTCCGAAACAAAGAACGAGAGGAGGAACAGCCCTTCGGAACATTCCGAAACCCAGTTCTTCAAGTGATTCTACCTTTCGGAACTTCCGATACTCGGAACAAGGCGAGGAACACACTTTCGGGATTTCACAACAAGCGGAACGATTGTTTGATTTATAAAAGCAATTATACAATTGTTCTCAATTATTGAATTTCAAGATATTCTATCATCCCTTGATAGATATATACACATAAAACCTTAGCTAAGAAGCCTTGCCGTTCGTGAGCATAGCAAGGCTTCGCCTTTGTAGCTGTAATTCAACAACTCATTCTGGGAGAGATTTGCTGTCCCATACCTTGCAATGATATAAGCAGACTAATCCCATTCTCTTTTCGCTGGCATAAACACTTCAACACTGTTTGCCTAACCTTACTTGCTTCGTATGTATTCAGCCTAAATGCAAGTGCAACGACCACTTCAAGATTATAAAATGTCGCCCAACTTGCAGGCGTTGCCAAATCGCATCGTTGGGTTGTTGCAGGGTTAAGCATCCCACTCATATATATTGCTCTGATAGCAGCTCGAAGTGTCGGGGCTATCACCCCGAACAACTCCACCAATTCCATTTCGGACATCCAAACATTACCGCTTGGGATATTTACTCTACCACTTTCGCTGATTGTTATTATTGCTCGTTCCATAGTTACATTGCTATCGAGATTTCACTAAACGATTGATTAAGTCGGTTGCCGAACATAGTCAAATCCTTGTCAATTTTCTCGGTGGTAATCTTTGCATACTTTTGTGTCGTAGTAATGTTTGTATGCCCCAAAACTCGGCTGACACTCTCAATGGGAACACCCTTACTGAGAGCAAGCGTAGCAAATCCATGACGTGTACAATGGAATGAAATATCCTTTGAAATTCCACACTCTTTTATCATCTTTTTCAGTGGCTTACAGATATTCCAGTAGTTGAGATTTGGGAACACAAGTTTATCCTCTTGGAATCTCTCATATCGCTTTATTATCTGCAATGGAATATCCAACAACTTCACTTGGAAATTCACCTTTGTCTTGTGTCGCTTGGATAGAATCCATTTCTCTCCGTTTATCTCTACTATATCATCGGTGGTCAGT
>JBGUSG010000006.1:0-48548 GCA_045132415.1 Paludibacteraceae bacterium | reverse complement strand
GCTTCTACAGTCAATACGTTAACCCCATAATTTAGGTGGTTATAGCGCTGAGGTCCCACCCCTTCCCATTCCGAACAGGGTCGTTAAGCTCAGCAACGCCGATGGTACTGCGTTTGTGGGAGAGTAGGTAGCCGCCATTTTCAGAGAGTCTAAGTAACAACTTAGGCTCTCTTTGTATATATATCTTTGAGATGCTTTGTTTGTATGAGTGCCACCGCTATGATACAACTAGGCAATAGATGTGCTACAGTGGTCGCGAAGTGCTCGCGTAGCCTGCAGAGAACTTGCAGTAGCCCACAGAAAGCCCACAGATGTCTTAGTGATGTCTTATGGTGCTCCCGAAACTGACAAGAAACTTGTAGTTTGAATTATGGACACCAATATACAAGGCGTGTGCAGATGTGAATAAATGGGAAAAGCAATAAGCGCCAGTTGAAGCCCACTAATGGATGGCATGAGAAACATGTGAGGAAAACAACTAATGCAATAAGCAGAAGATACACAATACCTAATGCCATATCCACACCCCATGAGAGGTGATGGCGTCGCCTATCGTAGAGGGATAGTGCCAACATCAGCAATGCAAAGAGCAAGATGCCCCACCAGCAATTGGTGTACCATGGAACAATGGCAGGTGGAAAAGCTGCTATATGTTGACTTTTAACTAATGGCGTACCGTCAGAAAGCTGCGCCTGAGCCATATAGTTCATTAGTTCTTCAGGTAGGAAGAGTCGCTGCTCGTTGGTCATCGGTTGGTCAGCCCTGTTACCAAAAACGAGATTGATACCAAAATCTACCCACGAGTTGTGCCCCGTATAATGTGTGATGGCCTGTCGGAAAGTGGTGCCCTCGTATCCATGATAGGAAGATATGATGGTATCTTGCAGGGCGTTTTTAATGAGGTGATAAGGACGTGTAGCACAATTGTCGAATACGAAATTGTATAGGTAGTAGCGATTTGCGGGTTGGTAGTTGAGTAGCAGTGCATCGAAAATTTGTTGTTTCTGCGATGGGGTGAGATTGAGCTCTTGCCAATAGGTGGTTCGCCCGATATGACGATAGAACTTGTCGAAATAGCAGTAGGACTCAATGCCAAGTTGGTAGTACGTCTCTCCGTACACGAACTTAATATAGAAATCATCCGAAGTTAGGTCGAAGATGCCATAGTTAAAAACGATATCGAGTTGCTGGGTATTGTCCGTTACCCGAATACCTGTATGTCCGTACTTGGACCAAACTTGATTGCCAGGAGTGCAGGTTAGCAAGTATATCTGCGCACTATCGCTAAGTTGGCGAGGTGCAGCCCAACTAAAACTGGCAATTATAAGCAATATTGACAAAAGGATTTTACGCATATGTGATGATGAGTGAAGGGATAAAAGTGCAGAGTAGTCCTAGCAGAAAGCCACATGCGACTTGCAAAGGTGTGTGTGCATTGAGATAAAGGCGTGCATACATGAGTAGCAATGCTGCTACTAATACGGTAATAATTAGCGCAATGGGTAGAGTGGAGTAGTTGATCGCAAAACTGCAAATACCGCCTAATAATCCACCAATCCCCGTGAGATGAGCAGATATTTTCCACCAATGATTGATTATAGTAACTGCTAACAAAGCTACCATTGCTCCTATCGCTACTAACAGCAGAAATATAGGCAGTTGCATGGTTGCACGCAAGAAATATGCCCAGAAACCATAGCATATGAGGGTGTATATATAAGGTGTGGTACGTTGTTTGGCATCATCAATATGCAATGAATCAATATATCCTTTGCGCCACAAGAATAGTAGTAGGAGAATAGGGATGATGAGTGTTAATACAGCAGTACCTGCCACACATAGCCAAAGGTAGGCGGATGGAAGGAGAGGGAGCAGGTGCTTCGCTGCAAAGCAAAAGAGCAATATACCATATAGTGGCATTAGCATGGGGTAGAGCAGTACACTCCACGCTTGCGATAGTATATTGAGGATTTTTTGCATGTTTTTGTGGTTGCAAAAGCATTACTTCAGCAGTTGTCGGCGAATACGCGCTACAGGGATATTCATCTGTTCGCGGTACTTGGCCACAGTGCGTCGTGCGATAGGGTAGCCCGACTCGTGCATGATAGTCACTAATTGATCATCGGTAATAGGATTGGTCTTATCCTCTTGCTCAATCACCTCTCGCAGCTTTTGCTTGATCTCTCGCGTAGAAATTTCATTGCCTTGGCTATTGACAATCTTATCAGAGAAGAAGAATTTGAGCGGGAAAACACCAAATTCGGTTTGTACGTATTTGTTGGAAAAAGTGCGTGAAATAGTGGACACATCGTACCCGGTACGATCAGCTACATCCTTGAGTGTCAGCGGTTTGAGATACATGCTGTCGCCTTGCAAAAAGAAGTCACGCTGTAATGCTACCAGTACTTCGATAGTGCGCATCATAGTTTCGTTGCGTTGGCGAATAGCATCGATAAAATACTTAGCATTCTCCACGTTAGTCTTCACAAAGCGCGCAGCTTCACGTATCTGTGCACTATTTTGTGACTCAGGATGCGAGTATGCTTCAAGCATCTGCTGATAGTCGGCAGAGATATGCAATTCGGGTATATTGCCTTGATTGATAGTAATGGTAAGATCATTGTCCTCTTGCTCAATGATGAAGTCTGGGATAATTATTGACTGATTGCGTTCAACCACAGTGCCAATCCATGCACTTCCAGGGCGAGGATTGAGGCGGATAATCTCGGCCGTAGCCTGCTTGAGTTGCTCTTCAGTAATATCCATACGCTGCATAATCTTGGCATATTTACGATTACTGAAGGAATCGAAGTGATTTTCTAATATGTTGATAGCCAGAGAGATTGCAGTGGTTGGTTCCTTCTTTCGCAATTGTATTAGTAGACACTCTTGCAAATCGTAGGCACCCACACCATCAGGGTCGAACTGCTTGACTTGTTCTACAATCTCGTACATCTTCTCATCGGTGACTTGCAATCCCTCGCGAAAACTTAAATCGTCCACTAACTCTTCTACTGTTCGGCGTAAATATCCATCTTCGTCAATGTTTCCAACCACAAACTTAGCAATATGGCGGTCGGGTTTATCCATCTTTGTGAGATAGATTTGTGATTTGAGGTATTCCGCAAAACTTGTTCCCATGGAGAATGGGATATCTTCATGGGCGCGACCACCAGTGGAGATAGATGATTCGTGCATGTCATCGTCTTGCACGTAATCATCGTAGTTGAAGTCATCGTTTTGCAGCGGATTGGTGTACTCATCTTGCAGATTGGTATCGTTGAGTTCCACTTCTGCATTTTGGTCCATCCCCTCTTCGAGTGCAGGATTCTTTTGCAACTCCTCATTGATACATGCCTGCAATTCGCAAGCAGGTACTTCTAGCAATCGCATAGCTTGAATTTGTGCAGGCGAGAGCTTTAGCTGTTGCTTGAGTTGTTGCGATAAGGTCAGTGAGGTAGCCATGGTGGATTGGGTATTTAGTGTTGTGCATTGAGAGATTTCAGCACGTGCTCGGTAATGTATGCTAATTGCTCTTCATCCAATTCAGTGTGCATTGGCAAGGACAATACACATGCAGCTAATCGTTCTGCCACTGGGAAATCGCCTATTTTGTAGCGAGGATCTTGGTATGCTTTTTGCATATGTAGTGGCACAGGATAGTAGATCATTGCTGGTATGCCCGCCTCTGCCAAGGCGTTGCGCAGTGCATCGCGATCCACGTCGATGAGGCGTAGTGTGTATTGATGGAATACGTGCGTAGAGCGCTCGCTGCGAACAGGTGGCAAAATATGTGGATGGTTAGCAAATGCTTTGTCGTAATAAGCTGCCGCCGCTTGACGCGCAGTAATATACTCATTGAGGTGAGGCAACTTGGCATCCAAAATGGCTGCTTGGATACTATCCAAGCGTGAGTTAACGCCTACAGTATCGTGGTAATAGCGTACAACCATACCATGATTGGCAATTGCACGCATCTTGGCTGCAAGCTCATCTTCATTGGTGAATATAGCACCGCCATCACCATAGCAACCAAGATTTTTTGATGGGAAGAAACTAGTGCAACCAATATCTCCAATGGTAGCAGCTTGCTTTTGTGTACCGTCTGCGAAGGTATATACCGAACCAATGGCTTGGCATGCATCTTCTATCACGTATAGGTTGTGTTCCTTAGCAATCTCCATAATTGCCTCCATATCAGCGCATTGACCGAAGAGGTGTACTGGTACAATGGCTTTGGTCTTAGGGGTAATGGCTTGGCGCAAGGCATCAATTGCTATATTCATCGTATCCCAATCTACATCCACGACAACAGGTTTCAGTCCCAACAAAGCTACCACTTCGGCAGTAGCAATAAACGTAAAGGTAGGAGTGATTACCTCATCGCCTGGTTTTAATCCCAATGCCATCAGCGCAATTTGCAGTGCATCGGTGCCATTGCCTACAGGAATCACATGCTTCGCACCAGTGTACTCTTCCAAATTGGCTTGAAACGATGCTACAGCAGGACCTTTGATAAACGAAGTAGAGTCGATAACGGACTGAATACCACGGTCAATATCTTCTTTGATACGTTGATACTGCGTTTGCAGATCTACCATTTGAATCTTTTTCATAACTTAAAAATGAATTAAATATTCCACCGATGAAGGGGATATACGAATGTTAGTTATATAGGGGTTGTTTGTTAGCACTTCTACGGGCAATGCGCTGCATTGCTGCTTAGGATAGTGGCAAATGACTTGTAAATCATTGGCTTGCACCTCGGTAAAGTGGGAAATACTTACGCGCACTACCACATTCACTTGCTGTGGGAATAGGCGTACGTGTTTGCCTTCTGGTATGTCAATCACTTGCACGGGGATGGTAAATGTTTTTTCAGTAAAAGGTTCGGCTTTCCAAAGCACGTCTACAGTCTTGGGGTGTATGCGAATACCTTCAGGGGTAATTAAATTGGTTGTTATGCGAACGGAGTCACGCAAATTGGTCACTTGGATACTATCTGTCATGACATAATGGATTGTATCGATAGCATCTTGATTACCAAATATTTGCACCATATTGGGAACAATGCGTTTATCGCCATCTAACTGATGTTGAGAGGCAATAGTAACCTGCGATTGTACCACTACAGGCACCAATTTGGTTTGTTGTATGTAGTATGCAGATTCGATTGTTTCAGGTTCGATTTGCAGAATGGTAGTAGAACCAGGCAATAAATCTTGCAGACGTGGACGCAGTATGTCTGCGGAAAGGGTAATTGTTCCTTCTTCTCTTGATAGATAAGGACTTAAGTTGATGTGTAGGTTGAGGTGTTGATGAGCGATTTGTCGTAGTTGTCGTCCGTTGTCGCGTACACTCAAAGTGATTATCTTAGGCAATGTTTGTTCAAATACGATTTGCTCAGAAACACCTGTATAGGTTACAGGGACGTGAATTTCAACATCTCTTGGTGAGGACATCGCACGTCCCCACCAAAAGATACTGGTTATTCCCACAAACAAGAGAAAGATAAGGATATCTTTTCTCAGCAACCAAAGCCATAGGCGTTTGGCTAGTTTGCTTATGTGATCAAAGTTAAACACAAATTAATCCCTTTTGTGGGCTTTGGATATTATTTTTGTGCTTGTTGTTGCTGAACATCTTCAGCAGCTACATATACACTACCTTTATCCACTTTGATAACAACGTCTTTAGCTACTTCAATCAAGAATGTAGTTTCTTGTACCTCTTTGATGTTGCCATAGATGCCACCAGCTGTGATAACCTTGCTGCCTTTGGTGAGGGCATCACGTTGTTTTTGCAACTCTTTTTGTTTCTTTTGTTGTGGGCGAATCATGAAGAAGTAGAACACTACGAAAATCAAGATCATCATCACCCAGAATGACCAACCGCTTTGTTGTTGTGCACCTTCAGCAGCTGCAGGGGTAGCTGTTTGTGCCAATAAAAAAATGAAGTTTAACATAATGTTTTGAATTTTTAATATGATTTGTTATTTATCTAATCACTTTGAAGAGCTGATTGTCAGCGCGCAAGTCGTTTACAATGCGGTTGAGGACGCCATTGATGAATACGTAACTCTTGTCGCTGGAATATTCTTTGGCGATTTCAATATATTCGTTCATTGAAATCTCTAGTGCAATCTCGTTGCAGTTGCGGATTTCTGCCAATGCTACGAGAAGGATGATTTGATCCATATATGCTACACGATCAGCCTCCCAGTTTTGCAATGCTTTGGCTATCAATGACTTGTTTTCTTCTGATTGCTCAATGCTCCAATGCAATAGGTCTTTGGCAAAGGTCAACTCCTCTTCGGAACCAAACATGTCCAATAATGGTAACTCATCGCCATCGCTAGCTTTGAAACGCTTGATAGTTTTGATTACGTATGTGATGACCATATCAATGTCGGTAGTCCAACCCTCATGATCGAGTGCTACTTCCATTTCTTCGAGGGCAGATGTAAGTTCTTCGCTTTCGAGTAGCAATGTGCCATATATCTTACGCCATAGGGTCTTCTCATCCTCATAGGTGGGAGCTTCTAATTCCATAAACTCTTTGTAGAATGGACTGTCAATCAGCATTTTGTAGGTATATTCTACTGCTGACATTCCAACATCCCAACGCAAATGCTCATTCTCCATATAATTACGGAGACGGCGATTATTAAACAACTGCTGTGCGATGCGATTGTTTACAAAATTGCGATTGGCATTGTAGGTTTGGTGGAGAACGGTTGCACGACGTTGGTTTTCTGCAATTTGCTCCTCTGCATAAGTGGTGAGTTCATCCGCAAAACTCAGCATCATCATGTACAGACTGTACGTGCTGGAGAACTTGTTGAGCAAAGTTTTGCGTGCAGATAAGGAGGTGTGATCACTACCCTTGTAGTGCGCAAAGAGTGTCTGAACGACTTTGGTTCTAACTAATGTTCGATTTATCATAATCAATGTTCGCTTTTACGCTGCAAAGGTACAAAAAAAACTGCACATGCGCAAGCAAACGAGCACCTTTTTTTGAAAAATGGTAGATGTTGAACATATTGCTCAAAATATTTGGTTTCTTTGTTCCTATGCTTGTTGTATATGAAGTGAGGGGGGCAGGAAATGTATAATTAGATGTGTTTTTGTGATTTTTAGGTAGAAAATATGCTATAAATGTAAAAATATTTGGTCTTTTGTAAAAAAAGTAGTAATTTTGTGGTTGTTTTTGAAAAATAATCCGATTAAATAAGAAAAATAGCGTAAAATGAATGTTCGTTTTGAAGCTTTAAGGACTGCTTGGGCGCATCAGCCACAACATGTAACCACTACTCTTCGTGCTAGTGTTATCTTCTCGCAGAATGTGTTTACACGAGAGAAGATGAAGGAGTATATTGCCAGCAATATCGTGGAGGAACTATTCGACCTAATGGATAACGAGAAGACTCTCAGTCGTGACATAGCCAATAGTGTGGCTATTGGCATGAAGAAATGGGCGATGGAATTGGGCGCTACCCACTATACCCACTGGTTTCAACCATTGACTGGTGGAACTGCAGAGAAACACGATGCTTTTTTTGACTTTGATGAGAAAGGTATGCCGATGGAGAAATTCTCTGGTTCTGTTCTCTATCAGCAAGAGCCAGATGCCTCATCTTTTCCTAATGGTGGTATTCGTAATACGTTCGAGGCGCGTGGATACTCGGCATGGGATCCTTCGTCGCCTGCGTTTGTGATAGGCGACCGCCTATGTATTCCTACTATCTTTGTAGCATATACAGGTGAGGCGCTCGACTATAAGACTCCTCTATTGCGTTCTATCACTGCGGTAGGAAAAGCAGCAACTGCAGTTGCGAATTATTTTGACAAGAACGTCAAACGCGTATATACCTATTTGGGCACTGAGCAAGAGTATTTCCTTGTTGATGAAGCTCTTTACAATGCGCGCCCCGACCTTTTGATGACAGGTCGTACGCTTATGGGGCATTATGCCAGCAAGAGTCAACAACTGGATGATCATTATCTTGGTACTATACCTGAGCGCGTGTTAGCATTTAAAACTGAGCTCGAACAAGAGGCCCTCAAATTAGGCATTCCTATCAAGACTCGCCACAACGAGGTGGCTCCAAACCAATTTGAGTTGGCGCCAATCTATGAAGAAGCCAATCTTGGTAGTGATCACAATCAACTCCTCATGTCGCTCATGGAGCAAGTAGCGCACCATCATCAATTCCGAGTACTCTTTCACGAGAAACCTTTTGGTGGCGTGAATGGTAGCGGTAAGCACTGCAACTGGTCGCTTGGTACGAATACGGGCGTGAATCTCCTAGCACCAGGTAAGAATCCATATCATAACTTGCAGTTTGTTACTTTCCTTGTGAATGTCTTGAAGGCGGTGCATCGCCATAATGGTCTGCTAAAGGCGTCTATTGCTTCTGCTACCAATGCCCATCGTTTGGGCGGACACGAGGCTCCACCTGCTATCATCAGTGTCTTCCTTGGTACGCAAATCAACGAGGCACTTGACCAAATTGAGCATGCCGATGTGGACAAGGGTATTATCATCAATGCTAAGAAAGAGATGAAACTTGGGGTGGGCAATATCCCTGAGATTTTGTTGGATAATACCGACCGCAATCGTACTTCGCCATTCGCCTTTACGGGTAATCGTTTTGAGTTCCGTGCCGTGGGTTCATCGGCTAACTGTGGTGCCGCAGTCTTGGCACTCAATGCTACTGTTGCGGAGCAACTCAACCTTTTCCGCGAGGAGGTGGATGCGCTCATCGCTAAGGGCGAAGCCAAGGAGCGTGCATTGTTTACTGTAATTAAACGCTACCTCAAGGAGTGCCGCGATATTCGCTTCGATGGCAATGGTTATAGCGAGGAGTGGCAACAAGAGGCAGAGCGCCGTGGACTCGACATAGAAACCAGCGTACCGGTCATGATTGACCAATACCTCAGAGAGGAGAGTGTGCAGATGTTTGGCTCTACAGGGGTGCTTAATCGTGCCGAATTGCTTGCTAGAAGCGAGGTAAAATGGGAAAACTATTCCATGAAACTGCAAATCGAGTCACGTGTGCTAGGAGACTTGGTTATCAACCATATCATTCCTGCTGCAAAACGCTACCAAAATGTCTTGTTACAAAAGGTCGTGGGTGTGAAGCAAGTCTTCAGCGAGAGCGATGCTGCTGCACTTAACGAACAAGATATGCAGCTCATTCGCCGCATTGAGAATCATACTGGTGCTATTGTGGCTAAGGTAGAGGAAATGAATCGAGAACGCGCGCATGCGAACCATATAGATAATCAACGAGAACGTGCTATCACTTTTCATGATAAAGTGGTTCCGCTGATGGAAAATGTTCGCAGTCATGTGGACGACCTTGAGATGGTTATTGATGATCAGCTGTGGCCACTTCCTAAATACCGCGAGTTGCTATTTATACATTGATAGCACTGATTGAGATTTATGTTTACTCTTCTAAGATTTTCCTCCGTTGTATGTTCAAAACAACGGAGGAAAACTTTATATCCAAAAATGTCGGAAATCTGTCGTGAGTGAATAAAAAAAGATTGATTAACATTCTGTTAACCAATCTTTTGTGGGCGTTGACGGATTCGAACCGCCGACCCTCTGCTTGTAAGGCAGATGCTCTAAACCAGCTGAGCTAAACGCCCGAATGGGAATGAATGGTGGGCGTTGACGGATTCGAACCGCCGACCCTCTGCTTGTAAGGCAGATGCTCTAAACCAGCTGAGCTAAACGCCCATTCAATGTCTCATTATTTAACGGAACTCTTGCTCTCTTCACGAAAGCGGATGCAAAGGTACTGCTTTTTTTTGAATTGACCAAATATTTTTTGAAAAAATACGTTCTTTTGTGTTATTTTCTCAATTTTTGCACGTTCCAACCCCAAAATTGGGTGTCTTTGGTCTTTTTTACCAAGAAAAAGTACAAACTTAGGGTGGAGAAAACGGCAATCAAAATTCCTGCAAAAATATCCAATGCAAAGTGCTGACTGAGATAAATTCGGGTATAAGCACCAAAACTAGCACAAAGAAAACAGAGGAAAGATAAAATCATTTTGCCTGTGACGTTTTCTGCACACAAGATGATACTCAAGCTATAAAACAACACAAAGAAGGTGGTCGTGTGCCCCGAAGGGAAAGACAACCAATGGTTCATCCTTACCCCTTCTACTAGTGGCAGTGTGACATCTGGCATATTCTCAGCAAACCATGTCAAAGGGCGTGGAGCACATACGATATGCTTGATAGGTTGCACTATGATGGTGGAAAGTAGTAGATTGCTCGCGAGAAAAGTTGCCCATCCTACACGGTAGAAAAGTAGAAGAATAACGCATAGGTAGGGAAGCCAATCAACAAGATTGGTTATAATGGGTACGATAGCATCTAGACCAGTTGTATGTGGTTGGCAAAGAGCAAGGTGCAACTCTGCTTTTGGGGTTATAAGAAGTGCGATTCCTAAAACAAGCGCCAACACAAGTGTTGGCACTAGAAAGGGCAGTACATATTTATACGCAGAGTTTTTCTTCATCGCTTAGCACCTATCAAGGTAAGGAAATTGACAAGTATATACCATACTATGCATATAGCTCCAGCAAGCGCAGCGATTGCAATTTGCTGATTGGTAATAGCCATAGTGGCGCAAGTACCTAGAATAAAACAATTACCAATTAGAAAAATGATAATGTGTTTTTTCCCTTGTCCAGCAGACTTAAAACTGAAGAATGGAATTTCGCTTACAAGCAGATAACAGCTCACCAAACTACCAATCAGTAGTAGCCATGGCGCCCAAGTAGGAAGAACCATGGTATTGAGCCAACAAATGAGAGATGCCCAGAAGATGGCATTTGGTGGAGTAGCTAAACCAATAAACGAAGTTGTTTGGCGTTCGTCGATATTGAATTTGGCTAGGCGCAAAGCGGAGAAAGCAGCGATGAGCAATGCGATAAGTGCCCACCAACCTATGATAGGCTTTAGATAACTGAAAAGTACCATTGCAGGTGCAAGACCGAATGTGATATCGTCAGCCAATGAGTCGAGTTGTACGCCGAGTGGTGATGGCACTTTGAGCCAGCGAGCAGAAGCCCCGTCGAAGAAATCGAATAGACCACCTGCCAAAATAAGAGCGAACGCCCACAGGAATTGCTCTTGCGATGCCATGAAAACAGCCCCCGACCCGCACAATAGGTTTGCGCAGGTCAGGCTGTTAGGTATGATACGTTTAATTTGCATTGAGATCAAGAATTATTTTTTACCGTAGTTAGGATCTGTAATTCTCCATGCCAGGAATGTTACTAAGAAAGTGGCTACACTACAGCAGATAACCATCCAGAAGAAGTTTTCGTAGCCGATAGCCTCCTGGATATAACCAGCAGCAAGACCCGGAAGAATCATACTGAGCGCCATGAAACTGGTGCAAATAGCATAGTGGGAAGTCTTGAACTCGCCATCAGAGAAGTACATCATATACATCATATATGCTGTAAATCCAAAACCATAACCGAATTGCTCGATTGCGATAGCAATGGCGATATTCACCATGTTTTCTGGCAAGAATACACTGAGGTAAACAAAACTCAAGCATGGCAACGTCATAGCAAGTGCCATCCACCAGAATGCTTTCTTCAAGCCTACCTTAGAAATGTAATAACCACCAAGGATACCACCGAGGAGCAAGAATACCACACCGATAGCACCATAAACAACGCCCAACTCTTGCATGGTCATGGCTAAACCGCCTGTTTCGCGTGTGCCGAGGAGGAATGGATAAATCATCTTCATTAAGAAACCTTCAGGCAAACGATAGAGAAGCATAAAGAGAATAGCCACCCACAAAGCAGGTTTGGTAAAATAGGTGGCAAATGCCTTACCAAAACCAGTAACGATGTCTTTTGCAGTGGTTTCTGCATTAGGTTTGTCTGAGTCTGGACGTGGAGTAGCGAACACATGCCATACTGCCATCAAGAGGAAGATAACAGCGGTAATCCCCATAGTTACTTGCCATGCAAGTGGCATGCTCTCTGCACCCTGCTCTTTGGTCCAATCGTAAATGATACCAGGTACTGCGATCAATGCAGAGTTGCAGAATACGTTGCTAAGACGGTAGAATACACTACGCCAGCCAATCATCTCTGCTTGCACACCAGAGGTGAGCGCTAACATATAGAATCCATCAGCTGCAATGTCGTGTGTTGCAGAAGAGAATGCCATGATAATGAACGCAATCAATACACCAGTAAAGAGTTTAACATCAGTGCCCATAGCAGCAATGGTTGCTGGGTCAGGTTGAGGAATTGAGAAGATGGTGAGTACAGCCAATCCTAACATGAGGAATTGCATGGTAAGGAACCACCAGCGTTTGGTTTTGATCAAATCTACGAATGGAGCCCACAAGAACTTCAAAGCCCAAGGGAAATAAAGCAATGTGGTAAAGAATGACATCTCGCCGTTAGGTACACCCATTTGGTTAAACATAACCATGGAGATGTTGTTCACGAGGAAGTAAGGGATACCTTCCAAGAAATACAAGGTTGGTACCCACAACCAAGGATTAATACTTTTCAGTGATTTCATGACCTAAAATGTTGTAAATTTTATTGTTTTTGATAATGATTAATTGTCCGTTGCGAAGAATCTTGTGTATAGATTCTTGTTGAATGATATTTTCTACATTTGTTGTCTGCTCAGGAATACCTTTGTAGTGTAAATAAATACCTTCGATAGGAATGCGATATTCTTGTTTTTGGGCTTTTGTGTTGATAGTGAATTTAATAGTTTCCAAAGTTATAGGATAGATTGCGTGGTCGTTGTTGACGTCGAAGAGGGAATTAAAATCCACATATATACTAGAAGGTTGATTAGGCACCAACTCTTGCGCGGTGTATGGATAGATGGCTATATTGTTGTCTGCACGCTTTAAGGAAATAGTAACTTTCTCAATAAGGTCACCTTCTGGCGTAAATCGAAATTCCATGGCATATGGGGTGGAGTATAGTACAGAATCAGCGTTGAGAGTAACGTGTGGGGCACGACCTCCGTTGTAGTTGACATACAATTCGGCTAGTCCGTTGTCGTTGGCATTGAAATTGGTTTTCCATGCGCTACTTGCTGTTTTCAATGTCCAGCGATTGTCAATAGCAATCATATTCTCCCAAAGGTAGGGGGTATGTTCAGGTGTCTCTACCTCCACGATTAAATGCAATGTAATATCACCAATTGAGCCATGTACAGTAGTGCGTCCATTTTGCAGTCCTTTGAGTACACCATCTTCCACTTGGCAGATAGCAGGATCGTCTACTATCCAAGTAAAGGCAGATGCTAACATGGCAAATTGCTTGTTGTCCAATTCGCCATTAATTTCTATAGGATAATCCCAACCAGTTGATAGTAATACGCTATTCAAACGCAACTTAGGACTGCCTGCATCTACTAACACAATCTTCAATGGCAATGACGCGTTGCCAAATTTGGCTGTTAGTGTTCCACTTCCAAGGCATACAAAATGTCCATCTTCTGTGATGTACCCAGTTTCGGGATCGCAACTCAACTCTACACCTTGCAATTGTTTGCTAACCAACATATCGTATTGGTTGTAGCCTAAGAAATCAGGCTTAATAGCTGCGTATTTTGGCAAGCGAATGAAGGTGCTTGCGGTACGCATCTCTGTCACAATACTATCATCGGGCGCTGTAGAGAAAAGGAAAATACTATTTCCCACAGCACGAGGTGAACCTTCTGTCGTTGGGTTAATAATCTGTCCATCCAAGTTGAACTGTGCACTACCACCACCATCGGCGCCAGCTGCTTCCCATGCACCAAAGTGACGAAGGATCGATGCCATCTCATGGGTATACATGCCAGGCTTTTCCATAACCATCAACCATAAGGTGTTGTTATCTTTGCTTACGCCAAAGCCTGTACGAGGGTAGTTCTTGTTGTTGTAATCTTCATTCCAATTGCGATTAGTCAATCTGCCTTCACGCATCACATAGCAGTTTCCTGCACTGAGTTGCATGATGTTGGGACGCTCATGCGAGTGTGACTCATACATGCCGATGATAAATTGTACTCGATCACCAATCTTGGCTGTCTCTAAAAAAGTCTTGCCTGTACCGCGGCCACGAAAAACTGCATAACCTTCTTCAACCTTGGTACCTCCATTGGTGTTGATACTGACTACTTCGCCAAACATGTGCTGGTTGATTGCCCAATCTTGTTCCAATTTTACCACTACCTCAATCACAGGTAGGTCTGTACCGAGTCGAGCATCTATTTGTGCCTTAGTGAGGGTCGTTTTGGTACCCATGTCCGAATTGAACATGACTACTTCATTGTCAGAAGGGTTGCTGCGGTTGCGATTGACCTCACTGATAGGCATTGCTTGGTCGCCGATTTTCAAATGAGCGTCCCACGAGAATTGGTCGATGTGTGCACGCTTTTGGTCATCAATCATCAAGTAACCAATATCTTGTGAGCGACCAAATACAGGGTCTGGATTGCCGTGGCCAATATTCCAATTGGTGATATTTGAGCCAATTTTGCCATTGCGCACTTGACCCGTACAAGGAACACCAGTTAAATTGTTGTATTTGCCGTCATCTTGCGATGAAACAATCCAAAAGTTACAGTTTACAGAACCTATCGAACGATGGTTTGCAGAATCCAAACGCACATGTGCATCAGCCATACGCTCAGTATTTCCTATAGTTGTGCTATGACTTTCTTCTACGGTATTATATGGATTGGTCAAATCCACCTCATAGATATAACAATGACGAGTAGAGGTCTCATTGGTAATGTCAAACCTCGTGTAAATAATACCTGGTCCCACTTGATAACTCTCCAATGTGTCAATGCCATACTGGAGAATCACCGTACTATCCAAATTTGTTTGGATGTTAATTGTGCCATGTTGCGCCATGGTTGCCATGCTCAATAGCAAAGTAGGAATGAGTAAAAAACGTTTCATATAATATTAGATTTTAGTTTTCCAAATTAACTGCCTACAAAGGTACTGCTTTTTTTTGAGTTGCACAAATTTTTGCACAAAAAAATGCACCGCCCAACGAAATGGGCAGTGCATCAATATAACCAAATTGCAGGTTTTTCTTATTGGAAACGTGCGCGATTATCAACAACTTCAGCGTTCTCCTCGATCAAACTAACTGCTTGATATGGAATGCTATAAGAGGTGCGCATGTTGAGGCTGCTAATCTCGGTTGCTGCGTTCAACTCGCCTTCAGCCACTTTCTTTTCGCCTACGCTTACTACGTAAACACCATTATTGCCTTTTACAGGAGCAGAAACGGCATTTGCCTCCAATGCCAATGCTGCACCAATCACTGCTGGCTCTACGCCTGCTGCGCCAAGACGGTATGAAGACATTGAGATGCCCTCTGCTGATTTTACCTCTGTGCCGAACAACTCAGCAGCAGCCTCCAAGGTGTTTACACCCTTGAGTTGATTTGCGATATACTCAGCCTTCTTGTCGTTGGTCGCTGCGATTACAAGCTCTGCACGAACTGCCTCCAATGGACGATAGTCGCCATCGTTAACCTCGGTCAAAGCTGCTACTACAAACTGATCGCCGCACTCAAATACATCGCTCACTTGACCTTGCTTAGCCTCGAATGCCCAACGAACGATGGCGCGGCTATTCTTCAAGTCGTTCACCTTGTCAGTATTCTCGTTCAATCCAAATACAGGAGCTGTGCTAAGTCCTTGAGCCAAAGCTGCTTGGTGGAGTGAATCTGCATTGTTGTTAGCTACCACAAATTGCTTTGCTTGGTTGTACAAAGCGCCATAAGTCTTGCTGCTTGCAGTCACTTTACGGCTCAAAATAGCCAATTTTACTTTTGGAGTTGCCTTGCTAATATCAGCAATCTTGAAGGTTTGCTCGCCCATGCCGCTTGCTACGGTAAAGGTGCTACCTTTCTTGCCGTTGAATGCAGGCTCCGCGATGTTCTTTTGCAAGTCGCTAGCCTTGAACCAACCGAGCTCAACATCTTCTGTGTTCTCGTCGTTTGCTACCAATACCAATTTCACAGAGTCTGCTTTGTTATAACCGCACTCCATTACGCGCGCGATAGAATAGGTGTCATCTGCGAAGCTCAATTCTGTGCAAGCATCTTTCTTTACGCCCTTGCCAAATGCGAAATCCTTATATTCAGCAGGAATAGTCTCTACTGAGTAGTCGCGACCATCGTACAATACATCAGAATTGCTGTTCACGAGAGCTGCTACATCTTCTTGAGTGCGGAAATCGTTCTCCAAGCTCTTGATCAATTTCTCTACATCTGCAAAATCCTCTGCTGAAGGCACGATAGGGAAGCTAACGTACTCAAGCGAACGATTTGGTGTTTGCTTGTATTGCTCTTTCTTTTGGTTGTACAATTTCTTGAGATCGCCCTCGGTTACTTTCACCAATGAGTCAGCTACTGCATAGTATGGTTGTTGTACGTATTGCACATCCACTGTAGTGTTGCGACCTTCGTATGCATATTTTGCATCCAAGTTGTTGGCTGTTACCATTTTGCTCAAGAGGTCAGTATATTTCTCTTGCAAATAGGTCAAACGTACTGCCTTCTCCCAGTACATCCAGTAGTTCTTAGCTTGCTTCAAGCCCTCAGCTTGCTCTGGACTTTCTGGCTCTTGTGCCAACGAGTTGAGGAAGTTGACCAACGCAAAACGGTTGAAGTTACCTGTCTCGTCATAGAATGCGCGACGTTGACGAATCAGTTGATGAGGATTTGCTCCGATGCAAAGCTCGCTCAACTCATCGGCTGTTACGTCCATGCCGATTTCCTTAGCTTGCTCGCGAAGGGTGTAATCCATCAACATCATTTGCCATGCTTGGTTACGGAGTTGAATAGTCAAATCCTCATTGATGTCGTTTGTTCCTGTTTCAATCTTGTACACCTCTTGCAATTGCTCTTTTGCTGCCTCATACTCGGTGTAGTGTACTTGGTGACCTGCGATTTCTGCTACGTTTTCGCGGTTCTTGTTGAAGAAACTGCTACCTGAGTTCAAGAAGTCACCCAAAATAAATGCTAACATAGCCACACCTACTACTACAAGCAGGATTGTGCCATGATTTCGAATTGATTGTAATGTTGCCATAATATTATTTTGTTATTTTATTCGCTATATTTTCGCTTTAATTCGTCTATAATCAAGTGCCTTTGACCTTTAACCTCTTATCGAATATCGAGATTTTACACCAAAAAGCCTGCAAAGTTACTACTTTTTATTGATATGACCAAATTTATTTGCATTTTTACAAAACTTTTTTATTCTGTTTCGCTATCTTTCCCTTGTTAATTACGTAGGATATACGTAGGATATACGTAACATATACGTAGGATAACCGAGTTATTAACGAAGAATGATGCTATTTTGGACGTAATATCTCAATATCAAAAAGAAAGAGAGTGCATCGTTTTGGCGACACACTCTCTTAACATAGTGATAAATATCCGAATTAATCAACTTTCGTCATTGCTTTTACCACGACGTTACGTAATCTCCATTCGTGGCTTGTCTCTTGGCATGTGTATTTCCATGCAATATAGCATTTCTTGCCAATCATTTCAGCAGGTAAAGAAACCGTTGCTGCCGTGAAAGCTGTTGAATCGTAAGGAATTACTGGTAACTCAGTCCAGTCTTCAGCCTTAGCAATATCTCCCGTGGAGGATACTAAAACGGTATATTGCTTTTGGAACTCTTCAGGTACTGCTGTCGTGAATTGGGACTCAAATGTCAAAGTAGCTTCAGACATACCTGTCAAATCCAATTCTGGAGTTACCAACCAATCTTCATTCTCGGTATTTTTGCCATCCATCTGAGTGTATTTGGCTTTGGTTGGCTTTTTGCCTGTAGTGATAACAGGTATTTTCCATGTTTGTGCCTCTCCTAAGACATCAACGATGTTAAATGCTTTTAGACTAGGCTCTGTTGTTAAATCTTGGTTTAACAATTCTACTTCTACTGGCTCTGGTTTGGTCTCCACCATTAATGGGTTGGTGCTCTTCCAAACATATGCGCTACCTTTGCCTAGAGTCTCGTAGGTATTGCCCATGAAGTTGGTTAATTTGCCATATACAACTACGAAGTCACCCACAGCAACTGCGTTAGGATCGTTGATCTTAGTGCCGTTCAAACCAAATACTTGGAAGGCAATGAAGTCGTTGTTAGAGTTTTTGCCCTTTATATTCTCCATGTAGAATTGTGCATTACCATAACCTGTAACACCAGAAGCGTGGTTTGCGTGCAGTTTCTTTACATAGCCCATTACGTAATATGGCTTGTCGGTGCTATCTCCTGCTGCCAATGCGGCGCATATCTCACGTGCTTTCATTACATCAATAGCTTCCGCTGGAATATTCCAAGCCTTCGCTTCTTCAGGAATAACCAATACTTCTGGCTCTTCTGGCTTGACTTGCTCGTTGAGTAATGGGTTGGTTGATTTCCAAATATATGCAGCGCCTTTACCAGTGGTCTCGTATGTACCACTGTAGTTGGTTAATTCGCCATAAATGACCACAAAATCTCCAACAGCCACAGCATTAGGGTCGGAAAGCTTTTTGCTGTTAGGTCCATATACTTGGAATGCCATGAAATCGTCGCTAGAGTTCGCGCCTTTGACTTCTTCCATGTAGAATTGTGCATTGCCATAGTTGGATACACCGTCAGCATGCTTGTTGTGAATCTTCTTCACATAGCCCATGACATAGTATTTCGTGCCTGTGGTTGCGCCACTCTCCAAGGCTGCACAAATATCACGTGCCTCTGATACAGTAATCGCTTCAGCAGGAACATTCCAACCGATGGTATCAGGAGCTTCTACTGGTGGAACAACTGGTGTCTCTCCGTTATCAGGACGGTCGGTTGGACCAATAAATGGTGGAATTGCCATTTCACATGCTGTGAATATCAACAACGCAGCGGTGAAAATGAATGTTGAAAAATGTTTGTTGGTTTTCATTCTATTGTTTGATTAGTATTATTCTACAAAATTGCATACTTATTCAATTTCAGCCTGCAAAATTACAAAATCTTTGTCATATACACAAAAATATGTCCAAAAAAAAGAGAATTTTACATGAGAAAGGCGCAAAAAGTATGAAAATCATATTTTTTATTAAAAATATTTTGTGGATTGAGAAAAATGTAGTACCTTTGCACGCTGAATTGCGAACGTGTGTTCGTGTCGCAATCAAAAACGCGTTTTTATTAATTAATTTAGGAGGATAAAACTATAGCAAATCCACAAAAAGGTCCACAGCAACGTCGTGGCCGTGTAGAAAAAGAAATGCCCAAC
Source organism: Paludibacteraceae bacterium (assembly GCA_045132415.1). Classification (GTDB taxonomy): domain Bacteria; phylum Bacteroidota; class Bacteroidia; order Bacteroidales; family Paludibacteraceae; genus Colicola. The sequence goes on along the minus strand of JBGUSG010000006.1, from coordinate 29,222 downwards.
CGCATCAATGATGCAATTCGTGGCGTGAAGGAAGTTCGCCTTGTGGGCGATAATGTAGAGCAAGGTGTGTATTCGTATGAAGCAGCAATGCGCATGGCGGATGACATGAACTTGGACTTAGTAGAAATCTCAGCCAATGCCGTACCACCTGTGTGCCGTATTTTGGATTATCAGAAATTCCTCTATCAAAAGAAACGCAAAGAGAAAGAGATCAAGGCAAACTCTGCGAAAGTGGTAATCAAAGAGATTCGATTCGGACCACAAACCGATGAGCACGATTACAACTTCAAGTTGAAACACGCGCAAGAGTTCTTGAAAGATGGCAACAAAGTGAAGGCGTATGTATTCTTCCGCGGTCGTAGTATTTTGTTCAAAGACCAAGGTGAGTTGCTGCTGGCGCGTTTTGCGAATGATCTAGAGGAGTATGGCAAAGTGGAAGCCATGCCAAAATTGGAAGGCAAGCGCATGATTGTAAACATTGCGCCTAAAAAGTAAAAACAGTCGTAGGGCCACCAATGGCTGCCTGAGACTTAAAATCAATATTAACAATTTAAATTATTAACAAAATGCCAAAGGTAAAGACTAATTCCGGTGCTAAAAAAAGATTCGCTCTTACCGGAACGGGCAAAATCAAGCGTAAACACGCTTACAAAAGTCACATTCTGACAAAGAAGACTAAAAAACAAAAACGCAACTTGACTCACGTTGCATTGGTAGATTCAACAAACTTGCGCTCAGTACGCGAAATGTTGGTTCTCCGTTAATTATTAACCACCAAATTATTAAACTAGTAAAACTATGCCAAGATCAGTCAATCACGTTGCTTCACGCAACCGTCGTAAGAAGATTTTGAGCCTCACACGAGGCAATTTTGGTGGCCGTGCAAACGTTTGGACAGTTGCCAAAAACACTTGGGAGAAAGGTCTCCAGTACGCTTATCGCGATCGTAAGAACAAAAAACGCACCTTCCGTGCTCTCTGGATCCAACGTATCAACGCTGCTGCGCGTCTCGAGGGTCTCAGTTATAGCCAATTGATGGGTGCATTGAAGAAAGCTGGTATCGAAATCAACCGCAAAGTCCTCGCAGACTTGGCGATGAACCAACCAGCAGCGTTCAAAGCTATCGTTGAGCAAGCTAAGAAGTCTATCTAATTAGATGTGAACAAAAAGTAAATAAGGTGTCCCTGCTGTAATGGCAAGACACCTTATTCACTTTGTAAAATGAGGGGAAATAATACTTTCCTTATTAATTTATGTGTGCGTAGGCGCATGCGCGCGTATATACGCATAGTGGGATGTAAAATCAAAACACTGTAACTTTATGAAGCACTTGAGCATTTGGATGTTGCTACTTGCACTATCCGCAACATTGGCTGTATCAGCGGACCCATTACCTGGCTTCCGTTATGAAGATGCAACTAAGTTTCAAATCATCAACAAAGGCTGGGATAATACCACCGAACCTTACACACGCCTTCCTCAGCAGTATATGGATAGTTGTCGTGAGGAGCAACAATGGCTTTACAACCACTCTTCTGGTATTGCAGTGCGTTTCGCTACCAATAGCAAACGTATAGCAGCACAATACAACCTGAAAAACAATTTCCATATGCAACATATGGCGATGACCGGTATCAAAGGCACCGACCTTTATTACCTCAACGAGGAGCGTAATGTTTGGGAGCATGTCAATACCGCTCGTCCACAAGAGAAGAACTTCAAAGCGGACTCTGTCCAATCCAAACTCTATGTAGAGAACTTGGATGGCGAGATGCACGAATATATGATTTATTTGCCTCTCTATGATGGTATCAATTGGCTGCAAATTGGTGTGGATTCTACTGCCGAGCTCACCATGCCACGCGTAGAGAATCCTCGCAAGATGGGTAAGATTGTTATCTATGGTACTAGTATTCAGCAAGGCGGTTGTGCCTCACGTGTAGGTATGGTGCCAAGCGCAATGATCCAACGTGAATACAACCTCGAGTGTGTCAATCTCTCAACTTCTGGCAATGCACGCATGGATTTCTATATCGCTGAAGCGCTAGCAGATATCGAAGATGCAATCTGCTATGTGATTGATCCAGTGCCTAACTGCACCAAAGACCGTTGTGACACAGCGACATACGACTTTATTAAGATTCTGCGCACCCTTCGTCCGGAAGTGCCAATCATTATGGTAGAGGGTATTATGTATCCTTACACCCGTCATAATAGCTTCCATGCGGAGTATTTGCCACAGAAGAACGAGTGTTTCCGCCGTGGCTATGAGCAACACTTGGCGGAGAATCCAAAGGGCTTGTATTATATGACTCACGATGGTCAAGTAGGTCCAGAGATGGAAGGTACTGTGGATGGCGTGCACCTGACCGATTATGGTTTCCGCGCGTATGCCGATTTGCTGGAGGTGAAAATCAAAGAAGCGTTGGACGATACCGATGTGGATTATGACCTCACTCCTTCGTACAACATTGTTCGCAAGAAATCGCTTTGGGAGCGTTTCATGGAGTTCATTAAGGGATATTGAAAAATAGTTTAATTTAATGTATATGAAAAAAATCTTTATCTTCTGTTTGAGCGCAGTAGTCTCATTGGCTACTTTTGCGCAAACATCAGTAAGCGGTACTGTTATTGATGCTGAGAATAGCGAACCGCTGATAGGTGTTTCTATCATAGAGAAAGGTACTTCTAATGGTGTCGTAACCGATTTTGATGGTAACTTCTCTCTATCCGTTTCAACGAATGCAGTACTGCAATTATCTTATGTGGGTTACACTACGCAAGAGATTAAAGTAGGCAAAAAGACCAATTTGGGTACGATTGAGTTGGTGGCTGAAGTAGTTGGTCTCGAGGATGTTACTGTTGTCGGACAAATGGCAATTCAACGTAAAACACCTGTCGCTGTGAGTCAAGTAGCTGCACTCGAAATTGAAGAACGCCTTGGTGGACAAGAGTTTCCTGAGGTATTGAAGAATACCCCTGGTGTACACGCCAACAAACAAGGTGGTGGTTGGGGTGACTCCGAGATTTATATGCGTGGTTTTGCTTCTGAAAACGTAGCCGTCATGGTCAATGGTATTCCTATGAACGATATGGAAAATGGTACGGTGTACTGGTCTAACTGGCAAGGATTGAGTGATGTGACTAGCATCATGCAAACACAACGCGGATTGGGAGCAAGTAAAGTGAGTGCACCTTCTGTGGGTGGTACGATCAATATCGTGACAAAAGGTATTGATGCTAAGCGTGGTGGCTTTATGTCATACGGTATGGGTAATGATGGATACAACAAAATTGCGTTCTCTGTTTCCACAGGTTTGATGTCCAACGGTTGGGCTATCACGCTCTTGGGATCTCGTACTTGGGGCGATGGTTACATTCAAGGTACAGGCTTTACGGGATATAACTATTTCGCGAATATCTCAAAACGTATCGGTGAGAACCACCAGTTATCTTTTACCGTGTTTGGTGCTCCACAACAGCACTGGCAACGCTCTGGTAGTTTGACCATGGCTGGTTGGCAAGAGGTGAAGAAGTATATGAACAACGGTATGCACTTCTCACGCTATAATGCTACTTATGGTTATGATGATTTTGGTAATCAAAAGTCAGGTTCAGATTACAACCAATATCACAAACCACAAATCTCATTGAACCACGTATGGCAAATTGACCATAAATCAAGTTTGTCTTCTGTTGCATACGTTAGTATTGGTCGTGGATTCGGTAATACAGCTGAACCTGGCGTCAACTCCAGTTATGCATATACCGATCTTACTCGCGGTGCTTACAATGGTGCATTGACCACTACTTTCCGCCGCGAAAATGGTACCTTTGACTATGGCAAAGTGATGTCTGAGAATGCTTTGGTAACTGATAAAAACGATCCACGATACAATGCAGATAGTTATACTGGTTCGCAATTGATTATCGCAGAAAACCGCAACTATCACAACTGGGTAGGTTTGGTTAGTACGTATTCTACCAACTTCAAGGATTGTATTGATTTCTACGCTGGTGTAGATGTACGTTACTATAATGGTATTCACCAAGCTGTGATCTCTGATTTAATGGGTGGCGAGTATTTTATTGACGCTACTCGTACTACCAGTGTGGATCCTAAATACAATTACCACGCCAATGACGTGAATTGGAGAAATGAGAAACTGGGTATCGGAGATGTCGTTTATCGTGATTATGAAGGTCGTGTAATGCAAGAAGGTGTTTTCGCTCAAGCCGAATACAACAAAGGTAATTGGGCTGCCTTTTTGAGTGGTTCGTTGAACTGTACAAGCTACAAACGTATTGACCACTTCTACTATGATGAGACAAATAACGAGTCCGCATTGGTTAGTTTTGCTGGTGGTACCATCAAGACAGGTTTCAACTATAATATCAATCATTGGAACAACGTCTTCGTGAATGTTGGTTATATCTCACGTGCTCCTAAATTCTCATACGGTGCGTTTATGTCATCTAATACAAGCAACGTGCTGAATATCAATGCTAAAAACGAGCAAGTCGCTAGTGCTGAAATTGGCTATGGTTTCCACAACGAAATCATCAATGTGATGGTTAATGGCTATTTCACCGAATGGATGGATAAAGCAATGACCAAGACTGGTACAACTGATCAACAAGAAGATTATTTCATGAATATGACTGGCGTAAATGCACGTCACATGGGTGTTGAAGTGGAATTTAAAGCACGCCCAACCAAATGGTTAGAATTGAGTGCGATGTTCTCATGGGGTGATTGGACATGGGATAGTGATAGCGTCAAAGGATATATGTTTGATGAAAAAGGAACTCCTTTGGCTTTCAACGAGAAGCAAAATGGTGTAACGAGTACTCCTGCATCTGCTATTGGAGCAGAAGACCATGCTTGGGCTATGGTTAATATGAAAGGTATTCACGTGGGTGGTTCTGCACAAACTACAGCCAATGTGGGAATTATGTTCAAACCATTCAAAGGATTCCGTATCGGTGGTGAATATACGTTGCAAGCACGCAACTATACCTACTATAGCTTCAATGGTAGCAACCTTAACGTAGGTAAATCAATGTCTGTAATCGAACCTCTGATTTTGCCAGTAGGTGGAGCACTTGATTTGCGTGCAAGCTATCACTTTGAGATTGGTAAGTGCAATGCTACTATCTCTGGTAACATCAACAACTTGCTTGACCAATATTATATAGAGAAAGCTTGGAACCCATCTTCCATTTCCTCTACAGGTGGAGAAGCTAATATGGATAATATCCACTTCTTCTATTCATATGGTCGTACATTCAACTTGCGTTTGAAATTGGCTTTCTAATTCATAAACCACTAAAAATCAACAACAATGAAAAGAATATTTAAATACACATTGATTGCACTATCATTGGTTTTCGCTTCTTGCCAAGATTGGTCTATGAATCAATTAGAAGAGCATTTTGGAAAAGAGGAAACTACCATTCAGGATGTGCGTACTATCAGTTATACGCTTACCTCTGCTGATTATACTGCAATTGTTAATAATGCAGAGAATCAGAGCATTGCCCTCTCTCTTGAGGCTGACTCTGTGGCTTACAAGAAACTCTTGCTCGTAGATTCACTCAAGTATTTTGAGTCAGATTCTGTCGCTGCATATTACTTGCCTGCTTTCATCGCGAATAAGTTCTCTTATTTAGATGCGGGTAGCAATGTCAAAATTGCTTTCCAAATGCACAACCCTGCACCAGAGTATATGACGTTAATGGAGCATATTGAGACGTTCAATATCTCTGATGAAGCATATACTTATGTTTGGGGTAATAACGTAGATGTACCTTATCTTACACCTGCTACCGAGGGAAAACTCTTGGATATGGTACAAAAATCTTATACGGGTACTTTGGCAGACGGTGTATATGCTATTCAGTATGATTATTCTACGGCTGAACCTGCATTTGCTACTGCTGATGAGAAGATTACCCTTTCACATGATGACTATGTAGCATTAGCAAAGTACGTGAGCGATAACAAAAATTCTAAATATTTCGAGAAGAAAGACAAGAAGCATGAGATTGATTATTATTTAGGCTCAAATAGTAAGCAGAATTATATCAATTCTGATTATGCTACATGGCGTAAAAAATATGATCCTGAAAAATTATACAGTGCGTTATCGGACGAGGAGTTGCAAGCTTTGCATGCAGAGCGTTTGGTAGAGGGATTCACACAAGTGGTTCTGCCAACTTATTTCCCTAACCCGCGCATGGGCGTATATACCATATCTTTCTTGATGGGTGAAGACCAATCCAGTCTTACACGTGAGTCTCTCACATTTATGTATGCTGGTGAATATAAGTGCACAGCTTGTTCTTTTACTGATGAAGAAACTACCGTGGTTGTTCCATCAATTGATACTACATCTGTTGGCTCACGTGCAGAATTGTTCCTTGTTGCTAATGGACAAATCGAATTCTTTACTGCGGATGGTGTGACTCCGTTGGTACTTACTCCTGCTGATTATCAGTTGCTTGGTGTAGAAGTGTTGGATCGCCCAGAGCGCATTATTCCTAAGTTGCTGAAGAATAAATTCCCATTTGCTTCATTTGGTACTGCTTATCTCGTTGTTTATCGCAATGCAAGCAAAGTATTAGCTGCTGGTCGCTACTCATTCAACGGAACAGACTGGAATGTGATAAAAGATAGCAAACAAAAGATTTCTACTTTCCTCCATACAGGTTCTGAATGGAGTGCTTCTACGGCAGTTTATTTGGCAGAAAGTTTCGCTAACCAAAGCCAAGGTGACTTTACTATCCAAAACGTATTGCTCACAGGTCCACTTTCCTATGTATGGCAACCTACTGCTATCTATGGTATGAAGGCATCGGCTTATGTAGGTGGTGCTAACAACCAATCAGAGGCATGGGTAGTATCTCCTTATGTAGATCTTTTGGAGGCATCTAAACCAGTTCTTGTCTTCGAGCAAGCTCGCAAGTATGGTGTTGATTTCCTCGCAGAGTGTTTCGTGATGGTATCTGTCAACTACGAAGGTGATGTTACTGAGTGCGATTGGGTACATATCCCATTCAACCAAGATGAGAATGGCAATTATATCGTACCTGATGGCTCTTCTTGGGATTTTATGTCAACTGGCAACTTGGACCTCTCTACTTATGCAGGACAAAAGATTACCATTGGCTTTAAGTATACCAGTTCAACGGCAGGTTCTGCAACTTGGGAGTTCAAAAACTTAGTTGTTAAAGAGTTAAAATAACAATAAATTAAAAATTAAAAACATTATGAAGAAAATTTTCTTATTGGCTTCTTTCGTAGTAGCCATGTCGTTAAACCTCTTTGCACAGAACGACACTGTGTACTACATCAGTTTCAAGGAGTCTATGGGCTCTTGGAGCATTGATGACAAGGTAAAACCTGAGGCAGTTAGCACCATTTGGCAACAAACTGCTCAATATGGTATGAAAGCTTCTGCTTATGTAGGTGGTGTGAAGCATGTCACAGAATCTTGGTTCATGTCTGCTCCTCTAGATTTAACTTCTTGCACAAGTCTTAAAATGGAGTTCAACCAAGCACTCAACTATGCTACTCCTGATTATGTATCTGTTAAGATTACAAAGGATGGTGCAAACTGGGAGACTTTGACTGTGCCAAATCTACCAGCAGGTAATAGCTGGACTTTTGTTCAATCAGGAGAAATTGATATCACTTCTTACATCAGCGACAAAACTCAAATCGCATTTGCATATACCAGTGATGCTGCTGCCGCTGCTACATGGGAAGTTGATTGGATTATTTTGAGTGGTGATGGTACCCGAATCGTTGAGCCTGAGAAACCAGTTGAGCATATCTCTTTGGCTGATTTTGTGGCTAAGGCTGACCCAACTACTCGCTATGAGGTGACCGCTACCATTTCTGAAATGAAGGACAACTATTATGGTAACTTCTGGATTACTGATGGTACTCACAATGTATATGTATATGGTCTTGCACATGGTGACCAAAACCGCAATGTGGTTGATTCATTTAATATTGAGACTGGTGACGAAATCACCCTTTCTGGTATGTATTTGTGGTACACCAATGCTGCTGGTGAATCATATGCAGAGTTGATGAACGGACGCTTTGTGGATGTAAAGCACGCTCCTGTTGTAGAAGAAGTGTCTATGGAATACTATGGCGAGAGCGCTGATATCGAAGGCGGTCACGAGTTCTTCTTGGAATGCTTGCGCTATAAAGTAGCAAACGGTAACAATATTGATTCTGTGCTTTATTCTCTCAACTTTATTGCTGCTGGCAAACACAATATTGAGGGCAAATACACCATCACAAGCGACAGCTTGATTGCTGACTATACATCTATCCAATATGGTTCTAATGAAGAAATGTATTTCAATGATGGTAATGTGAGAATTTCTGCTACTGGTAATAAGCAAGATACAATTATTGATGGCAATGCTTATGTAGCTTATGAGCACGTAGTAGATATTTATTTGAAGCAACATACTTATCACGAGGAGATTGCAGACAGCATTGTTGATACCAATTACGAAACTAAGGTGCTTACTTTGCCTCTCATTGCTATCGGTGAAGATGAAGTTGTTGTATTTGACGGTTCTACAACTTCTGTAGAAAATGTTAAGACTCCTATCATCAACGACAACAAGCGTTACAACCTCATTGGTACAATCGTTGACGAGCAATACAAGGGTGTTGTTATTTTGAATGGTAAGAAGTACATTCAATAATATCTGTTAATTGTTCTTGTCGATATAGAACAATATGCTAATGAAATAAGGTTGCGAATTATTCGCAACCTTATTTTGTATAACTACCTTTCTTCAATTCTTCTTTACTCGCACCGCACTATTACCGCACAATAACCGCACAATAACTATATTATTTGTTACGGATAGTGAGCGTTGAGATTGTCTCTATGTGTTATCGTTGTGCTAACGCACGGCGGATAACCATTTGCGTATTCTCGGTACAAGGTACCATTGGCAAGCGCAGCACGTTCTTAATCATTCCCATTTCAGTAAGCACGGTTTTGATGCCACTTGGATTTCCCTCTACAAAGAGCAGATGAATCAAATGTCCCATACGGCTCTGCATCATGGCATCTTGATTTTCCACGATCTGCTTCATCTCTTTGGGCCAGGCATTGCTTGCTACGCTAATCAACCCATCTCCACCTGCTTTCATCATCTCGTATGCCAAGTCGTCGTCGCCGCTGATAACGGCAAAGTTGCCATTGGCTATATTCACCGTCTCTGTGAACTGCTCCACACTATTGCATGCTTCCTTGATACCCATAATCTTACTTGGATACGCGTCGTAGATGCGACGAGTAGTCTCTGGCAAGAGATTTACGCCTGTGCGTTTGGGTACATTGTACAAGATTACGGGTACCGGACTTGCCTTCGCTACTTCGCAGAAGTGCAAGTATAATCCCTCTTGTTGTGGTCTGTTGTAATAGGGCGTAACCGATAATATCGCCGCAAAGTGTGCGACCAATTGTTCTTTCAATTCGTCAATGCGTTCCACCACGGCTGCGGTGCTATTGCCGCCAATGCCTAATACCAATGGCATACGTCCTGCCACTTGCTTTACGACATAGTCAATGATGGCGTTTTGCTCTTGGTGGGTGAGAGTAGGGACCTCACTTGTAGTGCCTAAGATCACCAAATAATCCGTACCACCAGCTACTTGGTGCTCAATCAATTGGCTTAATGCTGGAAAATCCACTTTCCCTTCCTCTGTGAATGGAGTTATCAATGCTGTACCTAATCCTTTCATATCTCTCTAAACTACTTATTTCCAAACATATTGATATACCGTATGATTTGCTCAAACAGATAATCGGGTGCTGCTTGAGGTGGGGTATCAATGGTCAAATCGTATATCCCTTCGCGCATGAAGCGTCCCACTTTGAAGTCTGCTCGAATATACATCGCCATATATTGCAGTGTACGCGATGGTTGTTGAGTCAAATCGATTAGCACATCAAATTGTCGTGCGCTTATCAATTCGTGCACTTCGGTCTTGGGGCGCTCGGTTAGCCAACAAATCTCCTTCTTATCAGGCAGGGTGAACAATACCACCTCTTTGTTGGCCTGTTCTATCTGCTTGATGATGTGCTGAATATTGTCGTTTGGATACAATATGGCTACACTACGCACTTTATCCCATTGTGGTATGGTTACTTTTCTGCTTGCTTGTCGCTTCAATAGCCAAGCAAATATCCGTTCTCGTAATTTTTCTATCATGCTTAATTCAAAATTCTTAATTCTTAATTAACTTCAGGAATTGTTCCTCAGTTAGTATCTCTACCCCTAAACTCTCTGCTTTCTTTCGTTTCTCAGGCCCCATATTCTCGCCCGCGAGAATGAAACTGGTCTTCTTGCTCACGGAACCCACATTCTTACCTCCGTGGGCTTCTATCATCGCTTTGTATTCGTCGCGTGAGTGGTGGCTAAACACGCCCGACACCACGATGCTCTTGCCTAGCAATATATCAGATTGCGGTGCTTGCTCCTCCTCTTGGCTCTCCATTTGTACTCCAGCTTCGCGTAGTCGGTTGATAATCTCCAGATTGCTGAGGTCGTTGAAGTAGGCGATGATATTCTTGGCTATCTGTTCGCCCACATCGTCGATAGCAGTCAGTTGCTCCACGTTTGCCCATTGCAATTGGTCGATGCTTGGGAAGCGACGAGCAATCTTCTTGGCGGTTGTCTCGCCCACCATGCGTATGCCCAAGGCAAATAGCACTCGTGCCCAAGGCACTTGTTTGCTGGCTTCTATGCCTGCCAACATATTTTGTGCTGACTTCTCGCCGAGACGTTCTTGACGAGCAATATCGTCTAGCTTGAGGTCGTATATATCAGCGATATTCTTGAGCAACCCTTGTGAGTAGAGTAGGTCAATGGTCTCGCTACCCAAGCCATCGATATTCATCGCTTTGCGCGAAACAAAGTGTTCCATCTTGCCCTTAATCTGTGGTGGACAAGTCGCCTCATTAGGGCAACGCCATGCTGCTTCGCCTTCCACGCGCGCAAGAGGGGTGCCACATTCGGGACAATTTTTTGGGAATATAGAATAAGGAGCAAGGAGCAAAGACTTATCACCTTCGTCTGTTCTGTCGTTACTGATTGGTCTTGGTTCTTGGCTCTTGGTTCTTGGTTCAACAGAAACTATCTTTGGAATAATCTCTCCACCTTTTTCTACCCATACCATATCGCCTTCACGGATGTCAAGTTGGCGAATGAAGTCTTCATTATGCAGGGTAGCACGTTGCACTATGGTGCCAGATAACTGTACTGGTTCTAAGTTCGCCACAGGGGTCACTACGCCTGTGCGACCAACTTGATAGGTGATGGCATTGAGGCGGGTGAGTTGTTTCTCTGCAGGGAACTTATATGCTATTGCCCAACGAGGGGATTTAGCGGTGTACCCCAATTCCTCTTGGGTGGATAAGTCATTTACTTTCAGTACAATACCGTCGGTGGCTACGGGCAAGTTCTTGCGCTCGGTATCCCAATAATGGATATACGCCATCACCTCTTCCAGCGAATGGCATACCTTCACGGCATCGCTGATAGGGAAACCCCATTGTTTGGCAATCTGTAGGCGGTCGTAGTGCTTGGTTGCTGGCAATGCTTCGCCCAGCATATAGTAGAGATAGCAGTCTAATCCACGACGTGCCACCTCGTTAGGGTCTTGCAATTTCAACGTTCCTGATGCCGCGTTGCGTGGGTTGGCAAATAGCGCATCACCTTGTGCTTCACGCTCTTTGTTTAGGCGTTCGAACGACTCCCATGAGAGCAGCACCTCGCCTCGCAGTTCCACGAAATCAGGAATCTGGACTTCGGACTCCAGTGCTTGCATATGCTGCGGTATCGCAGCGATAGTCTTGATATTGTCAATGACATTATCGCCCTTTACTCCATCGCCACGTGTGAGCGCTTTGGTCAGCACGCCATTCTCGTACCAAAGGGAGATACTGAGTCCGTCGTACTTGAGTTCGCATACGATTTCCACATTTGCAGGCAGTTTCCTGAGCCAATCCTCTATCTCTTCTTGTGAATAGGTATTCGCCAATGACAACATCGGATACCTATGTGCCACTTGGGCGAAGCCCTTTCCCTTGCCTTTCGCCTCTCGCCTCTCGCCTCTCGCTTCTCTCAGATCTGAGCCGACATGCTGTGTAGGAGAATTCGCATCGAACATGTCGGGGTAGAGTGCCTCCAAGTCTTGCAGACGACGGAGCTTCTGGTCGAAGTCGTAGTCCGATATGGTAGGGGCATTCAATACATAGTATTGATAGTTCGCCTGCTCTAGTTCTTTGCGCAGAGCAAGTATCTCTTCGCGTTCAGGATTTTCTATTTGTGAAAACAAGTCCATATCTAAACTCTAAACACTAAACTCTAAACACTACTTCACCATGATCTTCGTTTGCAGGCAGGTGCCTTGTCCATACACATTGATGATGTACAATCCCTTTTGCAATCCCGTGATAGGCTCTTCGTTGGATTGGATGCTAACTGGGGCTGGAGTCACTTTGTATCCACTTGGCAAGTACAGCATATATGCGCCACCTTCGGCGTTGCAGATATAGGGCACGAAGTCGCGGAAGTTGACGCTCACTTCAGGTGTCACAGTGTCTGGGGTAGTGTTGTGAACAGAATCCAAGCGTAATCCCACCAACACAGGGTCGTGGTCGCTACAGCGGAACATGGTTTGGTCGTTGGACTTGTCGTAGGTATAACTATCGCTCTCATCTGAGTTGATATGGTATGCTACCATACCCGTCACGTGTGGATACAAGGTGCTGTTGCATAACGCATGGTCTAGGTAACCTGCCTGCCCGCGATATACATACGAATAACTACTATCGGCATGGAAAGCGCGATGCAGATCAATCATTCCGCCCTCGCGCAGCACCTGGATGGGGTCTTCCATCGCATAGGCGTTGAGGTCACCCATGATAAGGATATCATCGTCGTCGAAATAATAACTGTCGTTCTCATAATGGCTCAGCAATGAGCGTGCTTCACGTACACGGTCGCCGTTGTACGTGCCTTGCCCATCGCCTTTATCGGCATTGTCGCCGCTACCTCTACCGCTTTTTGCTTTGAAGTGATTGACCGAAAAGAGGAATTTCTCATTGGTTGCTTTCTCTACAAAGGCTTGTGTTTTCTTGCGGTTGGTAACACCTGTGTTGTTCTCGCGGAGTTTGCCATATGGTGTTACGACATCCGAACAATATACGAATCCCGACTTGGTGTACGTGCCACTTGCCGAACCGCCATCATCAACGTAACTGAACTTACGTCCCGTGTTTCTGCTCAAGTCGCTTGCAATCTCTGCCAAGGCAGTTTGCCCTTGTTCTATCTCTACAAAGCCGTACAAATCGGCATTGATCTTCGCCAATGCTTTGCTTACTTTGGCGCGTTGCTTCTGGTGTTCGGAGTAGTTGCTTGCTCCCATGTCGCCGCCCAAGTTCTCCACAAGGTAATACTCCAGGTTCATGCAGCAGACGAGCAAGGTGTGTTGCCCGCGCATGTCGATGGCATCATAGTCAGGTCCTTTTTCCATGTCAGCACGCGTGTTGCCTTGCCAATCGCACGATACGAATGACACGTTATTTGTGCTATTTACCTTTACGGTCAGATTGTGCAATCGCTCGCCTAAACGATGGTAGCCACTCACATTATTGAGTGTGATGTTTCCAGTGGAATTGAGCGAGAGTATCGAATAGTAGTTGTCGGATAGTGGCAAGGCTTGGTTTGTAGGCGAGTAGGTTCGTCGTGGTGAGATGGTCAGTCCACTGTAATTATTGCACACGTAGAATGGCGCGTCAAATTGCACGGTTTGTCCCACGTATTGTTTGAGTTCGGAGTATGTCCATGTTGCAGGGTCGGCTATGTGTACAATGGTTGCGGCAATGCTTACTGCATTGATACCAACAAGGGTGATAAATATTAGAATGAATTTACGCATACTATCCACCATAATGAATTGGCGACAAAGGTACAAAAAAAATCGCACATGCGCAAGCACTATGCGATTTTTTTCTTAAACGGAAAGCTGAAAGCTGAAAACTGAAAGGTGATATCTCCTTGCCCTCACGGGCAGAAATCTTATTAATCTTTTCCCACCCGAACTCCCGTCAAAGGAAGTTTTCGCAGTACTCCGTAATCAATTACCACCGCTCCTCGTATCGGAAACAACCGATACGACTCCGCTTAATCTTAATAAATGAGAACAACTGTGGTGGGTTACAATTATTTGACTTCTGCGCCCATAGTATTGTAGGTTTTGCCATCGCGGAGGATGAGGAGTTGACCGTCGTGGAGGAGTTTGTTATAAGCATGAATATCTCTAACACTTGCATCATCAATTGATGTTGGAATATCACTTTCTCTCTCAATGATATATAAATCTTTCCATTGTTCTGCTACTAAAAATAATTCGCCTCTCCCTTTATTGACAATCAAGGTGGTATTACAACCATAGTACATACCATATCCCGTATCTAAGGCTTGACTTCCTACATAACATGGGGCAGGTAAATGACAATCAATCACGCGCAATGACATGCATCCACCAAATGCGACATCACCTATGTAATTCACGGATTTACCCATTCTGACACTATCCATTTGCTGGCAATTAGAAAATGCCCATTCCTGAATCTCTATTACGTTATCAGGAATATCAATATATCGCAATTGTTGACACATACTTATGGAATAAGGTCCAATAACTAGCAGTGATGATGGTAATGTAATCTCTTGCAAATACAAATTTGTTTCAAAAGCGCCATAATGTAATTCTTCTACTCCCTCCAAGACGGTATAGGTTTCGTCAAGACGACCACAAGGATACGCCATGAGTTTGTGATGATTCTTCGTATATAAAACACCATCAACCGATTTGAAAAAAGGGTTATCTGAATCTATTGTTATCGATTGAAGCATATCTGAAAGTGGGAAAACAGAGTAGCCTAAATGAGCAAACGATTTTGGAAGATGGATAGTTTCTAGTGAACGACATGCTTGAAAAGCAGCCATGCCTATGGATTGGAGATTGTTTCCTATAGAAATAGACTGCATACTTTCACAAGCTGCAAAAGCATTTCTTTCGATTATTTGTACTGAATTAGGAAGGGATATGGATTGCAATTGGTTACACCACTCGAAAGCAAACATACCAATATATTCTAAATTTTCAGAAAATGTTATATTAGATAATGAAGAACAAGAGGAAAATGCGTAATCTCCAATATATTTAACTGAATTAGGTAGAGTGATATTTGTCAAATCACTTGCAAGCATAAAAGCATTTGAACCAATAGCTACCGTACCTTCTTTGATAGTAAAATCTTGAGGTATAGCACCTCTATGTTTGTGTAATACTTTTCCAAAATAATGGCTTCCGTTCGGGAGAGATGTCTCCCATGCTGTTCCATTAAAAGCGTAGTGTCCGATATATTCAACATTTTCTCCACCAGTTACAGAACGTAACTTTGAGCAATAACCAAAAGCACTTAGTCCAATATATTTTAACGAAGAAGGTAATGAAATAGCAGTTACTTTGCTACTTGAACAAAATAAAGGTGAAATGCTAATTGTTCCCTCACGTACAACAAGAGTTGTATCAGAACGAATGATACCTTTTGTGCTATATAAGACATTATTGATATAAACCAAACCATCAGGCTGCGCCTTAAACCATGCGGTATTCCCAAAAGCGCCTTGCTCGATGATGGTCACAGATGTTGGTACGTCTATGTCAAGCAAACTATCGCAATGAGAAAATGCATATTCTTTAATTATGGTTACGGTTGATGGAACTATCAATGATTTTAATTTCTTGCATGAACGAAATGCGTTTTCTCCAATACATGTAACAGAATACGTTCTACCATTGTAAGGCACTGTAGCTGGGATTTCTAAATCAATATAACCATCGTATGTAGTCAACGATGAAGGTGCAACCAATTTGACAGTACTTTCACTAGTAAAATCATAGTATAAACCACTCACACAAAAGTCGTACGCAAATAAACGACAAACAGCACAACAAATGATGCAAAGTAAAGTAAATCTTTTCATAATCAATAATATTTATACAATTCTTAATTGTCAAAAATAAAAAGCGTGCGTTTTCGTTCGCTCATTTGACATCTTGAGGTCTTCGACTACCTATATTCTTCAAATTTACGCACAGAAAACTCACGCTGGAAACGTGAGCGTGCATAAACCTGACTTGAAGAATATTGGTGTTTTGAAAGTGTCGAAGTTTCAAAATGCCAAGTTCGGGCTTATAACGCTATACTAAAATATGTAGTGATGGGTAACGCTTTACCAAATCGGTTGCAAAGGTACGGAAAAATTTGCGTTTCTGCAAATTTTGAGTAGAAAAAGTGACTGCGATAAATATTTGAACAAAAATACGGGCTCGGTGAGCCCTATAGACAGGTAGCAAAGTACGGGGAAAGTATTGGATGGTAATGAATTGGTATCGAAGTGGTAACGAGGTGGTATCGAGAAAGAAAGCGGAAAGATGCTGGCAGAAGGTAGGAGAAAGACAAGAGAAAGATAGGAGGGAGATAGGGCATTCTTAGGTTTACAACCCGATTATCCTACGTATATCTTACGTATATGTTACGTATATCCTACGTATATGGTACGTAATCAATAAGGAAATGAAAAGGGAAAGACAAGGGGAATTAAGAATTTGGAATTGGGAATTATGAAGAGGATATTATGAATTGAGAATGATGAGATAAGAGTGGGAAATGCAAGTCTTTCGGAGAAAAATGCAAATTTGCAGTGAAAAAACTTGCAAGTTTGCATTTTTTGCACTATCTTTGCAAACGATTTCAAAAATTTGCGAAACAAAACGATAAACCTAAATGATATGGAACAAAATGAAAAGGGAGCTAAACTCCGTAAAGTGTTGATTAACAAATATGCAATCACGCTATATGTGTTTGCGGTAATCCTCATGTTTGTGGGCGAACAGAGTTGGTTCAACCAAATCAAACGAGGCATAGAGATTCGAGAAGTGAAGCGAGAAATCGAACAAGTCAAAGAACAAACCGCCAAACAAGAGCAAGTGCTGAGAAATCTAGATAATGTAGATAGCCTCGAGAAATTTGCCCGAGAAGAATACCATATGCACGCCGATGGCGAAACGGTGTATATTGTGGAGTAGAGAACGCACCAAAGGTGCTGTTGGACATTAGACCACTGCGTTGTTAGATGTTAGACCTCAGCGTCTAACAGCGAAGCGATCGAAGGGAATAACAAGAATCATTTTACACTTTTTACATTCCCACGGATAACACTGATTGGCACTGATCTTATTTGTTAGCTGTATTATCCGTGTTAATCCGTGAGATCAGTGGGAATAACAAGAAATCCGTAAAATAAAGAATTATGAAATGGAGTAATATTTTGCTAATCATTGGCATGGTGGTGCTGATTGCAGGCGCTGTGATGAGCATCATGAAGCTGCAACCCTATTCGGATTATGTGCTGGTGGCTGGTGCTGTACTGGTCATCTTCCGCGGAGCTATCCGCTCACGAGAGAAGAGTGGGGGTGTTTAGTGTTTAGAGTTTAGTGTTTAGTGTTTAGTGTTTAGAGAGATGAAACCTATAACAATCAAAGATATTGCACGGGAGTTGGGCATTTCGGTTTCTACCGTCAGCCGTGCGTTGCAGAACCATCCCGACATCAGCGAGCAAACCAAAGTGCTCGTGCGCGAGTGTGCACGCAAACTCAATTATAAGCCCAATGTGATGGCGAGTAACCTCCGTACCAATAAGAATACGACGATTGGTGTGGTGATTCCAGAACTGAACCACCACTTCTTTTCTTCGGTCTTAGATGGTATCGAGCAGGCTGCCAATGATGCAGGATACACCATACTGATATGCCAAACGGGCGAGAATGTGGAGAAAGAGAAGCAGAGCGTACAAACACTCATCGGCAGCCGAGTAGCGGGTATGTTGGTGGGCGTGAGCAAGGAAACAACGCGCTTGCACCACCTGCAAGATATCATCGACAATGGTATTCCATTGGTGCTCTACGATCGTCCTTGCCCTTCGCTCAAGTGCGACCAAGTGGTGTCGGATGATTATACGGGAGCATTCAATGCGGTGGAATACCTGATTCAGACAGGCAGGAAAAGAATCATGTACCTCTCTTCTTCCATCCAATTGGAGGTGTCGCGACGTCGCTATCAGGGCTGGCGCGATGCTTTGCTGAGATATCATATGCCTATATTGGATAGCATGATGGTAGAGTGTGATACCCGCGCAAAAGCCATTGTGGCATTGCCTAATATTATGCAGGGCGACAATCGCCCCGATGCCATCTTCTGCGTCAACGATGATTGCGCTGCGGGCGTGCTACATGTGGCGAAGATCATGGGTATCAAAGTGCCTGAGGAATTGTCTATCTGCGGATTCTCCGATGCGCCTGTATGCCATGCCACTTCACCCATGCTCACCACCGTGCAGCAACATGGAGCGGAGATCGGCAAACGCGCCATGGCACGACTACTCAAACGATTGGATGGCGATGAGCGTATCCAACAAACAGAAATGGTACCTACCGACTTAATCGTTCGCGAAACCACCATGTAATTTATAATCTACGAAAATCATGTTGCAGTATAATAATTGGAGTATAGAGCAAGGCGAATGGTTGCCTATGCAAGAGTCGGAGCTAGAGCAGCAACTCACCTTTTCGAATGACTACCTCTGTCAAACAGCACACTTCGAAGAGCATTACTCTGGAGAACGACGACTCTGTACATATATTAAGGGTGTAGAAACACCCATCCTGAATATCTCCGCTATTTCAGTGCGTTTGCACGACGAACGCTTGGACCTTAACGAATGGAAGGTTGAGCAGTTCTCGCGCTGTTTGCACAAGAACGAGGCCGTGCTTGAGCGGGATTTTATCGCCACTTCGCCTTGTGGCAATACCCTGCATGTTACGGCTGTACGTCGGCTCTCTGCTGAGCATAAAGAGCGTATGCAGATTGTCTATCGCATCCAGTCGGTCAATTATACGGGACCTATCACGATCCTATCCCTCTTGCGCGGAGGGGAAGATGCCGATAAATGGTACACCTTGATCAATCACGTGGGCGACAACTTGTGCTGGCAATGCGCGCAATTGCCCATTAGCAACCTGCAAGTGTGCTGCGCCATGAACTATGGTCTAACCAAAAATGGCGTCGCGGTGGACAAACGACCTATCAAAGTAGAGAAACAAGATGTGATAGGCTTTTCGATAACCCAAAGCATCAAAGAAGGAGATGTGGTCGAACTGACCAAAAACGTCGTGGTGCAAGACTCGCTGCACCATCACAAGGACTTGCTGATTGATAATACCATATCATGCTTGACAAACTGGTAAAAGAACATATCATCCTCGGCGTGGACCCAGGTACACTATTCATGGGATATGCTTTGCTGCATACCATCGGTAGCAAGGTCGAGATTCTCGACTTCGGTGTCTTTGATGTCCACAAGCTCGACGACCAATATGCCCGCTTGCAAAAGGAGTTCTTCTTCTTGCAAGAGATCATCGACAAGTACCATCCCTCTGTCCTCGCCATCGAATCGCAGTTCGTGGACAAGAACCCACAAACCATGATCAAGATCGTCCATGCACAAGGCGTAGCTATCGCTGCAGCTCTCTCCAAAGACGTCCCTGTGGTGGAGTACTCGCCTATGAAAGTCAAGATGGCTATCACAGGCAACGGACATGCCGACAAACACCAAGTGGCAGACATGCTCCAACGCTTCTTGCATATCCCCGAAGAACGCATGCCTAAGAAACTTGATGCCACCGACGCACTCGGTATTGCCTATTGCCACTACCTGCAATTGGGGATGCCTCTGCGCGAAAAAGGTGCTAAGAATTGGACTACCTTTGCCAAGCAAAAAGGACTGGTTGATAAGGGATTAACCGGACCAAATGCCCAACTACTGGCTGCCATGCAAAGCGTGAAAAAGAAAAAATAGCGTCTTTTTTTACAAAAATTAATCCTAAATATTTGGTATTTTAATTTTTTTGTTGTACCTTTGCGCTCGCATTTGAAACATTGAAACTTTTTTAACAATAAATTAAAACGATTATGGCTTACGTAATTTCTGAAGATTGTATCGCATGTGGTACATGTATCGATGAGTGCCCAATGGGCGCAATTTCTGAAGGTGACATTTACACAATTGACGCTGACTTGTGCACAGAGTGCGGCACTTGTGCTGATGTTTGCCCAAGTGGCGCAATTTCTAAAGGATAAATTGCAAAATTGCTTTTAGCAAAGTCCTCAAGTTTCGGCTTGAGGACTTTTTTTGATGTTTTTTTGTTAAAAATGTAATATAGATATTGCAAATTTGGAAAAAAAGTAGTACCTTTGCAGCGTGGAAAGAATGGTTTCGCAACAACGTTCAAATATATAAGGTATGTTAGAGGCATTTTACAAGACACATGATTATCTCGTAGAGCACGTGCAGGTGCCCGCACGACGAGTGCTGATGGACGAAATCAATTGGAACGACCGATTGATAGCCATCAAAGGCGGACGAGGAGTCGGCAAGACCGATTTCTTGCTCAACTATCTCAAGGAGCAACGCCGCATCAATCCAGATGCTAGCAAACGTACCCTATATGTCAACTTCAACGACTTCTACTTCACCGAACATTCGCTCCTGGAGTTCGTCGGACAGTTCGTTGCGGCTGGCGGCAAGACTTTGATCATCGACCAAGCATTCAAATATCCCAACTGGTCTAAGGAAATCAGCCAATGCTTCTATCGCTATCCTTCTTTGCAAATCATCTTCGTGGCATCATCCGTCATGCGACTCATCGAGGATAACCATGACATCGGCAATATTGTGCATTCCTACAACCTGCGTGGTTTCAGTTTCCGCGAGTACCTCAATGTCACACTCGGTCTCAAGCTGCCAGTCTATTCGCTCGAGGATATCCTCAAGCACCATGTGGAGATTGCGCAGAAGATCTGCCAATATGTCAAGCCATTGCAGTATTTTGATAACTACCTTCATCATGGCTATTATCCGCTCTTCCTCGAGCCGCACGACTTCTCCGAGTCGCTGCTGAAGATGATGAATATGATCCTCGAGGTGGACGTGCTGCTCATTAAGCAAATCGAGGTAAGTTCTTTGCCAAAGCTGCGCAAACTGCTCTACCTTATGCTCCAGCAAACGCCGTGCAGCCTCAATGTCAGCAGTTTGGCTGAGGCTATTGACTGCTCGCGCTCGACCACAATGAACTATATCAAATACCTCAAGGATGCGCGCCTGTTGAATCTGCTCTATCCAGAGGGCAAACAGTTCCCGCTCAAGCCTACCAAGGTATACATGCAAAACCCAAACTTGTGCTACGCTACTTGCACACGCGAGCCCGATAAGCAAGCCATAGCAGAGACATTCTTCTATGCTACCTTGCACGGCAACCACAAGATCAACGCCACCGACCGTAGTGCGATGTTCATCATTGATGGCAAGTACTACATGGACGCGCTGGCGACCACACCACAAAAGACAGGCATCCGCTATAGCGCCATCGCCGATCTCGAAGTCGGTAGCCAAAAGAACATCCCGCTCTGGCTCTTCGGCTTCCTATACTAGCCTAATCGCCTATTAGCCTAATCGCCTAATAGCCTCATAAGAAAACTATTTTAACAACAAAATTATACTACAATGAACAAAGAAAAAAAGTATTTAACCCTTGATGGTAATGCTGCTGCGGCGCATATCGCGTATATGTTTACCGAGGTAGCTGCCATCTATCCTATCACTCCATCTTCTCCTATGGCGGAGAATGTTGACGAGTGGGCTGCAGCAGGTCGCAAGAACCTCTTCGGCGAGACAGTGTTGGTACAAGAGATGCAATCTGAGGCAGGTGCTGCAGGTGCTGTGCACGGCGCACTCAACGCAGGTGCCCTCACCACTACCTTCACAGCCAGCCAAGGTCTGCTGCTGATGATTCCTAATATGTACAAGATCGCAGGTGAGCTTATCCCATCTGTTTTCCACGTGTCTGCTCGTACCTTGGCTAGCCACGCTCTTTGTATCTTTGGTGACCACCAAGACGTGATGTCTTGCCGCCAAACCGGTTTCGCTATGCTCGCTGAGGGTAGCGTACAAGAGGTCATGGACCTCGCTGGTGTAGCGCACCTTGCTACTATCAAGAGCCGCGTGCCATTCCTCAACTTCTTCGACGGTTTCCGTACCTCTCACGAGTACCAAAAGGTTGAGGTAGTGGATATGGAAGACTTGCGTCCACTCGTAGATATGAAGGCGCTCCAAGAGTTCCGCGATCGCGCACTCTCTCCTATGCGTCCTGTGATGCGTGGTATGGCTGAGAACCCAGACGTGTTCTTCGCTCATCGCGAGAGCTGCAACCCATACTACAACGAGGTAGCTGACATCGTTAGCGACTATATGGACGAGATCTCTAAGATCACCGGCCGCACCTATCGCCCATTCACCTATTATGGTGCTCCTGATGCAGAGAACATCATCATCTGTATGGGTTCTGCGTGCGAGGCTATCAAGGAGGTTATCGACTTCGAGGCAGAGAAGGGCAACAAGCTCGGTATGATCAACGTTCACCTCTACCGTCCATTCTCACTCAAGTACCTCAAGGAGGCTCTCCCTGCTTCTGTGAAGCGTATCTGCGTGCTCGACCGCACCAAAGAGCCAGGTGCTAATGGCGAACCATTGTACCTCGACGTAAAAGACGCACTCCAAGAGCTCGGTCTTGGCGATATCCTCGTAGTAGGTGGCCGCTATGGTCTCGGATCAAACGATACCACTCCAGCGCAAATCCTCGCTGTATACGAGAACCTCGCATTGCCAATGCCTAAGAACCACTTCACCGTGGGTATCGTGGACGATATCACCTTCACTTCTCTCCCAGTTGGCGAGGAGGTAGC
The DNA here is from genome assembly GCA_045132415.1 of Paludibacteraceae bacterium. Classification (GTDB taxonomy): domain Bacteria; phylum Bacteroidota; class Bacteroidia; order Bacteroidales; family Paludibacteraceae; genus Colicola. The sequence goes on along the minus strand of JBGUSG010000006.1, from coordinate 6,240 downwards.
TATGGGTGGCAAGGGCATGTTCCAAGCTAAGTTCTATGGTTTGGGTGCCGACGGTACCGTAGGTGCTAACAAGAACTCTGTGAAGATCATCGGCGAGACTACCGATAAGTACTGCCAAGCATACTTCTCTTACGACTCTAAGAAATCAGGCGGTTTCACCTGCTCTCACCTCCGTTTTGGTGACGAGCCTATCCGCTCTACATACCTCGTTACCACACCTAACTTCGTGGCTTGCCACGTACAAGCATACTTGCAAATGTACGATGTGACTCGCGGTTTGCAAGATGGTGGTACCTTCCTTCTCAATACCATCTGGGAGGGCGAGGAATTGGCAAAGAACTTGCCTAACAAAGTGAAGAAATACTTCGCTGACCATAATATCAAGGTGTACTACATCAACGCTACCAAGATCGCTCGTGAGATTGGCCTTGGCAACCGTACTAACACCATCCTCCAATCAGCTTTCTTCCGTATTACTGGCGTTATTCCAGTAGAGCAAGCTATCGAGGAGATGAAGCACTTCATCGTGAAGTCTTACGGCAACAAGGGTGAGGATGTGGTTAACAAGAACTACGCTGCGGTAGATCGTGGTGGCGAGTACCAACAACTCACCATCGACCCAGCATGGTCTAATCTACCAACTACAGGCGCAGCCGATCTACCAACTACAGCCGCAGGCGATCTAATTACTGAACCTGAGTTCATCACCAATGTCGTTCGTCCTATCAACGCACAAGATGGTGATTTGCTCCCAGTATCTTCTTTCGTAGGCGTAGAGGATGGTACATGGCCTGCTGGTACAGCTAAGTACGAGAAGCGCGGTGTATCTGCTTTCGTTCCTGAGTGGACAGCTGAGAACTGTATCGAGTGTAACAAGTGTGCATATGTATGTCCTCACGCTTGTATCCGCCCATTCGTTATGGACGAAGAGGAATACCAAGGTCTAGCATCTATCAGCGCCAGCGGTCTAACTTCTAACAGCGTCAGCGGTCTCGCAAGAGAGATGAAGGCTCCTGCAGCTATGAAGGGTATGCACTTCCGCATGCAAGTGGGCGTGCTCGACTGTCTGGGTTGCGGCAACTGCGTGGACGTATGTCCTGGCCATCCTAAGACCGGTAAGGCCCTCACCATGGTGCCACTCGAGGGACAAATGATCGAGGCACAAAACTGGGCTTATTGCGCTGACAATGTGAAGTCTAAACAACACCTCGTAGATATCCAATCTAATGTTAAGAACAGTCAGTTCGCTACTCCATTGTTTGAGTTCTCTGGCGCTTGCTCTGGTTGTGGTGAGACTCCATACCTCAAACTCATCAGCCAACTCTTTGGCGATCGCGAGATCGTAGCTAACGCTACTGGTTGTACCTCTATCTACTCTGGTTCTGTACCATCTACTCCTTATACTACCAACGAGAAGGGTCACGGTCCTGCATGGTCCAACTCCCTCTTCGAGGACTTCTGCGAGTACGGTCTCGGTATGCAAATCGCTCACCGCAAGATCCGCGAGCGTTTGGCTGCTCTCATGACCAAGGCACAAACCTGCACATGCTGCACCCCTGAGATGAAAGCGCTCTTCCAAGAGTGGCTCGATAACCAAAACGATGCTACTATCACCAACCGCCTCTACGAACCTATCGTAGCTGCTTGCGAGGCATGCGGTTGCGATACTTGCAAAGAGATCCTCAACTACAAAGACCATATCGTTAAACGCAGCCAATGGATTGTCGGTGGTGACGGTGCTTCTTACGACATCGGTTACGGCGGTCTCGACCACGTGATTGCTTCTGGCGAAGATGTGAACATCCTCGTACTCGATACCGAGGTTTATTCGAATACTGGTGGCCAAGCATCTAAATCTACTCCTATCGGTGCTATCGCTAAGTTCGCTGCTGCGGGCAAACGCGTACGCAAGAAAGACTTGGGTATGATTGCTACCACCTATGGTTATGTCTATGTAGCTCAAATCGCTATGGGTGCTGACCAAGCACAAACCTTGAAAGCTATCCGCGAGGCAGAGGCATATCCTGGACCATCACTTGTGATTGCATACGCTCCATGTATCAACCACGGTCTGAAGGCAGGTATGGGTAAGAGCCAAGCCGAGGAGGCGAAAGCTGTTGAGTGTGGTTACTGGCACTTGTGGCGTTACAACCCAGCACTTGAGGCAGAGGGCAAGAACCCATTCTCTTTGGACAGCAAGGAGCCACAATGGGATAAGTTCCAAGACTACTTGATGGGTGAGGTTCGTTTCGCTTCAGTGGCTAAGCAATACCCTGAGGAGGCAGCCGAACTCTTCGCTGCCGCTCGCGAGAACGCTCAATGGCGCTACCGCAGCTACCTGCGCATGTTGTCCACAAATTGGGATAACACCCAAGAGTAATTCAAGAATTCCTCTCAACAAGAGAATATGCAAAAGAGAGCCGCTGACACCAGCGGCTCTCTTTGTGTAGCCTGCTCCACCGCAGGCAATAAAGAGTCCCCTTCTCCTTGCAAAAAGAAATGCGAGATTTTGCTTCAATTTCAAAGGGCCGCTTACGCGTTGGGGAGAAATTCTAGTATTTCGCTTGTTCCACTCGCGTGATTTAGCATGTTTCGACTGCCATTATCTCTACTCTATAATCTACGCCGCAGCCACCACTTCAACGCCCCATAGCCTATAGCCAATATCCCAATTGCCCAAAATGCGATGGTACATCGCTTATAAAAAGGTGGCACATACCGCTCTGGCGGTAGTTGCACCACCTCTTTCTCTACCCGCACATCCATCACCGTATCTCTTTCCACCCGTGTCCGCCATCTGTCCCGCCATTCCACCCGCGTCAGATACACCGTGTCACCTCGCTGCATCTCACTCACAAACACACTATCTCTCAGATAGACTGTATCAACCCTTGCACTCCTCTGGATGAAGTTCGTAGTATCGTTGCTCTGCACGACGGGCATCAATTTCGTACTTTTGCAACTCACGCACGCAAGGAGTATTATACCCATATTCAGTACCCGCACGAAAGTCGCTGACTTCCAAAATAATCTCTTCATGTTCTTGTTGTGCTTTTAGAATTAAACTTGTTAGTTCTCTCTCCACATCCGCCGCACTTCGTCCAATCCCCTTGCCGCGCAATGTGTTGTCCGCCACTACCAGCACGCACCCGCTTGAATGTTCTGGCTTACTACCTCTGTGTATGCGTATGCCTAAGCGTTGTGGTACATTCTGCACGATAGGAAGTAATCGTTTGAATCGTGGCGATTGTGTCACGCAGACATGGTAACATAGTGCAGGAATCTCCACGCCTTTCCGCTCCAGCGTGTTGCAGAACCATCTGCCATCAATCACCAGCCGCCCAGTAATGGCATTCCCTTTTGCCTCATTTCGTATCAATCGTATATACATATTCGCATCATTTCTTAGAATATAATTTTGTTGTTGGGCACTAATATAGCATGCTATATTCTTCTGCCCAAACAACAAAATATTTTCCCTGATTTTTATTTATTTTTGTAGCCCTCTCAGAGGGCGTATTTTGGTTTCTAAAATTGTCATAAATTGACAACTTAATTGACAAGAATTGTCGTTTATATTATTCTTTATAGCGATACTTATAGTCAATGCCTATAAGCGAGCCCGAGAATGTCAATATCTCTCCAAACGCTATCAGCAGCGAGTGGTGGATCTCGCCCACAGGCGGTGTCACAAACCCCGCCACCAGTAATGTGCACCCGAAAATGCACATTACAATAGCAGTCATTAGTTGAATCTTTTTCATATTGCTAAGATCTAACAGCACCGCAGGTGCGGTCTAACAACATAGTGGTCTAACAGCCCTACGGTCTGCTCGCTCTGCGAGCTTACTTCCCTTCAATCTCCGCACGCATCAAGTTCCAAACATACTGATACAAAGTCTTGTACTTCGTTTGCTTGATAAAGCCCACCTGATCTTGAGCGATATAATTTGGATCCATCATGCGGTCACGAGTAGCAGCACAAATCTGTGCAAACATCTCTTGCCAAGCGAGTTCACTTGCTCCGTATGGAGTCGTTCGCTCGCCTATCACTGCGCATCCGCGTTGTCGTTTACCGCGCTTACGGCGAACTGCTACAAACTTTTGTTTCTTTCCGAAAATCTTGCCCGATGCATTATCCACGGGCGCTAAGTAAAATACACTTCCTGCCATAGTTTCTGTTTAGTTTTAATAGGTTTAAAAGTTTAATGATTGATTAGTTAAGAGTGTGCACCTTTAGAACTGTTAAAACAGCACCGCAGGTGCGACTAAAACTCTTTCAACTAGCGAAGCTTACTGCTTCGCGAATACTTGCGCCACCACATACCCACGCAGTGTGATGTACTTCTTTTGTGCTTTGAATTTCGCTTCGTAGGTAGCTCGTTGCTCTGGATCAGCAAGGATAGTTGTCGCTTGCGTTTGTGCTGCTTTGAAAGCATTACGCACGGCTTGTTGAGCTTCTGAGTTGCCACCGTCATAAGGGTTCTTCACACGCACACCAATGGTGGCATTGTCTTTCTTGCGGTTACGGAAATGAATCTCATCCGAACCCGAGAACTTCTTTTGAATCGAATCAAAAGGCGTAGAATTTTTGATAATTGCCATAGTTAAAATTTAGGTTTAATTGGTTAAACGGTTTAGTTTTTTTCTTCTGGGATCCCGCGTCTTCCGGAATTCACAAGCAAGCCGTTCATTCCGAAATCCGCTGCAAAGATACACATAAAACCCCTTTTTTGTTGGTGAATTTCACCACTTGTTACTATTTATCGCGATTTTCTTTTCGCCACAATCTGTCTCACTCTCTCCTCGCTCAAATAGAACTGTTTTCCAATCATTACATATAATTCCATCATAGGCATTCCTTTGCCTAATTGTTCATAGAAGCATTTTCGTATTGCCTTATTTCTTCGTGCTTGATCTATCATTTTTCCTTGCCATTAATCTCTAAACTACTACCTCGCCCATCGGCGACACTACCGCTCGCTTGCGAGCCATCACCACGGCGCAGCCGTCTATACTGCTGAATAAATCGTTGTTGATTTGCCCTTTCCTTTTCCGTTGCCACATGTCCTTTCCTATTCGGACAGCGTTGCACCACATATTTCCCATGCAGTTTTCGGATGTTGAACCCATCTTCCAATCGTATTTTTCCCCTCACCCCTTCCACTGGTTTCTTAAATGTCACTATCATATATTCTTCTATTATTAGTCGTTTTGTTTTGCCCACCAATGACTTTTATATTGTTTTGGGGTTGCCAATGCGCCCAGCGCATTCTTCCAACCCAAACAATATGTTCATTGAATTGACAATAATTGACAACCCAATTGACGTTAATTGTCTTTAAAAAATGATCATTGATTTTTTCATATTTTTGTAGGCTTCAAGGAAACCGTATTTTTGTTTTCAAATCACCTGCGCGTTTCGCGACCACCATAGGACATCTCTAGGACATCTGTGGGCTTTCTGTGTCTTTAACTGGAATCAATGTAGCAGCCACTTTTTGAAACACAAATTTCCGCAATGTCATTTTCCGCGCCCCGTATGTATCTTTTTGTAGTTGCTCGTATGCAGCGCGTTGTGTAGGGTCTGCCATGATGGCTGACACCATTTTAGTAATAATTGAAAATCGTTGCCTTTGTTTCTTTTCTTTTTCGCTGGGTATCCGTTTCGGTGTTTTGCGCATTTGATATGCGTATGTTTTTCCCGATGGTGACTTACGAAAAACTACATCACCGATTTTCCCACTGATGGTTGCAATCCCATCCATAAATGTTACTCTTGCCATAGTCTTAAAATTTAGTTTGGTTTATATTCTGTTTGCTTTCTATGTCTATTACTCTCTAACTGCATTTAGGTATCCACCATATCCAGCATATCCACCTGTTTTCTCTTCCTCGTCCCCGTACACGCGTGGACGAGTTTATATATTCTGCTGGATATGCTGGATACCTCCTTACTCCTTCAATAGCCGCTTGAGACTTGCTATTTCATCTGTATCTCTCTGATATACAAGCCATCCGCGTATCAATCGCCCTCCTATTTTAGGTCGTGTCGATTGGTATCCAGCAGCACCGAGCACCATCCCCAACCTACTCAAAGCCATCGGCTTCTTGATGTTGCCGTATGTCACCAACCGCTCACTGATCTGTGCCGTCGTCATAAACTCCCCTCTGCCCTCGGCTGGCACATCAAAGAGTATCGGCAACAACTGCTCCTCATTACTCTCATCCCTAAAATGC
>JBGUSG010000005.1:0-31779 GCA_045132415.1 Paludibacteraceae bacterium | reverse complement strand
GCTTCTACAGTCAATACGTTAACCCCATAATTTAGGTGGTTATAGCGCTGAGGTCCCACCCCTTCCCATTCCGAACAGGGTCGTTAAGCTCAGCAACGCCGATGGTACTGCGTTTGTGGGAGAGTAGGTAGCCGCCATTTTTAGAAGCTCGAAGAGAAATCTTCGGGCTTCTTTGTTTATATTCGCCCCTTTACACTTTATACCTTTTTTTATTTAATATTTGTAAATGTCAATAAAAAGCAGTACCTTTGCAGATATAAACAATGTTATTGTGATTGATGTTGATTAGCAATCGTTACATATTGGCTTTTTGGCAAGGAGTACTAGCCCTGATTGTATCTGTTGTATTATTACTCTGTTTTTCCTCTTGCAGTTCTTGGCATGAGGCGAAAGCAGTGATAGCTATGGCTGATAGTATTGATCAGACGCAACACCTTATTTATGATGATACGGTAGCACTGCGCAAAGCTATTCATACGCTAAACAACCCCTTAGGCAGAACCTTCAAACGCAGTACATTGGGCAAAGCCTTCTACTATATGGGGCGCAACTTGGAGGATGACTATAGTCAAGTGGCGCGTGCTGCGGAGTGTTACGTAGCAGCCGACTGGCTGAAGATTGACGACCCAATCTACCGAGGAAGAGTCAATTCGTGCATGGGCGGAATCTGTGGAAATTACAATAAGGATAGTTTATCGCTATTGTTTTATGAGCGAGCTCATCAAGAATTTACAACAAGTGATGATGAATGGTATTATGCGCATAGCCTACTGAATCTTAGTGTACGAAATCATGCATTAAAGAATTTTTGTGAGGCTGATAGTTTATGGCAATTAGCGGCGGAATATTCTTTTGATGAAGAGTATAAATGGTATTTAAATGATGTTAGGGCTGCATATTTTTACCGATTAAACATATCAGACTCTCCTGATTCAATTGCGCATTACCTGCAAAAAAATCCGATAACCGATTCTTGGAGGGCAAGTACTTTAGCAGGAGCATTCTATGATTTAGGGCAAATGGATTCTGCAGCGTATTATGCATGGAAAACGGTTAACAAATTTAGTGTCCCTTCTCATAAGGTTAGTGCGTATTATATTTTACATAAGTATGCCATATTAAATAGCGACATATTAACAGCAGATAGTTTAGCTAGTTTGCGTATGGATGAACGTCGAAAATCAGAGGCTAAAAAGATAGACTCTTTAGATGGCATACAAGTGTTTGAGGAGTATTTGGCATATTGCGAGGTATATCAATGGCGAGTGTTGCTATATTGTTTAGCAGGGTTATTGGCTTTTTCGGTAGTGGTAGTACTACTATGGTACTGGCAGAGAGCCAAAAAAGAGGTGCATGCGCAAGCAGAAGCAGTACAGCAAGCCGAAATGGAATACCATCAGACCTTGGAGGAACAACGCAACCAACGCATGGAGGCACTCGTGCAACATGTGGAGCATTTCCGTGCGCGCTATCCAAAACCGAATAAAGAGTGGAGCAACCATGAGAAAATGCGTAGTGAATTGAATCAGCCGTTGCTGTGTCTGTTGGATAAGTTAGCAGAGCGTAAATTATCGGAAAAGGAGATTCGTTTGTGCGTGTATTGTCTGCTTTACCACGATGTGAGTACAAAAGTATTAGCAGAATATATAATTTATTCAGCAGTAGGTATTCGCACATTCAAACAACGCACTGCTCAAAAATTGGGTACCACAGCAGCAAATTTATACGATTTTTTAGTGGAATTGGCTATCTCTGATTGAGTAAATTAGTCCATTTCTAGCATTTGTGCGCAAATAAAACTTGCAATCGCCTGATAACTAAGCGATTGCAAGTTTTGCTTTGTGCGCTATATTTTTTGCATACACTCCGAGAAGGCAGTACCTTTGCACCGCAATTCAACAAAGTGGGTTGCAGAACATGCTACAAAAAATCAAAAAATTTAATGTATGAAAAAGCTACTAATTTTCGCATTGTGTTTACTAGGTATATGCAATGCACGCGCCGAAATGATGACGGCTCAAGAAATCATCTTAACAGAAGTATATCACATGCAACCATGGGATAGCAAAGAAAGTGATGATCATTTAGAACCAGATATTAAAAGAACCAATTTTTCCGCTTCTGTCGAAGCTAATGAATTGTATATAAGTACGGATATGGATGCGCCTGCGTATGTGGAAGTAATTGATGAAGTGACAGGCGATGTGGTTTCTGAAGAAGAATTTGTAGGCGAGACCACTATGTATATCCCACAAAATGGCGATTATGAGTTGTATATCTATACAGAATCAGGAGTTGTATTAACTGGCGAGTTTAGCGTCAACTAATTTTATTTTATTAACTCTTTAATTTCAATTATTATGAAAAAGAAAATTTTTATGGTATTGTCAGCAGTAGTTGTCTTGGCAATGGGTGTATTGGTAGTAGCATGTTCAAAGGACTCGAACACACTAAATCCTAATGAAGAAGTTGTCGTAGAAGAAGTGGTGCCTATGCCAACTTTGCAAGAATCCAATAGTGCTGCGGCGTGGGAAGCATTTAACTTAGAAGTGGAAAAGTTGAATGAAAAGTATAAGGTAGATTATTCTACTGCTATGCGAGCCAGTGGCGATGTTACTACCGATAAGGTAGTGGAAGTTTTACTCGCAGATGCAGATGGAGCGGTTGAGGGATTATCATACGCTTTACAGTACTTAAATGGATTAGAATTATTGGCAGCATGTGCTTCAACACCATTGACGCGAGAAGCCATATTGGCTTATTTTGGCGGATCTGCCGTGATTTTTGCAGCAATTGCCTCGTGGAATGCTGCTAGTGAATGTAGTTTGGATGGTGATAATGTTTCGATAAACGATTTTTCTTCAATATTGCGTTTCGATAAAAAATATGTTACTATTGAAATGGGGGAACGACATAATCAATTAATAGAAAATTTGTATAGAGATAATCAGGGCTTTACGGGGTTGTCAAAGAGACAAGTAAAAATTGAAATGTTAAATCGTTATGAGCAATTATATGGTGCAGTTGACAGTAGATTAAGACAATGTTTACTAAGTTATACAATGGTTTTACCAGATAACATCATGAAAGTAAATGTAAAAAATGCAAATATACAATTTCGCAATGTAACACGCTCTTTCTCAATGTTACAAATGCAAAGATATACGGAAGAATATTTGGACGTGGTAAATCGTAGTTCAATTGATGCTGATGATAAACTATTAGTTGCTGTTTATGGTAGTGTAATGTGTTGTAGTAAAGCTTTGTGGAATGTTCAATAACTGGAGCAATGAAACGATATAAGTATCAAGGTGATGCATTTGTTTGGATAGCATTTGTTATACTTTTGATCTCTGCTTTGGATAATATCCTTGGAATTTGGTATTCATGGATAATCTATGGGCTGGCATATTTGACTGTATTGATATTTGCTTACAAAAGACAGTTGCACATAAAAGGTACCACTTGTAATTTAGAACAAAAAGCAGAAAAAGTATTCAAACATAAGATGCCTTATCAGCCCAATTGGCAGTTGTATGAAATATTTGGTGTGCTTTTTCCAATCATATTTGCAACCTGCATTCTGTTACAACCGTTTTTTGAGGTCATATTGTATATCTATTGGGCATTGTTATTTATTAGTATGATTGTCTGCATGTATCAATGCAAAGAAGAAGATGCAAAAGGCATCGCGGTGCTACATGTGATGTATATGACAAGTTGCGCGTTAGCAATTCCTGTATGGTTGACAATCAAATAACAAATGACCACTTCTATTTAAGATTAACCACAAAGGACTACAAAAAAGTAGTCTTTTGTGGAAATCTTGTAGTAAAAAGAAATTCTGGATGTCTAATAAAGTAAATGAAACAATCATTGATACGAATTAAAACTTATTTAGTATGAAAAAATCATTTGTAGTATTTTCCTTGATTGGCTTAGTGGCCATAGGGATGTGTTTTAACTCTTGCAGTAAAGAAACAAAACCAACGTATAGTTATGAAGAAGGTTGGGAGATGTTTAATGCTGAAGTAGCGAAGTTGAATCAAACGTACAACCAATTATTGTTGGATAGTACACGAGTAGCAGACGCAAAGGTGGAGAAGGATTTTGATTTGCGCTGCACATATAAAGGTGCTAATAGTGGCAAATTGATGTACAAAGTGTTGGAACGTGTGTTTAGCGAAGAATTTTTGGCAAAGTCAGAAGGGATGTCGCAAGATGAGTTGAAAAAGAGTGTGATGGAGGAGACAGAGAAACTGACAGGCGGTTTAGATGAGCAGTTGAAGGCACAAATCCTAAATACTAATTTAGATGAAACGAAAAAGTCCACGATAAATGCTCATTATGATAAAGTGCTGGCAGATTTTACACAGTTTGGAATGGATTTGACTGTTAGTGAGATGCGTGATTATACGGAAGCGTATATCAAACTGATTAATACCCTACTGACTGATAAGGAGGAGAAAATGATTCTGACTATGCAATGCAGTATGCAGTATTATATCTTTGCCTTTTGGAACACAGAGGGAGCGAAGTTACTATAGGATAGGTATTATTCAGTAAATAAGAACAAGACTGCCAAACTACTTGGCAGTCCTGTTTTGCTATTATGGTAGGATTCTTTTGGTACGGATTTTGCCTTGATTATGCGTGTAGAGCCATAAAATGACGAGCAAGCTTCTGAAAATGGCACTTTTTTACACATACATTTGCCTATTTGAAGAAAAAATGCAGAAAATACACTTTTTTTGTAGATATGCTAATAAAATTTTGATTTTGATAGGGAATGTTTTGATATTTGAGTTGATATTTGTGTTGCTTTCCGCGTTTGCTCCTGTGCATTCTCTTTCAAATCTAAATATTTATTTGTTTATGTCATAAAAAAGTTGTAACTTTGCAACTGAAATAGAAAAAACATATTATTAACCTTAAGCGTGCGCACGCACAGTGCAAAAGAATGAAAAGTATTTTTGAAAGTGGAGAATTCTTGAATGAACGTATTCAAGATTCTACATATAGAGAATTATTGACTGAATCAAGACAATTTTCTCAAGGTGGAGTTATTTCACATAAAACAACTATTTTCCTATCACATAAGCACCAGGATCTAGAAGATCTGAAAGGTGTGATTGGATTATTGCGCAATAAATATAATGCGCAAGTATATATTGATAGTATGGATGACAAAATGCCATTAGAGACAACAGGTGAAACTGCTCGAAGAATAAAACAGATTATTGAAAAATCAAATAAATTCATATTGTTAGCGACGAATAATGCAATAGAATCAGCATGGTGCAACTGGGAATTAGGATATGGAGATGCTAAGAAATACTATAATCATATTGCGATCTTTCCAATAAAGCCCCAAGGGGCTGCAGATAATCAATATAAGGGGCATGAATACATGCAGATATATCCCCATGTTACCTACTATAATGACTATAAAAAAGATTGGATGGGAAAAATATATCCAAAGCAGGGGTATTATGTAGATTATGGATACACCTCAATACCTTTGCAAGAATGGTTAAATAAATGATAAAATATTATGGACGAGCAAAAAGTAAAACATCTTGAGATGATTCAGAGTATTATTACTCGTATGAATCAAAATTCTTTTATGCTGAAAGGTTGGATGATAACAATTGTATCAGCATTGTTAGCGATATATGCTGATAAAGGAAACATTGCATATCTTTTAGTCGCAATTTTTCCCATCTTAGTTTTTTGGTTCTTGGATGCATATTATTTGCAACAGGAAAGAAAATTTAGAGGTATATACAATGATATCGTTGAAGAGAAAGACATCCCAGTCTTCAAAATGCCAATCGGCGAATATAACAAGAAGAAAGACTGCAAGTATTCGTATTGTGATGTTTTTTGGTCGAAAACAATCGCCGGTTTATATTGTACAATATTAGTTGCTATAGTGATAACACTAATATGCATAGTATTCAAAGACTGTATTACTATAACTTGTAATTGTTAATTATTAGCATGGCACATAAAACATTTATATCATATAAATATAGTGAAGCTCAAGGTTTACGTGATCGAATAATAGAGGCTTTGGGTGACGATGCAACTTTCTATCAAGGAGAGACGGCTGATTCTCCTGACTTAACTGACACCTCCACGGAAAACATTAAGAGGGTTTTGAGAGATATGATGTATGATACTTCGGTAACTATAGTAATTATTTCTCCACATATGAAAGAAAGTAAGTGGATTGATTGGGAGATAGAATATTGTCTTAAAAATATAACAAGAAAAAACAGGACATCCCATACTAATGGTGTCGTGGGTGTAATTATGAAATGTTATGGTAATTATGATTGGTTTATAAATCATCTTACTAATTGTCACGGAAGGGCTGTCGTGAATTATAAAAATGAGTTTTTATATCCGATTATCTATAACAACCATTTCAACTCTAAACCGGAACAATGGCATTGTTCTACATGTAAAACATATGATTGGCTAAATGGCTCATATATTGAGTATGTTGAGGAAGAAGAGTTTCTGTCTAATCCTCAGAAATACATTGACAATGCATATGATAAAAGTGAGAATGATGCTGCAGGCTATGAGATTCAACCAACAAGATAAAAGTTATGTTCGCAAAATTAAATATTCCAATTCGTGAGGCGCAAAAATTCATTGATTCATTTGATTGGACATTAGAGGATATCCTTAAACTGAAATCTTATTATACCTCTAATCAACAGCATGCACAAAATGTTATAAAACCAGCGCTTTCAAAAGATAAAATATGGGATGGGAATGGCGTGAGCGAGTTGAATTTTCCTCGTCAAATAGGAAAACGTCACATATTTATATCTCATTCGCATGGTGATATTGAAATAGTGAAGAAATTGGCGTATGCTATTGAACAAGAATTTGAGGTGGAATGTTTCATAGACTCTATGGTTTGGAACAATATGAATGATTTAATTCGTTTTTTTGATGATAATTATTCTCTAAATGACGCGAAAACAGCATATAGTTATAGCAAACGTAATTATAGTACAGCCCATATTCACACGATGCTATCTATGGCATTGTTAGAAATGATTAATGATTGTGAGTGTTTTCTATTTGTTGGGAGTGAAAATTCTACACTACAATTACAGCGGTTCAAGAATGACGAGAAAGCCACATTGTCTCCGTGGATATACGCCGAGAATACTTTTGTGAATCATGTAAAACCTATTATTCCTCGATGGCTATATCCTGAATTGAATCTGTTTTCTGGGGGAATAGGAAGAATTGATGAGGACCGGAAACTAAATATTGCGTATAGATTAGATCTGTCAACCTTCCATACTATCACAGCTGATCTGTTGTTGAATTTGTGTGAGGAAGAATGTACTCAGTCCGATTTTTTATATCGTTTATATGATGAATCCGGAGCTCTTGAGCAATTAAAACCATTACTTGACTAAAACTAAACTTACTTTTTTAGTTGTTTTTCTTCATACGGAGTTCGTTACACTCACGTCTGGCTTAACGATTTTTTCTTTCCCCTTTTCATAAGGTGTTCTCTGCCGCTCCGCTCTATCGATTGCTGCGCTTCGCTCACGGCTTTGTCTTTGCTCCGCAAAATTTCTTTATAGGATGGGGTCGGCTTACCGCTTGCATCGCCGGACATGCTATACAAAGAAAGAACCCCCAAGACGAATCTTAGAGGTTCTCTTTGTATATATATCTTTGAGATGCTTTGTTTGTATGAGTGCCACCGCTATGATACAACTAGGCAATAGATGTGCTACAGTGGTCGCGAAGTGGTCGCGTAGCCTGCAGAGAACTTGCAGTAGCCCACAGAAAACCCACAGATGTCTTAGTGATGTCCTATGGTGGTCCCGAAACTGACAAGGAACTTGTAGTTTGAATTATGGACACCAATATACAAGGCGTGTGCAGATGTGAATCAGCAGGAAGAGTAGCAAGTGCTAGTTGAAGCCAAGCAATGGATAGTAAGAGTATATACCAGTGATGGGAGATAGGTCTGTAAACCATTACTCCTCTGAGAAGTGCACTAATACGTGGCGGTAGGAGTTGAAGATCTTGGACTTGCTGACAAAGCCAAGATAGTGTTTCTGCTCATCTACGACGGGCAAGTTCCATGCACCTGTATCCTCAAATATCTCCATGACCTTACCCATCGGCATGGTGTCGGTGAGGATGGCTTGAGGGGAGTTCATGAGTTGCTTCACAGTGAAACGATTGTACAAACGAGGCTGGAACATGATATTGCGTACCTCATCTAAGAGCAAGATACCCAATAGTTTACCATTATTATCTACTACAGGGAAGATGTTGCGGTTGCTTTGTGCAATGACCTTGACCAGTTCGCCCAAAGTCATCTCTGGATTGAGTGTTCTAAGGTCGGTTTCCAGGACATTCTCCATCTTCATGAGCGTGAGGACAGAGCGATCTTTGTTGTGGGTGAGCAGTTCACCTTTCTGAGCCAGACGCATGGCATAAAGGCTATGAGGCTCAAAAATCTTGATGGTCAAGAACGATACGACAGCTACCGCCATCAATGGCATAAAAAGGTGGTAGCCACCTGTAAGTTCGGCAATGAGGAAGATACCCGTCAATGGGGCGTGCATGACACCAGCCATCAAGCCCGACATACCTGCCAAGGCGAAGTTTGCCTCGGGAACACCAATGCCAACCATGTTCATCAATCGGGCACAAATAAAGCCTGTGATAGCTCCCATAAAGAGCGAAGGTGCGAAGATACCACCTACACCGCCACCACCATTGGTGGCAACTGATGCAAATATCTTGAATAGCAGAATGGCTGCGAAATAGCCCACTAATACCCAACTGCCCGTGCCAAGCACTTCGAAAGGACTATTGGCAATGGCGGATACCGAGTCACCATTGATGAGCTGCTTGATTACATCGTATCCCTCGCCATAGAGGGGAGGGAAGAGGAAAAGTAATAAACCTAATGTAGCACCACCTACGAGGAACTTGACCCATGTATTTTGCACATGGCGTTTGAATAGTTGCTCCAGACGGTTCATGCCACGTGTGAAATAGAGTGATACCAATCCACACATCACACCTAATATAACATACCAAGGCAGACGCTCCACGAAGAATGGTTCGCTATTCACCAATGGGAACATGGCTTCTTGTCCGTTGACCATAAAGGAGATCGCAGTTGCTGTGACGGAGGATATCAACAATGGCGCCATGCGGGTCATGGTTAGATCCATCATTAGCACCTCTAGAGTGAAGACTAGACCAGCGATAGGAGCTTGGAAAATGCCACCCACTGCACCTGCAGCACCACAACCAATCATGAGCATCATGGTCTTTTGATCGAGGCGGAAGAGCTTGGCGAGGTTGCTACCAATAGCAGCACCTGTTAGTACGATAGGAGCCTCCGCTCCGACCGAACCACCGAAACCAATCGTCAGTGCTGAACCTACCAACGAACTCCAAGTATTGTGAATCTTGATAATCGATTTGCGTTGCGAAATGGCATATAGAATCTTGGTGATACCGTGTGAGATATCGTCTTTGACTACATACTTAACAAACAATCCCGCCAATGTGATACCAATCATAGGGGTGATGAGATACCACCAGTGGTCTTGCTCAATCAGGTGATGCTCCACCAAATGGTGGATACCGTGGATCATTATCTTGAGCAGTTGCGCTGCACACGATGCCAATGCGCCCACAAAGAAACTCAAGATCAATACGAGGTTCTTTTGCGGGATATGCTGCTCACGCCAAGCAATAAAGCGGTCGTATGTAGGATGGGAGTTCAGGAGTTCAGGAATTTAGAAGTTATTCTTCGAGATTGTCTTGGGTGTCCCAACCTATGCCACGATATTTGTCGAGGTCCCACTCCTCTTCCACCTCGTTGAGGTAGATGGTTTGTGGCTCGTCATCATCGTCCATATCGTCGTCTTCATCGCGCTCAATAACCTTGACTTCGATAGGTGCGTGTGAGATTTCAATGACTTGATTTTGCTCTTTGTTGAGCTCTTCCCAAAGCATATCCTTGAGTTCGGTGATGCCCATACCACTCGCGGAAGAGAACGTAATCACAGGAATATCCAGTTCTGCTGCCAACTGTTTGGTCAATTTCTCCAAGTCAATCTCTGGATCTGCAATATCGCATTTAGAGATGGCCAAGATACGTGCTTTGGTCAGCAGTTGCGGATTGTATTTCTCCAACTCGGCGAGCAAAATCTCATATTCGCGTTGGATATCCTCGGTGATAACAGGCACCATAAATAGCAGCACCGCGTTGCGCTCGATATGGCGCAAGAAACGCAATCCCAATCCACGTCCTTCGGCTGCACCTTCGATGATACCTGGTATATCTGCCATGCAGAACGACTGATTATCGCGGTAGGACACAATACCCAATTGCGGTGTCAAAGTGGTGAATGGATAATCCGCTATCTCTGGTTTAGCTGCACTAACCACCGAGAGCAGGGTGGACTTACCTGCATTGGGGAAGCCTACCAAACCCACATCTGCCAGTACCTTGAGTTGCAGAATCACATTGGCTTCCATGCATGGTTCACCTGGCTGTGCGTAACGAGGCGCTTGATTGGTGGCTGTGCGGAAGTGCCAGTTGCCCAGTCCACCTTTACCGCCACGGAAGAGGATAATCTCCTCTTGATGCTCCTTCACCTCGCACATAAACTCGCCCGTGTCGCCGTTGTAAACCACTGTACCACAAGGCACTTCGATGATTTTATCCTCACCATCTTTTCCGAAAGAGCGCGATGCACCGCCGCTACCTCCGTCGGTAGCGAAGATGTGTTTTTGATACTTGAGGTGTAGCAATGTCCAGAGGTTGCGATTACCACGAAGGATGATATGTCCTCCTCGTCCACCGTCACCACCGTCAGGTCCGCCCTTAGGCACGTATTTTGCGCGGTGGAAGTGCATACTACCCGCACCGCCCTTACCAGAGCGGCAATAGATCTTTACATAATCAATAAACGAGGATGAGGCCATATCCAATTATGAATTTTGAAATATTTTTTTAGATGAGACGCAGAATATTGTCGATTTGGCAGAAGGTATCTTCCATCGAGTAATTGCCATTGATAGCAAAATAGTTGTGGCGATGGAGGTAATAGGTGCAAACAGGCTTAGTTTCTGTTTGATATACTTGCAAACGCTTTTTGATCGTCTCGTAGTTGTCATCTGCGCGACCGCTGGTCTTACCACGATTCAAAAGACGTTTGATCACTTCATCTTCCTCTACAAAAAGGTCAAGCAATACAGCTTTCATATTGCGACGCTCCAGTAATAGTTCCAGCGCTTCTGCTTGAGCTACAGTACGTGGAAAACCATCGAAGATGACGCCCTTGCAATCTTCTGGTAGATTGTCCAAATAGCGTGCGATGAGGTGAATCATCTTGTGGTCTGGCACCAAGTTTCCGCCTGCGATTAATTCGCCAATTTCTTTGCCAAGTTCGCTACCTGATTTTATTTCAGCTCGGAGCGCATCACCAGTAGAGAGGTGTTGCAGACCGTATTTTTTTACAATGAGGTCGGATTGTGTGCCTTTTCCGCTACCTGGGGCACCACAGAGTATAATGTTTAGCATAGTCTATAATGGATTTAATTGATTCAATCAAATGTGAACGTTTAATTATCGATGGTTAATTTTTGACACAAAACGAGTTGCCCGATAAGAGCAACTCGTTATATGCCTCTAGCCAATTAGAGAGCCAAGCCAGCGCCAGCTTTGAATTTAGCAACTTTCTTAGCTGGGATTTGGATCTTAGCACCAGTTGCTGGGTTAACGCCTTCACGAGCAGCTTTCTCTACTACAGAGAAAGTACCGAAACCAACGAGTTGTACTTTGTCACCACCCTTCAATGCACCTGCGATAGCATCAACAGTAGCCTCAACAGCCTTTTGTGCTTGTGCTTTTGTCAAGCCTGCTTGAGCTGCAACAGCAGCTACGAGATCAGTTTTGTTCATAACGATTTTAGATTAAATAATTAAACGTTTAATATATTTTCCCGGTATTTTCCGAAAAATCTCGGGCAAAGTTACAACATTTTTTGGAAATATCAAATATTTTGTCTCAAAAAAAACGTTTTTTGTGCGATTTTTCTGCCATTTTGACTATTTTAACCGCTTTTGCATGATTTTTGTAGGTCATATCGTGTGTTTTTAGTACTTTTGCAGAAAATTTATTAGTAATATATGTTTAGAAATTTACCACCGATTACAAAAAATCTACTCCTTATCAATTTAATATGTTGGTTGGCTGATTTAGCTTTGGGGCGTCATGGCATTGACCTGACACATTGGTTGGGCTTGCATTATGTGATGGCTTCTGATTTCTATCTCTGGCAGCCATTGACCTACATGTTTATGCATGCCAATTTCTCGCACCTATTTTTCAATATGTTTGCGGTGATGATGTTCGGCCCAGCATTGGAAGAACGTTGGGGGGGCAAACGCTTCTTGATTTACTATCTGATTACGGGCTTAGGCGCAGCCATTGTGCAAGAGTCGGTATGGGCGTTGCAGTTGCAACCTATCTTGAATACTGTTACTCCCACTATGGCTACAGCATTGGCTAATCGCGTGGTAACGATTGGTGCCAGCGGTGCAGTGTTTGGCATCTTATTAGCTTTTGGTTGGCTATTCCCTGATGTGCGGATGTTTATCCTCTTTATACCTATTCCAATACGTGCGCGCGTGCTCGTACTGATTTATGCATTGATCGAGTTGTTTGCGGGATTAGCTCCTACTTCAGGCGATAATGTGGCGCATTTTGCGCACTTGGGCGGCATGTTGTTTGGTTGGGTATTGTTGCTCTGGTGGCGCTTTAGAGGCTATGCCGGATGTGATGCTCCAGGTATAGATTGGTATGGGATAAAACGTTGGTTTACTAGTCTTTGGGATAAGATACGAGACAAGTGGGAGGAGCGTTTCCCGAATGACCATCCACGCATTAAGCGCGATGATGATTCGAAGGATTATCGAGATTATCACTACCATAAACCATTATAATGGGCATAAAAAAAGAGTCAATCGACTCTTTTTTTTATCTTATACTAATGTTTTGATGGCTTGCTCCTCATCCAATGGCACAAAGTAGATAGGCGGAATATGGATGGTGGTAAACGCTCCATATTGCTGCGATGCTTTCATTCGGATAGCTGCTCGCGCACATGATACCATGATTTGTGCCGTGAGTGCAGGATTGTTAATTGTCATCGCAAAAGACAACTGCTGGTCGGATATGCCACTGGCAACACCTTCCCGCTGAATCAGCACACCATGGTTGTGGGTGTCAAATGGTAGGACAGAATCCACCGCAATCACATTGATTGGGTCATGGGCAAAGTAGTCGTCGCTGATAATGCGTTGTTGTACGGTTTGCAAATTCTCCCCCTCTTCCAGTTGGATATATACATCACGTTGGTGTTTGCCTTCTCCGATAGGAATAGTGATGGACACGGCATCTTTCACACCCTGAATAGCTTTGGCTGCTACGGTATGTCCCATTGAGCGACCTGGACCAAAATTGGTGTATGTTTGTCCCTCTGGCGTCATTGCCAGCATGATAGTGCGTATGAGGGAGTCGGTACCAGGATCCCAGCCAGCCGAAACAATGCTTACCGCTCCATGCTGCATGGCAATGGGCTTGAGCGCTTGCATATGTGAGTAGATTTCGGTGTGGATGTCAAACGAGTCAATAGTACATATCCCTTTGGCTAACAATAGGTTGGCATAGTGGCGAATCTCGCGTGTAGGTGTGCACACAAGCACCACATCTGCTTGTATGTCCTCCAAAGAATCGTTGTGGTGATAAATACCAGCCAACTCCATGTCGGGAGCCTTCTGTATGGCTTGCTCGGCTGCTTTGCCGATATTTCCATACCCAAGTATGGCAACTTTAATCATTGTCTTGTGGTTTTGCAGATTACTCTTCATAGTCCACAGCGCTACGCGCTGCTTTGCATTTGCCGATATATTGTGCTACCTTGACATGCTCTGGGTGGGTGGCATAAGTGTCCAAATCCTCCCATGTCTTGAAGGTGCAAGTCAAACAAATATCATGGTCGGTGTTCTTGGCGTTAGGGATGTTGATACCTACGGTCTCGTCCACAAGAACATCAATCTTCTCGCGTAATGCGAGTAGTCCGTCACGAATAATTTGGGCATTCTCCAACTTTGTCTTGCCCTCCGCCTCATCTAAGAGGCGAAAAAATACTACATGTTTAATCATAATTATTTTTTTTAGACCGCTGCGCTGTTAGACCGTTTTACTGTCAGACCGCTGAGCTGTTAGACCGCCTAACGGGCTGTTAGATTTCTCGGATCTAACTTCTAACAATGCAGCAAAGCGAAATGGTCTAACTTCTAACAGCCGCTAGCGGCGTTCTAATTTTACCAAATACTTACGCGTTTCTCAGGAGCCAGATACATAGGTGACTCCTCGGTTACATTCCATGCTTCGTACCAAGCGTTGATGTGTGGCAGAGCGCCGTTTACACGCCAACGACCGAGTGAGTGAGGGTCGTTCTTGGTGCGTTGGAGAATCTCCTCATCACGGATATTACCTGCCCATACATTGGAATAAGCCAAGAAGAAACGTTGTGCTGGTGTAAAACCGTCCACAACTTTCAACTTTTGACTTTCAACTTTAGCCTTCTCGCTATTGCAGAACGCCAAATAAGCTACTTGCAAGCCTCCGTGATCTGCGATGTTCTCGCCCAAGGTAAATGCGCCATTAGCGAAGGTACCAGGAGCTACCTCAATGCCGTTGAAGTACTCTTCCATCACTTTGGTGCGCTCCTCAAAGCGTGCACGATCTTCTTCTGTCCACCAGTTGATGAGGTTGCCATCTTTGTCGAATTGTGAGCCTTGGTCGTCAAATCCGTGGGTCATCTCGTGTCCTATCACCACGCCGATAGCGCCATAGTTGAAGGCGTCGTCTGCGTTCATATCAAAGAATGGGTATTGGAGAATACCTGCTGGGAAGCAGATCTCGTTGGTAGCAGGGTTGTAGTATGCGTTGACGGTTTGTGGGGTCATGAACCATTTATCTTTATCCACAGGTTTGCCGAGGAAGGAGAGTGAGTAGTCTTGCTCAAACTTAGCCGCACGTTGGATATTAGCGTAGTAGGTGAGCGTAGGATCAATCTCTAGGGCGGTATAGTCGCGCCATTTGTCAGGGTAACCGATCTTCACGGTGAAGGTATTGAGCTTCTCCATTGCTTTGGCTTTGGTCTCGTCGGACATCCACTCAAGGGCTTGGATGCGTTGACCGAGGGCTGTTTGGAGGTTAGCTACGAGTTCGAGCATACGCGCTTTGTTCTCCTCTGGGAAGTACTTCTCTACATACATTTGTCCTACTGCTTCGCCTAGTGTTCCGTTGACCATAGCTACGGCGCGTTTCCATTGTGGAGTAGGTTCTTGGCGACCGCTGAGGGTACGACCATAGAACTCGAAGTTTTGCATGAAGATCTCCTCGGTGAGGAAGTCTGCACTACCGTCAATGATTTGCCATTGGAAGAGGGTTTTCATATCTTCGAGTGACTCCTCTGCGAGCATCTTGCCCGCCTCTTGGAGGTGGCGTACTTGACCTACGCTAAGGCTATCTGGAGCGATGTTGAGACCAGCGAAGTATGCTGCCCAATCAACCTGAGGCACAAGCACTTGGAGTTCGTCGATGGACATCTTATTGTAGTTAGCAACTGGGTCACGGAGCTCTACATTGCTGAGCGCTGCACCTGCCAAACGAGTCTCCAGACGGAGTACGGTTTGTGCTTTCTCAGCAGCGTTATCTATACCAAAGAGCGTGAACATTTTCTCTACGTGTTTGAGGTACTCGGTACGGATGTGAGCGGTATGTTCGTCTTGGTCGAAGTAGTAGCTCTTCTCGCTGAGTGCGAAGCCAGCCTGGTATTCGTTGAGGATGTTCATACTGGAGTTCATAGCGTCTGCGTCCACGTACATGGCCCATAATCCGTAGTCCATGGCTTTGCCAAGAACAGAAGACCATTGGTCTTTGTCGGTCACAGCGTCCAGTTCAGCGAGAACAGGACGTACAGGAGCGATGCCTTCTGCATTGCGGCGCTCAATGTCCATAGAGAGATTATAAACATCGCCAATCTTCTGTGGGATAGACCCCATAGGGTGTTGTTTAGCAGCGATGTCTGCGATGAGACCATTGACTTGCTCCAGGTTTTGGAGTCCGAGTTTGTCGAATGAGCCAAAACGGCTGTACTCGTTAGGGAGTGGGTTGTTCTTCATCCATCCGCCGCAAGCGTATTGGTAAAAATCGTTTTGTGCGACTACTGTGGTGTCGAGGTTCTCGAGATGAATACCGGTAGTCTGTTGCTTGGTACATGCTGTTAGTGCCATAAGCGATAAGAAAAATAAGAATGGTTTGTTCATATACTTGAAAGTTTAAAATTTGCTTTGCAAATGTTCAGGTGTTCAGGGGTTGAGGTGTTCAGGGGTTACTTCTGAACAAGCGCGAAGCGCTACTGAACCTACTGAACCTCTAACCAGCAGCTCCGCTGCACAACTTAATGGATTGTCGTTGGTTATTATGTTGTATCGTCAGGATATATATCCCTTGCGCAAGGCTTGGGAGTGTGTGTGTGGCGGAGGTGATGTGCTCCTGTGCCGCAATCGTGCCATCTATATTATATAGGGTGTAGGTGCCACCTTGCGCATTTTCAATGGCACGGATAGCGTGGTTGTAATAGAAAGCGTAGGTGGGGGAAGTGATGTCGGTGGTGGTGTTGTCTTTGCCCAATCTAAGCCCGATCAGGATAGGGTCGTGATCGCTGCAACGGAACATCGTTCCGTCGTTGGATGAACCATTGTAGGTGTATGCATCTTTCTCGGGTGCGTTGATATGATAAGGTGTCATACCGGTCACTTGAGGGTAGAGCGTGCTATTGCAGAGCGCATGGTCGAGATAACCCAAAGTGCCTTGATATACATAGCTATAGCTGCTGTCTGCATGGAACGTGCGATGGAGATCAATCATCCCCCAATCGGTTAGTGTAGTGATAGGATCTTCCTTGCCATAGGCATTGAGGTCACCCACGATGAGGAAGTCTTCGTCGCCAAAAGTGGAGGTATAGGATGAGTAGTTGGACAGGATAGATTTGGCTTCTTGTACGCGGGCAGCGTTGTAGGAGCCTTGTCCATCGCCTTGATCTTTGTTAGCCCCCGAACCGCTACCGCTCTTGGCTTTGAAGTGGTTGACCGAAAGGATGAATTGCTCGCCGCTGGCTCTCTCGGTGAATCCTTGCACTTTCTTGCGGTTCTCAACATAGGTGTCGTTGTGCTGTATATTGCCGTGCGGGGTGACTTTGTCGGTGCAATAGATATATCCCGACTTAGTGAAAGAGCCGTCTGTGACGCTGCCGTCGTTGATGTAGGCGAAGTTCCTGCCTGTGTTTTTGGTCAGGTCCGCCGCTAGTTCTGCCAGTGCTCCTTGCCCTGTTTGTATCTCCACGAGGGCGTAGATGTCGGCATTGATTTTAGCCAATGCTTGACTGGTTTTGGTGCGTTGTTTTTGATGATCGGTGCTAGAGTCGGGACCGTATCCTGTGCCAAAATTGTCTACGAGGTAGTACTCGAGGTTCATGTAGCAGATGAGCAGATTATGCTCGCCGCGGCTGTTGATAGCTTCCAGGTCATAGCCCTTCTCCATCTCTGCGCGGGTGTTGCCTCGCCAGTCGCCTGAGACGAAACTGAGGCTGTTGTACGAGTTGACTTTCACCTTGAGGTTATGCACGCGTTCGTCGATGCGATGATAGCCGCTGACATTGGTGAGTGTGAGGGTTCCTTGCTCGTTGAGCGAGAGGATAGATTGGTAGTCCGATGAGAGCGGAAGTGCTTGATTAGTAGGGTTAAAAATGCGACGAGGAGCGATGGTGAGTTGCCCTGTTTTGGAGTTGTTGGTCACATAGAATGGGGTAGTGAACTGCACCTCTTTGCCCACAAACTGGCTCATTTCGGTCGTGGTCCATAGGTCGGGATCGGTGATGGTGATGACGCCGTTTGTCTCGTCGGTATTGTCGCCACTCGGGGTGTCGCTGCCGCTGATGAGGGGATTGGTGGAATTCCATATGTATGCCTCACGGTCAAGTGTCTCGTAGATAGGGGTATAAGAGGCATTTTTCTGGTACTTGGTGAGCTCGCCATAGAGCACCACGAAGTCGCCCACGGCAATGGTGCTTGGGTTGGTGATCCGCTCTCCGTCAATACCATACACGCGGTAAGCGTAGAAGTCCTCGGCGGAGTTGGCACCTTTGACTTGCTCGATATAGAAGGACGCGTTGCCGTATCTGGAGACATTGTTTGCGTGGCTGGAATCAATCTTCTTGACATAGCCCATGACATAGTATTTGGTGCCAGTTGTGGCGCCGGATGCCAGTTTGGAGCAGATCTCACGTGCTTGCAGCACATCAATGGCCTCTGCGGGGATATTCCAGTCTTTTGCCTCCTCGGGAATGGTGATGGTCGCCGCAAAAGTGTTGGCAGCGAAGAGGAGGGTCAGGAGTATGAAAGTAAGTTTTTTCATTTGTCTTGTTTGAATTGCGCTGCAAAGGTACGACAAAAAATGCACATACGCAAGTGGAGCGAGCGATTAATTGCAAAAAGATAGATGATAAGGTGTAAACCGTTTTTGCAAATGATTGCGAGCGAACTGAAGTATGGTCCGCATTTTGCGAACGTAGCTACGGGGGAATTGGTGAATCATGCGTAGAAAATATGGGCAGTATGATTCGCCAAGGCAGTGTCCGAAGTACGAAAAAAAATGCAGACGAGCAAGAAAACCCTTTTTTTCTTGTGTATGTAAGAAAATTTTTGTACCTTTGCGCGCTATTTTATGATGATATGATAATTGTTGCACAATGAAGACATTAAAACTCATACAATCGGATCCATATCTTCAGCCATTTGCTGAGGCAATTAATGGTCGTTATCACTATGCCGTGAATCGTGAGAAGGAGCTCACAAATGGTGCAAAACTCAGCGATTGGGCCAACGGGCATATGTTCTATGGATTGCACAAAGTGGACAAACAATGGGTAATCCGCGAATGGGCGCCTAATGCAACTGCTATCTATCTTGTGGGCGATTGCAATGGTTGGCAAAAGGACGAAGCATATCGTTTGCAACCTAAGGAGAATGGCGTGTGGGAAGCTTCTTTTGCTGAGGATATGCTCCAACATGAGCAGCTCTACAAACTGCTGGTGGAGTGGCAAGGTGGCTGCGGAGAACGTATCCCTAGCTACGCACGCCGCGTGGTACAAGATGAGCAGACCAAACTCTTTGCTGCACAAGTGTGGGAGCCAAAGGAGGTGAAAACTGAAAAGTTAAAGGTGAAAGGTGCGAAGCGTCGCAAAGCAGGTGACCCGCTCTTTATCTACGAGTGCCATATTGGTATGTCCAGCGAGGAGGAGAAGGTGAACTCGTACGAGGAGTTCCGTCGCGATGTATTGCCTCGTGTCGCGAAGCTCGGCTACAACTGCTTGCAGATCATGGCTATCCAAGAGCACCCTTACTACGGCAGTTTTGGTTATCATGTATCGAACTTCTTTGCCGTTTCTTCGCGCCAAGGTACACCCGAGGAACTCAAGCACCTGATTGCCGATGCACATGCCTATGGCATGGATGTCATCATGGATATCGTGCATTCGCACGCCGTGAAGAATGAGTTGGAAGGATTAGGTAACTTCGATGGTACACCATATCAATATTTCCACGACGGTGCTCGCCGCGAACACCCAGCATGGGATAGTCTCTGCTTCGATTACGGCAAGACGGAGGTGTTGCACTTCCTGCTCTCCAACTGCAAGTTCTGGATGGATGAGTATGACTTCGATGGTTTTCGCTTTGACGGCGTGACCTCGATGATGTATAAGAGCCACGGTTTGGGCGAGGATTTTGTGGATTACTCTTGCTACTACAACGGCAACGAGGATGGCGATGCGATTTGCTACTTGACCTTGGCGAATAAGCTGATTCACGAGGTGAAGAAGAATGCTATTTCCATCGCCGAAGATATGTCGGGTATGCCTGGCTTGGCTTATCCTATCAAGGATGGCGGTATGGGCTTTGACTATCGTTTGGCGATGGGTATTCCAGATTTCTGGATCAAGTATATCAAGGAAGTGCGTGATGAGGATTGGAAAGCGGGACATATCTTCTATGAAATGACCAACCGCCGCGAGGACGAGAAGACGATCTCCTATGCGGAGAGCCACGACCAAGCGTTGGTGGGCGATAAGACGATCATCTTCCGATTGTGCGACGCGGATATGTACTGGCATTTTGAGCACGGTCATGCGACTTACATGGTGGACCGTGGTTTGGCGTTGCACAAGATGATAAGACTGATCACGGCTTCGACGATTAATGGCGGATATTTGAACTTTATGGGTAATGAGTTTGGCCATCCAGAGTGGATTGATTTCCCTCGTCAGGGTAATGGCTGGAGCCATAAGTATGCGCGTCGTCAATGGAGTTTGGTGGACAATGAGCATTATTTCTTCAGCAATCTGAATAAGTTTGACGAGGCGATGGTGCATCTGTTGCGCGAGCACCTTGCGCCTGTCAAAGATAAGAAATATGGTGTGCATTTGCCATGGGATGAGAAGCTTTGGGACAACGAGGGTGATCAAGTAATGGCATTCCAACGAGGCAACCTCGTATTTGTGTTCAACTGGAATGGTATCAAGTCCTTTGAGGGTTATGGTATTCCTGTGAAGGCAGGTAAATACAAGGTGTTGCTGAATACCGATGCAAAGGAGTTTGCTGGTTTTGGCTTGTCGGATGATACAGTAGAGCATTTCACCATGCCAGACGAGGGCTATCTGGGCAAGGACAAAGGCTGGCTCAGACTCTACTTGCCTGCCCGTAGCGCAGTGGTGTTAGTCCAAGAGGACTAACAGATCGCCCTAAAGGGCTGTGGATCGGGCTTGCGCCCTGTAGATCGCTTCGCTGTAGATCGGGCAGAGCCCTGTGGACTGAATAAAAGTAGAAGTATGCATAACTTTAGAAAACTGAATGTATATTGTGTTGCCAAACAAATAGTAAAGGAAATTTATTTGTTGTTGGAGCAATTTCCGCAAAATGAACGTTTTGTCTTGGCGGATCAGTTGCGCCGTGCAGCAATATCCATACCTTCAAATATTGCTGAGGGATTAGGAAGAGGAACGGATAAAGACCGAGCACATTTTATGCAGATAGCCTATGGGTCTTTGATGGAAGTCTTGGCGCAGTTAGATATTGCTTGTGATATAGGTTATCTTCCTCAGGAGGAGTTTGAGAGAATGGAAAAATTAATTGTGCAAGAAACAAAATTACTCCAAGGAATGATTAATAAATTTAAAACACAGAAATCTACAGCGAGTATAACGAGTGATCTACAGTGAGCAATGCGAACGATCTACTATCTACAGCAACGCGATCTAAAAATAAGAATTATTTTTTAACACATTTAAATAAACAGTATCATGAGACTAATTGTTCAACCAAACTATGACCTACTTTCAGAGTGGGCAGCTAACTACGTAGCAAAACGCATCAACGAGTTCGCTCCTAAAGAGGGTACTCCATTCGTTTTGGGCTTGCCAACAGGTTCTTCACCTCTCGGCATGTATCGCAACCTTATTCGCCTTTACCAAGAGGGTAAAGTGAGCTTCCGTAACGTAGTAACTTTCAATATGGACGAGTATGTAGGTATTCCAGAGGATCACCCAGAGAGCTACCATAGCTTCATGTGGAAGAACTTCTTCTCTCACATCGACATCCGTCCTGAGAACGTGAATATCCTTAACGGCAACGCCGAGGATTTGGCTGCTGAGTGCGCTCGCTACGAAGAAAAGATCAAGAACTACGGCGGTATCATGCTCTTCTTGGGTGGTATCGGTCCTGATGGTCACATCGCATTCAACGAGCCAGGTAGCTCACTCACTTCTCGCACCCGCAAGAAAGAGCTCACTACCGACACCATCATCGCCAACTCGCGTTTCTTTGACAACGACGTGAACAAGGTGCCTAAGACTGCTCTCACCGTAGGTGTAGGTACCATCATGGACGCTAAAGAGGTACTCATCATGGTCAATGGCCACAACAAAGCACGTGCGCTCCAACACGCTATCGAGGAGCCAATCTCTCATATGTGGACCATCTCTGCGCTCCAAATGCACCAACACGGCATCATCGTAGCTGATGAGGCTGCTTGCGCAGAACTCAAAGTGGGAACTTACAACTACTTCAAAGACATCGAGAAGAACAACCTCGATCCAAAAAGTCTTCTTTAAGATCGCCGCTTTGCGGCTGTAGATGGTAGATCGGCGCAACGCGCCTGTAGATCGGGCGGAGCCCTGTAGACTCCTAGAAGTCTTCGAGCGAAGCGATCTACAACGAAGTGATCTACAGCGAAGCGATCTACAAACGAAGTGAACTAGAATATGTTACAGATTTATAATACGCTTTCGCGTCAAAAAGAATACTTCAAACCCTTGCACGAAGGACACGTAGGCATGTATGTCTGCGGTCCTACCGTGTATGGCGATGCACACTTGGGACATGCACGTCCTGCTATCACGTTCGACCTTCTCTATCGTTACCTCATGCACCTCGGCTACAAGGTGCGCTATGTGCGCAACATCACCGATGTGGGCCACTTGGAGCACGATGCCGATGAGGGCGAGGATAAGATAGCCAAGAAAGCACGCCTTGAGCAACTCGAACCAATGGAGGTGGTGCAATATTTCACCAACCGCTACCACCACGATATGGAATTGCTCAACGTGCTGCCACCATCCATCGAACCACATGCCAGCGGACATATCATCGAGCAGATTGCCTTCGTCCAGAAGATCATGGACAAAGGCTATGCCTACGTCAGCAACGGCAGCGTCTATATGGACGTCGAGAAGTACGCCAAGGATTATCCTTATGGCAAACTCTCGGGCCGTAACCTCGAGGATATCGTCACCGAGACACGCGAACTCGACGGACAACAAGAGAAGAAGCACAGCTTTGACTTTGCCCTCTGGAAGAAAGCGGCGCCTGAGCATATCATGCACTGGCCAAGTCCTTGGAGCGAAGGTTTCCCTGGTTGGCATATGGAGTGCTCTGCAATGGGTACCAAGTACCTCGGCGAGCAGTTCGATATCCACGGCGGCGGTATGGACTTGATGTTCCCCCACCACGAGGCAGAGATTGCACAGAGCTGCGCAGCCCTTGGTCATGACAGTGTACACTACTGGATGCACAACAACATGATTACCATCGCGGGCAAGAAGATGGGTAAGAGCTACAACAACTTCATCACCCTCGAGCAGTTCTTTGCAGGCAATCATCACTTGCTGGAGCAACCATTCTCTCCAATGACCATCCGCTTCTTCATCCTCCAAGCGCATTATCGCTCCACGGTGGACTTCTCCAACGATGCCCTCGTGGCTGCGGAGAAAGGTCTTGCCCGCCTAACCGAGGCATACCAACGCTTGATGAAGATCAAGGCATCAGATGCTACTTCTGAACATCTGAACCCTGAACTCCTCAACTCGCTTCGCACGCGTTGCCAAGAAGCCATGGACGACGACCTCAACTCGCCTATCGTGATTTCGCACCTCTTTGATTCCGCACGCGCCATCAATACTGTCTTCGATGGCAAGGGCACCAT
The DNA here is from genome assembly GCA_045132415.1 of Paludibacteraceae bacterium. Taxonomy (GTDB): domain Bacteria; phylum Bacteroidota; class Bacteroidia; order Bacteroidales; family Paludibacteraceae; genus Colicola. The sequence goes on along the minus strand of JBGUSG010000005.1, from coordinate 8,084 downwards.
CTCTGAGGCTGACTTGGAGGAGTTGCGTGCTGTATGGAAGACCTATGCGATGGACATACTAGGTTTGCAATTGGACGGAGCTCAAGATGCGGGCGCAGGCATGGATGCCTACAAGGGTGCCGTGGACATGCTCCTCAATATGCGCCTCGAAGCTAAGCGCAACAAGGATTGGGCTACCAGCGACAAGATTCGCAACGAACTCACTGCACTTGGTTTTACCATCAAGGATACCAAAGACGGCTTCGAATGGAGTCTTTGATTGGTTTAGTGTTTAGCGTTTAGTGTTTAGAGAATATACACGAAATATAGTAAGATTAGTCCTGCTGATGGCAGGACTAGTCTTTGGTTTCATAGCTTGCAGTAATCATTCCTCTAAACACTCAACACTCAACACTCAACTAATCGAGGACACCATGGTGCGTTACCCAGGGCGCACGTTCAGTTACAAGGACAAGTTTCGCGACACCCAAGCCAAGCAGGTGCAAGCCGCGCAAGCCATTGGCTTGAAGACGCCGCCGCAAAATCGCCAAGAGGCAGCGCGTATGCGTAGCCAATTGTCGCTCATCAAGAGCAACGACAACTATATCGTGGACTCCCTCACGCACTCCATCCCTTACCTCGTGCCTGCTGCGGCCAAGGAACTGGAGCGCATTGGTGCCGAGTTCGCGGATATCTTGCAGCGCAATGGTTTGCCGCATTATCAGTTCTATGTCACCAGCGTGCTCCGCACCAAGGATGATATCAAGCAACTGCAACGCAGTGGTAACATCAATGCCACTACCAACTCTTGCCACAACTATGGCACCACCTTCGACTTGGCATACTTCCGTTTCAATAAGGTAACGCGCACGCGCGAGTACATGCACCAGGATAATCTGAAACTGGTTCTTGGTCAAGTCCTCCTCAACGAACAACGCGCAGGACGTATCTACGTCAAGTACGAATACAAGCAAGCCTGCTTCCACATCACGGTGCGCGAGTAACGGATTATCCGCTACCAATGCGCAGCCATTTCACGCGCCACCGCAATAGCCCATAGCCTAGTGCCAAGATCCCAATCGCCCACAGGGCGACGGTGCACCACCTGTAAAACTTCGGCACATACCGCTCTGGCGGGTGCTCGATGACTTGCACGATACTATCGGTACGGACGATGGTGTCATGCACCATCCGTGTTCGCCATCTGTCCCGCCACTCCACCCGTGTCAGGTACACCGTATCGCCTTTCATCACCTCACTCACGAACACACTATCCCGCACCACAACCGTATCCATACTCCTGAACTTTTGAACCTCAAAACTGTCAACTGTCAACTGTAAACTGTCAATTGTTTTGCAACTCACGCTCATAAGGCACATCGTACAGAGGATAAGCATCAGGTTCAGTAATCTCGATATACATTTCTTCATTTGGGTACTCTTTTTGATAGTTCAATAAATACGCACGCAGCTCATTGAGCGCTTTGCGCGAGGATAACAATCTCGCTTCTTCGCCTGATCTCCCCATCGCCTTGTAGCCTATATCGGCAGAGCCAACGAGTATGCACCCACGCGTGTCGGCTATCGTGTTACCCGCATGGATACGGATACCTGTTCGGCGTATGCCGTTATGTGGTTGTTGGGCATAGCCCAAGATACCATCCAGTATGGGCAACACCTCCTTAAACGTGGGAGAGTAGGTTAGTCGCACGCGGTAGAAGCCTTTTGGGATAGCGTATTGTAGATGCTCCAGAGCATCCATTGTCAACTGTCCATTGTCCACTATCAACTGCCCCATGATTGCATTGCCTTGCGGCTTATTTCTAATCAATCGTATATACATAATTTTGAGTAAGGAGTAAGGAACAAGGAGCAAAGACTTATTACCGTCGTCTAGTATAAACACTAAACAGTAGCGAAGCGTCCACTAAACTAATTGTCTTGGTTCCTGGTTCTTGGTTCTTTATTCTTTATACCGATACTTGTAATCAATCCCGATCAGACTTCCGCTAAAGGTCAATATCTCTCCAAATGCTATCAATAGCGAGTGGTGTATCTCACCCATTGGCGGTGTCACAAACCCCGCCACCAGTAATGTGCACCCAAAAATGCACATTACAATAGCGGTCATTAGTTGAATCTTTTTCATGTTTCTAAGATCTAACAGCACCGCAGGTGCGGTCTAGCAACGTAGTGGTCTGACAACAACGTGGTCTAACAGCCCTGCGGTCTGCTCGCCCCGCGAGCATTACTTCCCATTCAAGAGTTCCTCTTTGCAGATGTCAAACACAAATGCGCGAAGAGTTTTGTGCTTCGATTGCTTAGTAAATGCCGCTTGGTCGCTTGCCATGAACGCAGGATCTTCCAATCGGTCGCGGGTCATCTGAGCGATTTGCGCAAACTGCGTACGCCATGTTTGTTCTTTTTCCGTTACTGCGGTGGTGCGTTCGCCTATCACACTGCAACCGCGTTGGCGTTTGCCCGTCAATCGGCGCACTGCCATCCATTTTTGTTTCTTTCCAAAGATCTTGCCCGATGCATTATCCACGGGCGCTAAATAAAATACACTTCCAGCCATATCGTCGGAATTGGCTTGCCGCAAAGAATCCGCTCAGCGGATTAAGGCGACCGCCATTCCTCCTCTTAACTCGAAGCCACGAGCTTCTCGTTAGTTTGCGTGGATTAGAGTGAGGAGGTCCTCCATTCCGTAGGAGGGGGTTAAGGGTTTAATGTTTAATTTTAATGTTTAGGGTTGTGTGCGCTTTGCGCAAATTACTGCTGCGTAGTAGCCATTACCCACGCACTGCGTGCATCACCTCGCCTTTGGGCGACAACTAGCGAAGCTTACTGCTTCGCGAATACTTGCGCCACCACATACCCACGCAGTGTGATGTACTTCTTTTGTGCTTTGAATTTTGCTTCGTAAGTTGCTCGTTGCTCTGGATCCGCAAGGATAGTTGTCGCTTGCGATTGTGCTGCTTTGAAAGCATTACGCACGGCCTGCTGCGCTTCACTGTTGCCACCGTCATAAGGGTTTTTCACACGCACACCAATGGTGGCATTGTCTTTCTTGCGGTTGCGGAAATGAATCTCATCCGAACCAGAGAACTTCTTTTGAATCGAATCAAAAGGCGTAGAATTTTTGATAATTGCCATAGTTAAAATTTAGGTTTAATAATTAGGATTTTCAATGTCTCTAGATTATCTAGAATTTCTAGGACATCTATTTTCTCGTTTTTTATCGCGTAGGGTGTTCCTTGTATCCATCCGAGAACCTTGTAGGTTCGAGGATAGAGCGGAGGTAGCAGTCGCCTAACGATGCAAGGCATCGGTCATTGCGATCTGCTTACCGAACGCGAGTGCAAAGATACAACAAACCCACACAGCGTTGTGGGCTTGTGTGGGTTTGAGCAGGAATAAAGTAGAATAAAGTCGTTTCGGAGGGGGATTCGAGATGAAAAAGCCGTAGGCGGCTCAACCTACGGCTTGGATTGTCTTAGAAAAAACAGTTGTGAAATACAACGAATAATGAGCCTTTTTATTTGTATATTACATTAAAAGTCAACTCTTCTGTATTGGGCAACTCAGCGCAAAACTCACGAGCCTCTTCGCAAACTTTTTTCAAATCAGCTAATGCTTCTTTGGCGGTTGTCCCCGTGCCGTATAATCCAACATTATATTGGTGCTGCGCTTCTGCTAAATATATGCCATTGTCATCTCGTTTGATGATTACATTGATTTTGTGCATCTCTTCTATTGCAGAATCATCCAACTCAAATGTAAATATTGCAGACACTTTTTCGCCCGTGCGTTTCATATGGGCATTGCAAAAAGCATCAAAGGTTGTTAAAAAGTCTTGTTTAGCAGCCTCAATAGTGGCACCTTCTCCAAAGAATCCAAATGGAAATTCTTCTTCGCAATATACACTATACCAGCCGTTCCCATTGCTTTCAATATGAGCGATACATTCTTTTTGCATAAGTCTTAATTGTTTATCTTGGTCCGAGAAATTTGTCACCATTGAGGTGTATCATGTGGTCTGGCATTTCTGCTATCCAGACTTCTGTTTCCCAAGCAATATCTTGCGCAAACTTCTTGTATGTGGCGAAATCAAGAAATGCCGTCACAAAGATTTTTCCTGCCGTAACATGGGGCGTCATTTGACTAATCTCTGTTATGCGCTTAGGGTTCATCGGACCAACAGAGGTTACTGCTTCAATGAAATATATCCAATTAGAATCTTCCTTATACAGAACTACATCTGGCACTTTGTCGTGCAAGGTGATTTGGAATCCCAATTCTTGTAGTTTGGCTTCATCTTTTAAGAGATCTTTTTCGGCTGTGTCACCCACATACAAGCATTGCGAGTTCGGCGCAAATCGTGGTGCAAACTCCTCAATAATCGCTTTCTGCAATTGGTTATGTTTTCCTGCACTGAATTGAAATTGATTACCATTGATTAGCACTGGCATTTTTTGCATTTGTTTTTTAGATGCGTAAATGTCAATCAGTTTTTCATGATTGGCTACAAATGCTTGTTGTGCGGTGGTACTTTTCCCTATTTCTTGCAATACTGGTAAGAAATCCTCTGTTATTCGCCAACGATAATTTGGGGAGTTGGTAGCCATACCATTATCCTCGACTATGGCAGCTGTACGAAAATGATGTAATGCTTGCTTACGGAAAGTTTCTCTAGAGTTTTCTGCATAGTCTCTATCATAGTTTGCATTCGTAAAAACAATGATGTCATGGATGCGCATCCATTGGTTAGTTGCCTTGGCAAATGGTGTGCGTTGTTTGATGTTGGATAGCGCAAGGATTACATAAGCACACAAATCTGCTTGTTGTGCCTTTGGCAAACCTACAACATTAAGGAGCTTTTTGATTCTTGTTAGTTTATCCATTTGTTTACAATTTTATTGCAGTTATCTTCATTGATAGGCATGGTCATCAATTCATTACCCATTGCTTCTATGGTTTTTCTGTCTGGCATAGGTATCGTATTCACTTCTGTAGAATTGACTTGCGTAGAGCCGTTGAGTATTCTATAATATTGATCATACAACGTAGAACCTAATAAGGCATACATACCATATAGTACACAGAGTGATTGACAAGCTATATAATTGATTTTATTATCGGTACTGATATACGCATATTGCGGATAATCTTTTTGCCGATACATACCACATTGCAATCGCCTTTTTTCTTCTTTGGATGTGAAGCGTTTGACCAAGAGATAGTTCCCATTGGGTTGTAGGAAACCTATTCTGTCTGTAACTATATATTCTCCTTGCTTACCTACAGGCCATATTACCCTGCCGTTTTGAATGTGCGAAGCATAGAAAAGTGGATATGCGCCTTCTTGTGTTTCATTGCGCAACACTTCCTGCGTTCTAAAGTTTACGATGATGCCTGTTTTCATTTTGAGGTCAAGATTTGGTAGTGTATGTGTTAGTTTACTCATACGCTGTAAAACCTCAGCCTCCTCTTGGTTTGTCACAAGGAAAACATATTGATTTGGCGCAACAATGGTATTGTATGGAACATAGTATTGTTGCAGGTCGTTGAAATCAGCCGTTGCAGAGGAAGATACAAGGATATTTTGTGGTGAAACAGTCGTTTTTTTGACTTTAATAATCATTGTTTCCTGTAGGACAGATTCCTGTTTGAATACCTTGTCTCGGCTAACGAAGAGGTGCATTTTTTGAATGGAGCAATGCTCAAATAGATATTTTCTGAACCGCTTAAAATAGGCACCAGAAGTCCAAGAGCGTGGCACAATATACACTAACTCGCCATCCTCTTTTAGGTTATAAATACCCATTGCCCAAAATAGGAAATACAGGTTTGGAGATCCATAGCAAACTTGTGGCATCGTCAATGCTTCAGGAGCTTTTTTGGGCAATTTGAGATATGGAGGATTACCTATAATATAATCAAATTGTTGGGCGTTTGTATGCGGGTGTTGTTCAAACGGTTGTGATGTAAGATAGTTTTGTGCAATAACCAGAAACGAGAAATCTGCTTTTGTCTTCATCAAATCTAGATTGCTCATCAAGATTGGCAATACGTTTGGATCGGTCTCGTAACAAACAATATGCAAATGACCTTGATACTGTAATCTAATTAATCGTTGCAATACAGCAGCAGTTAGGAGACCCGTGCCAGCACCTGCATCAAGGATATGCATTTCAGGTTTCGTGAGATCAAAATCGAACATATCAGCCATATATATAGCCGATTCCGCAGCAGTGAAAAACTGCCCATATTCTCTTCGTTGCTCTTTTGGAATAGAAGCGATGAAGCGTTCCGTATTTTGCACAATCTCGTTTAGCATATCCAATTCGGTTGCAAAGGTAATGTTTTTTCGTTGGATATGCAAATTTTTAACCAAAAAGTTGTTGCTGTCTATTGGATTTTGGTCTTGTATTTTTGTTATACCTACTTTGTGATAAAACTCTGGAAATGGAATTTGTAACATTTGTGCAATAGCCATAAATATTATTTTTAGCAGTTAAACATGTGATTTTTTGAAATCGGCTGCAAAATTACTACATCAAACTGCTAAAACTTGTCAGTATGTCAAGAAAAATGCACTTTTTTTGCGGAAAAGTGCATTTTTCTGTTGAGTGGACGCGGCAAAGCCGCTACTGTTTAGAGTTTAGTGATGAGTGTTTAGAGGTCGATGGCGTATTTGTCACAGAGGTATTTAACCACTTTGGGTGGAAAGAGTTTGGTGGTTGGGCGGATGCCATTGGCTTCCAGAAAAGCACGGTCGGTCTTCAGCCAACGGCGAAAGGTCTCGGGGCTCACTCCCGCTGCGCGGGAGAGTTCAATTTTTGTTCGGGACTTCATAAGAATTATGAATTTTGAATTAGGAATTATGAGGTTTGGTCTTTCTATACTGCTGAATAAACCGTTGTTGGTTGGCTTTCTCGCGGGGTGTGGGAATGTGGTTCTGGCGATTAGGACAACGCTGCAAGATGTATTTACCATGAATCTTGCGGATGTAAAACTTGCCATTGTACTCCAATTTGCCGATAAGACCCGCTACTGGGGATTGGAAGGATACTTGCATATTAGTTTAGTGTTGAGTGTTTAGAGTTTAGAGATGTGGTACATCTCAGTTACCGATGTGCTACAGTGGTCGCGAAGTGGTCGCGAAGCCCGCAGTCAACTGTTTGGATGCGGAAGCGAGGCTTTTGGACGCGGGAGCGTAGCAGATAATTGTTGGAAAATAAACTGGCGCAAAGTGAGGCGTTTGGCAGAGGGAGTCTGCTTGAGTAGTTGCTCGTATGCTGCACGCTGCGCAGGGTCGCCAAGAATGGTACTCACCAGCTTAGATATTAGTGCAAAACGGTTGCGATGATTGAGTTCCGCCAGCGTCGGTTTGTGGTAGGTTTGCTGAGGTGCTTTATAGGCGATTGTTTTGCCTGATGCTGTTCGGCGATAGATGGTATCGCCCAATTTACCACTGACGGATGCAATCCCATCCATAAATGTTACTTTTGCCATAGTCTTAAAATGTATTTCGGTTACTTTTTTTTATAGGATTTATATATTGGTCATTATCAATCTCATTATTTTGTTGTTGGGCACTAATATAGCGTGCTATATTCTTCTGTCCAAACAACAAAATATCTTCCTTCTTGATTTTTAATTATTTTTGTAGCCCTCATAGAGGGCGTATTTTTGTTTGAAAAATAGTTCTTGATAGGTATCCACCATATCCAGCATATCCACCTGTTTTCTCTTCCTCGTCCCCGTACACGCGCGGACGAGTTTATATATTCTGCTGGATATGCTGGATACCTCCTTACTCCTTCAACAGCCGCTTTAGACTTGCTATTTCATCCGTATCTCTTTGATATACAAGCCACCCACGTATCAATCGTCCTCCTATTTTAGGTCGTGTTGATTGGTATCCAGCAGCACCGAGCACCATCCCCAACCTGCTCAACGCCATCGGCTTCTTGATGTTGCCGTATGTCACCAACCGCTCACTGATCTGTGCCGTCGTCATAAACTCCCCTCTGCCCTCGGCTGGCACATCAAAGAGTATCGGCAACAACTGCTCCTCATTACTCTCATCCCTAAAATGC
>JBGUSG010000003.1:0-247385 GCA_045132415.1 Paludibacteraceae bacterium | reverse complement strand
AGTACCTATAATAGTAATGTTTGAGCCAAGAAGGTCTGAGATATTGATTCGGACGGCTTTGCTAATCGTCTGACCAAGCGTAGATGTCACTTTGGTGGTGGTAGCATCGACCTGAATTGGATGAAGATCTTGAGCTAAACGGACGGGGCAACCAGTGTAGATATAGGTGATGTAGTTTTTGACACTACTCTCGGCCAAATTGATGTAGTACGCGGTGATTCCATCGTACTTTGGGTCACTATCGTGCGCGGTGCTACTATCGTACTCAGTGGAAGACCAATAAGTAGCTTTAGAATTCAATTCACTCACAGGAGATCCGTAACGATAGCCAGCAGAAGGTAGAAATACTGCACCTTCGGCTTCTAATCTTGACCACTCATCAGTGGTATATCTATTGAAGGTACTTGAGGTGAAAGAAACACCTACTGGACAAGTCCAATTATCAGGCAACAATATCGCACCATAGACACCATCAATCCCACCAATACCTCTAAGAGATTCTGCATTTTTACGGAAGAATCGGAGATACTCCCACTCATCGTGAGTCAATGTACGCCATGTATTAGGTGCATTACCGCTAATTTGATTTATGCCCCAATCCACGAAGTCACCCGCATAGTCATTATTATCTTTAGAACTGCTCACACCAAACTTAGCAGAACCATCACTACCGCTCCAGCCAAACAAATCAATCCATCCATCGTAAGTCACAGAGACATTTTTGTTGTCTTCGCCAATTATATCGTATTGATTCTCTGCAAAACGCCATTCATCATTCTTTGGATGGTACTGCAAGTTTCCTGGAGAGAATGTAACAACTTTCGTTGCAGATACAGAAAATACACCAATGCCGTTAGCCACTTCGCCAGAAACATGTATCACTACAAAATTCAACATAACCACCAGCATAACACACCGAAATGCTGCATTGTTCCACTTGAAGCCTGCTTTCACTCCTTGTAAAACCACCAGTCGTAGCGATACCAATAGGTTGTTAACACTTTTTTTCATGATAGTAATCTATTTTATTATCTCAATAAAAATAATTTTCGTTTTTCTCTCTTAACCGCGATAACTCATCGGTGAGCATTTTAGTCAGCAACACACACGACAGCGCGATTGTAGCTGTCGGACGCAACACTCGCTACAACGCATTAAAACACAAGTTTAAGAGGAGATTTATTAACTGCGCACAAATTTTGCCCCCCCCCTATTTTGAAGGGCGCAAATCAAGCATTTTGAACCGCAGTAGATAGTCATTATTTTGTTGATTCTACACCTTATGTGACATAAGGATTAATCGATTATACAAATCTAATAAGTGCCTTATTATTATAGTACAGGCGCATATGAGGTCGCAAAGTTATAAATCTTTTTTGAATTACCAAAATTTTAGTAATAAAAAAAAAGTTTTTTCTTTTCGCTAACGTTTGCAAAAACGTATTAAAAATAGGTTAAAGTTCAGGAGTTATAAAAAATATGAATCTGACAACAGGCGGTGAGGATAGGGAGTATATAGGTTCTAAAGGTTCTAAAAGTCAGAATAGTCTGAAAAGTAATTAAACGACAGAGACGTCGCTTCGAAATCATATCATCATAGTGATTTATTCTTCATAGCTACCCCGCTAAATGCAGCCCATTAGCAAAAAACGGCATTGAAAATAAACTTTCTGCTGTTTTGTTTTGCTAATGTGCATTTTTTGTTGTACCTTTGCACGATTTTAAATTTAAACAATTATGCAAAAACAACGTATCGTTATTCGCTTCTGTGGCGATTCGGGCGATGGTATGCAGCTGACCGGCACGATGTTTGCTTCACTAAGCGCTATCCTCGGTAATGAAATCAGCACCCTACCCGATTTTCCTGCCGAGATTCGTGCGCCTCAAGGCACATTAGGTGGCGTAAGCGGTTTCCAAGTACAATTAGGTACTGGTGTCTATACCCCTGGCGACCAAGCCGATGTGATTGTAGCCATGAACGCTGCCGCGCTGAAAGTATGTGCATTGGGTTCGAAATTCAACCAAGCGGGTGCGAAATGGAATGCAGAAGGTTCTATGTTCAAGCGTGATGCAGTTATCATTGTAGATACCGATTCGCTTACTGCAAAAGACCTAGAGAAAGCACTCTATACGACAGATAATCCTTTTACCGAACTTGGGATTCCCGAGTCGGTACAAATCATACCCGTAGCTCTAACAGAACTCACCAAAGAGGCACTCAAAGACATGGGGCTGGACAACAAGTCTGTGCTCAAGTCACGCAATATGTTTGCACTCGGATTGGTCTGCTGGCTATTCAATCGCCCTGTAGATAAGGCGGTTGCATTTTTAGAGAGCAAGTTCCAAAAGAAACCCCAATTGATTGCACCTAACGTAAAGGTACTCACCGACGGCTTTAACTACGGACAAAACCTCGCGCTGAATATCCAAACGATGAATGTGGAGAAATCCCAGGAACTGCCCCAAGGCACCTATACTTCTATCGCAGGCAACAAGGCCACAGCGTGGGGACTGATTGCCGCAGCTGAGAAATGTGGTAAACGTCTGTTCTTGGGCAGTTACCCTATCACACCTGCTACCGATATTATGCACGTACTCGCTGCCCGCAAAGACATGGGCGTGATGGTGGTGCAAGCCGAAGATGAGATTGCAGGTGTATGTACTGCTATTGGTGCTGCCTTCGCAGGTGATTTAGCAGCTACAAGTACTTCTGGGCCTGGTCTCAGTCTCAAAGGCGAAGCCATTGGATTGGCAGTGATGGCAGAATTGCCATTGGTAGTGATTGATGTGCAACGCGGAGGACCAAGCACAGGACTTCCAACCAAAACAGAGCAGACAGACTTGATGCAAGCGCTCTATGGTCGCAATGGCGAGTGTCCCGCTGTGGTAATCGCTGCCTCCAGCTCTGCTAACTGCTTCGACTATGCGTATGAAGCATGTAAGATTGCGCTGGAGAACATGACGCCTGTGGTATTATTGACCGACACCTACTTGGCGAATGGCACGGGGCTGTGGCGTATTCCAAAACTGAGCGAACTGCCTCATATTCAACCACAAAACGTACCAGAAGAACTAAAAGGCAACTACAACCCTGCCTTACGCGATGAGCGAGGGGTACGTTATTGGGCTTACCCAGGTATGGAGGGCTACGAACACCGCAATATCGGTTTGGAGCGCGATGCTGAAAAAGGTACTATCTCCACCAATCCCGAGAACCACCAACGCATGGTAATCGTACGCCAAGCAAAGATTGAGCAGGTGGCGAACCAAATACCTCTGCTGCAAGTACAAGGCAACCCGCAAAGCAACACGCTACTTATTGGTTGGGGAAGCACTGAAGGACATCTGCTTGCAGCAGCCAACGAGCTTGGATGTGCATTAGCACACTTCAACTATATTAACCCGCTACCTAAAAACACTGAAGAGGTGTTGCGCCAATACAAACGCATCGTGGTGTGCGAATTGAATAGCGGACAGTTCGCGGCATATTTACGAAGCAAGATAGCAGGTATTTCGTTGGAGCAATACAACGAACTCACCGCACAACCATTTGCTGTGGATCGCATAGTTAACTTTGTCAAAAACTCCTTATAAATCATAGTATGGAAGCAAGTCAATTTAAGAGCAATCAATATGTAAAGTTTTGCCCTGGTTGTGGTGACCATGCTATCTGCATGGCATTGCAAAAAGCAATGGCTGAAGTGGGCATACCTACCCATCAAACAGTGGTAATCTCAGGTATCGGCTGTTCGAGCCGCATGCCTCACTATTTGAATACCTACGGTTTTAATACTATTCATGGTCGTGGTGCGGCTATTGCCACTGGTGTCAAAACTAGTCATCCTGAACTTAGCGTATGGCAAATGACAGGTGATGGCGACTGCTTAGCGATAGGTGGAAACCATTTTATCCATGAGTTGCGCCGCAATGTGGATTTGAATATCTGCCTGTTCAATAACCGTATATATGGTTTGACCAAAGGTCAGTACTCCCCTACTTCGCCTAAAGGATTTGTAAGCAAGTCCAGTCCGTTTGGTACGGTAGAGCGTCCGTTTATCCCTGCCGAACTGGTATTCGGTGCTCGCGGCACCTTCTTCGCCCGCACATTGGATGTGGATATGCCAACTACGGTGGACTGTATGGTACAAGGTCATCAGCACAAAGGTGCCAGCGTGATAGAGTGTTTGGTCAACTGTGTGATTTTCAACAACGGTACGCATAGTTGGGTTGCCGACCGTGAGGAGCGTGCCGAGCGCAGTATCGTGCTTCGTCATGGAGAGAAGATGATCTTCGGTAAAGAGAAAGACAAAGGTTTAGCATTGGACTATAACCAAGGATTGATACCTCAACTCATCGTCGTACCAGCCGATGACCCACGCGTACTCACACACGATGCCACTATGCAAGATCCAACGCTGCATCGAATGCTTGCGATGATGGGTTCGACCCTCCCAACCTCCCTTCAAAGGAGGAGCACAGGCACAACGTCTCCCATAGAAGGGGAGATTGAGAGGGGGCTTCCTATCGCTCTCGGTGTGATACGCAATGTAGAAGAAGAGGCATACGACATGGCTGTGAATGAGCAGATTAATGAAGTACGCGAGAAGAGCAAAGTAAAAACATTTGACCAACTGACCCAGACATTGGAGCAGTGGGAAGTGAATCGTTAATCTAGGATTTATCACAACCAAAATTATAGTATATTAAAGTAACCAAAATTTTCTAGAACGGCGAATTGAACTAATCAAACTAAATCAAATTAAATGAAAAAGATTCTTTTTATTGTTGCGTTAGTAGCAACTGCGATTTTGAGTGCGAATGCGCAAGTGGTCAATGATAGCACCGTGACTGTGCCACAAGAGGAGAGTATGGTGATGAAAGTGGAGAACTGGTATGCCAACAATATGAATTACCTGAGTATCACGCTGCTCATGACGGTGGAATCATCTTTTATACCCTTCCCCAGCGAGATTGTCATTCCTCCCGCAGCCTATGTAGCGGGTAAAGAGGACAGCACACTACATGCCACAGATAGCTATCCCATCAATGTGCTGCTTATCGTACTTTTCGGTACGATAGGTGCTATGCTAGGTGCTATTATCAACTACCTATTAGCGATGTGGCTCGGTCGTCCAATCATCTATGCGTTTGCGGATAGCAAGGTGGGACATCTATGTTTGTTGTCATCGGAGAAAGTAAAGAAAGCAGAGGATTATTTCAATGATCATGGCAAGGTGAGCACCTTCGTAGGTCGCTTGATTCCTGGTATTCGCCAGTTAATCAGTATTCCTGCTGGATTGAGCAAGATGAATTTCGGTCAGTTCTTGCTATACACCTTCTTGGGAGCAGGTATCTGGAATATCGTATTAGCATTGTTGGGCTATATCGCCCACGGACAAATGGACCTCATCCATGCTTATAGCCACGAATTGAGCATCGCTATTATGGCATTGCTGGCTGTGGCTGTAATCTATTTCATTGCGAAGGCCATTATTAAACGCTATAAAGAATAGCGGCAACCTACGGGGAAACACCACTATACTAACGAAGTGATAATGGAGTGGTAACGGTGTGGTTTCGAGAAAGAAAAGGGACTAACGCATCAATTATGTGCCCAACCAAGTGCAAAGACGCTTATTCGACATCCTCGAATAGGCGTCATTTGTTTCATACATTCAAGCAGTGTTGCTCCGGATGTAATGACATCATCTACCAATAGAATATGTTTGTTCTTCCATTCTTCGGGATACCGCATAGCGAATAAATCTAGGACATTCTCATGGCGTTTGTCAAAGTTGGAGCGTGATTGGTGTGGATTATTTTTTGTACGAACAAGATGCGAGGTGTCTATTGGAATCTTGGTGATGGAATGTAAGCCTTTGCAAATGTATTCTGCTTGATTGAAGCCTCGCTGTCGCAACCGACGAGGGTGCAAAGGAACTGGCACCAAGACATCTACATCATCAAAGAGCTCTGAGTCCAGATAGTCCATCGCTGCAACACGACCTAACTCGTGGAAGACCATTGGATTAGGAAAAGTACCAAATTTACCACGCTCTATGAGTGAGCGAAGCAATTGTCCACGTTCGCGATTGTAAAAAGCAAAAGCTACTCCATGCTCATAATGGATTGCTCGCCGCTCCTTTTTTATCCATTCAGCAAAGAGCATATCAATACCATTATTGTGCAAAAACATGTGCTCAGTACGCACAATTGCATTAAGACAAGAGGAGCAGATGGTCTGCTCCCCTTGTACTAATTTATGCCCACAAGCCACACAGCAAGAAGGAAATAAGACCTCCAAGATTGCTCGTGAGCATGTGGAAAGAATGGATGACATGATTTGGGCATTATCTACGTCCGCGCATCCAACCTGCAAAGCCACCTAACCCCGTTGATGGGTTATCGGCTGGCTCTGGCGAGTCAAAATCGTTGCCAAAGTCAAGCACAATATCACCATTCTCATGAACAACTGGTTGTGGAGTCATTTGTGAAGGTGCTTCGGCAACTTGTGCAGGAGTATCATTAGCTGGAGCGACTTCTTCCTCTGCAGGCTCTATAGTCTTGGCATCTTCATAATGAATCTTGATAGCCTCCTCTACCGTCTTCTTACCGACTACATCGTCCAAGCCAGGGATATTAGACACCTCAAACCCCGTAGCAATGATGGTAACACGCACTTTATCCTCAAGCGTTTCATCGAGTGATGCGCCCCATTGCACCTCTACATCTTCGCCTATCTCGCTGACAAAAGTGTGGATTTGGTCAATCTCGGACATGATTAGTGCATGTTCGGTAGTCGTATAAATCTGCAACAACAAACGTGTTGCTCCACGCACATCGCTATTTACCAATGGCGAGTGCAATGCCTCGTGAATAGCTTGAGTGATACGGTTTTCGCCATTAGCCACACCTACGCTCATAATCGCTACATTGCCATTCTTGAGGGTATTGTACACATCGGCAAAGTCAGTATTGATATAACCCGGAACGGTAATAATCTCAGCAATTGCACGCGCTGCATTTGCCACCACATCATCCGACTTGGCAAAGGCATTGAGCATATTGAGGTCAGGATATATCTGGCGCAGTTTCTCGTTGTTAATCACCAAGATAGCATCCACCTGTTCAGCCAGTTGCGCCACACCTATCATGGCCTTTTTGATTTTCTTTGGACCTTCGAAGGTGAAAGGAATAGTGACAATTCCAACCGTCAGGATACCCATCTCGCGCGCTACAGAAGCCACCACAGATGAAGCACCAGTACCTGTACCACCACCCATTCCTGCAGTAAGGAAAAGCATCTTGGTACCATCGTTTAAGGACTCCTTGATACGCTCACGATTTTGCTCGGCATATTCTTGTGCAACTTCAGGTTTGCCACCAGCTCCAAGGCCAGGACCTAATTGCAATTTAGCAGGTACGCTGCTACGCTCGAGGGACTGCTTGTCGGTATTGCAAACTAAGAAGGTGACGTCCTTCACTCCTTGGGAGTACAAATAGTTGACAGCATTACAGCCACCACCACCTACGCCCATCACTTTAATAATGGAATCTTGAGCTATATCCAAACCCAAAGCATCAATTACATCTATCATATATCTTGTAGATTTATTAATTACACATTGATTAATATCCTGTTTGATCGGTAAATATCGTTAATGTTTTCTCCTTGATGATATCCAATATTCCTTCCCCAGAAGTGGTGACTTCAGGGTGCTTATTGCGATAATCTGCCCCTAAGAGCAAGGTACCTACCAAGGAAGAATACGTAGGCATACACATCTCGTCTGGCGTGTCCGTAGTCAACCACGATGCATGCGAACCATACATTACAGGGATAGAAGTCTTAGCCTGAATATATTCTACTAGACCTTGCAACATGGCAGCACCGCCAGTCACATACAATACTCTAAAACGACTAGCCTCTGCGTTGAGGACATCCAATAAGGGTGTGAGCATTTGCTCTAATCGAGCGGAAATAATATCTGCTATCTCGGTTGCCATCACCGCCACTTCACCTTGAGGCATGGTAGGCGCAGGCAAACGGAAGCGATGATTGGTGGACACTATATCTGCAGATGCATAACCATATTTACACTTCAACTGCTCTGCATATGCTAAGGAAATACCAATCTGCTCAATGTCGCGCGTGATATCATATCCACCGAGAGGTACTACTTTGTTGTATAGATACTGATTGCCTTTATACACCGTCAAGGTAGTCGTCTGCGCGCCCATATCCAAGATTGCGCAACCATTAGCCATATCTTCGTCGGTAGTGATGGCATTCATCAGTGCATCAGGACGCACATAGATATGTTCCAAACGCTTAGCTGAGCGATTGAAGCTATCTACAATCTTTTGTTCCAACTCCTTCTTGCCAACAAAAGCAATAAAGTGAGCTTCCACCAATGCAGCACGCTGATTTTCGGTAGGTTGATGTTCTTGCTCAACACCGTCCAACTTATAGAAATATGGTACCAAATCCAATACAGCCACATCGGGATTACGCGCTTCTATCTTTTGCTTGCACTCAACTTCCATCGCATCCAACAAAGGCTGAGCAATCTCTTTTCTGCGTACTTGGTCACGAGTAGAATGCACTGCCACCACCTGCATGGTGCGTCCGCCTACACAAACAAACGCAGAAGGTAGTGCCTCTACGCGCACGCGATTGGATAGTTTTTTCAACACTTCGTTGATCATAAAACCAGCATCCGAAGTATTGGTTACGATACCTCTCTCCACACACTCAAACTTATTCGAGGTCTCCACTCCCAATATGCGGAGCAAGCCGCCAGTGGTCATCTCTGCCGCCATTGCTCGTACACCATGGCTGCCTAAATCTACTGCCACGAGAGGGACTGATTGTAATATTTGTCGTTTCTTTGCCATACTCACTACTTCCTACTAATCACCTGTCCTTCAAAGCGTAAATCATACTCTCTACACTCTGGATACCCAATTTCATCAAAACCCTTGGTGTATAATTTCTGCAACTTATTCAACTTGTCTGCATACCCATCCAAGGCACCCAATAGTATCTTAGCATCATGCCCCTCTTGTTTCAAAACCAGCGACTTAGGATTTGATACATGGATATCATGAATGCGTGATTTCCAATAGCGATTATCGCAGAGCCAAGATACGAAATCGAAATATTCCTCTGTGGCTGCACGTTGACTAACCGCACCTCTAAACACAGGCACATCTACATCAATCTGCTTACGCACAGGCATTACACGGCGATCTGAATCCACATAATAACACCCATCATTGGTTACTACACTCAGCATTGGTATGCGTTGAGTTACATCTACGCACACATGACCGAAAGGGGACTTATAACACTCCACCTCTCGCACCATCTCATGCCCAAGCAAGCACTGCTCAATGGCATGACAATCAATCTGCTCCATCGTCAGTCCAGAGGGATACACATGGTGACGACGCAAATAGTTCTCTAACTCATTTGCATCCACCCACTGACGTTCCATACTATCCTGCACCACAATATGCACCTCTGTGCATGGCGAGGAATCACGCTGAGCAGAACACCATGCCCCGCCCAACACTACTGCTCCGCAGCACAATATCGCTACGGACAATAGCACGATTTTCTTTATTATTCTTTTCATATCATTAAGGATTTAGTTATGTCATTCACCAATCGGTCAATATCTCCAGCGCCCATAGTAATCACTACAGAAGGTTTGCCTTTCGCTATACAGTTCTTGACGCGCTCACGTAAGTATTTCGCTAATATATTAGGCAACACTAAGGCTCGTTTGGTAGCAATCTTCTCCAACAGCCATTCGCTATTTACCCCAGCAATTGGTTCTTCGCGAGCAGGATAAATAGGCAATAATGCCACCTCATCCAAAGTACTCAACACTTCCGCGAACTCATCTACGAAATCACGCGTGCGCGTAAATAAATGAGGTTGGAATACACCTATCACATGTCTATTGGGATATAATTTTCTTACCGATTCAATACTTGCCTTCAACTCCATTGGATGGTGTGCATAATCATCCACATAGGTTACTTGCGGAGTATTTACATGCATATTGAATCGGCGGTAAACACCTGAGAAGGTGCTCATTCCGCTGCGCAATTCTTCATCAGTCGCCCCCATCAACCATGCCACAGCCATGGCTGCTACACCATTTTCTATATTTACCCAGACAGGTACCCCTAGTTGAATATCAGCCACTTTCCCCATAGGAGTGTAAAAATCAAATCGTATCTCCCCATCTTGTACCTGCACATTATCCGCATAAAAATCAGCCTGCTCACCTACCGCGTAGGTGTACACCTTTGCCTTTAAACTTTCAACATAAAACGCTAATCCGCTCTTCACCACTAATGCCTCTTGCACCAACGAAGCATAATGCATAAAACTCTCGCGGTAAGCTTCCTCTGTACCATAAATATCCAAATGGTCAGGGTCCATGCTAGTGATCACGGATATATATGGTGTCAGGTGATGGAAAGAACGATCAAATTCGTCTGCTTCAACGACCACCAAATCACTCTCTTGGTCTAATAACAAGTTCGTGTTATAGTTGTTAGCTATACCTCCTAAAAAGGCATTTGTTCCTACATGCGATTGGTGCAAGATATGCGCTAACATCGTGCTGGTAGTGGTCTTTCCATGTGTGCCAGCCACGCATAGCGCACGTTCCGAGCGTGTCACTAGCCCTAACACTTCTGCCCTTTTCAAGATTTGAAACCCTTGCTCTCTCAACCAGACATATACAGCAAAATCCTCTGGCACAGCAGGCGTTCGCACCACAATAGTATTAGCAATATCCAACGCTTTCACTGTATCCAAGCTATCGTCATACTGCACGGCTATTCCCTCTGCCTCCAACTCTTTAGTCAACGGCGAAGGTGTGCGGTCATATCCCAACACACGTGCCCCTTTAGCAGCAAAGTATCGTGCCAATGCACTCATACCGATGCCGCCTATCCCCAAGAAATAATATGTCTGTATCTGGTTATCTATCATTTATCGAACAATCATTTTGCGTGTCTGCTCACCGCTACGTAATATGTATATACCTTGTGGTAAATTCTCGCGCGAAGCGGACATATGCAGACCTGCTACTGAATATATCTCCACGTCCTCGGCATTCCAATCTAAAACACCAATTTCCTCAACCGCAGTTTCAATAGCAGGTATTAACACCTCGGTTTGTCCCCATTTCATCTCTGGAGTACCATTGTAATTCAGCAACTTACCTGTCAATGAAACCTTATCTCCCTTCACTACAGGAGCATCGTTATAACATTGATATGCATAGAATACATTTCCACCATTTGGAGTATCTGCAACCCAAAATGTTTGGCTGCTGTATTGCGTGCTATAAGATCCATTCAGCGATGTCACATACCCGACTACCACATATTCAGCCGAAGACTGATTGCCTTGCGCTAATGCCAACGCTTTCTCTCTAGCCTCTTGACAAGTAATTGCCCCATCCACTGCACCTGAATCAGGCGGCAATACTTCACCATCGCAGTCATAAGGTTTGCCTTTCATCGTTCCCCAAATATATTCTACCAAGGCTGGTTGCTCCACAAAGGGATTCACGTTCCCCTGAAGATCAGCCACTTTCGCATTGCGAGTTATCTCCTTGTCAGATACAGGATCTTGTCGATGCCATTTCAACATCAATGCTAACGATTTAGACTGAAAATCACACACACCATTGCTATAACTGAAATAGCGATAGCCCTTGCCTCCTTGCGTGAAATCTTTGTCCATATAGCAAGTCAGCATGTAAAAATACACACGAGCTACATCTCCCTTGTATTCATCCACAGGTTCAAAGGCAGTTTCACCGCTCCAATTAGCACTAGCGCCTAACTTAGATCCTAAATTGTTGCTCCAACTTATGCTTTTCACCTCATCATATATCCATGCCGAACGCTTGTCATTAGCCATTGCATCTACCGAATACACGTGGTGGAGATCGGTGTACATGGGTTCGGAGGTGGAACCACCCCACCATGATTTCGGCAGCACGTGCTCACGATTATAGCACTCTCCCTCCACGATATCAATATTTGAGCAATAGTCCGACAGATAAAAATCATAACCTGAATATATATCCCAAATCTTGCCGTCAGCACGTACATCCACTTTGGCTTTATCTCCTCGAATCTGATTATAACTCAACATGGTATGCTGTGAGATATCTTCGCATAAGGCCTTACGTAAAGCGGATGAAGTCATGCCATCCAAATGCTCGTAAGGACAATCAGGCTCGCCTGGCCACCAACCTTCAACCACCACATTCTTCACTTCCCAAGTACCTGCATAACTGGCAGTGGACACATATTCAAACATAAATTGCATCTTGTTTGAAGCGTATGCAGTCAAATCTATCTCACAAGCGACAAAACCCCAACGTTTGGTTGGCCATGTCGGGATAGCGACCTGCGTCCAATTAACACCATCCTTACTTACTTTAACCATACTATAAGCCACGTCCGAAGTACTGTTGGCAGCATATGTTGTATGTTCAAAGCGCAATACTACTTTCGTACAGCCTTGTGTATTCAGTATAGGCGAAATCAACTTACAATCACTAGCACCCAAGGACTGACCACCTTTATTAGCAGTCACTTTGGCATACTTGTAAGAACGATCCACGTACCACATTGATGCATATGTACATCCTAGGTATTTCTGCTCGTCCAACGTAAACGAACCTAAAGACTCAGCAAACGGCTCTTCTAACAACACTTCCACTTGGGAATATGCTATAGGCATCCAACCAGCAAGCACCCAAAGAATCAAAAATAGTTTTTTCATAATTGTTCGTTTTTAAGACGCAACTATACTCCTATCCTAATTTAGCCTGCAAAGATACAACTTTTTTTGCAAATATGCAACACTTTTTGATTTTTCTTCTAGTTTTCGCTTTTTCACTTGCATATCTGCAATTTTTATTGTACCTTTGTAGCCAAATTGCGTAATAGGGTCTTTTCACCCCTTTCAACACTTACACTTTTGAAACTTTTAGAACTTTTATTGATATGGCAACACAAGAAGAAACCTTCAAAAAACTAGTCGCACACTGCAAAGAGTACGGCTTCGTTTTCCCAAGCAGCGAGATTTACGACGGACTTGGCGCCGTGTATGACTACGGACAAAATGGTGTAGAACTCAAGAACAACATCAAGAAATATTGGTGGGATGCTATGACTATGCTCCACGAGAATATCGTCGGTATCGATGCCAGCATCTTCATGCACCCAACCACATGGAAGGCATCAGGTCACGTGGACGCATTCAATGATCCACTCATCGATAACAAAGATAGCAAAAAACGCTACCGCGCGGACGTGCTCATCGAGGATCAACTCGCTAAGTACGACGAGAAAATCGAAAAAGAAGTAGCCAAAGCACGCAAACGCTTCGGAGAGAGTTTCGACGAGGAGATGTTCAAGCAAACTAACGAGCGTGTAAAAGCCAACGTAGAGAAACGCAACGCTCTCCACGAGCGTTTTGCTACTGCGCTGAATGACAGCAACTTAGAAGAACTAAAGCAAATCATCCTTGATGAGGAAATCGTATGCCCTATCTCTGGTACACGCAACTGGACCGATGTGCGTCAGTTCAACCTCATGTTCTCCACCGAGATGGGGTCTACCGCCGATGGTGCAATGAAGATTTACCTCCGTCCAGAGACAGCACAAGGTATCTTCGTGAACTACCTCAACGTACAAAAGACTGGCCGCATGAAGATTCCTTTCGGTATTGCACAAATTGGTAAAGCTTTCCGCAACGAGATTGTAGCACGTCAATTCGTATTCCGTATGCGTGAGTTCGAGCAAATGGAAATGCAGTTCTTCGTTCGTCCTGGCGAGGAAATGAAGTGGTTTGAGTACTGGAAGGAGTTCCGCCTCAAATGGCACAAAGCTCTTGGTATGGGTGACGAGAACTATCGCTACCACGATCACGACAAACTCGCTCACTATGCCAACGCGGCTACTGACATCGAGTTCCAAATGCCATTCGGCTTCAAGGAGGTAGAGGGTATCCACAGCCGTACTGATTTCGACCTTAGCCAACACGCACAATATAGTGGTAAGAAGATTGAGTACTTCGACCCAGAGCTCAACAAGAGCTACACTCCATATGTTATCGAAACATCCATCGGCGTAGATCGTATGTTCCTCTCTGTGATGTGCGGAGCATACAAAGAGGAGGTGCTCGAAGGCGGCGACACTCGCGTAGTTTTGAACCTCCCTGCTGTTCTCGCTCCTGTTAAAGCTTGTGTCATGCCACTCGTAAAGAAAGATGGTCTGCCAGAGAAAGCGCGTGAGATTATGGATATGCTCAAATATGACTTCCACACCAACTACGACGAGAAGGATTCTATTGGCAAACGCTACCGTCGTCAAGATGCTATTGGTACGCCATTCTGTATTACTGTGGACCACGACACCTTGAACGACAACTGCGTGACTATCCGCCACCGCGATACCATGGCTCAAGAGCGCGTAAATATCAACGACTTACACGCAATCTTGTCTAAAGCATGCAACATGCGTGAAACATTCAAGAAACTGAAATAAGCCGTATATCACTATACAAAAAAATAAGCATCTCAATCGAGATGCTTATTTTTTTTTAGAGTATATTAAATTACTCTTTTACTTCTTGACCCATTACGTTGTAGAGTTTACCATTATGGCGAACAACGATTTGACCATTGTGAATAAATTTCACTTTATTCTCTACTGTCTTCACGTCCTCTACTGCAGTTTCTACTGGGCAATCAACTGCAGTGTAAGTGGCTTTTCCGTCACCTGCAGTAATCTCAATACAGATACTTTCAGAAGTGGTAATATCTACTGTTTGGTTTTTATCACCATTCCAACCTTTACCATTCTTGAAGATAATGTTAAGTTCTACACAATGGCGAGAATATACATACCATTCTCCATCCTTTTCTGGTACGATTTCTGTTCCACTTTGACCAGTTTCCCACACCCAAGCAGTAATAGGTTCAGTCCACTCTGCTGGTACTTTAGCTTTTACGGTAATATCCTTTGGTCCTCCAGTAGCAGGAGTATATACAGCCGCCCATTTTTCAACTACATCATTTGCTTTATACTCACGATCAGCCACATCTTGATTATCAGCTGTCTTTTCAACATATGTCCAACTTGGACCAGCGCAATATTTGTACTTCATTGCTGGGGTAGCAGATGCCAATTCGAGAGTAAAATGAGTGTCATCCACTTTGGTCATCTCAGTATGCCCCCAACCATTCATTTCGCCAGCGATGTAGCAAACCTTTGTTCCTTCTGGAACAGTTACATTGTACTTCAACGCACTCATTGACATCGCGCATGCCAATGCTGCAAAGAAAGTAAAAATTTTCTTCATAATAAATTAATTTTAAAAGTTAATAATAGTAATTGATTATTTGATATATTTATGTCCGTTTTGAATCACAACACCTTGATATTCAGCGCCTACTTGTTGGCCAAGCATATTGTACATTGGTTGGGTAATATCCAATGCAGGTATAGTCTCAACTTGTACATTCTCCACATCCGTTGCTGGACAGTCGATTAGAACTGCTGCTTTGTTTTCCCAACCATAGCATACATCTTCATCTGTCCACAAGTCTGCAGATTGTGTTGCACCATCATTAAAGATGAAGTTAACCTCTTTAACCATTTCATCGAACTGATGGTAATACAAACCAGCAGCATTCACATTCTGCATCTCTGAACCAGGCCAAGAGCCGTTAAGTGTGCTTCCATTCATATCCCACGCATAGAGGTTTACCTTTGACCAAGTAGCTGGTTTTTGGAATGATACTATGATAGGAGTTGCTTGAGGAGTCTCGTAGGTGTAAGTGTGCGTTTGCACCTCTGTCTCTTGATCTCCACTTTCAGCATAAGCCTTCAGGGTAGTCGTTGAATTAATGGTTATAGCTTCGGTATAAGTAAAAGGCTTAGCAGCTTCTTTTGGATTAGATCCATCAAGAGTGTAGTAAATCGTAGCATCATCTCCTCCACCTATGGTTGACATAGTAACGCTAAGCGTTTCAGTCTTGAATACTTTACCCTCTGGATTGACAATCAATTGGAATGGAATATTAGAGAGCGAACAGTTTTCACTGAGTTTTTCCTGTGTGCCATCCCACTCATAGCATGCATCTTGGTCAAGGATAATATCGTTAGATTGCTCTCCCTCACCATTATTAAAGATGATACTAGTCTCACGCACATCACTAGGGAACACTTGATATAACCATCCTTCGCTATCTTTAGTCTTCCACTCCATACCTGGCCAAGCACCTAGGTTAGCACCACCCCAAGCGTAGAGATAAACGATCTCCCATGTGGTAGGAGGAAGGAACTTAACGGTTAGAGGTGTTTGTTGTGGCTCTTGGTAGGTGTAAGTAACCTCTTGTACTTCAGAGTCAGCACCATTCAGCGTGGCATATGCTTTCACTGTCGTTGTTCCCTCAATAGTAAACGCACCAGTATAGGTCATTTGGGTTTCTGAAATCTTAGGGTCAGAACCATCTGTGGTGTAATAAATAGTAGGGGTTCCACTTAGGGCAACAGCAGTCATTTCTACCTTATAGGTAGCTGTCTTGTAAGTAGCAGAAGGAGTAATGCTCAAGATAGGCACCTCGGTTTGGGTAGTGGTGTAATACATGGCAAAATTGCCACCCTTGTATGCCAATGTATAACCTTGTGGAGTAGTGTTGTAGCCACTATTAGGGCCAAGCAAGAGACGGATAGAACCATGTTTACCAGTAATGGTAGATTTGTAATATCCATTACCTGCCTCATCGCTCACTTGGGATTCAGAGTGCACACCCGCAGCCTTACGTGCCAGAACCATCTTGCCGATAGCATCTTTGTATTTTGCCCAATGAGGATAGAACACACATGGTACACCAGGCATAGAAAGAATAAAGGCATTGGCACCGAGCACGCGGTCTTTGTTGTAGTCTTCCATAGATTTGCCACAACCGCCAATCTCGTCATTGTTGTCACGACCTGCTTGGCAACCAAAATAAGTATCGTGGCTATCCACGAATGTCACAGCATACTTGCTCAAGCCTGCACCTAAAAGTCCAGAACCCTTACAACGTTCATATTGTCCATCAGCAATACCTTGAATAGCGGAATATTTGGTACTAAAGTCAAATGCTAAAGTATTCCAATTAACATCATTGAGGTAACTCTTGATGTTGTTCATATCACCATTCCAGAACTCCACTACAGAGAAATAGTTCTCTGAAGCGCTATTATACATGTCAATGTATTTGCCTTTGAAGCCTTGTGCATAGTCATAGCGCCAACCATCAAAGCCAATCACATTCTTCATCCATTTGAGATACGCTTTCATCATCTCTTGCACTTCTGGCTTTGCATGTGCCCAGTCGCGAGCAGAAGGGTAGTTATCTTGTCCATTATAACCACCATCTTCAGGGCCAGTAGCTTGGCCTTTGCAGTCCCCAGCTTCAGCATTAAAGTTAACTTCATCGGATTGAGCAATCCAAGAAGCATCTGGTTCAAAAGTACCATACTCACCAAAGTTTTGTGGGAAGAATTCGCACCATGACTTACCGCCAGCATGGTTGATAACGATATCTGCAACCACCTTGGTATTGGCTGCATGCATGCGGTTGATAAATTCTAGCAAATCTTTTTGTTTTCCCCAATCGGAATTTTGGTTGCTATATACAGTTTGGTGATAGCCCGTTCCGCCCTCTGATTTACCTGATGGTGGCAACCATACAAGGTCAAAGTAAGTACCTATCTCACCAGATTGACTGAGCAGCACATCCCATTTGGTATTTCCTAATTGCTTTCCGTTGATAAGGACATCACCAGGAGCACCATCTCGGTATGAGTCATAATAGAATGCTTGCAACATTACGTCCTCACACTCCGAAGGAACGGAGTTAGCATTAATTGGTTTCTCGTCTGTAAAATCACCTGTTAATGTAATATTCGTACCATTAAAAGTTACATCTACATTACCCTTTGTCGCCAACTTAAATACCACATTACCATCGGAATCACCCATTACACCAACAGGAGCATTGGCAACTGCATTGAAGCCCCAGTTTTTATCCCAAGTACCATTGGTAATCTTCATGCGATATACCACACCTTCTGCCAAATCGCTAAAAGTATGGGTAAAATTATTATCCGCATTTTTTGTCATTTCAATAGCAGTTGCACTCCACGCATTGTCAATGCCCACGAGCTCTGCAGCACCTGTTACATAGTATGTTGCATCGGGATTTGGAGTAGGAGTAGTTCCATTAGGATCATATACCGCTGCCCAAGAAGCTACCACATCATTAGCCGAATATGTACGATCTTGCAATTCCTCACCTGTTGCAGATTTTTCCACATAATCCCAAGCTGGACCAGAACAATATTTGTACTTCATTGATTGTGTCGCACCTACGATTTCCAAAGTATAATGTGTATCATCCACTTTATTCATCTCCGTATGCGACCAAGTATTCATTTCACCCGCAATATAACAAGCATTCGTACCAGCAGGAACAGTTACACTATATACCAATTTTCCATCTGGATTAGGATTAGGGTTAGGATTTGGATTAGGATCCGTACTCCCCGAAGTATATACGCTCCAAGATCCATCGTTTGTTCCCCAGCCAGTAATTGTATAGCAGTTTTTGTCAGCAGGAATAGCCAAATCTGCTGTTTGATTCCACTTTTGATCCCAATTGATTTGATTACCCAAAGAAGGAGACTGTCTTACAAACAAACAATTGGTATTGCTACCTATTTCATATTGGTACAGATTATCTGATACTTGCGTCATTTTACCCGCGATATCAGATCCTCCTCCCCATGAGTGCACGAACAATGCAGCACCATCCGAAGTCCATGCATTAGGAACTAAATAAATCACTTTTGCATTTGCAAAAATCGCACATGCAAACACTAAAAAGAAAGCGAAAAACTTTTTCATACTATTAAATTTATTGTTTATATTTATTATTCTTATTCCATAACAACCTGCAAAGGTACATTATTTTTTTGACATACACAAGTCAATTTGAAAAACACCTTATTTTTTAAATAAGTTTTTTACGCAAACGGTTGCAGAATCAACTCGAAAATCGACTCCCCAACCTGCGTAATCGAGGTGATAAACTCGCTCTGAATCAGTCTGATAAGCCGGACGAGGGTCTTGAGTTAGGATTTCTCGCAAAGCATTCCATGGACAAGATTGCTCAATTGCATGTTTTAACATATCTTCATCAATCTGCACAGCCAAGCAATAATCCTTCGTAGCTTCCGCAAAGCCACTTTTTGCTTCAGGACGGCAATCTGAAAATGCCAAGTAAGGCTTGATATCATAAATCGGTGTACCATCCAACAAGTCCGCCCCCGAAACAACTAATGCCAAACCTTCGTTCGCTGTTTCCTCAACACGAAGCAGTTTCACGCTGGTCAATCCTATGGGATTTGGGCGGAAAGGCGAGCGCGTTGCAAACACTCCCATACGCTTATTTCCACCTAATCGCGGCGGACGCACCGTTGGACTCCAATCCAATTCCTCACATTGTGCTTCATTTCCTTTTTGCCTTATCGTTTCATGAAACCCCCAAAGCAACCATAAATGCGAATAATCTTCTATCCCACGCAATGCCTCGCGCACGCGATACGCGGGCGCGAATATTATATGTGTCTCTATACACGAATCTTCTCTGCTTTGGCGTGGAATACCAAATTTCTGCGAGAAACCATTGCGAGCATATGCTATAACCTTTAGTTTCATTGCTTTAATACTGCTGTATCCTACGTATATGGTACGTATATCTTACGTATATCCTACGTATATGGTACGTAATTGATAGCGGATTGACATTACAAATTCACGTGATTTATTGCTTATAGGGTGCAAAATTAGTATTTTTTTCTGATATTTTCACACTTTTTAGGCAATAAATCTATATTTTTATAAAAAAATCGTCAAAATATTTGGTCAGTTCAAAAAAAAGCAGTACCTTTGCACCCGCTTTCGTCAAGAAAGAGGGGTGCCATAGCTCAGTTGGTAGAGCAAAGGACTGAAAATCCTTGTGTCCCCGGTTCGATTCCTGGTGGCACCACAAAAAAGACTTCGGAAATCCGAAGTCTTTTTTGTTTAGTATCATTTTCCTTTTCGGCATTATGCCAAGGTGGCAAGGTATTTCTCAGCTTCCATAGCCGCTTTGCAACCACTAGCAGCTGCTACAATGGCTTGACGGTAGTGTGGATCGGCACAGTCGCCCGCTGCAAAAACGCCCGCTACGTTGGTGCATGGACTGTGACCTTCTACTTTGATATATCCTTCAGCATCGCGGTCAAGATATTCGGCAAAGAGGTCGGTGTTTGGCTTATGACCAATCGCCAAGAAGAATCCATCAATAGCAATATGACGAATCTCCTCTTCTGGAGTCCCTTTCTTATACACAAGATCTGCACCTTCTACCTTAGTCTCACCCGTGAGATTCAAGGTATTGTGTTCGAAGAGAATTTCAATCTTAGGATTATCGAAAACACGTTTTTGCATGATATCTGAAGCACGAAGGTACGGTTTGCGCACGATCATATATACTTTCTCGCAGAGACCTGCCAAATAGTTTGCCTCTTCGCAAGCGGTATCGCCACCACCTACTACAGCCACAGTCTTTTTGCGGTAGAAGAAACCGTCGCACGTAGCGCAAGCAGATACACCGCGTCCCTTGTAATCTTCCTCCGATTGGATGCCGAGGAACTTGGCACTAGCACCTGTAGCAATAATCACAGTATCAGCCTCATAGAGTTGATCATCTTCTACCCACACTTTCTTAGGCGAACAAGAAAAATCGACCTTAGTAACCATACCAGACACAAACTCGGTGCCGAAACGCTCGGCTTGACGACGCATGTCATCCATCATTTGATAAGGCTCTACGCCGTCTGGGTAGCCAGGGAAATTCTCCACCTCAGTAGTGATCATTAATTGCCCACCCACTTGCATACCCTCAACGAGTACAGGCTGAAGGTTTGCGCGTGAAGCATAGATGGCCGCAGTATAACCCGCAGGACCAGAGCCAATAATAAGACATTTCATATAACGTTATAATTTATAAATTTACGATTTTGAATTCGACGACAAAGGTACAAAAAAAAATGCAGGTAAACAAATTATAAGAAGATTAGTTTTTACATAGACACTTTTGCCCCACTTTCCACCACAAAACCAATAAAGTCCATATCGCTCTAAATATCAGCGGATTAAATTGTTGATAAAATTTTTGAAAACATCTCTAAAAAGTATTTGATATTTTTTTTTGTGGGGAAATGTGGGGAATATGAAATATTTTTTGTAACTTTGCAGCGGAATTTGAAAAAAGAGCGCCTGAAGGCTGTCGGAAGTCGGACCACTACGTTGTTAGACCGCCTTCGGCTGTTAGAAAATAAAATTGAAAATTATGAACACATTTATTGGAAATATCGAAGCACGTTTGGATGGCAAAGGTCGCGTGTTTATTCCTGCAAGTTATCGCAAAATACTTGCAGAGATGGGTTCGACGCATATTGTAATGCGACGAGATACAGATAATGAGTGTGTTATCTTCTATCCTGAGCACGTATGGCATGCGAAAGTAAGCCAATTGCGTAATGCATTGGATGAGTGGGATCCGGAAGATCAGATGATATTGATGCAGTTTATGTCGGAGGCAGAGATGTTGGACATGGATAGTCAAGGACGTGTACTGCTGCAAAAGAGAAACCTGGAAATGATTGGTGCTCAACAAGATATACTATTTGTAGGTATGTTGGACCGTTTTGCAATATGGAATCCGACTATGTTTAACGAGAAACAAATGCCGCAAAAAGACTTGGCAGAGCGCATACGCATACGCATGAAATCCCAGCCTAAACTATAAATTAAACCTAACTAACTATGAATGAGATTTATCACATTCCCGCAATGCTGAGAGAGACAATCCAAGGGTTGAATATTCAACCCGATGGGTTGTATGTGGATGTTACCTTCGGTGGCGGTGGACATTCGCGGGCAATTTTGCAACAACTTAGCGAACAAGGCAAATTGTATTCTTTCGATCAAGATTTAGACACTTTGCAAAATGCAATGCACCAAGACAACTGGCAGTTTGTGCACAGCAACTTCCGTTATTTGCGCAACTTCATGGATTATTATGGAGTGGAACAAATAGATGGTTTGTTGGGTGATTTGGGTGTATCGTTTCATCACTTTGATTGTCCAGAGCGAGGATTTAGTTTTCGATTCTCGGCACCGTTGGATATGCGAATGAATCAAACGGGCGGTAAGACTGCAGCTGATATTTTGAATAGTTATAGCGAAGAAGACCTCGCGCGCGTATTATATATATATGGTGAGATGAATAATTCGCGTCAAATAGCGAAGAAGATTGTGAAGGCACGAGGTCAGAAGGCAATAGAAAGAACGGAGGAACTAGTAGCGGTGGTAATCGGGAAGACCCCCTCGGTCCCCCTTCAAGGGGGAAGAGATGGGCAGGAGTTAGACATTCCTGCTGGGGCGAAGAAAGAGTTGGCAAAATTGTTTCAGGCACTGCGTATTGAGGTGAATGACGAGATGGGGGCTTTGCGTGAAATGTTGTTGGCAGCCAAGGATTTGCTGAAGCCAGGAGGTAGGATAGCAATCTTAACCTATCATTCGTTAGAAGATAGAATGGTGAAGAATTTCTTACGTTCGGGCAACCTGGAAGGAAAGATAGAAAAGGATTTTTACGGCAATATATTGAGCCCGTTTAAAGTGATAGAGAAAGGTTTGACAGCGAGTGCGGAGGAAGTAGAAAGAAATCCTAGAGCGAGAAGTGCGAAACTGAGAGTAGCAGAAAAGTTATGAGTAAGTTTTCGATCAAAGACATACTAAGTGGCGATGTACTGAGCCATGGTTGGTTCAAACAACAATATAAAGTTATTCTGCTGATTAGCGGATTGATATTTCTGTACATTTATAGTGGCTATCAATCTCAACGCCAGCAGCGCATATTGAGCGACTTGCAAAAGGAATTGCAAGATGTGCAACTAACGCAACTGACATTGAACACAGAATTGATGAACAAAAGTCGTCAATCATCCGTAGCACGTATGCTCAAAGAGAAAGGCAGTGCGATTAAAGAAACCAACAAACCAGCAACTAGAATACAATGAGTGAGAATCTAAAAAATACTATTTTGCGCTTTGCCATCGTATTTGTGGTGATTGCATTGTTGTTTGTTGTGGTATTTATTCGTATCATCACCATTCAGACTGTACAGCGCGATCGTTGGGAGAGTTTGGTGGACAAGCGCGAGTCTAATTATAAGACTATCAGAGCAATACGCGGCAATATATTCGATTGCGATGGGCGATTATTAGCAAGCAGTGTGCCTCAATATAGCATTCATATGGATACACGTGTAGAGGCATTGCATATGGAGCAAGGTGAATTATTTTGGTCGCATGTGGATAGTATTGCCGAAGGATTGAGCAGGATAGTTGGCGATCAAACGAAAGATGAATATCGCAAACGCATAGTCGATGCCTATCGTAGCAACAAGGGAAGAGGGCGTTATGTTCGTTTGAGTAATGAACGCATATCTTATACCCAGTTAAAAGAAATAAAGCAATTACCATTGATTCGTCGTGGTGTATATAAGAGCGGATTCTATGCGGAAGATTTGAACTTACGCGTAAAACCCTTTAATAGTCTGGGAAGCAGAGCTATAGGCAATATATATGCAGCAAGCGGAGAGGCTAAATCGGGTTTGGAAATGCGATTTGACTCCTATTTGCGAGGCGAAGATGGTATGAGCGTGCGGCAGAAGATTGCTGGTGGTTGGCAGAATGTGCCTATTCGCGAAGCAAAGAATGGCTGTGATATCTACACCACGTTTGATGCCAATCTGATGGATATTTGCGAAACAGCACTCCGTAAACGTTTGGAACATACCCGAGCGGATTGGGGTTGCGTGATTTTGATGGATGTGCATACAGGTGAGGTTAAGGCGATGAGTAATCTAGATCGTGGTGATGATGAGCAGTATTATGAAGTAGCCAATCACGCGGTTATACGTATGGAGCCTGGTTCGACTTTTAAGACCATTTCGATGATGGCAGCGTTGGATGATGGCAAGGTAGAGATGGATGATACCATCCGTGTTTATAGAAATGGGTGGTCATATCATGGCTCAAAACACACCGATGCGCACCCTGCGGATACAATCTATAATATTCGTCAAGCGATGGCTGTAAGTAGTAATATCGCTTTGGCCAAAATAGTGACAGAGGGCTATGGTGGTAGTGCAAAGAAGTTTGTTAAAAAACTGAAAAACATGGGCTTATGCGATAGCGTGGACTACACCATCCCTGGTGCAAAGCAAGCATTGATCAATGTGCCCAATGATACGGTGACTATCTCGAAGATGGCTTATGGCTATTCGGTGGAGTTGAGCCCGCTGCAAATGCTGACGTTCTACAATGGTATTGCAAATGACGGAAAGATGATCACTCCTCTAATAGTCAAAGAGATACGCAAAAATGGAAAAGTAATCGAGGAGTTTGAGAGTAGTGTGATCAGGAGTAGCATGTGTAGTGATGCTACGCTGGAAAGCATACGTGAATGCTTGCATGATGTGGTATGGAATGATACACTAGGAACTGCATCTGTCAACCCTTGGGGTACACGTAAGGCACAGAGTGATTTGGTGGCAATAGCAGGTAAGACGGGTACGGCACAAATTTTGGAAAAAGGTTATAGCAATCGCCGTCACCGTATGTCGTTTGTAGGATATTTCCCTGAGGAGAACCCACAATACACCTGTATTTGTGTGATTCATGGTCCTCAATGGCCATATGACGCAGGTATGGACTGCGGTAGCGTGGTGAGACATATTGCGGAGAAGACTATGGCGTATGCGGGAGAATATGTGATTAAGAATGGGGAACTGGTCATGGTGGTGAAGGAATAGTGTTTAGCGTTTAGTGTTTAGAGATATGAGAATACAGGATTTGTTGGTTGATATTGAAGTGTTGCGCATAGTGGGCGACACCAATGTAGAAGTAGCTGATATTCAGTTTGATTCCCGTCGTGTAGGAGAAGGGTGCTTGTTTGTTGCACAAGTGGGCACTGCTGCAGATGGTCATGCTTATATTGAGCAATGTGTGGCGAAAGGTGCGGTGGCTGTGGTGCTGGAGAAAGAGGAATATATCAAAGAGGATGGAGTATGCTACATTCTGGTGAAAAATAGCGACGAGGCTCTAGGCAAGATTGCACACTATTGGCATGGCGAACCAAGTAAGCACCTGAAGCTGGTAGGTGTGACGGGTACGAACGGCAAGACCACTACTGCGACCTTGCTTTATAAACTCTTCAAGGCATTGGGTTACAAGGCAGGCTTACTCTCTACGGTGGTAAACTATGTGAATGATGAGGCAGTGGCTGCTACCCATACAACACCTAATGCATTGGAATTGAATGCTTTGCTTGCTAAAATGGTGGCTGCGGGTTGTACACACGCGTTTATGGAAGTCAGTAGCCACGCCATCGCGCAAGAACGTATTGCAGGTTTGGAGTATGTGGGAGCATTGTTCTCCAATTTGACACGCGACCACTTGGACTACCACAAGACATTTGATAATTACCGCGATACGAAGAAGCTGCTTTTTGACCGTTTGGACAAAAATGCGTTTGCGATAACGAATATAGACGACCGCAATGGTCTAGTGATGACCCAAAACTGTCGTGCGCGTGTGCTGACTTATTCTACTCATAGTATGGCGGATTTCCGTGGAAAAATCCTTGAAGAAGGTTTTGACGGCATGCTGCTGCGTGTGCAAAGTACATTGGGCGCGGTGAACACCGAAGTGTTTGTGCCATTGGTGGGTCGCTTTAACGTGAGCAATCTGCTCTTGATTTACGGCGCAGCAGTAGCATTGGGCGAAGATGCAATGGAGGTATTGCGTATCTTGAGTGGCTTGCAGCCTGTGAATGGAAGGTTCGAGACAATCCATTCACCTAAGGGTTGGACTGCGGTGATTGATTATGCGCATACCCCTGATGCGGTGGAGAATGTGCTGAAAACCATCAACGAGATTGTGGCAGCCAATGCGGGTAAACGTACCGAATCTGCGCAGGTGATTACCGTAGTAGGTTGCGGTGGCAATCGCGATAAGGGCAAACGTCCGATCATGGCTAAAAGTGCGTATCAACTGAGCACGCAGTTGATTTTGACTTCAGATAATCCTCGCGACGAGGAGCCTGCTGATATTCTGAAAGACATGGCAGCAGGATTAACCAACGAGGAGTTGCGCCATACGCTAATCATTGAGGACCGTGAGTCGGCTATCAAGACGGCTTGTACCTTAGCGCGTCAAGGCGATGTGATACTCGTAGCAGGAAAAGGACATGAAGATTATCAGATAATTAAGGGTGTGAAGCATCACTTTGATGACCACGAAGTGGTGAAATGCTGTTTATAGTTTAGAGAACGCCGCAAAGCGGCTACAGTTTAGAGTTTAAAGGCAAGAATTATGTTATACGAATTGTTTAATTTCTTAGGTGATGTGCCTGGTGCACGATTGATGACCTATATCTCGTTCCGCGCCATCGTAGCAGGCGTGATGGGCTTGTGTATCAGTATTTGGGTAGGTAATTGGTTTATCCAACTGCTGCGCCGCAAAAACATCTCAGAGACACAACGCGACGAGAAGATTGACCCCTTTAACGTGGCAAAGAAGGGTGTGCCTACGATGGGTGGCGTGGTGATTATTGCTGCAATGCTGATTCCTACGCTCTTGATGGGCAAATTGAGCAACGTATATCTGATTCTGATGCTTATCACTACCTTAATCTTGGGTACGTTAGGCTTCGCAGATGACTATATCAAGACTTTCCGCGGAAATAAGGAAGGATTGAATGGTTGGATCAAGATTGCGGGACAAATCACGTTGGGTTTGATTGTAGGTTTGACTCTTCGATATAGCCCGGAAGCTACTATGCATGAGCGAGTTACATCGCATATTGAGAATAATATCACAGTATTTGAGAAGACACCTGAAGTAAAGTCCACTCGTACAACTATTCCTTTTGTGAAGGAGCACAATTTCAATTACGCGGATATGTTCTCTTTTTTAGGAGAGACCAACAAATACAAAGCAGGGTGGATATTCTTTGTGATTCTTACCATTCTAGTAGTGGCAGCAGTGAGCAATGGTGCTAATCTCAACGACGGTATGGATGGTATGTGTGCGGGCAATTCGGCAATAATCGGTGTGGCATTGATTGTGCTGGCATATATCAGTGGTAACGTCGTCTTTTCAGACTACTTTGATGTGATGTATATCCCTGGTAGTGAAGAACTTGTAGTGTTTATGGCATCATTTGTAGGTGCGCTGATTGGTTTCCTATGGTGGAACGGTTTCCCAGCGCAAGTTTTTATGGGCGATACGGGTAGTCTGACTATCGGAGGTATCATTGGCGTGTGCGCTGTGATTATCCACAAGGAGTTGCTGTTGCCTATCTTGTGCGGTATCTTCTTGATGGAGAGCGTGAGTGTGATTTTGCAGACACAAGTATATAAGTTCGCTAAGAAAAAAGGGATGCGCATGCGCGTATGGAAACGTACTCCGTTGCATGACCACTACCGCACCTCGATGGAGCAAGTACTCCGCAACGACCCTACTTGCAAGGTACTCTTCCAAGGCAAAGGTCCGTTGCAACACGAGAGTAAGATTGTACTCCGATTCTGCATCGTAACCCTTATCTTAGCGGCATTGGCTATCCTAACATTAAAAATACGTTAACTATGAAAAGAATTGTTGTTTTAGGTGCAGGCGAGTCGGGTACAGGGGCTGCCATACTGGCCAAAAGCAAAGGTATGGACGTCTTTGTGAGCGATATGGGAACTATTTCTCCCGTGTATCAAGCCCTACTTGATCAGCACCAGATTGCTTGGGAGTCGGGCAAACATACGCCTGAGCTCATCCTCAATGCAGACGAAGTGATTAAATCGCCTGGCATTCCATTAACTGCGCCTCTCGTGAAACAACTCATTGAGCAGGGTACACCTATCCTTTCGGAGATTGAGTTCGCCGCGCGTTTTACCCGTGCCAAGATGATTTGTATCACGGGTTCGAATGGTAAAACCACAACCACCTCACTGATTTTTGATATGCTCCGCCGTGCGGGATTGGACGTCGGATTAGCGGGCAATATTGGTAACTCACTAGCATTGCAAGTGGCACAAGAAGATCATGCCTACTACGTGATAGAGCTCTCGTCGTTCCAATTGGACAACTGCTACGATTTCAAGGCAGATATTGCTATTTTGCTGAATATCACGCCCGATCACCTGGATCGCTACGACCATCAGTTCCAAAACTATGTTGATGCTAAGTTCCGCATCACGCGCAACCAAACCAGCAAAGATGCGTTCATCTATTGGAGCGAGGATCCAGTACTCAACCGCGAGATTGCACGCATACAGCCACAGGCTACCCTCTACCCTTTTGGCAGCAACGAGCAGAATGTGGCATACACCGATGGCAGCCACTTGGTGGTGGCGAGCAAACCGGATGTAGCACCACTGCGCGTGCCATTGGATGAACTCAGTCTCAAAGGCAAGCACAATCAACTCAACTCCATGGCGGCAGGTTTGGCAGCTCAGATCTTGAATATCCACAACGATGTGATTCGCGAGAGTTTGCAGCAGTTTGCGGGTGTGGACCATCGCCTGCAATATGTGGCGACCATCCGTGGTGTGCGCTACATCAACGACTCCAAAGCCACCAATGTCAATTCCTGCTGGTACGCCTTGGAGAGCATGACCACTCCCACCCTACTCATTCTCGGCGGTACGGACAAAGGCAATGACTATAGCGAGATAGATGCTTTGGTACAGGAGAAGTGCCACACACTCATCTTCATGGGTAAGGACAATAGCAAACTGATTCAGCATTTCGGTGCAATGGGCATGAAGTATATCTCCACCGACAACTTGCAAGATGCAGTGCAGGCAGCTTATCAGTCTGCTAACGAAGGAGATACGGTGCTGCTTTCGCCTTGCTGCGCAAGCTTTGACCTCTTCAAGAATTACGAAGATCGTGGTGAACAGTTTATGCAAGCGGTACGTACTCTCTAAACACTAAACTGCACATATGAATCTATCTGACTTCAAATCCCGCCTCGCTCAGCAGCGCAACTACATCGACAAGGTGTATTGGGTGCTCTTTGGCATACTCATCATTGTAGCCATACTCGCATTGTTTTCAGCGAGTAGCACGCTTGCATTTGAAAAAAACAGTTCCCCACTTGGTCCTATCATGGAGCAAATGATCTTTATCTCAGCTGGTGTGGTACTTGCTTTTGGTTTGCAATTCGTCCCAAGCAAATTCATCCGAATAGCCAGTTATCTAGGCTTAGCCGTTTCCATCGTTTTCCTGCTATTAACTTTCACTAGTATGGGTGTAGAGATCAATGGAGCCAAACGGTGGCTGCGTATTTTCGGCATCACTTTCCAGCCTTCCGAACTCGCCAAACTGACTCTTATTCTGGTAGTTAGCGACTTGCTCAGCCGTATCCGCACCGAGCAGGACCAGAAGCGATACTTCATCATTGTCTTGGCTATCACCGTTGTCGTATGCGGTTTGATTATGGTGGGCAACCTCTCTACTGCCATCTTATTGGGTGGAATAGTCTTCCTGCTTTTCTTCCTTGCACGCGTACATATCAAATATTGGGGCACAACGCTGCTGATTGCAGTATTCATGCTTATCGCAGGCTATTTCTTCATCGAGAATGTCTATATCAAACCCGGTCGTCAAGTAGAAGGTGTGATGAAACGTGCTACCACTTGGGTTGGACGTATTGACGATATGATTGCCGAATGGAAGACGCCTGACCAAGAATTCAAATTGACCGATGATAACTACCAACGCTCCATTGCCAAGGTTGCTATCGCACGTGGTGGTGCCTCGCCATTGGGTGTCTTGCCTGGCAACAGCCAAGAACGCGACTTCTTGCCACAAGCGTTTGCCGACTATATTTTTGCGATTATTGTCGAAGAATCAGGCATCATCGGAGCACTATTCTTGATGCTGCTTTATCTGGCTATTCTCTTCCGCTCATGCCTTAGCAGCAGCAAGTATGCCGATTATTCCGCCATGCTCATGGTCATGGGATTGGCACTGATGCTCACTTGCCAAGCCTTGGTCAGCATGATGGTGTCAGTCGGTATTGGTCCTGTCACAGGGCAACCGCTACCTATGATCAGTCGTGGAGGTACCAGTGCGCTCATCACCAGTATCTATTTTGGCATCATCATGTGTGTTGCTCGCGAACAGAACGAACTGCATGCACGCCAACAATCGGCTATGGCAGCCAGCGAAGAAGAAGTTCCTGAGATTATTATTGAGTAATCTATACCCTACACTCCTACAATATCCCCATCACTTCTGACAGGTTGTGGACGATATATGTAGCCGTTTGGACTATTGTGTCTTGGTTCTTGATTCCTTGCTCTTTGCTCTTTTTAATCCATATCTGGTCAATGCCTGCATTGATCGCACCTTGGATATCCGAGCTCCACGAGTCGCCTATCATCACTACATCTTCGGCTTGCAAGCCATTCATGCGCAACGCCTCCTCAAAAATACGCGGATTGGGTTTCTGGCAACCCACTTCCTCGCTCAACACGATATGCGCAAAGCAGTCACGCAGTCCACTCTTGTCAAACTTCTCGTATTGCACTTCCACAAAACCATTGGTCACTACCGTCAGCGGGTATTTCTTCGCCAAATAACGCACCAACTCCTCCGCCCCTTCCAGCAAAGAGAAATGTGCTGTGGTCATGTTCAAGAAATCCTCGCTCAACTGCTCTGCTAATACGCACAAGTTTTCACCTTTCACCTTTCCCTTTTCATCTTTCACCTTACTCCCATGCATCAGCGGATAGAAAAAGCGATCGAAACTCAAATATTCTTTGGTCACAAGGTCTTTGCCGTATTTATCCCACAGTTCGATGTTATGCGGTTTGTAGAGAGCCACAAACTCCTCGTGCGAAGCAAAATAGTCGCTCAAATGGTATTTGTCATACATCTCATGGAGCGCCTGCTTAGCCGCCCCTATGAAATCCCCTATCGTATCATCCCAGTCAATAAAAACCGCTTTATATTGCTTCATATCAAAACTCCAATGTAATCTGCCCATTGATAAGTGGCGTTTTGCCCAGATGCTTGTACGCCAACTCTGTCGCCTCACGGCCACGAGGAGTGCGCTTGATAAAGCCCTCCTTGATGAGGTATGGCTCATATACGTCCTCTATCGTACCCGCATCTTCGCCCATGGCAGTAGCAATCGTGTTCAAGCCTACAGGACCACCTTTGAACTTATCTATGATGGTGCTGAGCAACTTATTGTCAATTTCATCCAAGCCAAAGGTATCAATATTCAATGCCTCCAACGCATAGCGTGCTATCTCCAGGTCGATTGCTCCGTTGCCCTTCACCTGTGCAAAGTCGCGCACGCGACGAAGCAACGCATTGGCTATACGAGGGGTACCACGACTGCGACGAGAAATCTCCGCAGCAGCCTTGCTATCGATATGAATACCCAAGAGGCGAGCGCTGCGCTCCACAATGCCCGCCAATATATGCGCATCATAGTATTCCAAGTGGCAATTGATACCAAAACGCGCACGCAGCGGACTGGTTAGCAAGCCACTACGAGTAGTAGCACCAATGAGCGTAAACTTATTGAGGTCAATCTGAATAGTGCGGGCAGAAGGACCCTTATCTATCATGATATCTATGCGATAATCCTCCATGGCTGAATAGAGATACTCCTCCACGATGGGCGACAGACGGTGAATCTCATCAATAAACAACACATCATTATCCTCCAACGATGTGAGCAAACCTGCCAAGTCACCTGGCTTGTCCAAGACTGGTCCTGAAGTCACCTTGAAACCTACCCCCAATTCATTAGCGATAATATTACTCAGCGTGGTCTTACCCAATCCTGGAGGGCCAAAGAGCAGCACATGATCCAGACTCTCGCCACGCATGCGAGCTGCCTCTACGAAGATACGCAAGTTGCTGACAATCTTAGACTGCCCCGCAAAATCATCAAAACGCAAAGGACGCAAGGCATTATCTTGCTCCTTCTCCGTCATCTGGTTTCTTATATCGAAATCACTCATATTCTCTAAACACTAACCAGCAGTAGCCTCGCGGAAAGTTGCTTCCAAATCCGCTATCTCGCTAATGGGTTTATCCACTTTCACTTCGCCATGGTCGATAATAATCACACGATTACACATCTGCTTGACCTCCTGCAAGATATGGGTCGATAGGATGACGGTTCGTTGCGCTCCCATCTCACGAATCAACGCACGGATATCTTCCAGTTGGTTAGGATCAAGACCTGTGGTTGGTTCATCCAATATCAACAACTCAGGATCACCGATCATAGCTTGCGCCAAACCGACACGCTGGCGATAACCCTTGCTCAGTTGCCCAATCTTCTTGTGTGCCTCGCGCTGCAACCCTACCCGCTCAATCAACTCCTCTACTAATTGGTCTTTATTCTTGGCTCCTTGTTCCTTACTCCTCAAACTCACAAAAAAGCGCAGATACTCACGTACATACATATCTTCGTACAGCGGATTTTGTTCGGGTAGGAAGCCAATGGATTTAGGCACTTGCACCTCTCCATTGGTAGCATTCCAAACACCTACCATAATCTTCATAAGGGTAGATTTGCCTGCACCGTTGGGGCCCAACAAACCCACCACCTCACCATCGTTGATAGTGAGGCAGATATCTTTCAGCACGTGTTGCTTGCCGATGTGTTTATTCAGATGTTCTATATGTATCGCCATACATATCCCTCGCTAGGCTATCAAAAGATATCCTCCACTTCCAATGTAGGTATGGTGTGATGCTCCGTACGTACTGGCTCAGAGGTGTGCTCTTCTGCTTGTGCATTCGGACTACGATAATCCGCTGGACGATATAATACTTGAATATTCTCCGCTATGATTTCTGTTTTGCGACGCACTTGCCCATCTTTCTCCCATGTACGTGTTTGCAATTTGCCTTCCACATACAGTTTCATACCTTTGCGCACGTATTTCTCTGCCCATTCGGCTAGGTTACGCCACAATACGATGGGGTGCCATTCGGTACGATCGGGTACTTGGGTGCCATTTTGCATGGTATAACCACGTTCGGTGGTCGCCAAATTAAAATTAGCGATAGCTACGCCTCTCTCTAAAAAACGAATCTCTGGGTCACTGCCTACGTTACCCACTAAAATAACTTTGTTTACTGATGACATGGTCTCAACTGTTTTAATGGTTTTTAAAGTTCTAAAGGTTTCTAATGTCCACGCACTATGCGCTGTTTCTATATTCCAAGGCGCAAAGGTACAAAATTATTTGCACACCTGCAAATTTTATCTAATTTTGAATCAAGAATTTTGAATTATGAGGTAGAAAAGGGGAAGGTACAGGAAAAGTACTGGATAGTCATTGAATGGTAATGGAGTGGTATCGAGGTGGTAACGAGGTGGTTTCGAGAAAGAAAGCGGAAAGAAATAGGTAAAAGGCAGGGGGAAGATAGGGTATTCTCAGGTTAACAACTCGGTTATCCTACGTATATCTTACGTATATGTTACGTATATCCTACGTATATGGTATGTAATTGACAGCGGAAAAGATAAGGTTTATCCTACACAACACTTTAACACTATCACACTATAACATAAAAAAAAGAGTCGAAACAACTAAAATCGCGTTGAAAGTTCACTTTCCGTGATTTTTTTTTGCGTATGTGCATTTTTTGTTGTACCTTTGTCTGCCATTTTGGCAGATTACACACCATTAAACGATCAAACCTGGATACTTTGAAACATTTAATTCAATATGGAACAAAAAGACCTACAGCGAATAAAACAGCAATTTAGCATTATCGGAAATAATGCACAACTCAATCGCGGAATAGAAATAGCAGTACAAGTGGCACTCACCGACCTGAGTGTGCTCATCACGGGAGAAAGTGGCGTGGGAAAAGAACATTTCCCTAAAATCATTCACCAATACTCTGCACGCAAACATGGACCATACTTTGCCGTGAACTGCGGCGCCATACCCGAAGGCACCATTGACAGCGAACTCTTTGGACACGAGAAAGGAGCATTTACCGACGCCAAAAGCGAACGAAAAGGTTACTTCGAGATTGCAGATGGCGGCACACTCTTTCTAGACGAAGTGGGCGAATTACCACTATCCACCCAAGCACGATTGTTGCGCGTACTAGAGACTGGGGAGTTTATTCGCATGGGTAGCTCGCACGTACAAAAGACCAACGTGCGCGTGGTCGCTGCCACCAACCTGAATATACCCAAAGCCATCGAAGAAGGACGCTTCCGCGAAGACCTCTACTACCGATTGAACACGGTGGAAATCAAAGTACCTGCGCTGCGCGAACGAAAAGAGGATATACCGCTGCTATTTAGAAAGTTCGTTGTGGATTTCGCAGAGCGATATCGCATGCCTGCTATTCGATTAACCGATGAGGCAACCGACATGCTCAAATCCTACTACTGGCAAGGCAATGTGCGCCAGCTCAAGAACGTGGCGGAGCAGATCAGCATCATCGAACAACGCAGAGAGATTACACCCGATATATTAGCACATTATTTGCCTGCTCATCAGATGCACCGCGGCTTGGCAGTCGTGGGACACGCACAACAAGAGATGTCCATGGAGGAGCGTACCATGTTGTACAACATGATGGGAGCAATGAAGCGAGAAATCAACATGCTGAAAGAGCAAGTGGAACTGCTGCTCAAGAACAACGACCCTCGAACGCCAATAGGAGAAGAGATCGTAGCATGGGAACAAGGGCAAGTATTAGCACCCACAGATGAGATGGTAGAGCCCGAGATGGCACAAGAGGTGACCATCGTAGCACCCGCAAAAGAACTCAAACTGAGCGACTTGGAACGCGAGACCATTCGACAAGCATTAGAGCGCAACGGAGGCAATCGCAAAGCCGCTGCAGCTGAACTAGGACTGAGCGAACGCACTTTATATAGAAAAATAAAAGAGTACGAGTTATGAGAAAAATAGTATTATTGCTGTGCATGGGATTGCTCAACGCCTGCGTGATCTCATATAAATTTAATGGTGCTTCGATTGATTACTCTACAACCAAAACCATTTCGATTGCTGATTTTCCAAATGTGGCAGCCCTGGTATATGCCCCACTATCGAATAACCTGTCAGACGGAATACGCGACCTCTTTCAACGTCAGACACGACTGGAACAAGTACGACGAGGTGGTAATCTGGAGATTGAAGGCGAAATCACAGGATATGCGCTCACACCTATGGCGGTATCCGCAGATAGCTATGCCGCAGAAACCAAATTAACGATTACCGTGAAAGTGCGATTTACCAACAACGTGGCACCCGAAGAGAGTTTTGAGAAAACCTATACGGCATACCAGACATTCGACTCGTCGCAAATGCTCAATGACGTGCAAGACGATTTATGCACTACCATGATTGCAGAAATAGCCGACCAAATATACAACGATACCGTTGCTAAATGGTAAAACTCTTCCCCCAATCAAGCTGATTGGGGGCTATTTTTTCTTCAGGATGATCCACAATATAATGGGTGCACCAAAGAGAGCACTCATAGTGGAGATAGGTAGAGAATAGGTGCCGAGATTACAGAGCACATCGCATATTAGCAAGATATTAGCACCGATAAGCAAAGAAGCAGGCACTGTCAGACGATGGTTGCTAGTAGCCAACACACCTCGTGCGATATGAGGCACTGCCACACCAATAAAAGCTATTGGACCACAGAAGGCTGTTACGCTACCCGCCAACAAACATGATGCCACTACCATCATCCAACGAGTGCGTTCTACATGGATACCCAAACCACGAGCATAATCTTCGCCAAGCAACAAACCGTTGAGCGGTTTGATGAGGATTAGCACAAGAATAAAGGCCAGCAGCACACCGATGGCTAGTGCAGGAAGTTCCTTCCAACCAACACCATTAAGACTGCCTAACGTCCAGACAATAAACAGCTTCAGCGAATCAGGATTGGCAAAGTTCTGAATCATATTCACCAACGCGCCAGCGATATTCCCCACCATCATACCCACAATCAGCAAGGTCACATTGCTACGTATGCGCTTGGCTATCATCATCACAAGAAGCATCACCAAGATACTGCCCACAATAGCTGCGCCACTGATTAGACCACTACTACCTAATGCGACACCACACATGGTCACCAATGCTACGCCGAGACTGGCGCCAGAGGAGATACCTAATATATATGGCCCTGCCAGCGGATTGCGGAAGAGGGTTTGCATCATCAATCCCGCCACCGACAACGAGGCGCCCGCGAGAATAGCGGTAAGCATCTTGGGCAAGCGAAGCTGCAATAGAATCTGCTCCTGCATAGGTGATAAGGCGAACAGGCGATGGGGCGATATCCACACCGAACCACTGCAAGTATCGAGCAACGCCAACACCAGCAGCAAGAGGGTTAAGCCAAGGAATATATAGGTATTCTTTCGCATTCAGCGCGCAATTGACTTATATACGCTCCAATACGGTTTGTACCAATTGTTTGATACGAGGTTTGTAGTCGGTATTCGCCGCTTCCACCTTGCGTTGAGCAATCACGCAGCAAACGGTCATCGCCTTATGTCCCATCAGCAGACTCAATCCTGCGATAGCACTACCTTCCATTTCGTAGTTGGTGAT
Source organism: Paludibacteraceae bacterium (assembly GCA_045132415.1). Classification (GTDB taxonomy): domain Bacteria; phylum Bacteroidota; class Bacteroidia; order Bacteroidales; family Paludibacteraceae; genus Colicola. The sequence goes on along the minus strand of JBGUSG010000003.1, from coordinate 210,525 downwards.
GCGTTGTCCCTCGTAGCGGAAGTCGGTGATGCGATCATTGATATCCTTCACAGCAATATCGCAACGGAGTACACGACCTTGAGGACCATAGAAGCCGTTGGCAGCGATGGTGCAACCACGCATCATATCGTCGCCTGCAATACGGTTGACGAGTTCAGGGTTAGCTGCTACTACGTATGGGCGAGCAGCCTTAGCAGGATAGTGAATGAAGTCCACCAATGCGTCCTCAAAGCCGAGGTCGGCTATCTCGTCACGACCTTCGTAGAAAGCCAGTACGCCGTCCCAACCGATGGATTTCTCACTCACGAGGAAAGTGCCCAATGGGATATCCTCTTGCATGCCGCCACAAGTGCCGATACGCACGATCTCAAGGGTGCGGTGTTCGTCTTTCTCGGTGCGGATAGCAAAGTCAATGTTAGCCAATGCATCGAGTTCGTTGAGCACGATATCGCAGTTGTCGGTGCCAATACCTGTGGAGATACACGAGATGCGTTTGCCGTGGTATTTACCTGTAATAGTATGGAACTCACGACTTTGGATGTCGCACTCAATGCTGCCTTCGTCAAAGAACGAAGCCACCATGTTGACGCGACCTTGGTCGCCGACCAATATCACCTTATCCGCCAGATGTTCTGGGCGAATGTGGAGGTGGAATATACTGCCGTCCTCATTGATAATGAGTTGACTGGCTGGAAAAGTCTTCTTCATAGGTTATAAGATTTATGACCGCTCGCTATGCTCGCTGTTAGAAGTTAGACCACTGCGTTGTTAGATCGCTTCGCTGTTAGATTATGGATGTCTCTCAGCGCGATGCGCGGTCTAACAGTAACACGGTCTAATATCTCTCAGTTTGTAAAAGCGGTCTAGTTAATATTTTCTATGCTTGACCGCCGCCGAAGGACATTGGTATAGTACTTCCTGGGGCAGGGGTGCCGTTGAGTTTGATCGTACCAAATTGCTTCTCATATTTCGCTACATTCTCTTGGAGCGCAAAGAGGAGTTTTTTGGTATTCTCTGGGGTCATAACGATGCGTGATCTGACGTTCGCACCTTTTTGACCAGGCATCATACATGCAAAATCCACAACGAACTCTGAAGGAGAGTGCGCAACGATAGCAAGATTTGAATAAGTACCCTCTGCCACCTCAGGCGAGAGATTGATATTAAGTTTTTGTTCTTCCATAATAAGTATAGTTTAAAATGGTTCAATATTGTTCAATTTATTTCAAATTTGTTTTACCAATATAATTGTCGTTTGCGAAAACGCTGCGCAATGAGTATCCAAAGCGAAATCAAAGGTAGTAGCATATCATATGCTACAATCTCTATACCAAACATTCGTCCTCCTAATCGATGAGCCGAGATGTTGATTACACAGAGCTGAATGATCAATCGCAAACACCATAACCCATATGCAATGCACATTGCCAATCCGTTGCCGAAGATGAAAGTAGCAATGAGCAGGGCATATACCAATCCGCGCGTGATGGGCTCGATACCTAAACGAAGTTTGCTACTTCTCTTATAATGAGGCGACACGGAGAGATGCCGACGTTTCTGGTGAAACCACTCCTTCCAAGTTGTTTTGGGAGGAGACCAAGTAATGCTATCGCGCGAGCAGACAATGGCCGTATTGTAGCGAGTAGTGACTTTGTTCACAAATAAATCGTCATCTCCAGAACGCTCATTCAGTAATCCTCGAAAACCATGATTCTTGAAGAAAGTATCTTTTTTATACGCCAAGTTTCTACCAACCCCCATATATGGATATCCTGCGGCTGCCATACCGAGATATTGCAAACCGATGAAGAGTGTATCGTAGTTAATCAAGCTGCTCAACAGCGTATTTTTCTCGAAGTAAGCTCCATATCCCAACACGACTTCTATTTGTTCTCCCCCACAGATAAATCCGCTCATCATTTCACGAATCCAATTGCGTGACTCTGGACGACAATCTGCATCCGTCATTAGCAGATAATCGTAATGCGCAGCTTTCACTCCAATGGTCAATGCTAATTTTTTGGTGCTCATCACACGCGCTTCACGAGGCACGAAGGTGTGATACATATGCTTGTTGAGGCGCGTATATTGCTCCAGAATCATGGTAGTTTGATCTTCCGAGCCATCGTCCACTACAATCACCTCGTAGTTTGGATAATCCTGATTAAGCAACGTATGCAAGTAGTCACGTAGGTTATCTTCCTCGTTTCGAGCGCATACAATCACGCTCACAGCAGGAAGCTCTCCTGTAATCTCCGTTGGTTTGCATTTTTTCAAACGGATATAACGAAGGTAATAATACACTTGATGTATCACGACCAATAGCAACGCCCCAACCAACCAACAACTCAAAGAGCCGTCAATCAACTGCAACCAATAATCAGCGAGCAATGAGTTCACGATACAATAGTCAAGTATTATTTTGCGAGCAATTTTGTAATTTTCGAGCCGCCTACCATCAGCATACCGTCCAATGCCATGCGTGCAATTTCTTGCGCACCCGAATCATTCAAGAGGTATTCACCCACTAGGCGCTCCTCTGTATTCAAATCATTGTAGTATGCTTGCACGCCTTCTTCGCCCAAACCTGCAATCCACTCATGTGACGATTCCTCAAAATCAATCAATGGCACATCCAAACTGATTGCCACACGACGTACAGCCTCAGCATAGCCACCAAGACGATCAATCAATACACCCTCTTTGTAATAAGGATGAGCTAATGGCGTGCAAAGAATAACCATCATTTTCTTCTTCTCGGCAGCATGCACCAACGCAACAAGTTTTTGGGTAAAGTCGTCCAATGAGCTGTATGTATCTAAGTAGGTTTCATTCAAGTCGTTTTGACCTAATTGAACCAGCAGAAAATCTTTTTTTGTCTTATCAACAATCAAACTATCTAATCCGCCCATTTCATCAAACACCTTCATACTTAATCCTTCTTGAGCGATGTTTTTAACTTCTACAGTAGCTCCAACTTGTTCTGCAAAGGCTTTACCCCATCCTGCCATGGTACCATCACCGAGCAGCCAAATCTTAGGTTGTGCTGCAAACATTGTCATTCCACCTATCGCAACAAATAGTAGCGTAAAAATTGATTTTTTCATATCTAAAATGATTTTATAAGTTTAATTCTATTTCATTTAGTTGCATTTTAACGCGCAAAGATACAACTTTTTTTGCAGATATGCAAATTTTTTAGTAATTTTGCCCCCATAATTGGAAGGATTAGATGAATACGTTAGGAAAAAACTTCGTTTTTACCTCTTTTGGAGAGTCGCACGGCAAGGCGATTGGCGGTGTGCTAGATGGTGTGCCTGCGGGTGTGCATATTGATATGGATATGATTCGCGAGGCGTTGGATAAGCGTGCAGGAAGAGCCTACCCCCACCCCCTCCCTGAAGGGAAGGGAGTTTCGCCGCGAGCCTTGCGCGAGGGGGATGAAGTGGAGTGGTTGAGCGGTGTGATGGATGGAGTGACATTGGGTACGCCGATTGCGTTTATTATTCGCAATAAAGATGCCCGTCCAGAGGACTACGAATGGTTAAAGCACTCGTATCGTATTGGGCATGCAGATCGCACGTATCAAGAGAAATATGGTATTCGTGACCACCGAGGCGGCGGAAGAGCTTCTGCTCGTGAGACCGCTTCAAGGGTTGTGGCAGGAAGTGTAGCTCAGCAATTGCTGAAAGAGAAGGGCGTAGAGACACAAGCGAAGTTGGTGCAAGTGGGCGAAGAGAAAAATCCAGAACGATTTAATGAGTATTTAGCTGCCATTCAACAAGAAGGGGACAGTATCGGCGGAATAGTTGAGTGTGTGATTACAGGTTTGCCTGTAGGAGTGGGCGAGCCGATTTTCGATAAGCTCCAAAGTCATTTGGCGTTTGCAATGATGAGCATTAATGGCTGCAAAGGCTTTGAATATGGCTCTGGTTTTGAGGGTGTGAATTCGAAAGGCAGCGAAATGTATCTAACAGATAACCAAACTCTTATCTCTGGCGGAATAGCTGGAGGTATATCCGATGGTACACCTGTAGTTTTTCGTTGTGTCTTTAAGCCTACGGCTTCCAATCGCAAGACGTTGGAAAAAGCCTACCCCCATCCCCTCCTTGAAGGGAAGGGAGAAGATAAAAGGATTGTTGGAAGGCATGATGCTTGTATTGCTGTGAGGGCGGTGGCAGTAGTCGAGGCGATGGCAGCCCTTGTACTGCAAGATTTATTAAGCAAATAACAGAATCCTAATAAAATAAATAAGCCTTGCACGAGGTAGTGTAAGGCTTATTTATTTGACATTTTTTACTAAAACTACTTATTCGCCACAGACGCTTTAAGAATTTCCTCTACAAAATCAGGACGCAAAGTATATTCGTAATAACTACCTTCGTATTTGACAGGAGATGAACTGCTGCTACTCAAACTAGTGTAGTGCATATAACTACTCACGTCATTTAGAAACATACGATACTCTTGTGGAACTTCGTAAATTGTGTCCAAAAGTCCTATTTTAACAACTGGATTAAAGACGCTGTAAGCGGCATCATTAACGCTAACAAATTTACCATCTTGAACTTCTACGGTACATAGGAATGTTCTTTCACCAGGCATTAGACAAATTGAATCGTTTGCGGAGTGAACACGACTAGTATCTTTTTCTCCATAAAAAGTGATTGGTACAGTAATGCTATTGGTAATGAATGCCATTGCCAAAGGTTCTCTTTTGCACGACGTGCAAATTACTACGATTGCTAACATGAGCAATGAAAAATGAATTTTCTTCATAACTTTAATGATTTTAAAATATGAAATTTAGTCAATCATACAAGGAAGAATTTTGTAGTAACTTTCATATACATCGTCCCAAACAAAATTAATACCACAACGATATTGCAATGTTAAGTCAGAACCTATTTCCTCTGCAAACTTTATATTTTCAGCATCATTATGTATTGCATTAAGGTATTTACTATAATCACGATATTTGTGGTTATTAAGTTTGCCATAGAAACTATTCCACATTCTATTTTTTCGATTTAGAACACTCCACTGTAGGTGATGATCAGCTGCTAATACAGGATCTGTAAATCGCTTGAAATAAATGAACTGAAATACCTCTGCACCATCTACTCGCGTTGTTACGTAGTAATCAATCATTACTCGACTTTGTAATTCCTGATTAGTATAATACACTCTAGTTATAGGAATGGCTTGATAGATACTATCCTGTTCAAAGCCCAATTTACCCAATGTATCAATTAGGATCGACACATCATTATTGTACATTGCGCTGCACATGGCAGAGTGTAGTTGCTTGGTGGATTTTTCCACCATGACAGATTGTAGGATTTGGTCAGGCTCGTTGGAATGATCACATGATGCGAGACTTACTACGATTGCTAACATGAGCAATGAAAAAAGAGTTTTCTTCATAACTTAATGATTTTAATTTTGTTGTTTGTTTGCAAAAGTAGTAAGTTTTATCTCATAGGCAATGTGTATTTTTATGAATTCGACTGCAAAGATAGTGATTTTCTTTGGTTTATGCAAATGAAAGAGCGAAAAAAGTTTAATTTTTCTCCTGTACTTCAGAGATTGTGTTAAAAACGCTGTTGTCTTTGATGCTTACTACAATTGGCATTTTGTTTTTGCGGGTGATGATGCAGACATCCATAGGGTCGGTAATCAAAGACAAGTGTTTGCCACATTCTTTGCAAGTGAACAACCCAAGGTTGCCAAAGAAGCCACCTGCTCCTGCAATACGGCTGGATTGGATGCCATGTGGATAGTGCTCAATCTTCACGATTTCATCGGCAGGGATATTGATTTTCCAAGCAAGGAGGTGGATGTTGATCTCGTCTGTTGTTACTGTTAGTTTGCGGGGGATGAGCACCATACAACTGAGTACGGCTACGACGAGCACTATGAGGGCGAACAACAAATGAGGTTGTTGTAGTTGTAACCATTGATAGACTATGACACCTATTCCGACGAGTATGATGATGGAAGCTAGTAGGGTTATCCATAGGATAGATTGGGATAATGGAAGGAAATGGGTTGTTTTCATACGGCTTATTTTTTAGGGTTAATAGTATCGTTATATAAATAGGCTAGTATATCATTCTGCAAGTATTCGTGCAAATCGGCAGATGATATGCCTAATTTGTGAGCGATTCGCTGTTTGTAGTTGCGTATGCTCTTTTCGGAGTAGCAGATATGCTGTGCGATTTCGTCTAAGGTCAGGTGTGGATAAACGAGGAGATAAGTGCAAAATTGTACCTCGCGTTCTGCCAATTGTGTGCGACTTTCCAAAGTAGCCATCCAACCATTTAATGAACTGTCAATATCTTGGAGCATAGAGTGGTAGTTCGTCCATGTTTTCTCTGGGGTGGGGTGTTGTGTGCGGATAGAAGTTAGGCGTTTGTCTAAATCGTAGAGGTGTTGTTGTCTGAGAAGTGCTTTTTCTTGCTCGGCCATGCGATAAGACAACTCATCAATCTTCTGATGGGCAGCTTGCATACGAATGGAACTTCTTTTGTGGTATGAGATAGCTGCGATGATGACAATCGCCACGCCCAACAGCATGATGAGCATGTTGAGGATCTCCGCTACGGGTATGTTAAGCACTTGCATTTCCATTTTGTTTGCAAAGGTAGTGCTTTTTTCGCGAATATGCAAGCCTTATGTGCATTTGCACACGCAGTTGAGGTGCTTATTCGTGAAAATCAGCGGATTAGACGGCGGATTGTACACGGGAAGATAAAGGGAATAAACCACCTGCATTTTGTATACCCTTAGTATACCTCTGGTATAGGATATATTACCTGCGGATTAGGCGACCACCATAGGAGATCTGTGGGAGATCTATGGGCTTTCGGTGGCTTTTTATAAACGTGTCTCTATAATAATGCTGCAAAAATCTTCGGCATTATAGTCATTTTGTGCCGAAGATTTGTATGTTTTGTTATAGAAGGGTGCTTAAAGCAAGCGGAAGGTGTTGATTACCAACTCCTCCCGCTTGAGTGATTTTTTGTTATTTTTTTCTTCGTGCCGAAGATTGTGCCGAAGGTTTGTCTTATTGACTACAACTCCTGTCCCATGACGGTGTAGGTCTTATCGTCGCGAAGGATGAGGAGATGACCATTGCTGAGGAGTTTTTTGTAATTGGTCATCAGCGATGGCATATAGGTGCCTTCAAATAAGGAGGGAGTTTCTTCAGAATTAATACATTGAATATCGCTAAATTGTTTCCATATTTCATGTGCCTTATAATTTTCGTATGCATCACATGGTACATAAAGTTTTGCCCCGTATCTTGTCTCTGTTCCATTAGCGTCTATAAATGTGTTGTATTCCACCACAGGAGGAGTCTTTGCATGGCAATATATTGTTTCAAGTAAAGAACAATTAGAGAATGCTTCCTTTCCAATACTCGTAACACTATTACCAAGAGTAATGGAGGTTAATGCAGAGCAAACTATGAATGCACGTTCTCCAATACTTTTTACACTATTAGGAATGATGATATTAGCAAGAGAGGAACATCCCCAAAAAGCCCTTTCCCCAATATTCGTTACGCTATTCCCAATAATAATAGAAGTTATGGATGTGCAACCTTCAAAAGCGCTATTTCCAATACTCTTTATACTATCAGAAATAATTATAGAAGAAAGATTTGAACAATTTAGAAAAACGAAATCACGAATACTATCCACGGTATTTGGAACAATTACCTCGTAAAGCTCTTGGTTATCGATATATAATTTATGCGAATTATGTGTTGGATTTGCCCACGGGTCATTGAATTTGATATCACACCAACTTTCCACATTTCCTGTGTAATAGGTATTGCTTAAAGACCAACAACCAGAGAAGGCATTTCTTCCTATGCTTTTTACACTATAAGGAATGGTGATAGAAGTAATGGATTCACATTCCCGAAAAGCATTATCTCCAATTTTCGTTACGCTATTAGGGATACTGATATTAGCAAGAGAAGAACATCCAGAGAAAAGTCCATGTCCTATATTTGTTACATTATTAGGGATTTCAATAGAACCAAGAGCAGAGCAACCATTGAAAGCACAATCTCCAATTTTCGTTACACTATTGGGAATAGTGATGTCTGTCAGTAGTTTGCAATCAGCAAAAGCCAACTCACCAATACTCGTTACCTCATAGATAGCACCAGAATGGGTAACGGAAGAGGGAATAGTGATGGTATTAGAAGAATATCTCACATCGCCATTCGTCACTTCTACAGTAAAATCGCTGGTAATCTTGTAGTATAGGTCTCCAGATTGGAAATCGTATGCCCAAATGCTAGTAGCGGTCAAGAATGTCACAAGAAGGGAGAATAGCTTTCTCATAATTCTTTAATTTAAGAGTTAATATTGTTGTCAATTTATTTACTAATTTGGTATATAGATAGAAAAAGCGTGAACTTTCGTTCGCTTCATTTGGATTTTTGAGGTCTTCGACTACCTTAACATTTCAAAATCCGCACAAAAGCCCACGCTGAAGCGTGAGCGTTCATAGGCTGTGTTTGAAATGTTAATGATTGTTTGAAGTTGTCGAAGTTTCAAAAATCCAAGTTTGGGCTTATAACGCTATATTTATATATGTCATGCAACGGTATGCGTTGCGAATTAACTATAAACTATGAGTGATAAGTGATAAGTTATTTTATGGGGTTAGTATTATTTGGTTAGTATCTTCTTATTTTCTACATTCTCCAAAACTGTCATTTGTTGGATGGCGATTTGGTTGAGTTTGTGCAAGCGTTCGGATTGGGGCATGCCGTCATTGATAAACACTGCATTGATATTCTCCATGTTACTCAGGCAAATCAACTGATTAATAGTAGCATAGTCGCGCATATTGCCTTTCAATTCAGGATTGGCAGCACGCCATTCCTTAGCGGTCATGCCGAACAACGCCACATTCAAAACATCGGCTTCCTCCGCATAAATCATTGAGCGATGGAAGTCGTCAATCTCCTCAGGCACAAGGTTGGCTTTGATGGCATCTGTGTGGATATGGTAGTTAATTTTCGCCAATTCGCGTTTAGCAGACCAACCGAGTGCCTTTTGTTCTTCTTCCTTTAGGCGTTGGAACTCCTTAACAAGATATAAACGAAACTCCACCGATACCCATGATGCAAACTCAAAAGCAATGTCCGAACATGCGTAAGTGCCACCATATCGACCTGCTTGGGAAATAATACCTATTGCGTTGGTGAGTTCTACCCATCTAGTTGGAGACATGGTAAAAGCATTTAAGCCTGCCTCAGCTCTAATCCCCTCGAATTCGAGGGGGTTAAAATTAGGGTTGTACAAAGTTTCCCATATACCCAAGAACTCAATCGTATTACGATTTCTCATCCAATTTGCGACAACACCATTGGGATCGATGGCATTTTTCATTCTCGCAATATCCGTCATACAGATATAATCAACATTGCCATGTTTGATAGTTTTAACGGCAACCTCTTTTACGATGATGTCACTTTTCTTTGCCATAATTCCTTGTGTTCGAAAATTCTCTGCAAAGGTAATGAATTATTTTGGATTGAGCAAGAGAAGAGCGACTTTTTAGTCAACTTTTTCAGGAAATTCGTCCACCTTTTTAGGAGGGGAGACAACTTTTTCGGGAATCAAGTCAACCTTTTTAGGACTCAATCTTAAGAAAAGTGCTTTTTTAGTCATATGGTCTTCTTTCGGAGTTCTCTCGGTCGTCTCTCGGAGTTCTCTCGGTGGAATAAGGCAAGGTATAAGAGAGGGAAAAGAGACGGCAATCTTAATAAAAGTACTTTTTTGAGTGTCTTATACTGAAATAGGTTTACTCATAAAATGAACAAAAAGTATCAATTATTGGCTTATGTAACATTTTGGGTACCTAAAAGTGGCTTAAGTAATTATAAATGATTATCTTAGCGGCAAAAAATAAATTTTTAGCTGCTTTATGATAAAAAAATGCCCTATTTGTGGTGGTCAAAAAACGATCAGAAAAGGTCTTAGTCATGGCAAAAAACGATGGTATTGTAAGACTTGTCAGACATACTTTACCCATGTCAATCACAAGGCATCAAGGTTAAATGAGAAGATCAGATATCTATATTATGACAAGATGCTTCCAATGCAAGATATTGCCGATTTATGTAGTGTGTCAAGGATGACTATATATCGGCATATCAAAGAGCTTCATGAGCCCACTAATATTCCTCTAAAAGAAGAATCGCCATCCTCACAATGCGGCATAGTTTTGCAGATGGATGCAACATATTGGGGGCAGCATTTTGGAGCGTTAGTTGCTAGAGATCATCATAGTGGCAAAGTGTTATGGCATAAGTATATCTATACGCACGAAAAAGTTGAAGATTATTTAGAAGGTATATGTTTCTTAGCCTCAAATGGCTATCCTATAATAGGCATAGTTTGTGACGGTATTCGCGGTGTGCCTCAGGCAGTTAACTATCCGTATCAATTTTGTCAGTTCCATGCTCGAAAACGCTTTCTAGACAGATTATCTTTCTGTCCTAAGTCAGAAGCAAAAGATGAATTAAAAAGCATTATAAAGCATCTTTGTCATACAGATAAGGAGAGTTTTATAGGCAGTCTAAATGATTGGTACACTAAATGGAATGAGTGGCTAAATGCGACTACAGGAAAGAGCAAAAAGAAGCAACGATATAAGCAACGCGAGGTAAGAAATCTTTGGTTGGAATTACAACGTGTTATGCCTATTTTGTGGACATTTTATGATAGACCAGAACTAGGTATGCCAAATACCAATAATGATATGGAAGCACTATTTTCTGGTTTGAAGAGGAAGATGAAATCACATGCTGGAATCCAAAAAGAACAGTTAATAAAAATGATAGATGCCTATCTCTCAAAACCACATACGAAAAGAAGAAAAAATAAAACCTAGTGGGCTGTCAAAATACCACTTTTAGGTACTCAAAATGTTACATAAACCCAATTATTAAGATTTAAGTTTTATGAAGCGAACAGTAAATTATTACTCTCAGTCATTCAAACAACAAGTTGTTGAAGACTATTTTGCATCAGGTATGAGTCAAGGTGAATGTGCAAAGAAATGGAAAATTCACCAAACGACCCTTTCAGATTGGCTTATATCTTGCTCAAATGGAAAAAAAGGCGTACCTTTGCGCAGAAAATCAATTCACATGGATGCAAAAGATCAAGCTCTGGAGAATCTTCGTTTAGAGAACGAGCGTCTCTTACGCGAGGTGGAGTATCATAAACTCCGCGCTGCTGGTTATGAGCGTCTTCTTGAGATTGTTAAAGAAGAAGATGGCATAGACCTGTTAAAAAAAGATGGTGCCAAACAGTAGAACGCCTGTCCGCAGAGTTTCCATACGAAACAATGGAAACTCTCTGCGGACTGTTTGGCAAGTCTAAACAGGCTTATTACAAACATAAACGCAAGTCATTCAGTGAATTAGAAGTAGAGAAAGAGATTCTTTCGCTTGTCAGATATTATCGCTCGGAGATGCCTATGATAGGCGGTCTAAAGCTATATTGTCTTGTTCGTTCAGTATTAGGCGGAACATTAGGAATGGGGCGAGATAAGTTTCTAGGGCTGCTACACCAATACAAACTCATTATCCCTCCTCGCAAATCACATCATACTACCAACTCTAATCATGTGTACTTTAAGTATCCAGACTTGGTCAAAGAACTTGTCATTGGGAATGTCAATCAAGTATGGGTAAGTGACATCACATATATCTATACAACAGATGACAAATTCTGTTATCTACATCTCGTGACAGATGCTTTTTCGCGTATGATAATTGGTTATGTACTGTCTCCATCAATGGAAGCAAAATATACGCTATCCGCTCTTAATCAGGCGATTGTACATGCAGGAGGTGGTAATTTATGCGGCACTATACATCATTCGGATAGAGGTGTACAATATTGTTGTGATGGATATATCACACAACTCAAAGAACATCATATCCGTATTAGTATGACAGAAGATAGTAATCCTACGGATAATGCTGTGGCTGAGCGAGTTAATGGTATTATTAAGAATGAGTTTCTAGATCCATTGCCAACTCCACGGAATTGGCAAGAAGCTATACCATTAGTAGACCATGCGGTACACACCTATAATACATTGCGTCCACATTTAAGTTTGGGTATGAAGACACCTGCACAACTATACTACAGAAAACAATAATTTTCAAAAGTTAGAGGAATAGGTTTAATGAAAAAATAGCGCCAATCTAAACGATTTTTGCGTATATCATTTTTTTGTTGTATCTTTGCAGAGTCTTTTACTAGTAAACCTTTTTAGAATCGTAGTCAACCTTTTTAGGAAACGAGTCAAAAGTTTACGTTTTTTAAGATCACAACTCAGTAATCGAGTCAACCTTTTTCAGGTTTAGTCAGAGTTTCGGAGTTCTTTGGTCGTTCCTTGGTTCGTCCTTGGTTCATCCTTGGTCTTTAGCACGGAGCATATATATAAGGTACAAGGAGAGGGAATCTTAATATTAGGTATAAACTATGAGTGATGAGTTATGAGTAAAAGGCGTAGAGTGTAAAGTGTAAAGTGTAAAGGCGGGGATTATTGTTAGAGACAAAAAAAGAGTGCATCTGTTTGAGATGCACTCTCTGGTTTATCTATCAGCGACTTGTCGCGGTCTAACGGCAAAGCGGTCTGACCTCTGACAGTCGGAGACGGTCTATATTAGAGTTGTGGGCCAGCTGCAACTAGTGCCTTACCTGCCTCGTTGGTGGTGTACTTAGCGAAGTTCTTGATGAAACGACCAGCCAAGTCCTTAGCTTTCTCTTCCCATTGAGCAGCGTCAGCATAAGTGTCGCGTGGGTCGAGGATTGCAGGATCAACACCTGGCAATGCAGTTGGAACCTCGAAATCGAAGAATGGGATCTTCTTGGTAGGAGCGTTCAAGATGTCGCCACCGAGGATAGCGTCGATGATACCACGTGTATCCTTGATAGAGATACGCTTGCCAGTACCGTTCCAGCCAGTGTTAACGAGGTAAGCCTTAGCACCAGATTTCTCCATGCGTTTTACGAGCTCCTCAGCATATTTAGTTGGGTGCAACTCCAAGAATGCTTGGCCGAAGCAAGCAGAGAAGGTTGGAGTAGGCTCAGTGATACCACGCTCGGTACCAGCCAACTTAGCGGTGAAACCGCTGAGGAAGTAGTATTTAGTTTGCTCTGGAGTCAAGATAGATACTGGAGGCAATACGCCGAATGCGTCAGCAGAGAGGAAGATAACGTTCTTAGCCGCAGGACCAGCAGAGATTGGACGAACAATCTTCTCAATGTGGTTGATTGGGTAGCTTACGCGGGTGTTCTCAGTAACGCTCTTGTCGGTGAAGTCGATCTTGCCGTTCTCGTCCACAGTAACGTTCTCGAGGAGAGCGTTGCGCTTGATAGCAGCGTAGATGTCTGGCTCAGACTCTTTGTCGAGGTTGATAACCTTAGCGTAGCAACCGCCCTCGAAGTTGAACACACCATTGTCATCCCATCCGTGCTCGTCATCACCGATAAGGAGACGCTTAGGATCGGTAGAAAGGGTGGTCTTACCTGTACCAGAAAGGCCGAAGAATACTGCGGTGTTCTCGCCGTTCATGTCGGTGTTAGCAGAGCAGTGCATAGAAGCGATACCTTGCAATGGCAAGAAGTAGTTCATCATAGAGAACATACCCTTCTTCATCTCACCACCGTACCAGGTGTTGAGGATTACTTGCTCGCGGCTGGTAGTGTTGAATGCCACGCAAGTCTCAGAGTTCAAACCGAGCTCAGCGTAGTTCTCAACTTTAGCCTTAGAAGCGTTGTAGATCACGAAGTTAGGCTCGAAGTTCTCCAACTCCTCAGCGGTAGGTTGGATGAACATGTTGGTCACGAAGTGTGCTTGCCATGCTACCTCAACGATGAAGCGAACAGCAATACGAGTATCAGGGTTGGTACCGCAGAAAGCGTCCACCACGAAGAGGCGCTTGTTAGAAAGCTCCTTGATAGCGATGTCTTTAACCACAGCCCAAGTAGCCTCAGACATAGGTTTGTTGTCGTTCTTGTAGTCCTCGCTTGTCCACCATACGTTGTCGTGACTTTGAGCATCATCAACGATGAATTTGTCCTTAGGAGAACGACCGGTGTAAACACCAGTCATTACGTTAACTGCGCCAAGCTCAGTCTCTTGGCCCTTGTCAAAGCCAGTTAATTCTGCTTTTGTCTCCTCTGCGAAGAGTACTTCGTAAGAAGGATTGTGTACGATCTCGGTTGTACCTACGATGCCGTACTGGGTCAAATCTAATTGTTTCATTGTTTTATTAAAAAGGTTATTTTGTTGTTTTTTACTTAATTTCTTTGCAAATTTTGTGCCAATTGCCCATTGACGCAAATTTTATCGGGTACAAAATTACTACAAATTTTCGAAATAGCAAAATTTTTGACAAAAATACCGCCATTTTGCATAGTTGACTTTGCAAAAAATCGAAAAACATGCTGTAAAACATATTTTTAGCATAATATATTTGGTAGGGTTGAAAAAAAGCACTACCTTTGCACCGTGTTTTTCATGGTATTAGATTTAAGGTTAAGTAAGAGATTGGGTTGTCGAGAGGACAATCCTTCTTTTTTTTATATATCTCCTTGCCTTTAACCTCTAACCTTTTGCCTTTAACCCTTAAAAATTTGCATATTTGCCAATTTTTCATTACCTTTGCACCGTGTATGGAAATGCGCTACGATAAAGAAGATTTGCAACAAGCGCTTAAAGTGCTTCGTGAAGGTGGAGTAATACTCTACCCTACTGATACAGTATGGGGTATTGGTTGTGATGCGACCAATGCCGATGCCGTTTCGCGTATATATGAAATAAAAAAGCGTGTAGATAGTAAAGCCATGTTGGTACTATTGGATGGTGCTGGTAAATTGCAAGGTTATATGCAACAAGTACCAGAAACGGCATGGATGCTCCTTGAGGCAAACGAGGGACAACGTCCAATGACCATTATCTACCCCAATGCCCGTAACATTGCTTCCAACTTATTAGCAGAGGATGGTAGCATCGGTATTCGCATTACTTCTGAGCCATTTACTAAAGCATTGTGCGAGCAACTTAGACGTCCTATCGTATCCACTTCTGCCAATTTTAGCGGAGAACCTGCAGCTAAGTTATTTCAAGATATAGCATCTGAATTGCTTGAAAAAGTGGATTATGTATGTCAGTTTCGCAGAAACGACCACACGCCAAAACAACCATCATCTATTATTAAGATTGATGAAAAAGAACGTATAACGATTATCCGTGAATAATATGACTTATTGGAATAGACGCAAGAAACAGCAGTTGTTATATGTATTTATAGATATTCTTTCCTCGCTATTAGTTTGGGGGTGTTTTCTTATTTTTCGTTGGCTGGTATATGATGGGAGAGTCTTTTCAATAGACTCTGTGCTTGTTCCAATGTTTAATTTCTACACACCATTGATAGTTTATCCTATAGGCTGTTTGGTAATCTATTATCTATCTGGATATTATCTTCGTCCGTTGCGCAAGCCCTATCTGCGAGAGCTACGACGCACGTTTGTTTCTGCATTGATTATTTCGTTTGGCGCCTTCTTTATTTTTATTATTGATGACCCTGTCACACAATACGAACGCTATTTTACATCGTTGCTTGTGTTGTTTGCATTGCAATTCTTGGGAAGCTATATTCCACGTTGGCTAGTTACCTATATTTCGCACAAATTGGATAACGACATACCTCGCACCTACACAATCCACACGATGAAGGAGGTTGAGCAATTCGAGCAAGCTCACGCAGTAGAACCATACGATGAGGTCATTTTAGATTTCAAATCCAAGACCAAAGAAAACGATATTTACACACTCATCAATCGCCTTTATCCACGTAATGTAGAGATTTCGGTAGTACCAAGTCTCTATGATATGCTTACTGGTGCAGCAATGATTGATGAGGTATCAGATCAACCATTGATTCACATCACGGAACACAAAATGAGCGACACCGAGCTGTGCATCAAACGCGCTTTTGATATCGTAGTTTCAGTCGCTATGTTAATTCTCTTATCACCACTATATTTTATACTTACACTATTGGTGTGGTATTCGAGCAAAGGTCCTGTTTTCTATCGACAAGAGCGAATTGGACTCCATGGTTTGCCTTTTGAGATTATCAAGTTCCGCACCATGTGCGTGCATGCAGAAAGCGAAATTCCACAACTCAGCGCAGACAACGATCCTCGAATTACTAAAGTAGGCAAATGGATGCGCAAGTATCGATTGGACGAACTGCCACAATTTTGGAATATCTTGCGTGGTGATATGTCAATCGTTGGTCCACGTCCTGAGCGTCGCTATTTCATCAATCAGATTGAGGAAAAAGCACCATACTATTGTATGATATACAAAATACGCCCAGGATTGACCAGTTGGGGACCTATCAAAGTGGGATACACAGACACACTTGACAAGATGATTCGTCGCCTTAACTACGATATTGTGTATATTGAAAACATGTCGCTAACACTAGATATTAAAATAATGTTTCACACTATAGGTGTCATTTTTAATGGAAAAGGACAATAAGACATACGACCAAGCCATCCAACGAATTGAGCAGATTGTCAATGAATTAGAGCAATCCACAGCACTTAGCATGGACACTTATCAAACCCTAGCGAAGGAAGCCAAACAACTATTGACCTTCTGCCAAAAGCAGCTCACTGATTGGGAAAATAAAATGAACGACGTCATTCAAAATTAAGTATGCGTAATTATTTGCTGCGTTTTCTGTTGTGTGTACCTCTACTCACACTAGTTACATCGCTATTCGCTAAAGAAAAAGATCCGCGTTTTGATTGGTCTGCTTCTGCAAGCATCAATAGCAATTATATTTGGCGTGGATTGAATTGTGGTGGATTGAGTTTGCAGACAGATGCTACTGTTAGTTACGCAGGTGTGTTTGCTAATATGTGGTGGAATGTAGGAGCTACCGATTGGACTTTCCAACACCTCAATCCTGAAGTGGACATTACCATTGGATTCAGCAGATGGGGACTGAGTGTGTACTACATCCACATGTATTACTTTGATTATTATGCAGATGGTTCACGTTCGCGTTTTTTTGATATGAGAAATCATGCTCCTGGAGGAGGAGGTACCACAGGTGAATGGCGTATCAAATATCGCATCAGCGATAAGGTGCCATTTAGCATATTATTGGCAACTCGCACATTTGGGCGAGATGGATATACAGATGAAGAAGGCAACTTACACCGTGCTTATTCTACCTATATCGAATTGGGATATGACTTCATATTGGGTGATAATTGGCAGTTAGATGCTCGCTTGGGAATTACCCCAGCCAAAAGTCTATACACCGCATACCAAGGCAACTTTGCCATTTGCCATATTGGACTTAACTTACAAAAATCTTGGACCTTCCCCACCAATACCAATCTCTCCCACACCCTCACAACATTTGCTAACATCATGCTTAATCCATATCAAGTGACTAAAGATAACCTCATCCACCCCATTGAGCAAGCGGGAAGTCAAAAACTAAACTTGAATATCGGCTGCCAAGTGGCGCTATAAACATTTAACATTAAACATGGGAAAATTAAATGCAGTATTGGTGGGACTTATTACTCCCAACCAAAACGAAGAACGAACAAAAGAATACTTGGATGAATTGGCATTCCTTGCCGACACCAACAACACCAACTGCGTCAAGCGTTTCGTACAGCGACTTGACTATCCGAACACCTCCACTTATGTAGGCGAAGGCAAACTGCAAGAAATCAATGAATATATCCAACGCTTTGCAGACACCGACGACTTTATCGACATGGTTATCTTTGATGATGAGTTATCACCTCGTCAATTACGCAATATTGAGAAGGCACTCAATGCCCATAACCAAAACGAAATTAAGGACAACCACAAGCAACCTGTTCGTGTTATTGACCGAACCATCCTCATCCTTGAGATTTTTCTCCATCGCGCCCAAACATCCTATGCGAAGACTCAGGTAGAAATGGCGCATCTCCAATACATGCTTCCTCGTTTGACTCGTATGTGGTCGCACCTTGACCGCCAACGCGGCGGTGGAACTACCAGTCGTGGTATGGGCGAAACGCAGATTGAAGCAGATAAACGAATCATTGGTCAGCGTATTGCGCTCCTTCGCGAAGAACTCAAGAAGATTGACCGCCAGATGGCTACCCAACGTCAAAATCGTGGCAAAATGGTGCGTGTAGCGCTCGTAGGTTATACCAACGTAGGCAAGTCCACCATTATGAACCTCATTAGCAAGTCTGAAGTCTTCGCAGAGAATAAGCTCTTTGCCACGCTTGATACAACTGTCCGTAAGGTAACCATTGAAAATCTACCATTCCTACTTTCTGATACTGTAGGATTTATCCGCAAGTTGCCTCACCATTTGGTGGAGTCATTCAAGTCCACGTTGGATGAGGTTCGAGAGGCTGATTTGCTTATCCATGTAGTAGATATATCCCACCCTAACTTTGAGGAGCAATACGAAGTGGTAGAACAAACGATCAACGAGCTACTTACCAAGCAGACCGAAATCAAAGAAGCAGACCCTTGGTCAAAAAAACAAAAGTCCAATAAGAAAACCGAAAAGATTGTTGCACAAATCCCTCGTATCGTAGTGTTTAACAAGATTGATGCTTTTACCTACACACCAAAAGAGGAGGATGATCTCACCCCAATCAAACGCGAAAACATATCACTTGAGGAGTTGCAACGCACATGGATGTCCAAACTCCATGATGACTGTATATTCATCTCTGCACGTCAGAAAGTGAATATTGAAGAACTCAAATCACTATTCTACGACCGCATCAAAGCCATTCATATTCAACGTTACCCATACAACGATTTCCTATTCCAGCAGTATGAATAAACCTGTCAATCGCCTTTCGATCCCGACGGTGAGCCGACAGTGAGCCGACGGTCACATATAGGATACCCGAAGGATCACTGTTAGGAAGACAATACTATATAAAAAAATCGCGGGGCATTGCCTCGCGATTTTTTAATTATTAATGTGCTTCTAGCCAGTTTGTTCCTACTCCACAATCAGCAATAAGAGGAACTGTGAGATGGACAACATGCTGCATTTCGCTGACAACAATCTCACGTACTTTATCTACTTCATTTAGAGGAACATTAAAGTTTAATTCATCGTGTACCTGCATAATCATCTGTGCTTTCAAGCCCTCTTCCTTCAAACGGCGGTGAATAGTAACCATCGCCATTTTGATAATATCAGCAGCCGTGCCTTGAATAGGCGAATTGACAGCATTGCGCTCTGCAAATGAGCGGACAGTAGCGTTATGCGACAATATATCAGGCAAATAGCGTTTTCTACCGAAGAGAGTTACTGCATACCCTTGCTGACGAGCCAACTCTTTTTGTTTTTCGATATAATCAATCACACCTGGAAAAGCAGCAAAATAGCCATCAATCAATGCCTTTGCCTCCGAACGAGAGCAATCAAGCTGCTGTGCCAAGCCAAAAGCTGAAATACCATAGATGATACCGAAATTAGCCGTTTTAGCTTGTCGGCGTTGCTCTTTCGTAACCTCCTCAATCGATACATTGAAAATCTTAGCAGCTGTAGCCGCATGGATATCTTGCCCAGAAAGGAATGCTTGCACAAGATGAGGATCCTGCGAGAAATGCGCCATAAGGCGAAGCTCTATCTGCGAATAATCTGCCGAAAGGAAGAGGCACCCCTCATCAGGAATAACCGCTTGGCGAATCAACTGACCACGCTCGCTACGAATAGGCAGATTCTGGAGATTCGGATTGGAAGACGACAAGCGACCAGTAGCCGTAACCGTCTGATTATAGGTGGTGTGAATCTTCCCTGTAGTTGGATTGATATAGTTTGGTAAAGCAGAAATATAGGTAGAAATGAGTTTCTTAAGTTCACGATATTCAAGGATTAAGCCCACCACAGGATGCTTGGGTTTGAGGGCGAGTAGCACCTCTTCAGAAGTGGAGTATTGCCCCGTCTTGGATTTCTTCGCCTTATCATCGAGTTGGAGTTGGTCGAAAAGCACTTCTCCCACTTGTTTAGGCGAATTGATATTGAAAGTCATTCCTACAGATGTATATATCTGCTGCTCAATCGTTTGGAGTTCATTGTTGAGTTTAGCCTCTGCCTGCTTGAGCATAGGCACATCAATACGTACACCTATTTGCTCCATCTCACGTAAAATAGCGGAGAGTGGCAGTTCTACCTCCTGGTAAAGATTCCAAAGGGAAGTATCTGCCTCGAGCGCTTCCCAATTGACAGGTTGGTCGGGATTATATGCCACTTCTGGGTTGAGAAGATATGATACTAATCTTGCTTTGGAATCGTCCTCTTCAGAGGTTTGCTTCATTGTATGCTCTATTGCAGGATTCATATCAGCAAACAAGTCCAAGGTTACCTCTTGTGGTCTAATCTTCTTGCCTACTTTAGGTGCTGGTTGCTTAAGTGCTGTTGGTACTTGTTTAAGAAGGGAATTGAACTCAAGTTCACGGTAGATGGGTGCAAGTAGTTCCCAATTACGTTCTTGATATACAAGTGCTTGCGCATCAAACTCAATAGGTACATCGGTCTTAATTGTTGCTAAGAAGCGTGAGAAGCGAATCTCCTCCACTTGTTCTTGTACCTTACGCTGCAATGCACCCTTGAGTTGGTCTGTATTAGCAAGAAGACCATCTATTGAGCCAAACTGCTGGAGAAGTTGTACAGCAGTCTTTTCGCCCACTCCTTTACAACCAGGTATATTATCGCTACTATCCCCCATTAGACCAAGCAAGTCGATCACTTGCGATTGAGATTGCAAGCCATATTTCTCGCAGACCTCTTGAGGGCCTAGTTTCTCAAATCCGCCTGTATGGCGAGGACGATACATGAAAATATGTTCGGTAACAAGCTGACCATAGTCTTTATCAGGAGTTGCCATATAGACTTCAAAGCCCTCCTGCTCAGCCTTGTGCGCAATGGTTCCTATCACATCATCTGCCTCGTAACCTGGCACTTCCAACACTGGAACATTCATTGCTTGTAGAATCTGCTTGATACGAGGCACAGCCCAACGAATATCCTCAGGCGTCTCCTGACGCTGCGCTTTGTATTGCTCAAATGCTTCGTGACGGAAAGTAGGTCCTGCGGGATCAAATGCAACAGCAATATGGCTAGGTTTAAGGCGCTTAAGCAAATCCTCAAAGGTAACAACAAAGCCAAAGATAGCGGATGTATTCTCTCCGCGCGAGTTCATTCGAGGTGCACGAATAAAGGCGTAGTACGCGCGATAAATCATCGCGTAGGCATCTATGAGTAATAACGTTTTCAAGTGAGCAAAAGTTTTAAGGGTAAAACATTACCAATTGATTGGGGTTTGACCATGTTGCTGAAGGTAGGCATTGGCTTGGGAGAAGTGTCCGCAACCTATGAACCCACGATAAGCGCTGAGTGGGCTAGGGTGAACCGCTGTGAGCACAAGATGACGACGGCGATCTATAAATTGTCCTTTGCGCTGTGCATAACTACCCCAAAGCATAAAAACGACATTCTCACGTTGATTATTAAGTGCTTGTATGGCAGCATCAGTCAGTTCTTCCCAACCTTTTCCTTGATGACTTCCTGCACGATGAGCTTCTACCGTGAGCGTGGCATTCAACAATAGCACACCTTGCTCAGCCCAATGGGTCAGATTACCCGAAGTAGGAATTGGTTTTCCTAAATCACGATTAAGTTCCTTATATATATTTTCCAATGAAGGAGGAATACGCACCCCATCTTGTACCGAGAAACAGAGTCCATGTGCTTGATTGAAATCATGATAAGGATCCTGACCAATAATCACCACACGTACTCTATTGAACGGACAAAGATCGAAGGCACGAAAAATCTGCCCCGCTGGAGGGAAACATTGCGTAGTACGATAAGCATTGCGTACAAAATTAGTCAGCAACTCGAAATAGGGTTTGTCGAATTCGGGTTGTAAGACTTGTCGCCAGCTCTCGTCAATACGTACGTTCATATCGCTATGCGGCATGCCGCATTAAAAGTTATAAGAGTTTGAAAGGGGTTAATGGTTAATCCATAAGGATAAGCATGGCATCACCATAGTCACCAAAACGATACCCCGTTTTGACGGCCTCATGATAAGCTTTCATCACCACATCTACACCACCGAAAGTAGCCACCATAATCAGTTGAGTAGAGAGTGGCATATAGAAATTCACGAAGAATGCATTCGCCACCGTGAAATCGTATGGAGGATAGATGAACTTATTGGTCCATCCCTCGTATGCCTTGATCTGACCATTGGTACCTACCACATGCTCCAACGCACGCATTACCTCTGTGCCAATAGCACATATACGATGATTATTTTGCTGTGCACCATGTACCGCATCCACTACCGTTTGTGGGATAGAGATTTGCTCGCTCTCTACCTTATGCTTTGACAAATCCTCTACGTCAACCGACTTGAAGTTACCTAAACCAACGTGTGAAGTAAGTGTATAGGTCTCTACACCGCGTATTTCAAGACGTTTGAGGAGATTCTTAGAGAAATGCATACCCGCTGCTGGTGCTGCCACTGCACCTATCTTGTCCGCAAAAACAGTTTGATAGCGTTCGTTGTCCATCTCATCTACTGGCAAATCCTCAAAGACCTCTTCATATTGCTCCAAAGTCTCCTCACTCATAGGACGACGGATATATTTAGGCAACGGAGCATTACCCATTGCATATAGATGCTGTACAAATTCATCCCCTTCATAATCTGTCAAAAATCGCAATGTACGACCGCGCGAAGTGGTATTATCAATCACCTCTGCTACAACAGTAGCATCCTCATCAAAGAAAAGTTTGTTACCTATACGAATCTTACGAGCAGGGTCAACGAGCACATCCCAATAGCGGTTCTCATGGCTCAATTCACGCAATAAGAAGACCTCTATATTGGCCAATGTCTTTTCTTTTTGAGCATATAAGCGAGCTGGAAAAACCTTAGTATCATTAGCGATGAGCACATCTCCCTCATCAAAGTATGATGCCAAGTCATTCATCATCTTGTGCTCAATCTGCCCTGTTTTGGCATGTAGCACAAGCAAACGAGCTTCATCACGAAAGCGACTTGGGAACTGAGCAATTTGCTCCTCTGGTAATTTGAATTTGAAGTTACTTAATTTCATTATCTATCAAAGCTGTAAATTGTTCGAATGTTATGCAATCCTCCACACGAATATCCCCTACTCTTGTTCGGCGCAAAGCAATCAAGTGTGCGCCACTATTTAAGCGTTGACCAATATCTCGCGCCAATGCACGGATATAGGTACCTTTTGAACAAACGATACGCAATGTTAGTTGCATGGCTTGCTCATCAAATCCTTGTATTTCAATTTCATCAATGACCAGCAGTTTGGCCTTAAGTTCTACTTCTTCCCCCTGACGCGCCAATTTATATGCACGTTTGCCATCCACTTTAACCGCAGAGAACATCGGAGGCACTTGCCACTGTTCACCCTCAAAAGTAGGAATTACCTCATCAATCAATGCGCGCGTGATATGCGCTGTAGGATATGTGGCGTCAATCTCTTTTTCAAGGTCAAAACTAGGTGTCGTTGCACCGAGTTGAAGGGTAGCCACATACTCTTTTTGATGTGCTTGGAGTTGATCAATAAGTTTGGTTTTTTTACCAGTACAAACTACGACAACCCCCGTAGCAAGCGGATCAAGCGTTCCAGAATGACCCACTTTAAGTTTTTTTACACCTAACTTTTTGCACAACAACCATCGCGCCTTACCTACCACATCAAAACTGGTCCAGCGATAGGGTTTGTCAAATGCTAATATCTCCCCCTCAACAAAGTTCATATACAATAGAGAAGATACCCGCGCACAGACAATAGATGGCGAAATATATTAGTTTTTGGCGACGGACAATATTAATCATAAATTTACATGCCAAACAGCCTGAGGCAAACGCAGCAAAGAAGCCCACCATCATAGGCAGTAGGCCCAAAGAAGAAACCACTTCACCACTCAAAAGATCCAATAATTCAAGAAAAGCCTCTCCCAAAATAGGAATCAACACCATCAAAAAAGAGAATTTTGTAACACTCTCTTTTTTAACTCCGCAAAGCAAACCTGTAGCGATGGTTGTTCCACTACGGCTAAGTCCTGGCAATACAGCAACAGCCTGTGAAAGACCAATGATTATTGCATCTTTATAGCCAACCTCGTGACCCAATCCTGCACGACGTTTGCTCAACCATTCGCTGAAATAGAGCAAAACGGCTGTAACACAAAGGCAGATACCTACAAGCAGCAAGCCATTTCCGAAGAAAGCCTCCACTTGCTCCTTGAAGAACATTCCCACTACAAAAACAGGAATCATTGACACCAATATCATGGCTACATAATTCTTATCCTCATTCCATTGAGTAGTTGTAAACGTACCTTTGAACAACTGCGCAACTTCTTTCCAAAGAACAACCAGTGTGGATAATACAGTGGCAGTATGTACCACGATAGCAAAGATGAGGTTTTCTTCTCCTGCTGTACCCAACAATGCCTGACCAATCTCAAGGTGACCAGACGAAGAAACAGGCAAAAATTCAGTAAGCCCCTGAATGATGCCTAAAATCAAGGCTTCAAACCAACTCATTTTTTACGAGGTTTATATAAGATTGCTACTATCATCACAAGAAATCCAAACAAGGAAATCATTGGACCTACTGTGATTCGACGAAAAGAAAAAATATCAGGATTGTATTCAGTAGCACCACTAGGGGCCCCTGTCATAAGCGCAAAACCAATTACAATCACAACCAAAGCAATGGCGATTAGAATAGCATTGAGTTTAGGAAGATTAAATTTCATACATTTTACTTGTTTTCATTCGTATATATCGATTGGTAGCTGCTAATGAAGCAAAGAAGGTAATAAACCATCCTACAAATACTACAGCGACAATTATAATAGCGATATTCTGCTCTGTTAATGCAAATAATCGAATGCCCAAACGATTGACAAAATAGTAGTATGTAGCGGCTAACATCAATAGGGCAACACACGCAGCCTCAATACCCATCAACATATTTCTACGGATAAACGGCCATTTAATCACCCATGGGGTAGCTCCTACCAAACGCATTGTATTGATTAAGAAACGTTTGGAATATACTTGTAACTGAATGGTATTGCTTATCAACACTAACGCAATTACCAACAAAGCCAACGCAATCGCTAATAATATCAACGAGGCTTCTTGCAAATTACTATCCAATTGCTTAACAATATCTGCTTGATAAATCACTTTGTCCACATAGGGCAGAGCCAACAGACTTTGTTCAATAACGTGGATACTGTCTATTTGGGCATATTCAGCATGCAGATTCACTTCAAAGGCATCAGTCAAAGGATTATAACCCAAAAACTTTTGTGGATCTTCTCCGAGATTATCAATATGCTCTTGCAGTGCTTCTTCACGTGAGATATAGTCACTCCCATTAACATATGGTGCAACTTGCATTAAATTATCCAAACGCGCCACATCCTCTTGCGAAGCCATATCGCTAAGTACCACAGTCAACACCACATTCTCTCGCACATGGCGCACCAACTCATGCGCAGACATCAGCACCACGCACTCCAATCCTACCAAGAACAACACCAACGATATGGAAATCGTTGTGGTAAAATACATATTGAATAAGCTACGACGTTTCATTATATAGCAGAAAGGGCAGGTTTATCAACCCGCCCAATACTTAAACTTAATACTCCCAGAGGTCCTGTTCTGCACTAAGCAACTCCCATTCAATGCGGCTTTGTTCTCTCTTAATTTCTTCGAAAGTAGTCGCATATTCAGGAATTAAGCGATTGTAAATGTTGTTGGTACCAACAATATACGAGGTGTATAATTTTTGAGCAAAGAACTCATCATACGTAACACGCTTTGTGTCATTACCCTTCGGCATAATATACTGCTGAGCCAAATAAGGACGGAACGAATCAAATGGTACCCAGAAAAGAATCTGCTGATACAGCGCCTCCATCACAGTAGCATTCTCGCTTTGAATATTATCAGCATGCATTGGAGCTATTGATAATACCTTAGAATACATGCGTGAATAGTGTTTATCAAAAAACACTACCTCTTGAATCATGTATTTCAACTGATTCTTTGCAAAACGAGAGAAAGCACCCGCATAAAACTCTACATTCTGAGTTGAATCCAAGCGCAAGATACGCTCATATGCTCGCGTCTCCTCATCGGCATCAAAATCCGTCAAATTATACACATCCAATAGTGAAAAAACATCTGCTCCCTCTCTCTTAGCATCCGCCTTAAAAGAAGGTCTAAGATCACCATTATCATCCTTCGCATAAACAGGCATACCATCTGCTACAGCCATAAGCATTACTTTTAGTAATGAACTATAAGCTGGATCAAAAGGAGAAAGTGGTGTATAAAGTTGGTAATTTTGCTTGAAACGTAAATCTATTATGCGATATACCACACGCGACCATACAATATCATCAGAACGGTGAAAAACAGTCACAATTGAGTCCGCAGACTCTGCTAACTCCTGAGTTTCAATACGCACCAATCCCATTTCATCAAAGAATGAATTGATTTGATGTTGAGCCTGAACCGCAGAGAATCCGAATAGCACAACGATAACAAAAAATAACTTCTTCATAATCTATTTTATTTTTTATAACTCTATAACAAGACTTCGCAGTGTTTGTTCACCACCATTTTGTCCTCTAGCCTTAATTGACATAATGGTAATAACACTACCCAATTGCAATTTGCTGATTGCATCCAATGCACGTTTGTTAAATTGATTACCTTGCACTTGAATAGAAGTACCAGAAGGCAGGCGTACCTGGAAACTTACAATCTCAAACTTGGCTTGAACCAATCCCTCAGAGCCATAAGATGCCACAAATTTGTTTTTTGGATTTCTAAGTTTTACAAACGATATCTTTCCTTCATCCACTAACGTACCATCAACTTCAAAGAATGCAGTAGGCTTTGGTAATTGGCGCACTCGATACTCTTGCGCACCCATTGCCAACGAATTGCCATTCATCTTCGCATATACTTCAATAGTCAATTTGTCTGGAGAATTCTTCGATGGAGTAATAACCCAAGAACCATTGTTTTGCTTCGCAACAGTAGCATGCGAACATTTTATATCAATCAAATCGTTGCTTATACCAGGTACCGAAATAGAAAATATGTTTGCATACTCACGAAACATAATATTCAACTCCGTATTCGAAATAGTTGCAGCAGGCTCACCAACCGTGTATTCATCTTCAAATGGCAAATATTGCATCACACCTTGTTGATCCATATAACCAATTTGACCTTTAACTTTCTGCATTCCAACACTATTAGCAACTATTTCATACACACCATTGCTATTCAGTTTCTGCCCATTTACATAATACTCCAATGCCTGTGTAGAGTCGATTGCGGCAAAAAGTATTTGTGCAGAATATTTCTGACCCTTCATGATATACTTAGCAGAAGGAATAATGTGCGCACTAAATTTATTCACACGTAAGTCACCAGCATCAGTTTGGGTCAACAAATAACGTACTGCACGACCCTCACTATGGCGAATATCATTTTGCAACTTAGTCAATACGGAAATACAAGCACACATCGGCATTTCATGGAACAAACTTTCCTCCCAAGAGATGGAATCTCCACTTGTATTCGTTCCACGAGGAGTATGAAATGTTTGCATAAACTCTTTATCCAATGCAGGACTCTCGCCTGTGATATCAATCATAAAATCACGATAGGCATGAATTTTATCTTTCAACTTCGCTGCATTTCCCTCTTCAATGGCATATTGCTGAGGCACATTAGTATCATCCTGCTTTTTCACATCACGAAGTGTAGCATTTTTCTTAGCATCAGCACCATCTGCAATGGCAACCATCTCATCTTTGAAATTTTGCACATATGCATAAAAAGCATCCGAAGTTTGCTTTACCTGCATGGCTTTGTCATACCACGTCTGTGTTTTCTCTGCATTTTGACTAAGAGCAGCTTCAAACTGAGCATATGCTTCACCATTACTTTCTTCAGTAGCACTGATAGTAGCATGCAAACTATCATCCACAGCTATATAGCCATTCAAAATTGCTGCACTGACGTTGAGCGCCAACATGGCGGTCAACACCAAATACATCATACCAATCATTTTTTGTCTCGGGGTTTCCGGACAGTTCGTAGCTCCACCCATACTATATTATAATAAGGTATTACGCGCGCGACATTATGCCAACGCATTCAACATATTACCATATACTTTATTCAAATCAGCTACTTGATTAGCCAATTGCTTTGCACCAGCAACATATGCCTCTTGACTCTTCAACGCATTTCCTGCTGCATCAGTCATTTGCTTAACAGTAGCGGTCAAAGTCTCTACCTGTGCAGTAGCGCCAGTTACCTTCTCGGTTTGTGCTTTATATGCCTCTACTTGCTTTTGCAAGGTTTGCAATTGCAACTCATATACTGCATTCAAACTTATCAATTGTTTCGCAACATCTGCCACTTTAACTTCGTACTCCTTGGTGCCCTTAGCTACATTTTGCATATCTTGAGTTACTTGTGCATATACAGAACCTAGTGCATCACTCTTTTCGCTAATGGTCTTACCCGCACTAACAAACTGCTCCGCAGCATCAGATGCAGCATCCAATTTACTTGTCAACTTATTTGTAGCAGTTGCCACAGTACTCAATTCGCTCAACTGAGCAGCAGTCTTTGCTAGATTACCTATTCCAGCCTTCAATGATTCCAATTCTTTTTCATTCAAAGCAGGCACACTTGCAGAACTAGAACCTTCAGCCCCCCCCATCAATGTTGGTTTTGGACGTGCTTGCATTTCTGCCAACAATCCTGGTTCAGTACCATGACCTAACAATTGTGGAAAAACTTCATGCCAATGAAATTCTGGGTGTGGTTTATCCAAACAACCAATCATAAAAAGCAACGCCTCGGTACACATACCTGCAATCAGCACAGTACTTGCTCCTGGCCAGTGCATAATCTTAAACAATGCACCTACAATCACGACGGCTGCACCAATAGAATACACCATACCTACCGCACGTTTACCTTGGTACGAACCATACCACTCCATAAAGCGAGCCCAGCCCCCTTTTTTATTGACATCATTTACTTTTTCTGACATAATCTTTTTATTTTATACAAACAATATACTATATTAATTAGTTATCTTATTAGTTACCTATGTACGAACGAACACAACGGAAACCAATGTAAGAGCGGCTCTCATACTGATATTCATAAGTACGAACACCACATTGCAGATAATAACTCACATCCTTCCAGCTACCACCTTTTACCACTTTACGTTTCAAGATATCAGGATCATCCTTGCGCGCATTATAAGAATACGAAGGGTTCATATCATGCACACTCACATTGGCGATAGCAGAATATGCAGAAGCAGTCCACTCTGCCACATTACCTGCCATATCATACAATCCAAAATCATTAGGATAGAATTGCTTCACTGCCATGGTTGACACACCCATATCATCATAATAAGAACCGCGATAAGGCTTGAAGTTTGCAAGGAAGCAACCTTCTGCATCACGCGCATATTTATCACCCCAAGGATACATCGCCATCTTACGGCCACCACGAGCAGCATACTCCCACTCCGCCTCTGTAGGCAAACGATACGCATTGGTCATCAAACCACCAACATCCTTCAAGAAACTAGTACGCCAATGGCAGAACGCATTAGCTTGCTCCCATGTTACTCCCACTACTGGATACTCTGCATAACCTGGCATCCAGAAATAGCCATGCAACAATGGATCGTTGTATGAGAATTGGAAATCGCGTGACCACACCATCGTATCTGGATACACACTAATTATAGTATTAGTAACAGCATCCTTAGGCTCTCGCAATGGACGTTCAATAGTCTTTGACAAAATGGCACCATTTTCCACCCAGAAAGTATCTACACGAACTGTAGCACCTTCTGGATATGTTCCCGTGGTAATATCAAAGCGGTTAGCATTCTTCTTTACCTCATCAATATTCATCCAACTATAATCATAGTGAAGCATCGTTGTACGAAGTGCTCCACGACCCTCTGCATAGAACATAGGAGACAAAGCCTCTGCCGTTGGATCATCTGGCACAAAACGATCCTCCCATGGAATTTTACTCTTCCAGTTAATGCGAGGCATTACATCTTCATCTACCTCGTATTCACTTTGGAGTGCATACTCGCTATCCTCTCCCATCTCTTCAATGAGATATCGATAAGCAATTGAGTCACGCACCCAATTCACGAACTGGCGATACTCATTATTAGTTATCTCGCTCTCATCCATCCAAAAAGCATGCACAGTAGCCATAATGTTATTGTCGTCTTGACTAAACACCGCAGACTGTGAATTTGGACCCATCAAGAATGAACCTTTACGAATAAATACCATTCCATAAGGGTGCGCCTCTTGGAATTGAGCATCCTTTACTGCTCCTACCAATTCACCTGCAGGAGGATTACATCCCACCATACAGCAAACTAAAACTAAAATTGGCAATAATTTTAATAGTTTCATATCTAATTTTGTTTTATAAATATCTTATACTTTTATATTTATTCGTTCGCTTAGGTTTCAGCACGTTAAATCCGTATGCCAAATACAATTCATGCGAACCATAACTCTCTTTCAATAAGTTGTTTGCAGGCATCTCATAAGTATATCCCAACTGCAATCCATTGATGATATCCACACCCAAAATCACATTCACACTACCTGCAATTCGGTATCCCAAACCAAAACGAAATCGCTCTCTCAGTTGCGCCAACATGGTCAAATTTACATCCCATGCCCTAAAATCCGTTTGCAACATCGCACTTGGCATCAATACCCAATCCTTATTCTTCAATCGCCAATTATATCCTCCAGCCGCATACAACGTCCCTCGCACTCTAATCGACGACTTATCTGACCACTGCAAGGTTGGATTCGTTACATGCCCATAACTCACACCTGCCCACCAACTTGCTGCCGAATAATACACACCTACTCCTAAATCAAAACCCATTCCCGAAGCGCCCTTTTCACTACTTCCCGAAGTATTTGGCACAGCCTCATCACTCCCCACGTGATAATCATCATTTCCATCCCCAAGATCCACACTATCCACCGCGAAACTCAAGTTCATAAATCCCAATTCCGCTCCTATGCTCAAATACCCCTTGCCCAATCGCAATTTGTAAGCATATCCAGCATACAAACTTTGATTCGAAAACAAACCAAACTGGTCATTCACAAAGCGCACACCTGCGCCATGCATCGTTTTCCCAATCGTAAACGGCGAAGAAAACGAAAAATATGTTGTCATCGGCGCACCATCAATCCCCGTAAAATCCATACGATGGCTACCATACACGCGCATCAACTCACCATCTCCCACCGCGGCGGGGTTATAGGTCGCCTGCATAAACATATATTGTCCTATCTGCGGATCAAATTGTGCCTTTACAATACCAACGCACAACAACCAACCTAAACAAAGAACAATATAGCGTCTCAACATACCGCTTTACTTCCTTTCAACAAAGCATCAATACTCCTCTTCGTCAAAAAAGAAGTCCTCTTTTGTTGGATAATCAGGCCACAAATCCTCAATCGACTCGTACATTTCCTCATCATCCTCTATCTCTTGGAGGTTCTCTATCACCTCTAATGGAGCACCTGTACGCATAGCGTAATCCAACAACTCATCCTTTGTTGCTGGCCATGGAGCATCCTCAATTTTCGTAGCTAATTCTAAAGTCCAATACATAACTCAAAGGTGCATACTATGCACTAAATTACAAAATAGGGCGCAAAAGTAGTAAAAAAATCCCATATATGCAAATTTTTTCTCACTTTTTCGCTATTTTTCCCAAACTAGTGGCTCTATTTCCATCTTTTGCCCAACAAATCGAGCCAAAACAAAGCAATAATCGCTCATTCGATTCACAAAGCGCAACCACACTTCAGCTTTGCCCTCACATCCCATTGCCACCATCAATCGCTCCAACCTACGCGCCACCGTGCGGCACACATGGCACAAGGCTACCTGCTCGTTTCCACCAGGCAAAACGAACGCACGAAGAGGCTGCAATTCTGCATCCATCTCATCTATCCAATCCTCTAATTGGCACACATTTTCCGCCTTAAACTCCATGTCCGACCCTGCTAAAACTGCCCCTAAATCAAACAACCTATTTTGCACCCAGCACAAGTCCTTATCCAGTTTGTCAGCGCAATTTATCCCGCTGTTTTTGAGCGAATTACGCAACAAACCAACAAAGCTATTCAACTCATCCGCAGTGCCATATGCATCCAGTCTCACATCTGCTTTACTTACCCGTTTGCCCGTCGCCAACGAGGTCATTCCTTTGTCGCCTGTTTTTGTGTAAATTTTCATTTTCGCAGTTCTTTTATTACCACATGCCACCCCGAAGATACCCCGAAGATACCCCGAAGATAGCCTAATTAAAATTAAATGCGCATTTTGTAGTGTTTTCGCCAATAATGTTTATCAAAAAACACCAATCCCATCCTATACAAATCCATTGTAGTCGTCACCCGTTCATCCGCACAAATCGCCTTCCACGCCTTCTCCATATCCTCATTATAGTGAATATCATCCACCACTACCACACTTTTCTCGTGCACACGCGACGCAAGCGCGTTGAAATAGGTCAATGTCGCTTCATACGTATGATTCGCATCAATAAACGCCACATCTATCCCACTCAACCTGTCAACTGTCAACTGTAAACTGTCAACTGTAATCTCCCCTACCACGCACGCAATATTACTCAATCCCAACTTCTCCCAATTCGCCCGTGCTACTTCAGCCACCGCAGGACAGCCCTCATAGGTCACCACCTTATTTCTGCTATCCATCGCCGCCAAGTATGCTGTCGTCACGCCTAAACTCGTTCCCAGTTCCACAATCATCAACCCTTTCCTATCTTCTGACGCCTCATCGCCAATTCCTCCCCTCGAAGTGGAAGTCAAGAGGGGTCTCCCTAACCACCCCACCAATCGCGCCAACAATTGTGCATCTTTTCTCCTTGCCAGACTCCCCTTCGCTATATCACACAAACGTCTCATGTTTGCGCTCCTCCCCTTCGAAGGGGAGGTTGGGAGGGGTCCTCCACTACCATAATCCACAAACTCCAACTCCCTCGTGTCTTTCAGCATTTCTTGCCGAATTTCCTCGATTTCATCCCAAACATAGTACGTGTTTTTATCGCTCATCACCATCCTCACCCACTCAAACAAATAGGGTGAATGCACTCCATGCCCACCCGTATTTCGGGCGGTCAGTTGGTGCTTCAACCACGAGCTCACACGATATAAATACACATTTTTCTTCATAAAGGCGTGCAAAAGTACTATTTTTTTTTGACATATGCAAAAAAAGTTGTACCTTTGTGCTCGATATGGTACTAAATTACATTTGGATAGGACTTATTCTTCTCGCAGTCATCATGGGCTGCGTGCAATTTTTCTTTTTTGGGCAAAGTGAAATCTTCTCCGAGATTCTCAACTCCACCTTCGCCTCTGCTAAGAATGGTTTTGAAATCTCCATCGGACTTACTGGTGTGCTCGCCCTCTGGATGGGTATTCTCAATATCGGACAACAAGGTGGCGTCGTCAACACCCTCTCGCGTGGCGTTGCACCTTTCTTTCGCCGCATCTTCCCCGAGATACCCAACAACCACCCTGTCTATGGCACCATGTTCATGAATTTCGCCGCCAACATGCTCGGGCTCGACAATGCCGCTACCCCTATGGGGCTTAAAGCAATGGGCGAACTTCAAACACTCAATACTGATAAATCCAAGGCTTCCAACGCCATGATCATGTTCGTCGTACTTGGTGCCAGCGGACTGACCATTATCCCCACCACCATCATGGCATACCGCGCACAACTTGGTGCTGCCAACCCAGCCGACGTCTTTCTTCCACTCCTCATAGCCACCTATTTTGCTACCCTCGGCGGACTACTCGCCTGCTGTGCAGCGCAAAAAATCAAGATATGGGACAAAGTCGTGTTGGGAGTACTCTTCGCCCTCACCGCCCTCGTGGTGCTGTTGCTTGTCCTCGCACAACGCCTGCCCGAAGAAACACTCTCCGCGCTCTCTGCCCTCATTGCAGCGGTCATTCTACTCGGTGTCATCTGTTGGTTTATCATCCAAGCATCCATCCGCAAAGTCAATGTATATGAGGCATTTATCGACGGAGCCAAAGACGGTTTCAAGACAGCCATCGGCATTATCCCCTACCTCATCGCCATCCTCGTAGCGGTGGGTATGTTCCGCGCCAGCGGAGCTATGGGCTTGCTCGAACAAGGGCTTGCACAACTCTTCTCCCTCGTGGGTATCAACCCCGACCTCTCCGCAGCCGTACCTACTGCCATCATGAAGCCCCTTTCGGGCAGTGGCGCACGCGGACTGATGATTGAGGCGATGACTACCCACGGTGCCGACTCGCTTGTTGGTCGCCTCTGCTGCATACTGCAAGGCACCACCGATACCACGTTCTATGTCTTAGCCGTTTACTTCGGTAGCGTCGGCATCAAGGACACCCGCCACGCAGTCGTTTGTTGCCTCATCGCCGACCTCATCGGCGTCATCGCCGCCTTCACCGTCGCCAACATCTTCTTCGGCTAACCACACTAAACACTAAACAGTAGCGGCTTTGCCGCGTTCACTAAACACAAACATGATCACTTTCCACTTCGACAACATCTCAACTGCCAACTGTCAATTGTCAACTATCAACTCTCAATTGTCAACTGTCGACTTCCGCAAAGTCGAGCAATGGATCAAGAGCACCGCAGCTCAATACGGCTACTCTGTGGGCGACCTCAACTATATCTTCTGCGACGACGAGAAGATCCTTGCCGTCAATCAAGAGTTTCT
This sequence comes from Paludibacteraceae bacterium, assembly GCA_045132415.1. GTDB lineage: Bacteria > Bacteroidota > Bacteroidia > Bacteroidales > Paludibacteraceae > Colicola. Next base: position 175,437 of record JBGUSG010000003.1, on the reverse strand, counting down.
CCAGCACGACTACTATACCGACGTCATCACCTTTGATTATACCACGCGCACACGCGTGAATGGCGACATCTATATATCGCTCGACACGGTTGCCACCAACGCCCAACAAGTAGGCGCACCTTTCATCCACGAACTACACCGTATCATCATCCACGGCCTACTCCACCTCACAGGTCAAGCGGACAAAACCCCCGAAACCAAAGCCCAGATGACCGCCAAAGAGGAAGCCGCCCTCCGACACCTCCACCTCTAACCTTCCACTTTTCAGTTTTCCGTTTTCCCTTTTCACCTTTCATTGACGCAGTCTTTCCGCTGTCAATTACGTAGGATATACGTAACATATACGTAAGATATACGTAGGATAACCGAGTTGTTAACCTGAGAATGCCCTATCTTCATCTTGTTTTCCCCCTGCCTTTTACCTATTTCTTTCCGCTTTCTTTCTCGAAACCACCTCATTACCATCTCGATACCACTTCATTATCACTCAATTACTATTCAGTACTTTCCCCGTACTCCCCCAGTCTAGTGCTCGGCGAGGACCCCGATGACCTCGTGTTATGGGATGCACTTGCGTTAATTCGCCAAGTATCCCTCGCCTCTACACGCTACACCCTACCCTTTCCACCTCCAGTTTTCACTGATACTATGCTATCCGTGTCAATCCGTGAAATCCGTGGGAATAACAAGAAAAATGCGAATACTCTTGCGTATGTGCAAATTTTTCTGTACCTTTGCAAGCGGAAAGGATAAAACCGCCAACCAGCCGCACCGAAGCGTCGGTGCCAAGACATATTTAATATAGCGTTATAAGCCAAACTTGATTACTTGAAACTTCGACAACTTCAATGTAATTAATCTCAAGCAAAAGCTCCATGACGCTCACGCTACGGCGTGGGCTTTTGCGTAGATTTTGAGATTAATAGGTAGTCGAAGACCTCAAGTAATCAAATGAAGCGAACGAAAGTTCACGCTTTTTATATGTATATCAGTCATCAAAAAAATAACAAATACATACAACGGAGTGTGCCGAAAATCCGACAAAGAGTAGGTAAGAAAAATTTTAATATTATGAAAAAGTTTTTATTAGTATTTAGCACAGTTGTTTGTGCGATGTTATTCACGAGTTGTAATTCTGAAATAGATCATCCTATTGCTGGAAATGTCTATTTAAATTATGGTAAAACTATGTCTGTATTCATTTATTTCTATTCTAATGGAAATTTTGAAATAGATTTTATGGAAAAAAACATACTAGGAGAAACAACTCATAATAAATATGAACATATGAAATGGGAAATCGAAGGTAATAAAATCAGTGTCTATAACGATAAAAGTAGTTATTGGAAACCTGAAGTTCGAGGTGATTTAAAGTATACAGGGACGTATAATTCTGCCGATAATATCGTGACTTTGGATGGACAAAAATATGAGTTTAGTCATAAGTGGAATTAATAGCAATTTATAGCAAATCATTGGAGTGTGCCGAAAATCCAGCAAAGAGTAGGCAGAAACACAATAAAAATAATAAAAAATAATGAAAGTAATTAAAATTTTATTTGTCAGCTTGTTGGCTGTATTGTTTGCAAGCTGCGCTGGTCTTAACATGACACCTTATGCCAATGACCCTGTTGAAACTAAGGTTGTTTTGTCTGAATCTAACTACCACATTGTGAAGGAAGTTAGCGGTGAATGGAGTGCAACTTATGTATTTGGCATTGGTGGTCTTTCAAAGAAAGCACTTAACAACAATGCAATCAGCGAGATGTACAAAAACGCAGAGCTCAAAGGCAATCAACAAATCATCAACATCACTACCACACAGTCTGTAGAATCATGGGCGCTGATTTATTCTAAAGTACGCGCCATCGCACACGGCTATGTGATTGAGTTTGAGGAATAATCGATGCTGTTGTTGGAAACAAAAAATGCACTCTCTTTGGGGAGTGCATTTTCTCTATTATATATAAGGTGTTACCTTACATCACGATATTGACAATCTTGCCTGGAACGACGATCACTTTCTTTGGAGCGGCGCCATTCAATTGCTTAGCAGTCAGTTCGTGCGCCATAACGATCTTCTCCACCTCCTCGCGTGGAGTATCCTTGGCTACCTCAATCGTGAAGCGAACCTTTCCATTGAACTGAACAGGGTACTTCGAGTAGGAGCTATCCCCTTGAGCGCGGCAGGAGGTTGATTGGTCGCGAAACCTTGTTGATGTTGTCGTTAAATATAAATCAGCGCGTAGGAGTTTTATATAGTTACTCGAAAAATTACACTTTTTTCACCTAATCACTTGCATATATAATTTTTTTTCTGTACCTTTGCCGTCGGTTTTTGTTCGCAAAAGCCGATTTGACCATAAAAAACATATTAACTTATATCTAATAAACACAATTATGGCTAAGGTTTATCAAGCTAACGAGATTAAAAACATTGCCCTCATGGGTGGCAGTGGCTCGGGTAAGACTACCCTCATGGAATCCATGCTCTTCGAGTGCGGGGTCATCAAACGTCGTGGCACAGTGGAAACACAATCTACCGTCTGCGACTATTTTCCAGTAGAAAAGGAATACGGTTATTCCGTTTTTTCCACAGTTTGCAACATCGAGTTCAATAACAAAAAACTCAATATCATCGACTGCCCAGGTTCTGATGACTTCTGCGGTGGCGCTATCACAGCACTTCACGTAGCAGATACAGCTATCATCACCCTCACCGCTAACGGCGGCGTAGAGGTGGGCACACAAAACAACTTCCGTCGCGCTGAGAAAGCGAAGAAACCTATCGCTTTCGTCATCAACAAGTGCGACCACGAGAACGCTGACTTCGAGCGTACCTTCAACGAACTCAAAGAGGTATTTGGCAACAAATGTACCCTCTTCCAATATCCTATCAACGCAGGTAAGGACTTCAACGCTGCCATCGACGTACTCCAAGGCAAAATGCTCGTTTGGAAAGCAGAAGGTGGTGCGCCTGAAGCAAAAGATATCCCAGAGAGCGAGAAAGCTACTGTAGAAGAGATTCGCGCTCAACTCCTCGAGTGGGCTGCTGAGTCCGACGAGACAATCATGGACAAATACTTCGAGCAAGGCACCCTCTCTGATGACGAGCTCATGCAAGGTCTTCAAACCGTATTCGCAGAGGGTAGCATGTACCCAGTAATCTGCACCAGCGGTCTCAAAGATATGGGTATCCGTCGCCTCATGGGCTTCCTCGGTGAGATGACTCCATCTGTAGCAGATGCTCCTAAGCCAATCACCACCGAAGCTAAAGAAGTGGCTCCAGATCCTAAAGCTCCAGCTTCTGCATTCATCTTCAAGACTTCTGTTGAGCCACACATTGGTGATGTTAACTACTTCAAGGTAATGCAAGGTACGCTCCGTCCAGGTGATGACGTAGTGAACGTAGATCGTGGCACCAAAGAGCGTATCTCTCAACTCTACTCTGTAGCTGGTAGCATCCGCGTTCCTGTTGATGAAGTAGCCGCTGGTGATATCGCTGCTACTGTAAAACTCAAAGACACACGTACTGGCAATACCCTCAACGCAAAAGACTGCGAGAACCAATATCCTGCTATCTCTTATCCAGATCCTAAATACCGCCGTGCTATTAAGCCTGTAAATGAGGCTGACTCTGAGAAGCTTTCTGCTCTCCTCACCCGTATGCACGAGGAGGATGCTACTTGGGTAGTAGAGCAATCCAAAGAGCTCAAGCAAGTCATCGTTTCTGGTCAAGGTGAGTTCCACCTCCGCACACTCAAATGGCGTCTTGAGAACAACGATAAGATGATGGTACAATACGAGGAGCCTAAGATTCCTTATCGCGAGACTATCACCAAGTCTGCTCGAGCTGACTATCGTCACAAGAAGCAATCTGGTGGTTCTGGTCAATTTGGTGAGGTACACCTCATCGTTGAGCCTTATGTAGAGGGCGAACCAGTTAAGGAGGTTTACAAGTTTGGCAACCAAGAGTATCGTATCAACGTGAAGGACACTCAAGAGATTCCATTGGATTGGGGTGGCAAACTCGTGCTCATCAACTCTATCGTAGGTGGTGCTATTGACACACGCTTCATCCCAGCTATCCTCAAGGGTCTCATGGATCGTATCGAGCAAGGTCCTTTGACAGGTTCTTATGCTCGCGACGTACGCGTTATCATTTACGATGGTAAGATGCACCCAGTAGATTCCAACGAAATCTCCTTCCGTTTGGCAGGACGCAACGCCTTTGCTGAAGCGTTCAAGAACGCTAATCCAAAACTCTTGGAGCCAGTTTATGAGGTTGAGGTATTCGTACCAAGTGAGATTATGGGTGATGTGATGTCTGACATCAACGGTCGCCGTGGTATGGTGCTCGGAATGGAGACAGAGAAGAACTTCACCACACTCAAGGCATTGGTTCCTTTGAAGGAGATGTCTTCTTACTCTACTACATTGTCAAGTCTCACAGGCGGTCGTGCTACCTTCACCATGAAGTTCAAGAGCTACGAACTCGTTCCTGGAGACGTACAAGACAAACTCATCAAGGAGTACGAAGCTACTCAAAAAGACGAGGATTAATCTTAATCCTAATATATTAACAAAAGACTGCTCAAACGAGCAGTCTTTTGCATTTCATATGGTTTCAATAATGTAACTAAACCTAATTCTTAAATTGTAATTCGCCATCGCGAAGTTCCACAATCACGGGCTGTTGGTGATTCACCTTGCCTGCAATAATAGCTTTACTTAGTTCGTTGAGCACCAATCGCTGCAACGCACGCTTCACAGGGCGAGCACCGAACTGCGGATCATAACCCTCACGAGCGATATAGTCTATCGCATCGTCCGTAATTCGCAAATCCACGCCACTCTGCATCAGCATCTTATGCACACCCTCAATCTGCAAGCCCACGATGTCGCGAATCTGCTTCTCATTGAGCGGAGTGAACATAATCGTCTCATCAATGCGGTTCAAAAACTCAGGGCGAATTGTTTGCTTCAACAATTCCATCACCTGCTGGCTCGTCTTCTCGTGGGCTATCCCTTGCTCCTCATTCTCACGAATGAGTTGACTGCCGAGGTTAGAGGTAAAGATGATTAGCGTGTTCTTGAAATTGACTGTGCGACCCTTATTGTCGGTCAGACGGCCATCATCCAATACCTGCAACAGTACATTAAATACGTCAGGGTGCGCCTTCTCAATCTCATCAAACAGCACCACGCTATAAGGTTTGCGGCGAATAGCTTCGGTCAATTGACCACCCTCATCATAGCCCACATATCCTGGAGGCGCACCTATCAGTCGGGTGGCAGCGAACTTCTCCTGATACTCTGACATATCAATGCGCGTCATCATATTCTCGTCGTCGAATAAATACTCCGCCAAGGCTTTCGCCAACTCGGTTTTACCTACACCCGTTGTACCTAAGAAGATGAACGAACCAATAGGACGTTTAGGATCTTGCAAACCCGCACGAGAGCGGCGGATGGCATCGCTAACAGCTTGTATTGCTTCATCTTGCCCCACAACACGTTTGTGCAACTCCTCCTCCAAATGCAAGAGTTTGTCTCGCTCGGATTGCATCATCTTGGTCACAGGGATACCTGTCCAACGAGCCACAATCTCGGCGATATCGTCTTCATCCACTTCCTCCTTGATGAGGCTCTCACCTTGCATTGCATGTAATGCCTCTTGCGCAGCTTTAATATTCGCCTCGGCTTGTTGGATCTTGCCATAGCGAATCTCCGCCACCTTGCCGTAGTTGCCTTCTCGCTCAGCGACCTCTGCTTCGTGTTTCATCTGCTCGATATTGGCTTTCTCGTTTTGAATCGTCGCCACATAACCTTTCTCCTGCTCCCAACGTGCGTTCATCTCCTTCGCCTCGGCTTGCAACGCATGGAGTTGTTCCTCAATAGTGGCAAGTTTGGCTTTGTCATGCTCTTTCTTGATGGCTTCGCGCTCAATCTGCAATTGCATAATCTGGCGATTAAGGTTGTCCAATTCTTCGGGTTTAGAGTCCACTTCTAGACGCAGTTTAGCCGCAGCTTCATCCACCAAATCAATGGCTTTATCCGGAAGAAAACGATCTGATATATAGCGAGTCGATAGCGTCACCGCAGCAATCAGCGCATCATCTTTGATACGCACCTTGTGGTGGGTCTCGTAGCGCTCTTTCAATCCACGCAGGATAGAGATAGTAGCCGCCTCATCGGGCTCATCCACCATCACCATCTGGAAGCGACGCTCAAGGGCTTTGTCGGTCTCAAAGTACTTCTGATACTCGTCCAAGGTAGTCGCTCCCACCGCACGCAATTCCCCTCGTGCCAAAGCAGGCTTGAGGATATTAGCGGCATCCATCGCGCCACTGCTCTTGCCTGCACCCACGAGCGTATGTATCTCGTCTATAAAGAGGATGATCTCGCCCGCCGCGCTAGTCACCTCTGTGATAACACCTTTGAGGCGCTCTTCAAACTCACCTTGGTACTTCGCACCAGCAATCAGCGCACCCATATCCAGGGAGTAGATCTGTTTCTTTTTGAGGTTCTCAGGCACATCACCACGGATGATACGATGCGCCAAACCCTCCACAATAGCAGTCTTACCTACACCGGGCTCACCAATGAGGATAGGGTTGTTTTTGGTACGACGTGAGAGGATTTGTAGCACGCGACGAATCTCGTCGTCACGACCAATCACAGGATCCAGTTTGCCCTGTTGGGCACGTTCGCAAAGGTTAATAGCGAACTTCTGTAGGTTTTCGGTTTTGTTGTTCATTGTATTCATAGTTGTTGTTATTGTTAGTCAAGGTCCTTAAGGTCGTTAAAGACTTTAAGGTCGTTACTAGGTTATAGACAAAACCCATACCAAAAGCGCTTGAACACAAAAAACACCTGCCAAAATGGCAGAGAAGACAAATATCAAAACACACCTATTCTTACTTTATTGACTCAAAAAATGATATTTTTTAATATTTTTTAAGAACAATTGAGCCAATAATTCAAATAATTTCCGTACCTTTGCACAAAATTACTGAATTCGTATGAAGTACCTAATTTCTGGAGGCGGAACAGGAGGACATATTTTTCCTGCCGTGAGTATTGCAAACGCATTGCGTGAAGCTGACCCAAGTTGCGAGATTCTATTCGTCGGTGCGCTCGGCCGTATGGAGATGGAGCGCGTACCACAAGCAGGTTATCCCATTATAGGTCTGCCTGTTAAGGGATTTGACCGCAGTCATCCATGGCGCAATATCCGCGTTGTGATTGATTTGCTTCGCTCAATGTCTCAAGCCCGTAGGATTGTACGCGACTTCCGACCAGATGTAGGAATTGGAGTAGGTGGCTATGCTAGTGGCGCAGCCATGAAAATGGCAGCCAAGATGGGAGTGCCAATCCTATTGCAAGAGCAAAACGGCTTCGCGGGTGTGACCAACAAACTGCTCAAAGACGATGCGAAGAAAATTTGCGTAGCATATGAGGGAATGGAGCGTTTCTTCCCTAAAGAGAAAATCATTCTCACTGGTAATCCTGTACGTCAAAACTTGACCTCTGGCAGCAAGGAAGAAGCTATAAGATACTTTAACGAGGAATTTGGTGTAAACTTCAACGCCGAGAAGAAAACCCTACTTATCATCGGCGGTAGTTTAGGTGCTCGCACTATCAACCAAAGCATTATTGCCCACCTCAACCAACTGATAGATAGTAACGTACAAGTGATTTGGCAAACAGGAAAAAATTATCTTGCTGATTGTAAGAAAGCTCTTGAGGCGTTGCCTCACAACAATATCATTTGCACGGATTTTGTAAGCCAAATGCCTTTGGCATATGCGTTGGCGGACTTAGTAATCTCGCGTGCTGGTGCTTCATCTATTTCCGAGTTGTGCTTATTGGGTAAACCTTCCATTTTAGTGCCTTCGCCAAACGTGGCAGAAGATCACCAAACACATAATGCGATGGCATTGGTTAAAAAAGATGCTGGCGTTTTGGTAAAAGACATAGATGCTAAAGACCAAATGGTAGCGACTGCTCTTTCGCTCATTCACGATACGGCACGATTAGAAGCATTACGTGCAAATATCCTTACGCTCGCCCTACCTGATTCGGCTAAACGTATCGCAGAAGAAGTGATGAAATTGGCGCAAAAATAAAAAGGTTGCGTTATAAAAAAGAACGCTGCATCGAATCGATGCAGCGTTTTTTAATTGAGTAGCAAGTATTACTTACGGATACCCAACTCTTTGATAATAGCACGATAACGCTCAATGTCTTTTGCTTTCAAGTAGTCAAGCAAACGACGACGTTTACCTACCAACATGGTCAAAGCGCGCTCAGTACCGAAGTCCTTATGGTTCTTCTTGAGGTGCTCTGTAAGGTGGTTGATACGGAAAGTGAACAGAGCGATTTGGCTCTCTGCAGAACCTGTGTTCTTAGCGTCATTGCCATACTTAGCAAAGAGTTCTGCTTTTTTCTCAGATGTCAAATACATTTGTAATTGATATTTAATTAGTTAAACAATAATGACCTCGCATGATGCTATAATCCAAACGATGTCACATCTACGTGCTTTTCTCAAAAAAGCGTGCAAAGGTACTACAAAAAATGCATATACGCAAGAAAAAACATAAAAAGTTTAGTTTTTGTGCTTATTTATATGTATTTCGATGATACTTCTACTATTTCGCCGCTCAAAATATCACAACCACTTTGCCAGTGAGTCGTAGTACTTGGGAGATACAGGAATGGATTTTTGATTTGGTATGTCCAATTCGGCAGAAATCATACCTTCTTTATCGCGTCGTAGTACTTTGATATGCTGTGGATTGATATAATAACTACGCTGACAACGAACAAGTCCATGCTTTTGCAGCAAATCTTCTAGTGATTTCATAGAAGCACGCAACGGAAAATCTTTCAAGTGATCTCCTTCCATATAGCGTACATGTACATAGTTTTCGGCTGCTTCAATATACAATACAGCTGAAGAAGCAATCATGAGTTTGAGTTTTTGAGTATTGTCGTAAAAGCGCATTAAACTATCATCAAACATGGTATCTTGCTCCAATACACTCACGTACGCAAAAGATAAATTGAAAATAATATAAGGGAATATCGTAATCAGCAACAAATGATATAAGCATTGCCCCGTCATGAAAAAATAGGTATATTCACCATGATACATCAGTGTGATATAAAGAGCCGTAAATAGACTCATAGTCATCACCTCTGCCACTTCCCATACCATGAATTTAAACCAATTCAATTGAAGGGTATGATGTATTGCCATTAATACTCCTCGAGAAATAATCATTACACCTAAAAGTATGCACATGATGATTGTAGTGTTAAAATTCAACATGCTATCGCCCATATTGAGCAGATCCAATAGCTTTGAAGGTTGGTAAAGCAATACAAAACTTAACCAAAAGACAGGTATGACTACTACAAAAGATAAATTACTGCGCAATGTGGCAAAAATCGTTGGCAATTTACTCATGATTTTGTCAATTTAATTGGTGTGACAAAATCATTTATTAGCATATTTTGTCACAAATAATACATTTTTATCCCTATATTTACGTTTTGTACAAAAATTATGCCATACTATCACAAAAATTTCGCCATATGTAAAAATGGCAGTAATTTTGCATCGATTTTTAACTTATTAGCGATATTAATAATGAAACAATGGGATAAAAAACAGTAAAATTTAAATATATGAATTTAGTTATGAAATTAGTAGCATTGGGTGATTCAATTATTAAGGGAGTTTTGTTTTCTGAAGAAGAAAACGGACGGGGACACTATTCTCTGTCGGAGCAAAACATTGTCAATCATATAGCAGATAGCCTGCATTGTGAAACGATTAATTTAGGAAAGATGGGAAGTACGATAGAAAATGGAGAGCGTATCCTAGAACGCTATACCGAACATATGGATGGCGCCAATTATGTAGTGCTATGTTATGGTGGAAACGATAGCGATTATGATTGGAATGCGATAGCAAAGTGTCCAAATGGCGAACACCATCCAAAGACATCATTAAGCACATTCGAAAAAACTTACATACGTATTATCAATAAGGTGCGTAATATGGGATATACCCCACTCGTACTTTCACTTCCACCAATGAATGCGCACTATTATTTTGACCATTTTACGCGACAATTTGATGAGCAACAGAAAAAGAACGTACTAAAATGGCTCAAAGGTAATATAGATACTATTTGGGCGGGACATGAACTATACAACGATGCAGTAAAGCGCATAGCAGAGGCAACGGATGCACATTTGGTAGATGTAACATCTGCATTGTTGCGCCAAAAAGATTATTTATGTGCAGATGGCATCCATCCCAATAATAAAGGTTATCATCTGATTGCTAAATCAATACTATCTGCAATGTAAGAAAAGATTATTTAGAGTAGTATGGTATAGCGGGCTAACAGATTGTTGGCTCGCTATTTTGTATGTAAATTTGCATAATTGAAAAAAAAATAGTAACTTTGCACCGCAAAATAAAATTACAATGAAAAAAGGAATTTGCACTTTACTAATAGTTCTTGGCATGGTTTCTTGCATACATCGGCCAAGCAATGTGACGCATATCAAAGGCGACATACTACTCATTGATAGTGGATTAGATGCCATGCAGGATAGTACTTACCTATCGGAATTGGCACCTATCAAAGCGAATTTAGAAGTACAATTAGGAGCTCCTATAGGTTACGCTCCTAAGGCGTTAGAAGTATATAAACCTGAATGCCCAATGCTGAATTGGGCTAGTGATGCATTGTTAGCTATAGCGCGAGATTTGTTCCCAAAGCCAGTGGATGTTGCCGTGGTAAATATTGGTGGTATGCGATGCGAGTGGGCTGCAGGAGATATTACTTTCAGACACGTATTTGAATTGATGCCTTTTGATAATATGTTGGTTGTACTAACCTTAAAAGGAAGTGACCTACAACAACTCTGCGAAATCTTTGCATATTCGGGCGGACAAGGCATAGCAGGTATGCGCATCAAAGCCATAGGCGATAAAGTGATGCAACAAGAAGCATTGGTGACTATCAACGGCAAACCCCTAGAAATGGACAAAACATACACCGTGGCTACAAGCGATTACCTTAGCCAAGGTAACGATGGCATGCTACCACTAAAGAACCATATCCATTGCTGGAACTCTCAAGAGAAAATCCGCGACCTATACATCGAATATATCAAGCAGGTGAAAGTAGTACAAGCGAAAGTGGATGGACGTATGTCTATCCGCTAATCTCTCGCCTTTAAACTTTAACATCTAACCTTTAAACTAAATAGAATATGAAACGAATTTATTTGATATTCGCGCTATGTAGCGCATGGGTGGCAGGTATGGCCTGCACCAATTTCTTAGTAGGTAAAGACGCATCAGCAGACGGCAGCACGATGATCACGTATGCTGCTGATAGTTATGCATTGTATGGTTTCTTGCATTACGTTCCTGCTACTGACCATCCTGCAGATGCTGTGCGCGAAGTCAAGGACTGGGATACGGGCAAACCTCTCTGCACCATCCCACAAGTGGCTCACACCTACAATGTCGTGGGTAATATGAATGAGCACCAACTCACCATTGGTGAGACCACTTTTGGCGGTCGTCCTGAATTGGAGGTAGGCGAAGGTATCGACTATGGTTCATTGATTTACATTGCATTGGAGCGTTGCAAGACTGCTCGCGAAGCGATTAAGTGTATGACCGATCTCGTGGCTGAATATGGCTATGCTTCATCGGGTGAGACCTTCTCTATTGCTGACCCTAACGAAGTATGGATGATGGAGTTGATCGGCAAAGGTAAAGTGGAGAAAGGCGCAGTGTGGGTAGCAACCCGTGTGCCAGATGATTGCATTGCAGCGCATGCTAACCAAGCGCGCTTTACCACCATCAACTTCAAAGACAAAGAGAACTGGATGTGGAGCAAGGATGTGGTGAAGTTCGCTCGCAAACAAGGTTACTATACAGGCAAGAAAGACGAGGATTTCAATTTCCAAGAGGCATATGCGCCATACGATTTCTCTGGCTTGTATGTGTGCGAGGCACGCGTATGGTCGTTCTTCCGCAAGTTCTCGGGCGATATGGACAAGTATTTTGACTTTGCGTCGGGCAAAACCTTCGTAGAGACAGGCGGTAAGTTCGCTGGCGAGCGTATGCCGCTGTATATCAAGCCTAATCATAAGGTGAGCGCACAAGAGTTGAAAAACTGCATGCGTGATCAATACGAGGGTACACCATTGGATATTACCCAAGGTCCTGATGCGGGTCCATGGAATAGCAAGTTGCGCTATGGTTCATTGGGCTTTAAGTTGGATTCGGTGCAATATTGGTTTGAGCGTCCAATCGCTACCCAACAAACTGCATGGTCCTTTGTGGCACAAATGCGTGGCTATGAGTCGGCTAAGGCTGGCGGCATCTTGTGGTTTGGTGTGGACGATGCGGCATCTACTGTGTATGTGCCTATGTATAGTACTATCACTGAGGTGCCAGAGTGCTTCAAGGAGGGCAATGGCGATATGTATAATTATTCGCCTACATCGGCTTGGTGGACCTACAATATCGTAGCCAACTGGGCATATACCAAGTATTCGGCTATGATGCCTGATATCAAGAAGGTGCAAGCCGCTTGGGAAGATAAGTTTAATGCGCAAGTAGAGGCCGTGGATGCTCAAGTGGCAGAAATGGATCCTGCTACAGCTACTGAGTTCTTGACTAAGTACTCTTGTGCACAAGCGCAAGAGTCCACGGCGGCATGGAAAGAGTTGGGTATCTATCTGTTTGTAAAGTACTTGGATGGTCAAGAGCGCAAGGAGAAAGACGGTGAGTTCTTGCGTAACCCTTATGGCGAACCAGAAGGACCAAACCGCACACCTTACCCAACCTCATTCCTTGAGAGCGTACACGAGCACATTGCTCATGAGTAACCCTATTGTCTAACATCTAACAGCCGCAGGCGGTCTTACAGCGCAGCGGTCTAATATCTAATAAATATGAATATACAAGAATTACACCCACAAGAGGTTTTCTCAATTTTTCATGAGATTACCCAAGTGCCTCGCCCATCGAAGCGCGAAGGAAAGATTATCGAATGGCTTAAGGCGTTTGCCGTAAAGCATAATTTGGAACATACAGTAGATGAAGCAGGTAATATCATCATGCGCAAACCAGCTACTCCTGGCTACGAAGATAAACCAGGCGTGATTTTGCAAGCGCATATGGATATGGTGTGTGAGAAAAACAACGACACCGTACACGACTTCGATAACGATCCTATCCATACTTATATTGATGGTGATTTTATCAAAGCTCAGGGCACTACTCTTGGTGCAGATAACGGCATCGGTATGGCATTGATGTTGGCAGCTATCACCTCTGACACCTTGAAGCACCCTGCTTTGGAGTGCCTCTTCACCGTGGATGAGGAGACTGGTTTGACAGGCGCTTTCCGTCTGCAAGACGGCTGCTTGCAAGGCAAACAACTCATTAACCTTGACTCTGAGGATGATGGCCAAGTGTTCATCGGCTGCGCAGGAGGTATCGATACGCTCGCCAAAATGCACTATGAGGCGATGAGGCTAGAGGCGAAAGGCGAGAGGCTAGCGATACATCTCAAAGTCGGTGGCCTCATGGGTGGTCACTCAGGTGACGATATAAACAAAGGTCGTGGCAATGCGAATAAGATCCTCGTGCGTTTCTTATATCAAGTGATGCAAGCTACTGATATGCAGTTGGCTACAATCAATGGCGGTAACTTGCGCAATGCGATTGCGCGTGAAGCAGAAGCGGTGATTGCTATTCCTATGGCGTATAAAGAAGATATCCGCGTGATGCTCAACCATTATATCGCTACTATAGAAGCAGAGATCGGCGATGTAGAGAAGGACTTCTTTATGCATCTTGAGACAACCGATATGCCAGCGTTGTTTATTCCTGCAGACAAAGCCAAGTTGCTTATCCAAGCGCTCTATGCTTGCCCTCATGGTATGACGGCGATGTCGAAGACTATGCCAGGCTTGGTAGAGACCAGTACCAACCTCGCTAGCGTGAAGATGAAAGAGGACGAGAAGGGTGCGTTTGTTGAGATCAATACTAGCCAACGCTCTTCTATTGAGAGCAAGAAGCACGATATCAAGCAGATGGTAGAGTGTGCTTTGGCATTGGCTTGCGACGAGGTGACACATGGCGATGGTTACCCAGGTTGGGCGCCTAACCCACAATCGCCATTGTTGGAAGTGACCAAGAAAGCATATCAAGATTTGTTTGCTGCGGAGCCAAAGGTATTGGCTATCCACGCAGGTTTGGAATGTGGTTTGTTCTTAGAGAAGTATCCATATTTGGATATGGTGTCCATTGGCCCACAAATGTTCGGTGTCCACTCTCCACAAGAGCGCCTGAGTATTGCTTCAACTGGCAAATGCTGGGAGTGGCTGAAACGCGTATTGGAGACCTTATAGATATTTGTCACTAAACAGTAGGCGCAAAGCGCCGTCCACTAAACAAACAATAGCCATTTGTGTTTCATACACAAGTGGCTATTTATTTCAATTTATTACTTGATAATAATAGTGGATCTATTCACCGTTTAGACAGCATCAACTGTTTGAATTTGCTATTGAAACGAATGTGAAAGCAAATTGCTGCCAACGCTAAACCTGCGATAAAACCGCACCAGATACCTGCAGCTCCCATCTGCAATGGGAAGGCACACAACAAACCCACCGACAAACCCACCAATATATACGATATAAAAGCGATGATCATTGGCACTTTCACATCTGTGATACCACGCAACATGGCAGCACCCACTGCCTGCAAACCATCCGCATACTGAAACAATCCCGCAATAATAATCAGTTGCGAGGCGATGGCAATAACCTCTGGGTCCTCAGTAAAAAGCATTGGGATATAATTGCGCAAACCAATCATCAGCGCTGCACCAATGGTATTCATTACCAATACCAAATGAATACTAGCATTGCTTGCCATACGCACCGCATGAAGATCTCCCGCTCCCAATTGATGCGATACGCGAATCGTGGTAGCTGCACCGATACCAAGAGCAATCATAAAAGTCATATCAGCAATCTGATTAGCCACTTGATGAGCAGCCAGCGCCTCCTTACTAATCCAACCGATTATCACAAACGATACCGCAAAGGTAAAAGTTTCTAAGAAAGTTTGTGCGCCAATGGGAAAACCAACCTTTATTTGCTGCTTGATTGCGTGCCAACTGAAGTTACGCCACGAGAATGTTTGGATATAGTATTTCCAATCACGATGAAACCATATGGCAGCAAAAAAGCAGAGTGCCATACCTGCGCGAGAAATCAGTGAGCCAATACCTGCTCCTGCAGCTCCCATTGCCTCCACACCCCAATGACCATAAATAAATATCCAATTGAGGAAAATATTTAATGCGTTCATTGCTAGTGTGATAATCATAGCAACCAGCGTATTGCCCAGTCCCTCTAGAAATTGCTTAAAGAAAGTAAAAATCAAGAATGGTACCAACGAGATAACTATCAACACGTAATAAGGTCGTGCAACTTCAATTACAGCTGGGTCCTGACCAAAATACTCCAAGAACGGAAGACAACCACCCAACAGCAACAACATCAATACCGATTGCAACAGGGCAAAAAGCATACCATTCTGAAATAGTATGGCTATCTTATGGCGGATTTCTGTTTGCTCCTCTGGACGTGTATTCATCTCGCCCACTCGAACGCCCACCAATGGTGTAATAGCCATCAGTGCCCCCATAGCAAACACCATCGCCATAAAGAACAATGCATTAGCAAAACTTACGGCAGCGAGATCCACAGTAGCATAATGTCCGACCATGATAGAATCAAACAATCCTACCAATGATGCCCCTAATTGAGTCAGCATCACAGGCAATGCCACACGGAGATTGCGTTTGTAGTATGGAAGATATTGTTTAAAGGACATTTTGTAATATCGTTAGAATTCTTGATATGAAAAAACCGAACCCATTTGGATTCGGTTTTCTGTTTTTGCGGAGAGAGAGGGATTCGAACCCCCGGAACCTCTCAGTTCAACGGTTTTCAAGACCGCCGCAATCGACCACTCTGCCATCTCTCCTTTGCCGTAGCAAATACGCTCTCTTTCGAAAGCGGGTGCAAAAGTACTACTTTTTTTTGAAATATGCAAATTTTTTTTGCAAGTTTAAGAAAAAAGTAGTAATTTTGTGCCAAAATTTGACATTATTATGTTTTTACACATACTAAAATCGAAAATTCACCGCGTAAAAGTGACTGAAGCCAATCTAGAATACATTGGAAGTATTACGATTGATGAAGACCTTATGGACGCAGCAAATATCTACGCAGGGGAGAAAGTGCAAATAGTGGACAACACCAATGGTGCCCGTTTGGAAACGTATGTCATCCCTGGTAAACGTGGAAGTGGTTGCATATGCATCAATGGGGCAGCAGCACATCTTATTAACGTGGGCGATACCGTTATCATTATGGCATATGCCATGATGACACCTGAAGAACAAAAAGATTTCAAACCTGCTATTGTTTTTCCTGTAAATAATCATCTGCAATAATGGCGTTTTTTGACCTCATTCATACAGATAGTTGTTCCGCAGCCCGCGCTGGTGTGGTACATACTGATCATGGGGATATATTAACCCCTATTTTCATGCCTGTTGGCACTGTGGGCACGGTGAAGGGTGTTCAGCGTCGCGATTTAGAAGATGATATCAAAGCACAAATCATTTTGGGCAATACTTATCATCTTTACCTTCGCCCTGGAACGGAGATTTTGCATCAAGCAGGCGGATTGCACCGCTTCGAAGGCTGGAATAGGCCTATTTTGACGGACAGTGGTGGCTTTCAGGTATTTTCTCTGACCGACATTCGCAAGATGACAGAGGAAGGTGTGCAATTCTCTTCGCATATTGATGGTAGAAAATTGATGTTTACCCCAGAAAGCGTGATGGATATTGAGCGTGAGATTGGCGCAGATATCATGATGGCATTTGACGAATGTTGCCCTGGTACAGCCGATCGCCAATACGCTACATCATCCATGCAACGCACACACAGATGGTTAGACAGATGTATCAAGCGTTTTGACGAAACACCTGATTTATACGGATATAAGCAACACCTTTTCCCGATTGTACAGGGATGTGTATATAAAGACTTGCGCCAAGATGCAGCCAAGCACTTGCGCGATTTGGATCGAGATGGGTATGCTATTGGCGGCTTAGCCGTTGGCGAACCTACCGAAGTGATGTATGAGATGATTGAGGTGGTAAACGATATCCTCCCCGAAAACAAACCTCGCTATCTAATGGGAGTTGGTACTCCATGGAATCTGCTGGAGGGAATTGAGCGCGGAGTGGATATGTTTGATTGCGTAATGCCAACTCGAAATGGACGTAACGGCATGATTTTCACCCAAAACGGTGTAATGAATATGCGCAACAAGAAGTGGGAGAATGACTTCACAGAACTTGACCCTTGTGGTACAAGCCATGTGGATCACGAGTACACGCGCGCGTACGTACGTCATTTAATACACGCGCAAGAGATGTTAGGACTGGAACTGCTGAGTATTCACAATCTGGCATTCTATCTTTGGCTTGTTGGCGAAGCACGCAAACACATCCTTGAAGGCGACTTCAAGGCATGGAAGGATGACATTACCCCACGATTGATGCAACGATTATAACGATGATTAAGCGCATTGATCGATATATTATTGGCAAATTTCTCGGCACCTTCTTCTTTTCTATCGTGCTGATTATGAGCATTGCCGTAGTGTTTGACCTCACAGAGAAGATGGATGACTTCTTTGAGAATCAAGCACCTCTGCGCGAAATCGTATTCGATTATTATTTCAATTTCGTACCCTATTTTATGAATATGTTCTCGCCTTTATTCATATTCATATCAGTCATATTCTTCACATCCAAAATAGCTGGAAACAGCGAAATCATCGCCATCTTAGCAAGCGGCGTGAGTTACCATCGCTTAATGCTACCCTATTTTATCAGCGCCCTGCTCCTTTTCATACTTTCGTTCTGGATGACGGGATATGTAATTCCACCCGCCTCCGAAAAAATGCTTACTTTCCAAGACAAATACATCCAACGCTTTTCGCGCGAAAACGCCCGCAACATTCAAATGGAGGTGGAGCCTGGCACAATATTGTATATCGAAAGTTTTCAGAAGCGTACCAACATGGGCTATCGTGCATCACTAGAACATTTTGATGGCAAGAAATTGGTTACGCGGATCACCGCGGACCGTATTCATTACGACTCTGCCTACAATTGGCACTTGGACAAATATGTACGTCGTGATTTCGATGGCATGTACGAGACACTCTCACGGGGTAATCGCCTAGACACAATCATCCCTATCCTACCCAAAGAACTATTCTACACAGCTGAAAACGCCCAAATGATGAGCAACCCCGAATTAAAAGAATATATTGAAACCCAACGCAAACGCGGTTCGGGCAATATCCAAGCCTTCGAAACAGAATGGTGGAAACGTTGGGCAAGTCCAATTGGCGCATTCATCATGACACTATTGGGTGTAACATTGAGTTCGAAGAAAGTGCGTGGTGGTATGGGAAAGAACCTTGGCATTGGTATCACGCTCAGTGCATTATACATCTTATTCTCCACTGTATCAACCACTTTCTCAGTAAATGGCGTAATGTCGCCCTTTATGAGCGTATGGATACCTAATTTTGTATTCTTAGCCATTGGCGCTCTGCTGTATATTCGCGTAAGCCGATGAGTTTGATACTACTACAAAACAGATAGTAGCATCGCTATTTTAGACATAAACAAAAAAGCAACTCGACCGAGTTGCTTTTTTGATTGCATATGTTGGTTATTATTAAATCCAACGAACGTAGCAGAAGTCCATGCGGTGTGGCAACAAATCGTTCTTAGGATACATACGCAAGCCGAACTTCATACCGCCAGCGTAATCCAAACGATAGTCTGCCTCAAAGAAGAGATGGCTTCCCTCTGCCTTCACGAGGTCAAGTTGCTTAACTTCATATAGCTTATCGTTGTTGTGAGTAGAGGTGCGGATTGCTACCAACTCAACGCCGATACCCTTATCGTTCAAGCCCTTGGTATCCAACTCTACTGCTACCTTGCACTTACCACCTACGTTAGCAGGTTGCTCGTTTGGTTCAAAGATAGAGCTTACAACTTGTATCTCATCCCAGTGAGCTACGATATTTTGCTTCCAAGCTACGATGTCCTTAGCAATCTTGTAGTTGTCTGCGCCGAGCAAAGCGTGACGCTTAGCGAGTTTGTTGTAGAACTTCTCGAAATAGTCATCCATCATACGCTTGGTTGTGAAGCGTGGGGTGATCTTAGTCACAGAGTTCTTGATAGTTTGAATCCATGCTGGAGAGTAACCCTTGCTGTTCTTAGCGTAGTACATTGGGATAATCTCGTTCTCAAGCATTTGGTAGATAGTAGCTGCATCCAATTGGTCTTGGTGAGCTTGGTTCTCGTAGGTACGCTTGTCGGTCAATGCCCAACCAGCACCTTCTACGTAACCCTCTTTCCACCAACCATCGAGGACAGAGAAGTTCAATACACCGTTCATTTGTGCCTTCTCACCAGATGTACCAGACGCCTCCAATGGACGAGTAGGAGTGTTCAACCAGATATCCACACCAGAGATCAATCGTTTAGCCAAACGCATGTCGTAGTTCTCGAGGAAGATAATCTTACCCAAGAATTGTGGCATACGGCTAATCTCGATGATACGCTTGATGAGGCCTTGACCACCACCATCAGCTGGGTGAGCCTTACCAGTAAACAAGAATTGTACTGGACGGTTAGGGTTGTTCACCAATTTATCCAAACGCTCCAAGTCGGTGAAGAGCAAGTGAGCACGTTTGTATGTTGCGAAACGACGACCGAAACCGATGATAAGGTTATCAGCATTCATCTCGTTCAATGCGCGAACGATACGAGCTGGATCACCTTGGCTCTTCATCCAGTTGTCACGGAATTGCTCTTTCAAGTAGTCAATGAGCTTTATCTTGAGGCTCATACGAGTCGCCCAGATCTTCTCCTCTGGCATATCGTTGTATGGCGCCCACATAGCGAGGTTAGATTGATCTTTAATCCACTCTTTTGGGAAGATCTCTTTGTAGATAGCTTTCCACTCGCTAGCAGCCCATGTAGGCATGTGCACACCGTTGGTCACATAGTCCACGTGCAACTCCTCTTCGAAGTAACCTGGCCATACAGGAGCAAACATCTTCTTGCTCACTTCGCCGTGCAACCAGCTCACACCGTTAGCCTCTTGGCAGGTGTTGAGGGCGAATACAGACATAGAGAACTTCTCGGTGTTGTCTGCTGGATTTTGACGACCCATACCGATGAGGTCAGCCCACTCGATGCCGAGGCGTGCTGGGAATGCGTTCATATACTTGTAGAACAATCCCTCCTCGAAGTAGTCGTGACCTGCAGGTACTGGAGTGTGGCAAGTGTACAAACCGCTTGCGCGAACTACCTCCAATGCTTGTTGGAAGTTCAAGCCCTCTTTCTCCACGAGGTCGAGCATACGTTGCAAGCCCATGAAAGCTGCGTGACCCTCGTTGCAGTGGTAAACATCTTTCTTGATACCCAATTTGTTGAGGGCGAGTGTACCACCCATACCGAGCATGATCTCTTGTTTGATACGGTTCTCCCAGTCGCCACCATAGAGTTGGTGAGTGATTTGGCGATCCCACTCAGAGTTCATCTCGTTGTCGGTGTCGAGCAAATAGAGGTTGATACGGCCTACTGCCACCTTCCACAAATAAGCTTTCACAATGCGCTCTGGGTAAGGAACCTCAATAATCATTGGAGTTCCGTCTGCCTCTTTCACTTGTGAGATAGGGAGATTAGAGAAGTTTTGTGCCTCGTATTTAGCAATTTGTTGTCCCTCTGGAGAGAGTGTTTGTGTGAAGTAGCCGTAGCGATAGAGGAAACCGATAGCGGTCATGTCCACGTTGCAGTCTGATGCCTCTTTCAGGTAGTCACCTGCGAGTACGCCAAGACCACCAGAGTAGATTTTGAGTACTTGTGTCAAACCATACTCCATGGAGTAGTATGCTACGCTTGGTTTCTTAGGATCTTTTGGCTCGTCCATATATGCACGAAATTCTGCATATACAGCGTCCAACTCCTTCATAAACGCTTTGTCCTTGCTGAGCTCCAACATACGATCATAGCTGATAGTATTGAGCAATACAACAGGGTTAGATTGCGCTTGGTGCCAAGCATCGATGTCAATTTTACGGAAAATGTTTTTTGCTTCAGAGTTCCAAACCCACCAGAGGTTGTTAGCGATCTCTTGAAGTTTGCTGAGGTTCTTTGGCAGATTTGCATGAACATTCAAATCTGTCCAATTAGGTTGATTGGTGTTACTTACTTTAATAACCATAATTGTAATTTTTATTCTTTTTTGTACTTAGTATTCAAAAAAAACATGCGCACGTGCGCACAAAAAGCGCTGCAAAGGTACAACATTTTTTTGACATATGCAATACTCTTGCGATTTTTCAGTTCAATCCCGCCATATAAATCTCCGCAATCGGTTGCAGACTCTCCTAACCAACCACTTTTTTACTCCATTTTTCCTACCCCTTATGTATTTTGTATTTCCCCATTATCCCTATTTCTTCCCTTGCCTTTTCCTTATCAATTACGTACCATATACGTAGGATATACGTAACATATACGTAGGATACACGTAAGATAATCGGGTTGTTGACCTAAGAATACCCTATCTCCCTCCTATCGTCCTCTTACCTTCATCCTGCCTTCTATATGCTTCTTTCCCGCTATCTTTCTCGAAACCACCTCGTTATTATTCCGATACCACTCTGTTACCACTGTATCACCATCCAATACTTTCCCCGTACCATGCTCCCTATCCTCCGCTCGACGGATTCCCGTCTCGCGAGTCCCGACTCCCAATACCCGCCACTTGTCTTGTGCTCGGCGATAACCCGCCGAGTAAAAAATCGCAAGAAAATGCAATTTTTCTTGCACACCTGCAAATTTTTCACTACCTTTGCACCGCAAACCAAAAGTTTGCAGACATAAATAAAAAGCGTTTATTAGCGCTTGTTTTGGAACTATTGAAATCTGGTAAATTTCCTTCCCCCAAGGCAAGAACAGCAATAAATGCTCATTGGTATGTATTCTACCGCGCTGATAGTGCGCGTTGTACATATCAGCGTGGGCGTTATTGTTTATTCTTGGGGAATAGGTTTACCAGAACCTCAATAGTTAAGAATAAGCAAAAGTAAGGTTCCACGCTTTTTGTATATTTATAGCAATAGGGCATTTGGAGCCAATGTCCCAAAAGACATGTAAGTTTATGAAAAAATTATTCGCCTTGGTAGCATTCCTTTTTGCTACACTATTATCTCACGCTCAAATCACATTGGAACACACACTAACCGATTTGCAGGACGGCATCAGTTCATATAATTTTGGACGCAATGTAAAAGTTTTTCCGTTAGTTGAAGAATTTTATCCTTTTGTCATCGGTGGGGATTATCTTATTCTAACCGAGTTTGCTGATGATGGTAATGCACAATATGATCCGACTGTTTTTACCAATGTGTATAATTTAAACGATTATTCGTTAGAGTTTTCTGTGAATGTAGAACAAACTTTTGGACGAAACACATATAGAGGACCATATTTCATTGCCAAAAATATTTTCACTACCGATTCTAAGTTTGCTTATATTTGTAGAACAGTAACCGAAGTTGGTTACTATGGAGACCCAAGAAAAGGAGAAATTAAGGTCATCTCTCAAGATGGCAACATTCTAACATCTATGCCATATACCTGTAAAAACTATGCTAGTATTGACCAATCTTTTTGCTATTTAGTAAAAGTTGATGAACGATATAAATTAATAGTAGAGAATAATCAAGATGATGATGGCAGATATGATTATGATATTTATGCTCTCCCAGGTAATGGCGAAGCTACAGCGATTAACGAAGTTTATGCCCCTCGTCGCAATGCCCGTAAGTATATCCACGATGCTCAAGTGTTAATAGAGAACGAAAAGAATATTTATACCATCCAAGGTCAAGAAATAAAATAATGCTATAAATAAGTATTCTCAGTTTATTTCAATACAGGTAACTGAATCACATTCACCCCGCCACTCTCATTTGGTAGCGGGGTGAGTTTTTATATTGTTATTCTTAGTGCTCGCATTCAAGCGCTCCTTCAGCAAGGGGAATAGAAAACGGAAAGGTAAAAACTGAAAAGCCACCGCTATGACACAAATAGGACACAGATATGCTACAGTGGTCGCGAAGTGGTCACGTAGCCCGAAGGGAACTTGAAAAAATCCAGATAAAATACCGTGAATGTGATTCATCAACTATAAATCACATACCCTGCCACACCCGCTAAAACTATCAATAAAATCGGGTGAGAGAGCAGGTTGATAAACTTCTTAAATACCTCAGCACTTTTTTTAGAAACGCCTGCTGTGTTCTTCAAAAACATAGGCAAGAGAGTAAACAAACATACGACCCCGAAGATAACCCAACTCTTCCAATCTATAAAGCTGACAGAAGGCTGATTGACTGGCTTCATCAGCAATAATGCTGCCGCAGCAATCATTCCCAAAACCGAAAGACGCAACATCTGCATCGTGCGAGTGAAATAAATATTATGCTGAAAACGCGTGCTGATAACAAAATACACCTTACAAAGCGACAGCATAATAACCAAACTGGGAATAACTATCGCCACAGTAGCCAGCAAACTACCCCACACGCTGCCCGTAGCTGTATAACCCACATATGTGGCGCAGTTGATACCTATCGGACCAGGAGTCACTTGGCTGATAGCCAAGATATCGACAAACTCCTCTTGGGTCATCCAGCCATGTACCTCTATCTCGTGTTGAATAAGTGAGAAGATAGCCAATCCTCCACCAAAACCGAACAATCCGATTTTCAAGAAGCTCAAAAATAGTTGCAGGTATATCATTTTTGTTTAGTGTTTAGAGGACGGCTGCGCCTACTGTTTAGTGTTTAGAGGATTTTCGTTCTTTGAGGTAGGTGTATAGTAGGGTTGCTACGACGGTAACGAAGATTATCCATACAGGCGACAACCCACCCAACCAAATTAGCAACGCACCCGCAATAGGGATGATAGCCGTTGCCCAAGTAATCTTGGCGCTGTGCGCCATCTTGCAGAGCGGAGCAGCAATCAGAGCCACTACCGCAGGGCGAATACCTTTAAACACCGCCTCTACAGCAGGCAAGTCCTTATAATCCTGAAACACCAGCGCTATCCCCAAGATTATCAAGAACGAAGGCAATACCGCACCCAATACGGTGGCTATCACACCACGCCATCCGCCAATGCGCCAACCAATGAATATTGCCGAATTCACCGCTATCAACCCAGGCGCAGCTTGTGCCAAAGCAATCATATTCAGGAACTCCTCACGGTCAATCCACCCCTTGCGCTCCACCACCTCATGCTCAATCATAGACAACATCACATACCCTCCACCTATCGTGAAGGTACCAATCTTGAGATATGTCCAAAAGAGCTGAAAATAAAGCATATTAGACCGCTTTGCTATTAGATATTAGACCGTTGCACTGTTAGACCGCGACTTTGTCGCTGTTAGATTATAGAAGTCTAACTTCTCTCAGCCCGAAGGGCGGTCTAACAACGAAGTGGTCTAACAGCCGAAGGCGGTCTTATTTCTTCTCTTTGAGCTCTTGCTTGATGAATTTCACCAGCATATTGATAGCAGCATTGTTGTGTCCGCCTTGAGGAATAATCACGTCCGCATAGCGTTTGCATGTCTCAATAAACTGCTCATGCATAGGCTTGAGTACACGCTGATAACGCTCCATCACAGCCTCTACAGTACGTCCACGCTCCACAATATCACGTTGCACAACACGAATCAGACGGTCATCTGCATCTGCATCCACAAAAATCTTCAAATCCATCTGCTGGCGGAGATGATAATCGCGCAATGCCATAATTCCCTCTACGATAATGATTTCGCGAGGCTCAACATGGATAGTCTCCTTCTGACGCGAAGAGGTAATGTAGTCATAGATTGGTTGCTCTACGGCGTGACCTTGCTTCAGTTGCTCAATATGCTTTGCAAGCAATGGCCACTCAAACGCATCAGGGTGATCGAAATTGATGTTTTGGCGCTCCTCCGCAGGCACATCACTACTATCCTTGTAATAGGAATCCTGAGGAATAACCACTACTTCGCCTTTAGGAAGGCGCTCTATCAGTTTTTTGACTACCGTTGTTTTACCCGAGCCAGTACCGCCCGCTATGCCAATGATAAACATGGGACAAAATGAATTTTGGATGATAAATAAGATTTTTCGCTGCAAAGTTACTACATTTTTCGCAAATATGCAAATTTTTTCGTACCTTTGCAGCCCAAAACATTTTCAACAACATGAACAATCATTTTATCGTTATCGCAGAAGCTGGTGATTTTATTGGCGAACAAAAACTCATCGCACAGCACCTACAAGGAGAAATGCTTGATGGTCAATGGCATATGACCGACGGCACCGTATGGGACATCATCGTCACAGGCGTTGGAGCAATCAATGTATTACATACCTTGCGCGAATTGCCTCGCGATGCCCAAATTATCAATATCGGCTATGCTGGCAGCGCGAATTATGCCATTGGTTCAATCGTGAGCGTTACAGAGGTGCGTTTGAATCACCCTTGTGTCACATACCCCGAGCCCGAGTTGCACCTGTCACCTATCGCCGATAACTATTTGCGAAAGCCACAAGATTGCTTACACTCCGTTTGCTATAGCAACACCGATTTTGTCTTGCAATCCGACTACCAAGATTGTGTCTTCGATATGGAGCTGGCATATATTGCAGCCATGGGATTCACACATCTATCTTCGCTCAAAGTAGTTAGCGACAATCTCAGTCTGCATGCCTATCGCGAGGTGGCTGCGGGTGTAGAATAATCTACACTTCCGTATGCTCTCTGCAAGGGGGAAACCTGCTATTTTCAGTTAAAAAAGTAAAAAAAGTACGAAAATATTTGGTCATTCCAAAAAAAAGCAGTACCTTTGCACCCGATTTCGAAAGAGATATGTATCGCGGAGTAGAGCAGTGGTAGCTCGTCAGGCTCATAACCTGAAGGTCGGTGGTTCGATCCCGCCCTCCGCAACAAGACGAAAGCCATCCTGTAGGGTGGCTTTTTTGCATAAAATGCCATAGATGGTTGCATATTCCAGAAAAATATACTACCTTTGCGCAGAAATGCGAAAGGTTTGGATACTCATAATGCTGTTGGTGCCCACAGTCACATGGGGAGAAGTTCTGCCCGACTTTGTCATGCCGTCACATGAGATGGATTATGTGGATTCGGTACAGTTGCAAGTGAGCAACAACGATACCTTCTACCTCGCACATATGCACGAGATTTGGGTGTACCCAAAGATGGTATTCAAAAACAAACAACAGGAACGTTTCTACTGGAAAACAGTCCGCGATGTTAAGAAAACCCTACCCTTTGCCAAGCTGCTAACCAAAGAGATGGAGTATGCCGACGAACAGCTTGCCAAGATTCCTGATGTAAAACTGCGAAAAAAATGGTGGCGACAACATGAGAAGTACCTCTTTAAGAAATACGAACAACATTTCCGCAAGATGACTGCCTCGCAAGGACAAATGCTCATGAAACTCATGGATCGAGAAAGCGACCGAACCAGCTACGATATCATCAAGCACTATCGCGGAAAAGCAAGCGCAAATTTCTGGCAGTTCATCGCCAAACTATTTAAGAACGACCTCAAAGAAGAATACGATGCCTTGGACAAAGACAGAATCGTAGAACGGGTGATAAACCTCGTAGAAGCAGGTCAGTTGTAGTAGTTTTAGTATATTTTTTATGCTTTTCATGCGAAAAATGCAAATTGTACATCGTAAATTTTGTAAATTGTAAATATTTTTGTACCTTTGCAAGCTCATTGGGTTTTTGCGACTCGAGAACAAGCGCACAACGCTTAAAATATTTAGAACCTTTAAAAACTTTTAAAACAATAAATTATGTACGTACTATTAACTATTTTGATTGTAATTGCAGCAGTATTGCTCACCCTTTTGGTGTTGGTTCAAAACAGCAAGGGCGGCGGTTTGGCTGCTGGTTTCTCTAGCGGAAACCAAGTGATGGGTGCTCCTAAGACTGCTGACTTCTTGGAGAAAGCAAGTTGGACTTTAGCTGCTATCATCATCGCATTGAGCATTCTCGCAGTTGGTTTCAACAAGAGCCAAAATGCGACTACAGAAGAAGGTAGTGCTATCACCGAGCAAGTGCAAGAGGCTTACGAAGCTGAGCAAGCTGCTCAAGCAGTACCTGAGTTTGAGACTGAGGAAGTAGCAGAGTAATTCATTACTTTACAAACTACAAGAATCGAGAAAGGGCTATGACGAAATTGTCATAGCCCTTTTCTTATATCGTTGGGTTATGCCATAAACATACAAAAAATCGCACATTTGCAAGTTTTACCTACGCAATGTGCGATTTTTCATTTAGTTAAGCGGAGAGGATTATACTACGCCGCTAAAGCCCATGAATGCCATAGCCAAGAGGCCGGCGGTGAGGAGGGCGATAGGAGTGCCTTGTAGTGCCTTAGGCACTTTAGCCAATGCCAATTGCTCGCGCATACCTGCGAACAATACCAATGCCAATGCAAAACCAATAGCTGTTGCGATAGCAAACAACATACCTGTCAACAAGCCTGGCTCTGCGCCCATAGGCAACTTATATGTGCCGCTGGCTACCATGATAGCTACACCCAACAAACAGCAGTTTGTAGTGATCAATGGCAAGAACACACCCAATGCTTGGTACAACGATGGAGAGATCTTCTTGAGGATAATCTCAATCATTTGCACGAGGGCAGCAATCACCAAGATAAACAAGATGGTTTGCAAGAAGCCCAAGCCCCATGCGTTCAAGAGTTGTTGCAAAAGGTAGGTCACCAATGTTGCCAATGTCATGACAAACAACACGGCAGCACCCATACCCAGCGCAGTATTGATTTTCTTACTTACGCCCAAGAATGGACAGATACCCAAGAACTGGCTCAATACGATATTATTCACGAATATCGCAGAGATAAATATCAGAAAATATACCATAATCTTTTATTTAGATCGTTTCACTATTAGACCACTACGTTGTTAGATCGTTCGCTTTGCTCACTGTTAGATGTTAGATTTCTTGGTCTAACAGCCGCCTCGCGGCGGTCTAACAGGCGAAGCCGGTCTGACTTCTAACAGCCCGCAGGGCAGTCTATTTTATTTTTTAAGCAGTTTTTGTACCAATGCCATCAAATAACCCAATACGATGAACGCACCAGGAGCGAGCACGAAAATCAACATACCATAGGTCTCGCTATAGAGGTTCATGCCAAACAAACTACCTGTACCTAACAACTCACGCACTGCACCAATCAAAGTCAATGCCAATGTAAAACCAAGACCCATACCCAGACCGTCCAAAGCAGACAAGCCAACGGTGTTCTTAGCAGCAAAAGCCTCGGCACGACCGAGTACGATACAGTTCACCACAATCAGTGGGATAAACAAACCAAGCACCTCATAAATGGCAGGCAGATAAGCTTGCATCAAGAGTTGTACCATGGTCACGAAAGTAGCAATCACCACGATAAACGCAGGAATACGTACTTTATCAGGAATCAAATTCTTCAAGAGTGAAATCACCACATTCGAGCAGATAAGCACGAAGGTAGTAGCGAGTCCCATGGACATACCATTGATAGCAGAAGTGGTAGTCGCCAAGGTAGGACACATACCGAGCACGAGAGCGAATACTGGATTCTCGCGCAAGATACCGTTAAGAACGGTGTTTAATGCTTTATTTTTCATTGTTGGCCTCCTTCCTCTGTTGTTAATTGTGTTGCACCGCTCGTTGCCTCGATTGGCATAGGCTGCTCAGCACCCCACGAACCCACGTGGTTCGTCGGGGACCCCGCCGCAATACCGTTGTATGCCTTAACCACTACTTCAAGGAACGCGCGCGAGGTGATGGTTGATGCGGTGATAGCATCCACATCGCCACCGTCTTTGCTTACGCTGAAATTGGTAGTTGCAGGGTTCTTACCAAGGATGTTGGATTTTGGTTTGTCAGGGTTGCAGAACCATGTGCTCATCAGCGCACCCAGACCTGGGGTCTCGGCTTGCTCCAATACCACATAGCGAACTACATCGCCTACATTGTTGAAACCAACCATCAGGCGGAAAGTGCCGCCGAATGGCATGTTTTGGTTACCCTCGGTAGTTGCCTCTACGGCAGTACCGATCCACTCTTCGCCTACATATGCTTTGTAGAGGGTCACACCATTGCTCTCTTCCGCTTCAGCAATACGGATATCGCCTTCTACCTCTGGGAGCACTTGCATGATAGCGCTTTGTTGCTTCTCAGTCATTGCCGCAGCGATAGGGTCTTTGGTCAGCATATATACGCCAGCCAAAGCAGCCGCAGCCACCAACGCGATAAGCGTCAGCGATAGCAACATATTCTTAAATGAACTTTGTAATTTTGCCATAATACTTTTGTTTTAAGACCACTGCGTTGTTAGACCATTTCATTGTTAGATCGCTTTGCTGTTAGATGTTAGATTTCTTAGGTCTAACAGGCGAAGCCGGTCTAGCTTCTAACAGCCCGCAGGGCGGTCATTTTTATTTCTTTTTCTCGCCAAAGCGTTTTGG
The DNA here is from genome assembly GCA_045132415.1 of Paludibacteraceae bacterium. Taxonomy (GTDB): domain Bacteria; phylum Bacteroidota; class Bacteroidia; order Bacteroidales; family Paludibacteraceae; genus Colicola. Next base: position 145,610 of record JBGUSG010000003.1, on the reverse strand, counting down.
ACGAATGAGGTTCAACAATGGTGCGCAGGCGTTCATGATAAGGATAGCGAATGACATACCTTCTGGGTAAGCACCCCAAGTACGAATCACCATCACAATCACACCAATACCCACACCGAAGATCAGTTTACCGCAGTTGCTCATAGGTGAGGTCACGTAGTCAGTAGCCATGAACCATGCACCCAGCATCATACCACCGGTGCAGAGGCTGAGCATCACATACTCGCCTGTAGCCACGCTCTCTGGCAATAGACCTGCCCAACCAGTCACCGCAGCAAACAATGCCACAGTAGCCATGATACTTACTGGGATATGCCATGTAATCACGCGGGTAGCAATGAGGAAGATACCGCCTGCGAGCAAGAGCAATGCGCTCACCTCGCCAAGACTACCGCCCATCTTACCGATGAGGATATCCCACATCTCTGGCACAGCGCTCATCATGCTATCGCTGCCCGTGAGAGCCACTTTCATGGCTGCAAGAGGAGTTGCACCTGTAGCAGCATCCACATAAGAAGTCGCAAAACCTTGTGGCACTGGCCATGTGGTCATCTGAGCAGGGAAAGAGATGAGCAGGAACACACGACCCACAAGAGCAGGGTTGAAGATGTTTTGTCCCAAGCCACCGAAGCTCATTTTCGCTACGCCGATAGCCACCAAGGCACCGATGATAACAATCCACCAAGGTAAGTTGCTTGGCAAGTTGAATGCCAACAGCAGACCAGTCAATACAGCAGAGAGGTCGCCGATAGTAGATTTTTGTTTCAATAGATATTTCGCAATCAGCCACTCAAACAGCACGCATGCTGCCACGCTGATGGCGGTGGTGATCAATGCACCCCAGCCAAATTGCCATACGCTGACTGCGTAAGCTGGCAACAGGGCGATAATCACCAACAGCATATTTTTCCGCACGCTATCACCGCTATGGAAGTGTGGTGCGGGAGATACTATAAATTGTTTCATAATCGTTTTGTTTTTGAGTCAGGAATCAGGAGTCAGGAATAAAGACTTATTACTTTCGTCTGATCAGTCATTGCTGATTTGTCTTGGCTCTTGGTTCCTTGTTCTTTATTCTATTTAGCAGCTCTGCTGCGGATAATTCCTCCTACTTTCGCTTTACCCATGCGTACATAGTCGAGCAATGGCAAGTGACTTGGGCAGGTGAATTGGCAGCAACCGCACTCGATGCAGTCCATGATGTTGTGATCCTCCATCTCGTCCCACATGCTGTGCCATGCTTGTTTACTGAGGAGCCATGGTTCGAGACCCATTGGACAAGCGCCTACGCACTTACCGCAGCGAACGCAGTTGGTGATCTCCTCACGCATACTCTCTGCCTCTGGCAAGAAGAGCAGACCACTCACGCGTTTGTTGCTTGGCATATCGATATTGCTCATCGCACGACCCATCATAGGACCACCGCCGATGACTTTACCGGTATCCTCAGGCACACCGCCTGCTAATGCTACCACCTCGGTCAATGGTGTACCGAAACGCACATCATAGTTGCCTGGCTTAGCAAGACTCTTACCCGTCACGGTCATCACGCGAGAGATCAATGGTTTATTCTTTTGTACCGCCTCATATACAGCATAAATAGTTGCCACGTTATCCACTACAGCGCCTACCTCGATTGGCAGTGCACCGCTTGGCACTTGGCGACGGATACATGCGTCGATGAGCTGTTTCTCACCACCTTGTGGGTACTTCAGTTTCAATGCCTTCACCTCAATACCGAGCACTTTGCTAGCAAGTGCCGTCATGTGTTGGATGGCATCTGGTTTGTTAGCCTCAATACCGATAATGGCCTTTTGGATATTGAGCGCACGCATGAGGAGTTGAATACCGATGATGATCTCCTCGCCATGCTCGAGCATCAATTGGTGGTCGCAAGTGAGATATGGCTCGCATTCCACACCATTCACGATGAGCACCTCAGCGGTCTTGCCTGGAGGAGGCATCAGTTTTACATGGGTTGGGAAACATGCGCCACCCAAACCTACGATACCTGCCTCTTGCACCTTGTCAATGATGGCTTTTGGTTCGTAGTCTAATTTGCGAACGATGTCCTTGCTGCGGTCGATAGTCTCGAGCCACTCGTCGCCCTCCACATCCATGAAGATGGCTGGCATTTTCATGCCCCATGCATCGATGGTCGTGTCAATCTTGGTGATAGTGCCGCTAAAAGGAGCGTGGATATTCGCGCTAACGAAGCCACCTGCCTTGGCGATCAACTCACCTACTTTCACTTTCTGTCCTTTCTCTACGACTGCCTGTGCAGGCGCACCGATGTGTTGCACCAAAGGAATGATTGCCTTCGCTGGCAAAGCACACTCGGTGATGGGTTGATGAACAGAGTATTGCTTATTATCATGTGGATGTACTCCACCTATACGGAATGTCGATTTCATGCCTTTGCCTCCTCTTGTTTAGTTTCTACGCCTTTAACCTCTTCACCTTTAACCTCAGCAGCCACAGGCGCAGCCTTTGGTGCTGCTGGTGCAGCCGCTGGCGCTTCTGCTTTTGGTTTGCGTGGTGGGAAGTTCACTGCATGGATGGCACCTGTTGGGCACGCATCCTCGCACTTACGGCACAGACGGCACTTGTTGTAGTCGATGTATGCCAAGTTGTTCTCGATGACGATTGCATCAAACTCGCACACTTTTTGGCACTTGCTGCAACCGATACAAGCGTTGGTACATGCCTTGCGTGCTACAGCGCCCTTGTCTTTGTTGACGCACATCACTACCATGCGACGGCTCTTAGGACCTTTCTTGCGCAGCTCGATGATGTTTCTTGGACATGCGCTAACGCACTTGCCGCAGCTGGTACACTTCTCGTCATCCACCTCTGGAAGACCTGTCTCAGGGTTCATGTGGATAGCGTCGAACTCGCAGGCTGCTACACAGTCGCCACAGCCCAAGCAACCGAACGGACAAGCCGACTCACCCACATAGCAGTTATGCAGGATTTGGCAACTCTTAGCACCGTCGTAGATGCTCGTTTTTGGTCGTGCTTCGCACGTACCGTTGCAGCGAACTACTGCTACTTTGGGGTCGATGTTTCCGACCGCCATTCCTAGGATCTCACCTACTGTCTTCATCGTAGGTGCGCCGCCTACAGGGCAGAGAAGTCCATCGAGTGTCTCGGCTTTCACGCAGCCTTCGGCAAAGGCACGACAACCAGCGAAACCGCAGCCACCGCAGTTAGCACCAGGCAATGCCTCTTGCACCTCATCGATGCGTGGATCTTCTTCTACCTTGAATTTTTGGGCAACTAGATAGAGCAGCACCGCTGCCACCAATCCCGTTACGCCCAAAACGGCTAAAGAAATCAGAATTAAATTCATTGTGTTATTATTTTTAATTTGTTCGTTACTCTCCAAATTGACCGCTTCGCTGTTAGACCACTGTCATTGTTAGACCATTTCATTGTTAGATCGTTCTTATCTCGCATTCGCTCGAACGATTTTTCCGCTTTGCTTACTGTTAGATTTCTGGAGTCTAACAGCCACCATGTGGCGATCTAACTTCTAACAGCCCGCAGGGCGGTCTTGTCACTTCTTGCGAGCGGTAAAGCTAAACTCTTTTTGCAGTTTGTCTTTGAACATGCCGAGTATGAGGTAGTAGAGTGCCATAGCGCAGAGTGCTACTGTACCGAGAATCTCCTCGCGTACTGCCCAGATTGCATTGCCTATGAACATCACTGCCAACATCACAAAGAATGGCAGCAAGTAGGCGAGTACTACGGCTTTCCATCCCATCTTCTGCTGCACCATCACTTCTACAGTATCGCCTACTTTGTAGGCTTCTGGAGCCAGGAGCAAAGAGCCAAGACTTGTTACCTTCGTCTGATCTGTCGTTGCTGATGCGTCTTGGTTCTTATCTTGCTTGCGCTCGAACGATTTCTCCTTGGTTCTTGGTTCTTGGTTCAGAAGAACAACCGTCATCTCCTTCTCGGCGCTCTCTGCGCTGGCGCACATGGCTTTGGCTTTGCATGCTGCACATGCACTTGTCTGCACGATGCGCACGAGGGCGGTGCCGTCCTCATTCAATGCGATTATTATGCCGTCATGTTTGATCATTTTCCTTTTCTTCTGTAGGGCTTTGCCCGTTCACTAAACAGTAGCGATGCGTCCTCTAAACAGTATTAGAATGTTGGCACAGGTTCGTTGTACAATTTCACAAACACCTCGCGAGCCGAAACCTCACGCCAACCGCCATTGCCATCACCTTGAATGATTGTCTCGTTATGCATCGCTTTATCGCGAAGCATACGATACTCCGCTAACTCAAGACCGCGCAACAAGTCTTTTTGGTATTGTTGTTTCTCTTCGCTCGTCATGCCTTAATTTTTGGCATTTTCCTTTTGCTTTGCAAAAAACGCGCAAAGGTACAAAAAAAAATGCACATATGCAAGTGCTGAGAGTATTTTTACAAAAAAAGTGGAAAAGTCAGCAATTTCTGCTTTCTTTTCCACTCTAACATGATATTCATACACTTTATTTCGGACAAACCGCACGCACAGGCATTCCTTGGTAACGCGAAGCATTCATCCTGTCAGCGGTTGGAGAATAATCCTTAGGGAGCATCCTTAAGTATCCAGCATCTGTATTCGACATGAGCGTATTCCCCCAATAAGCACCATAACTGTTGTATTCGATTAGCTTACTACCCTCTTTATGTCCTGCGACAGGGATAAATATACTTTTACCACCTAGTCGATTTGAAGATACCATATATCCAGCAACTCCATTTATTTCCTTCCATTGCCATTTACATTTTTCTAATAATTCACTTATCTCCGCATTCGTTGGCATGCGCCATTTTCCACCCCAATTTACAGTTGCAGCATCGTCCTGAGGTTCAAGTACCTCTAAACTATCTACACGAGTGCTATATTTTGATATACCTCCAGGAGAACCATTGCAAAATTTATAATTAGCCCAGGTATATTCTATTTTAGGTTCGGTTTCGCCCCATGCAAAATAATCACCTGCTTCTTCTGGATAAGTAGCTCCAATATTTATATGTGCCCATTTCACACTCAATCCTAAATCATAGCCATCCCACAAAGTATCTACTTCAAAACATACTTCCTCACCATACGACACACCCAATTCGTTTGCTGCAAATGGTCGTGCGTAATATACTACGTTTTTATCCAAACCACCCAAGAAACACGAGAAAGATGCCTTTGAATCAAAAATTTCTATTTTTGTGGCATTTTCTATTGTTGGGTTAGTTGCTACACCATAAACCACACCACGACGAGAAACGTCTTTGCCGCCGCTTCGTATAATCTTACTATTGATGATAGCACTATTGAAAGTAAGATCCGTCATTACTGTAGCATCCATAACTGGTGTAGAAATAGGATAAGTCGTAAACTCCGTTGTTTCATCAACAAGCAGCTCTGACCAAGTATTTGAGATTCTAAAGCGAACATAATAAGTCATTCCATCAATAAGGTTAGTCAAATTTCCCGTGAATTGGTTGTACGGTTGCCTATTCAACATTATCTTTTCTACACTAGTGAAATTGGAATCTGTTGATAAAAAGAGCATAGCATTTTCTATCGTAACACTAGAGCGAAACTTACACACTACTTCTGCATCCACATACGCAGGTACAATGACCAAACTATCGATCATCACTTCCGTTAATGGGGGCAATTCTTCACGCTGACAAGCAGCCATCATGAGGCAGCCCAACAGTCCAACAACTATATATTGATATATCTTTTTCATATTATTTCTCCTTTTTAAAATGTCCATCCCAATCCCATTTCAATCTCCATGTATTTTGCCATAATGGTGTTCACACCTGCACTGATTGTCAGTCCTTTTATACTTCCTATCACACCACCGCCTACACTCAATCCTTGAACAGATGTTGGCGCATATTCAAACCACCGCCCATCAACAATCTCCCAATAACGAGTATATTGGCCATATCCCAAACCCGCATACAGACCAAACATACTGTTCTTGTGGAGATTAAGCGCTTTCTTGTTCAGGAAGTTCAATACTACACCTGCATTCAGATTCCATTCCGTAAAACGCGTTCTTCCCGTGTACGCTGGCATCAACGGACTTGTTATTCCAATCAATCCTCCGTTATTGATATGCAGTCCCTCTATCGCTTTTGTTGTTTGGAAGTTAGAACGACCTTTCACATACCAACCTATTCCCATTACTCGCGTCACCTCACCATACACTTGTCCTGCCATCAAACCTACGCTCCATGCAGGATTCATCGCATATCCACCCTCAGCCAACACAAAAGTATTATGACGATACTCCTTTTTCAGGGGCGCAGGATACACCTCCACATGTTCTCCTGCATGCACCACCACTTTCTTCTTCCAAGTATGGCATTTCGGTTTCTTTATGGTCAGCACATACTGCCCCAATCCACATTTCTCATTCTCCAATGGCAATTCTACCACTTGTTTCTGCTTCAAATACTCCACCTCAAGCGACAAACCTGACAAGTCTGCACTATCACTCTTCACGCTCAACCAACCAAATTTGGGCACCAAAGCTATCGCGGTGTCTTTGTGCAACGAATCCACCACAAAAGACCCTTCGGCTGTCTTATAATCCTCTGCCGTAATGGTATAGTAGTATGTTCCTTCTATCAACAATTGCTGCGCAGTACCATTCTCCAATTTCCACTCCTCCGTCATAAACCCCGAACGCATCTCTACTTTTGCCTCAGCAGGTTCTACGGTCAGAGCAAACGGATATGTCTTTAACTGGTTTGGATCGCGCATATCGTCTTGCATAACGTAGTGCACGCGACCATAAAATACGGTATTAGATTGCAGATGTACCAAACTATCAAACATCATTTGTGGCAAACACTCGCCATTGCATTGCATTTCAATATAGCGAGCACGCGAAGGAATGAGAAATAGCAACTCATTTCTCGCTTCTTTAAACACACTCTCCACTTTCACCATTCGCCCCAGCGAAATATTCAATCGCTCCTTAGCATCCTCTATATCCTTGCTGTTGCCATCCAAACCTATACGAATAACCACATATGGGAACGGATCATCTGCACCCACAATCTCGTAATTGCCAAACTGGTTGCGATAAACCTCTGAGGCTTTTACATTCGGCATCGTCTGAAACTCTTTGGTTAATGTGATAGACTGCGCCCAAATGGGCACGTAGGTCACGAATATCAACAATGCCAATAATACAATTAGATTTCTTTTCATAAGCGAATCTTGTTTTCTGAAACTTCTTGCAAAGGTACTGCTTTTTTTTGATATATAAAAACTTTTTAGCTTTTGTACAGAAAAGGATGACTACAACAATTGTTTATCAATAATTTATACTTTTTTTGTACAGAATCTTTTTTTGTTTAGATCATGATGATATCTTTATACTACGTATCTATTGTTTACGTATTTCATATATACATACAAAAAGCGTGAACTTTCGTTCGCTTCATTTGAGTTTTTGAGGTCTTCGACTACCTTATTTGTTCAAATTTACGCACAGAAAACTCACGCTGATAACGTGAGCGTGCATAAACCGTGACTTGAACAAATAATAAGTTTTTAAAAGTGTCGAAGTTTCAAAAACTCAAGTTTGGCTTATAACGCTATATTAAATATGTCGGGCAACGGCTATGCGTTGCAGTTTGGTTATGATTCTATCTGTTTATTCATAAAAATCTTTTGGTGTTTGTTTCACGTTGCAAAGGTACAACAAAAAATGCACATACGCAAGGAAATACGTACAAAACTTGCATATTCAAAAAAAACACAGTACTTTTGTCCCGTTAAATCACCCATCTTTGATGAAATATCGTTTTGCTGACATAGTCATAGACAGTTCTGCGCATTGTGTGATGCGTCGTGCGCAGGTTGTGCGACTGACCAATATTGAGTTTCGGTTGCTCGAATACTTGGCGCAGAACGCTGACCAAATATGCTCGCGCGAGGATATCTTGAACCATGTTTGGGGACAGCAATTTCAGTACGACACGGGCACACGTGGTTGGTTTCCCAAAAATCCCAAACGGAAATAGGTTTTGATTGGTAATTTTTATACGGATGATCTCTCGGTGATTATGGCTTGAAGTATCGGTAATTATTCGACGAGGTTCCAATGAGGTTCCAATCAGGTTCCAATCAGGTTCCAATGAGGTTCCAATGTATGTAGGTGGCATATAAAGGGCAAACAATAGGCAAGTTTTGGGTAAAAATATACTCACCTGCTTGCGTATGTGCGGACTTCGTCCTAACGTAGAGTGGCAAGGTTGTACCTTCGAGGGCACCGACCTCGTACCATAAGGTACTCGCCCACCTCGAAGCTACTGCCACCCTACGCAGCCCAAATACAGAGAAAACGAGCCTAAAAATAAACTTTTGCTCGTTTTTTTTGTATTTGTGCATTTTTTTCTGTACCTTTGCAAACGGAATTATCATTTAACTTTCTTGATGGGCAAGCAAATGGCATCTACTCATACGCATATCAGCATTGTCATTCCGCAGCGGGGGATTAACGATGAAGGCAAAGGCAAGAAACATGCCCTCTATCGGCTTATCACGGCTGCCCAAACGGAATATGTGTGGATGCAAGATGATGATGTTGTGTTCAAGACCGCTGTGCTGTCAGACCGCTGCGCTGTCGGAAGTATGACCGCTACACTATCAGACGAGGATTTGGTGATATTGCCGCTGCGGATGGAGTCGGAGCGTGAGAAGCCATCGCTGTTGGAGCGGTTGCAAATAGCGGAGTATGCAGCGATTCAGCAACTGACTATTGAGACGGCGAAACGGGGGCATGCGGTGATGTGCAGCGGGGCGAATCTGATAGCCAAGCGCGATAGATGGCTGGAGTCGTATGCTGATTTGCACCCAGAGATACCGAGCGGAGATGATATGTTTCTGCTGGAATCGTTTAAGCGTCGTGGATTGAAAATAGGAGTGATGGATGACCCTTGCTATGAGGCGATAGTTCGTCCGCATACCTCGTGGCGTGCCTTTGTGAAACAGCGCATGCGTTGGGCGGGAAAAGCACCTAAATACACGGATGGTGATATACTCAAGTGTGGCGCTATTGTGTTGTTGGTCAATATGTTGCAGTTGGTATGTCCTGTGGTGGTATTGGTGAAATTCCCGATTGAATATGGTATGATCAAACGCCGCGACAAGCGTGTGGGTTGGTGGGATGCGCTGCTGTTGGAGTTGTTGTATCCGATGTATATTCTCCTGTCACTTTTTGGAGGTCTTATTCGTCGAAAGTGGTAAGAAAAGGCATATCAAGGCGAAAAAGTGAAGAAAAATAACGATAAACGGGTGTTTTTGCACCAAATTCTTGCGTAAGTCACAAAAAAGCACTACTTTTGCAGTCGCAAACTGTTTTATAAGGGGATATTTGGTTTTGACAGCAGGTAGAACAGGTATGTAAGCACGCCGAGCATGAACACCGCTCGTTAATCGGGTTCGCCATTATAACTGGCAACAATACTGTAGCTCTCGCTGCGTAATCGAAGTATAGTAGATTCGCCTAGTTTCGGCACAAGGTGCTGAACCGAGACATCGCTCCAAGCCAACGTCCAGAGGCTGAATGGGTTAAGCGGTGCGGAAATATCGGGACTGGTTGTTGCAGGCTGCGATGCAAGAATGAGATAACAGCAGATAAGGCAATGGTTGGTGGCTTGGGTCTTGCCATTGCTCGAAAATTAAGGCCAAGATAAGCGTGTAGAAAGCATATTGGTTCCTTGTTTGGACGCGGGTTCGAATCCCGCTATCTCCACTGGAGGCGATAATGAAGGTGTTTCGTTATCGTTTCTCTTTTTTAATGGATTGGCATCTGCAACAAACCATCTTATTTATCCCAATAGATGTACTGGGTATTGCTCACTTTTTTGGCAGCAGGTTCGACCACGAAAGTAGGTGTTTCTTTGTTCCACCCCTGATAGTCGCCATTGACTGAGTCTTGTACGAAATGCTGCACATTTTCCGCCCATTGCAGCCAATGCCGCATATCGGTACATTGTGTGTCGATTGTCGTGAACTCATCATAGCGCGTTTGGCGACCAATGATATTGTTGTGCAAGTCCATATAGTGATCGCACGGCGCATTAGGGCTCTTCCATTCCCAAAAAATATCCATGATGGCATGCGATAGCCATTCACCGACATATGTTCGCAATAGGACATTGACATAAATATGCTTGAAGGCATCGCCAGGACGGCCATTGTTGGTAGCTTCGCCATAGTAATAGCGCGCCAGTTTCTCGGCACGGGCTTTGCTCTGTAGCACACGATAGAACAACCTTGGACCGCGCCACAAAAGCAATGGCAGCAGCACATCTTCCTCCTCGAAAAATGCGAGATTCAACGTGTCGAACGCCTCACGCGTAAGGGGCTGTTCGCTATGTACGAGGGATTGCAGGGTGTTCCAATCCGCCTGCTCTTCAGGCGTCAATTCGAGCACCTCTATCTCTTCTGCCAACGAAAGTGAGTCTAATGCCGCAGCAAAATCGGTACGCAGCGATGCGGCAGAAGAAAAATTAATCTCTTGTTTGTGGGGATTGAACAAAATCGGTTTTCGTTGGGAGGAAACCAACAATCTGTCGGTCAACGCACACAGGCGATTGATATATCCTGCATAGGCTTTCTCTGGATAGAGGCGTATCAACTCCTGCTCGATGTACTCGGCTATCGTATGGTCTTGCAAAGCAGAATCAGCTTCCCATCGTGCGCCCAACACGTAGAATAGCTCTGCGGGGAAAGTGGGAATCACGGTGGTATCAGGTTGTGCTGCAACGGGTAGCTGCGCCACTTGCTGAGTGCGGCAACTCGCAAACAGCAGGGTGGTCAATCCTATCAAAAATACGAAAAACTTGCGCATCTGTGTATCTGAAATTTTGTGCAAAAGTACTACAAAAAATGCATATACACAAATAAAAGTCAAGAATTAAGGCGAATTCGCCAGAATTGTTGCATATCTCGCAAAAAAGTAGTACCTTTGTGGCATATTTGTAAAATCAGAGTCTCATGCGCAAAATCGTATTATTGTTAGCTATCTTTTTCACCTCCTCGCTACTTGCCGTGGAGAAAGTGCAATTTCCAGAATCATTTGCCGATGGTTGGGAGCCATACGTAGGCAAAATGGTGCAAATCACCACTCCGCTTTATGTGTGTGGCAACTACTATGACTCGCTGATTCTTGCTCCCGAGCGGTTGTATGTACCTGAGGAACGCGCTACAGGTTTGGCAGAGGGCGACAGCACCGCATATTGGGCTATCAAGCAGGCAAATAGGGCACAGATCATTCGATTGACATGCAATATCCGCAACTATGAAGTGCGCACGGGTGCAGTATTGAAGAACCTGACCGCGCGTGTGGTTGCACCAGGAAAACTGGTGACTGGCGCTACGCCAAAGTTCCAAAATAACAAGCCCGAGCCAAAACCCAAGATGCCCAAGGGTCTGCTGGTATGTGCAGCCAATATCCAAAACTATTTCTATGATTTGGGGGGCTATGCACATCGCAAGACCACTAGAGAACAACAAGCTATTCAAACAGAGAAAATCAGCAAGGCGCTCACGCATATCAATGCCGATATCTACGCTATTTGCGAGATACAAAAGGGCGATAGTGCAGCTGAGATGTTAGTGCGTGCGATGAATGAAAGAGCCAAAAAAGCGCGCTATGCATACGTGTCGCAGGGCTGGAGCAATGGCGACACCATCTCCTGCGGGTATATCTATCGCACCGACCGCGTGCGTCCATATGGCGACCTACAATATGGGTATCACGACCCAAGTAGTCACTACCACTATCGCATGGTGGCGTGCGGATTTGAGGAGATTAAGAGCGGTGAGCGCTTTGTACTGAACATCAACCATCTGCGTTCGAAACGTGGTACGGGTGATGCGTCGAATAGCAAAAGAATGGTGAATGTGGATAGTCTGTTGGTAATGCTGGACAAGATTGAGAAAGAGCAGTTGTTTGGCGACAAGGATATCCTGCTCGTAGGTGACTATAACTGTTATAGCCAAGAGCAGCCTATTCAAACACTCGTACAGGCTGGTTATGAAGATGTACTCATGCAATATGATTCAACGGGGTATTCCTATGTGTATCATAGCGAGGCGGGGTATCTGGACCGTGCATTTGCTTCTCCAACAATGGCTGCACAAGTAAAGGCAGTGCACCCCTATCACCTGAATGCTGACTACTTCTACTCGCGTGGATACAAGCGTCGGCTTGACAAGACGATGTTCCGCTATGCGGACCACGACCCTATACTGATTAGTATACAATTAGGCGATAAATAAACAAAAATACCGTTTTTTCTTGCATATATGCAAAAAAAACAGTAACTTTGCACGATAATTTGGATAACTTTGTGATTATGGTAGAGATTTTAAGATATTGCATTCCTGCCCTTTGCGTGCTTTTGGCGACATGGTTTGTGATGCATAAGTTTTATAAAAACGAGGAAGAAAAGCGTCTTTGGGAATTGAAAAGACTTTCACAAAAAGAGATTTCGCCCATTCGTGTGCGCGCATATGAGCGTCTGTCATTGCTGCTGGAGCGTACTACGCCAGAGCATATGCTCATTGATCTCAATCTGGCGGAAATGACTCCCCTGCAAGTGCAAGCACATCTGATGCAGACCATCCGCCAAGAGTATGACCATAACCTCAGCCAACAGATTTATGTAAGTGACGAGGTGTGGGGTTTGATTGACAACGCCAAGCAACAGACAGTGGCTTTTGTGAATAGCATTGCACAACAGATGCCAGTTGGGAGCAGCGCTTTGGACTACGCTAAAACACTCATCACAGCCTATCGCACCAATGGTGATACGCCCAATGATATTGCGCTGCAAGCACTCAAAAACGAGGCGAAGACATTATTGTGAGTCATGAACCAAGAGCAAAGAATCAAGACATATCAGTTCCTCTTACGACAGACGAAGCATATTCGTCTGTGCTCTTTATTCCTTATTCTTTGTTCCCTATTAGCTGCTTGCGAGCCTGACACCACTTGCCACCAAGAGTTGGACTCAGCGGTACAAATCACATTATCCGCTGATTCGATTACTTCGGCAGGCGACACCGCATACTACGCTCAATGGGATAGCATTGCCGTTGTGGGCATCGGTAGCGACATTGGTATGCAAGGTAAGGGTGTCAAAGTCATGGGACTAGAGTTGCGACCTGACGCCAATCTGACAGCCTACCTGATGCTCTATCACAACCAAATAGATACACTCTATATTCAGCACACCCCTCGTCAGCAGTTTATCAGCATGGCTTGTGGTTGTGCGGTATATCACACCATTACTGCAGCATGGTCAAGTGACCCGCGCGTGGACAGCGTAAGTATCATTAATGCGAGTGTGGAATCCGTGGCTCAAGACAATCTGTGTATTTACCTGCATGAATAGACTGTTGCTCATAGTATCCCTCTGTTGCCTCGCATTATGCGCGAGCGCGCGCGAGTATGCAGATACAGCTGTGTATCAGGGTATGAGCGTGAAGTTGGATATTGGGAACTCCGTTCTCGAATTGGCGCGCTCAGCAGGTAAGATTCAGAGTTACGAGGTAGCGGTGAATGTGCGCCTTGCGAAACGCTTTTACCCTACTCTCGAGGTAGGATATGCCATGGCGGAGCGTGGTGCAGATGGTGGCATGCACAAAGGGCAAGGTGGTTTTGGTCGTTTGGGTATGGATTTGGCGGTGGTAAAGAAAGGTGCGTCGGAGAACAACATGTTGGTTGGTTTGCGCTTTGGTGGTGCGTACCAAAACTACGACCTAACGAATGTCAAATTGCACAGCGAGTATTGGGGGGAACAACGACTGAACTTCTACGACCAGCAACGTTTTGACTGTTGGGGAGAGATAGTAGCGGGTTGTCAGGTGCAAGTGTACAAGGGTTTTCAGATGGGATGGTATATTCGTATGAAACTCCTATTCACCCGCAATGCCAAGGAAGGAGAAGTGATGCCATACTACGTTCCTGGTTTGGGTTTCCGCCAAGATTTTAATTGGGGATTTAACTACTACCTCGCATATAAATTTTAACAACGCTTATAATAAACTAACGATACAATCATGAATTCAAAACAACTAATGACAAAAGCGGCAGATAACATCCGTATCCTTGCTGCAGCAATGGTCGAGAAGGCCAAGAGTGGTCACCCTGGTGGCTCAATGAGTGGAGCAGACTTCGTACAAGTACTTTACTCTGAGTTCCTTATCCACGACCCAGAGAACCCATGTTGGGAGGCGCGCGACCGTTTCTTCCTTGATCCTGGTCACATGTCACCTATGCTCTATGCACAACTCTGCATGACAGGTCACTTCACCATGGACGAACTCAAGCAACTCCGTCAATGGGGAAGTGCGACTCCTGGTCACCCAGAGCGTAATGTAGAGCGTGGCATTGAAAACACCTCTGGTCCGCTTGGTCAAGGTCACACCTTCGCTGTAGGTGCAGCTATCGCAGCTAAGTGGTTCAATGCTCGTTACGGCGAGATCCACAACCCAACCATATATGCTTTCATCTCTGATGGTGGTATCCAAGAGGAGATTAGCCAAGGCGCAGGCCGTATGGCAGGTCACCTCAAGCTAGATAACCTCATTATGTACTACGACTCCAACGAGATTCAGCTCTCCACTTCTTGCAACGAGGTCTCTTCTGAGAACGTAGCCATGAAGTACGAGGCATGGGGTTGGTATGTACAAGACATCGACGGTCACGATCCAGACGCTATCCGCCAAGCCATCATCAATGCACAAAACGAAAAGAACCGTCCTTCGCTCATCATTGGTCATACCTCTATGGGTAAGGGTTGCGTGAATGCTGAAGGCGAGAGTTGGGAAGGCAAGACCTCTACTCACGGTCAACCACTCAGCAAGTCTGGCGCAAGCTTCGAGGCTACTATCAAGAACCTTGGTGGCGACCCTGAGAACCCATTCCAAATCTTCCCTGACGTACAAGCGCTCTTCGATAAACGCGCTGAGGAACTTCGCGAGATAACCAACCAACGCTATGCGGCTTACCACGAGTGGAAAGAGGCTAATCCATTGGCTGCCAACGAGTACGAGACCTTTATGAGCGGCGAGACACCTTGCCTTGACTGGAGTCTGCTCCAACAAAAAGACAATGTCGCAACCCGTACCGCTTCCGCTTCTGCCCTCTCCTTCCTCTCTGAGCATGTCGGCAACATGATTGTATCCTCCGCCGACCTTTGCAACTCAGACAAGACCGACGGCTTCCTCAAGCATACCCATGTCATCACAGCCGATGACTTCACAGGTCGTTTCCTCCAATCTGGTGTAAGCGAGCTCACCATGGCTTGCGTCTGCATCGGTATGGCACTCCACGGCGGTATTATTCCTGCTTGCGGAACCTTCTTCGTATTCTCTGACTATATGAAACCTGCTATCCGCATGGCAGCATTGATGGAGATTCAGATGATGTTCGTTTGGAGCCACGATGCTTTCCGCGTAGGTGAAGATGGTCCTACCCATGAGCCTGTAGAGCAAGAGGCACAAATCCGCCTCATGGAGAAACTCCACAACCACTCTGGCCGTCCAAGCGTGATGGTACTCCGTCCTGCTGATGCCGAGGAGACTACCGCTGCATGGAAGATGGCAATGGAGAATATCTACACTCCTACCGCCCTTATCCTCTCTCGCCAAGACGTTACTTCTGTGCCTAACACATCAGAGGCAGGCGTGAAGAAAGGTGCGTATATCGTGAGCAAAGATGAAAACCCACAAGTGGTGATGATTGCTTCAGGTAGCGAGGTTTCTACCCTTATGGCAGGTGCTGAACTCCTTCGTGCTGAGGGTATTCGCCTCCAAATCGTGAGCGTTCCTTCAGAGGCTATCTTCCGTCAACAAAGCAAAGAGTATCAAGCAGAGGTATTGCCACAAGGCATAGCTCGCTTTGGCCTCACCGCCGGTCTGCCATGCAACCTCGAAGGCCTTGTAGGCGAGCACGGTACCGTTTGGGGACTCAACTCCTTCGGCTTCTCTGCGCCATACAAAGTGCTCGATGAGAAACTCGGCTTCACCGCACAAAACGTGTACGACCAAGTAAAGAAGTTGCTCTGATAAGTAATCACATCGCAAAGGCGACAAGTTTAATGCTCGGCGTTAATTCGCCGAGCATTTTTTGTCTTGTGCAAAAAGTGCTATTTGTTAAGATTACCTTCCTTTGTACCCTCCCTTTCTTCCTCGGGCTAAAGACCAAGGAGAAACCAAAGAAGAACCAAAGAACTCCCAACCACCAAAAAGTGCTGTTTGTTAAGATTGCCGTCTCTTTTACCTCTCTTATACCTTGCCTTATTCCACCGACCGACGACCGAGAGAAGAGCGAGAGAAGAGCGGCACAACTCCTCGCCTCCCAAAAGTGACTTTTGTTAAGATTGAGAACCTAAAAAAGTTGTCTCCCATCCTAAAAAAGTTGACTCCATTCCTGAAACCGTTGACTTACATTTCTCGCCTCTATACCCTACACTTTACATCCTACACCAGAAAAATCACCTCAAAAAACGATTTTTCTTGCACATCTCGAAAAAAAAGTGTATCTTTGCGAGCGGAATTGTAAATTGCAAAGAAAATCATGTCAAAAGAACTATTGAATAGCGCATCACCAATAAGCATCGAATTAATCTATGCTGCTATTCGTGATAACGGATTTTCAGAGCAAACAACACAACTTATTGATAATTTCACAAACGACATACTCAATGGAAAAACAAACCTTACTCAATTCAATCAAGCGGAGCATGCAGGTCTCTGCTGCGCAGGTGAGATGCTCATTGGGGCATACCTCGTCAGCTGCTACGCGCGAACAAGCCTTGAAGCAAGTGCAAATGCTTCAGCAAGCCAAGTTAGCCCAGGAAATTAAGAGATAGTTTGTAATCGTACATTGTAACTCGTAAATTGTCATGCAAGAATATAATGCTATACAGTTATTCGAAGATCGCCAAATACGCGTGATTTGGGATGACGAACAGGAGAAGTATTTCTTCTCGGTCGTTGATGTAGTGCAAGTACTGACAGATACGCCTAATGCTCGAAAGTACTGGAGCGTTCTTAAGACTCGCCTAAAAAAGGAAGGTAGTGAGTTGGCTACAAATTGTAGTCAACTGAAAATGCCCGCTGCAGATGGAAAGAAATACCTTACAGATGTGGCTGATACTGAGCAAATTCTGCGTTTGATACAATCTATCCCTTCCAAAAAAGCTGAACCATTTAAGTTATGGCTTGCTGAAATAGGACGTCAGCGTATAGATCAATTGCAAGACCCAGAACTCAGTATCCACCAAGCTATTGCTGATTATCGTAGATTAGGATATTCTGACAATTGGATTAACCAACGTGTAAAATCCATTGAAACACGCAAAGAGTTGACTGATGAGTGGAAGCGTGGAGGAATACAAGAAGGCAAAGAATTTGCTATGCTAACAGATATTATCACGAAAGCATGGAGTGGTAAGACAACACGTGAATATAAGCGATTCAAAGGATTGAGGAAAGAAAACTTGCGTGATAATATGACTAATCTGGAGTTGGCTCTTAATACTTTGGCAGAGGCAGCTACGGCGGAATTCTCTAAGCAATACAACCCTAAAGGTATGGCTGCTAATCAGCGTGTAGCGAAGCAAGGAGGTAATGCTGCGCGTGTTGCTCGCGAGAATATTGAGCAAGGCTTAGGGCATAGCATTATCTCACCTGATAAAGCAAGTGATTACATCCATCCAATAGAAGATACTAAAGCAAAAGAATTGAAATAACCAAACAATACTAACCCCCTAATTTACTTATCACTCATCACTCATAGTTTATAGTTAATCCGCAACGATCCGTTGCCCGACATATTTAATATAGCGTTATAAGCCCAAACTTGATTTTCTGAAAACTCGACACTTTCAAGAAATCATTACTTATTCAAGTACGGTTTATGCACGCTCATGCTTTCAGCGTGAGTTTTCCGTGCGTAGATTTGAATAAGTAAGGTAGTCGAGAACCTCAGAAAATCAAATTGAAGCGAACGAAAGTTCACGCTTTTTCGTGTATATATATCAACAACTCATAAATCACTACAATTATGGAAAAAGATTTTGTTCGTGAAATCGCAGATTTGTACAGTGCTCGTTTTCACCATCTCGCAGAGATCGGTATTGTAAAAGAAATGTCTTTTGAAATTGACAGCAAAGATTTCGAAGACAAATACCGTAACTTAGAAGATGTCCGCTATTCAACACCTTTCAAAATGATGTTTGAGCGATTAGCCGAAGTAGATGAATTGCCTTGCTTGTATCGTTGGGAGATTACGTCGCCCTATGATGCAGAACAAATCAAACAAACCGTCAGTCAATTGCCCAAATATACACCTCGTGTACTAAAAAAAGCAGTAACAAGAGAAAATACGCTTTATGTGGGCAAAGTGCAGCAGCATATTGTCGGCAGAGTTATTCAACATCTCGGCTATCACCTAAATCAAGCATCGCATGGTTTGCAACTCAATGATTGGGCAAAAGCAATGAATCTGCAACTTCGCTTGCACATCATAGTTTTACCATACGACGTGATACCTGTACAAGAGATTTTTGAGACAGAACTCGCTCGCAAATACGAACCACTAATTGGAATTCATTAACCATCTAAATATCAAAATCATGAAAAGAACTTTTATTCTAATGGCATTAGCGTTAGCAACAATCTCTGCAAGCGCACAAACGACCCAAACAAAAACCGAAAAGATTAACCAGACGACAACACGCACATATAGTTATTATGTGAACGAGCAAGGAGAAGAAATTAGACACGGAAAATATACAATTGTTTGGAAAGAGAACAGAGATGATTACAAAGTAAATAAGACATTAAATTGTAATTATAAAGATGGATTACTACACGGAAGACTTACATATTCTTGTGATTGGAATGTTTATAAAGCATATTTTACTTTGGCTACTGACAAAGAGGTTCGTTGGGTTCTCTCTGATAAAATGTTGGATAATTTTAGTGTTGATATGTTCAATGGATATATGACGGGAGAGATTAATGTCACTTATCAAGGACCTTGGGGAGTGGAAAATAATTTCTGTGCTCATGCTATAAATGGTATCTTAATAGATGATTCTGAACTAGTTATTACAGAACGATCAAGACAACTTGTACAAGAAGAATTACGATATATTGGTGAATCTAGCGAGGTCAAACGATATAAGAATATTTTGCCAGCAAATACACCAAATGCTAATTTGCAAGAAATAAAAGGATACTTTATTATGTTTGATTTCCCATCAGATAATAATGGTGGTATGGAAAAATACATAGTAAATTTGCCTCGCTATGTGGACAATCCTTATGATAATTTAAAAGACATACCTGAATATCAATTTATGATGCAGTATCAAGGTACTAATCTAAATGAAATTCTATATATTGAAAGCAATATCGTAAACTCTTACTATTTATCTCAGATCGATAAAGATACATTGCACTCTCATTACATAAGAGCGAAAGAACAGGTCCAAGAAAAGCAGAAAATAGAACAAGAACTTATTCGTAAACGCAAAGACACTTATTTCTCTGCATATTCGCAAGCCAAAAATATCCTTGAGAAATACAAACGTGCACGCTTCTATTTGAAACCAATGGATAATTACTATACCATGGATGGCATTGTGCATCCAGTAGTCTTAAATGAAGCCGTAGATAGTTTACTATTTGGTATGTTTAACAAGCATTTGAATGTTATAAAAGAAACTATTAATAGTTTAGAGTTTCATAAATATGATTATGGCGGAAAAGGAGATGAAGACTTAACAGATGAAATAGTTAAGACAATGAGCGACTATTTACAACGACTAAACGATACGGATGTAGCAAAGACTATAGAACAGTTAGAAATAGTATGTGAACAACTAAACAAGAATATGGATAAGATATACTGCATATCATCGGGTTATACAAATTCAACATACAACGAAGGACGATTATCTGTATCTTCATCCAAAAGGCCGAAATTCACTAATGAAAATTGCACCACGAAATGCAACAAGAAGAAATATTTGTATAATGCTTATATAGAAGTTGCAGATAATCTCTACAATAAAGTAAAAACATCTACTATAGATGAATATCAAGAGGGTGTAAAACAATTTATTTCAGTGATAGATGTGATGTATGAAGGGCGAGATTCAAATACAAAAGATTTAGAAAAAGCTTTAAAAATTGCCTCTACACCCGAAGAAAAACTAAATCTTTTCTTACAACAATAGAAACTTTCGGCACAATCTTCGGCACGAAGAAGAAAAATAACAAAAAAATCACCCAAGCGGGAGGCGTTGGTAATCAACACCTTCCGCTTGCTTTAAGCACCCTTCTATAGCAAAACATACAAATCTTCGGCACAAAACTCCTTCCGTGCCGAAGATTTTTGCAGCATTATTATAGAGACACATTTATAGAAAGCCACCGAAAGCCCACAGATGTCCCAGAGATCTCCTATGGTGGTCGCCTAATCTGCAGGAAACTTTATATGTCTTGCAAAACCCAAAAATCGGGGATTTCTGACAGAAATACAAAAAACATTTGCACAAACCAAATAAAATCACTACCTTTGCAGCGCAAAAACATTAAGATAATCCGCTATGAGTTTGCAAAAAGCACGTTTCGTGGCGGAATAAAGATAACTTTTATGGATAGTTTAATAGGAAGAACAAAAGAAGTGGACGAGCTTAAACGCCTGTATATCAGCAAGAAGTCTGAGTTTGTTGCGGTATATGGCAGGCGTCGTGTGGGCAAAACCTTTCTTATAGATGAAGCATTGCGTGGCAAAATCACATTTCGTCATGCAGGATTAAGCCCTATAGACGAGAGCGGACAATCGAATAATCTCAAGCAACAACTACTACATTTCTACCAATCATTGCAGCTACATGGCATGCGCAAAAGCCGTTGTCCTAAGAATTGGTTAGAAGCCTTTTTTATGCTGGAGCAACATCTGCAACAGACAGACAATGGCAGCAGACAGGTTATCTTCTTAGATGAATTGCCATGGATGGATACACCACGCAGTGGATTCATCACTGCTTTGGAGAGTTTTTGGAATACTTGGGCATGCCACCGTCAAAATATCATGCTTGTCGTTTGTGGTAGTGCCAACTCTTGGATGATAGACAACTTGGTTAATAATCATGGTGGACTATACGGACGTACTACCTACGAAATAAAATTATCTCCATTCAATCTAATGGAATGCGAACTCTTTTACAAGAGCAGAGGGATACGTATGTCGCGTTATGACATCGCACAAGCGAATATGATTTTAGGTGGTATTCCATACTATATGAATTATTTCCAACGCGCGAAGAGTTTGGCACAAAACATAGATGAACTATTCTTTGCTAAAAACGCGAAACTCAACAATGAGTTCACACGTTTATTCCAATCAGTATTCTCCAATCCCGAACAGATGATGCGGATAGTGCGTACCCTCGCAATGAAAAGAAAAGGATATACTCGCGAAGAATTAGCCACAACTGCGCAAATAACTATTAATGGCGAACTTACTAAGTGGCTCAATGCACTTGTGGCAAGTGATTTTATTGAGAAATACGTACCTTTCGGCGAAAGCAAACGCAATATACACTATAAGCTCATAGACCCATTCTGCTTATTTTATCTTCGTTTTATTGAGGGACAAAAAGAGATGGATAATGAGTTCTGGATGAACAATGTACTATCGCCTAAAATCAATGCTTGGCGAGGATATGCGTTTGAGGACTTGTGTTTCCGCCATGTAGATCAAATAAAACGCGCATTGCAAATAGGTGGCATTTCATCTACACAATCCGCTTGGTCGGTGATAGGAGATAACGAACACGAAGGTACACAGATTGATTTGCTTATTAGTAGAAAAGATAATATAGTCAATCTATGCGAGATGAAATTTTATAGCGAAGACTTTGCTGTGAACAAGTCCTATCACCAGAAATTAGTGCATCGTACCAATCTACTCCTTCAGCATTTATCTCGCAAGACTGCCATACATCCGATACTCATCACTACTTATGGTCTTGAGTATAACGAATACTCCAGCGACTTTATGCATACTATAACATTGGATGACTTGTTTGTGTAAATGAAAGAGTATAATTATTCTAAATGAATAGATAACTTTCGCCACAAAAACAGTTAAAAATTTGCATATGTGCAATTTTTGTAGTACCTTTGCAGCGCAAAGGTCACGCCTAAATGACCACGGTGTAAGCAGATTGTTTGAGGCTGCCAAGCCGAAATAGGAAATGAATAAATGCTAAATAATTAAATCATAAATAGTTTTATGGATTACAATTTCACTGAAATTGAAAAGAAATGGCAAGCCGAATGGGCGAAAGCAGGTACTTACCGCGTAAGTAACCAAAGCGACAAAAAGCCATTCTATGTGCTCGATATGTTCCCTTATCCATCGGGCGCAGGTTTGCACGTAGGTCACCCTCTGGGGTATATCGCTAGCGATATCTACAGCCGTTACAAACGCCTTCAGGGTTTCAATGTCCTCCACCCAATGGGCTTTGACTCTTATGGTTTGCCTGCGGAGCAATATGCTATCCAAACAGGCCAACACCCAGAGAAAACCACCATGGAGAATATCGCTCACTATATCGAGCAACTCCAAAAGATTGGTTTCAACTACGATTGGGATCGAGAGGTGAAGACTTGCAACCCTGACTTCTACAAGTGGACACAATGGGCATTTATCCAAATGTTCAACTCCTACTTCGATACCTCTTTGCAAAAGGCACAACCTATCAGCAAACTCATCGAGAAGTTCGAGCAAACGGACCCTACTTGGGCAACCCTCTCCGAGCAAGAGCAACAAGAGCGCCTTATGAACTACCGTATCGCTTATTTGGCTGATACCAAGGTGAACTGGTGCCCACAACTCGGTTGTGTGCTTGCCAACGATGAGGTGAGCGAAGGCCTCTCTGTTCGTGGTGGCTACCCTGTAGAGCAACGCGTCATGCGCCAATGGAACCTCCGCGTGAGTGCCTATGCGCCACGCCTCCTCCAAGGTCTTGATACTGTGGATTGGACCGACTCCCTCAAGGAAACCCAACGCAACTGGATCGGCCGTAGCGAGGGTGCTGAGATGCGCTTTGCTATCAAAGGTCAAGACGAGCCATTCACCATCTTTACTACCCGTGCGGATACTGTATATGGTGTCACCTTCATGGTATTGGCTCCAGAGAGCGAGTATGTGGCTCGTGTGACGACCGAGGAGCAAAAAGCAGAGGTAGAGGCGTACCTGCAAATGGTGAAGAACCGTACTGAGCGTGAGCGTATTGCTGACCGCCATGTGA
The DNA here is from genome assembly GCA_045132415.1 of Paludibacteraceae bacterium. Classification (GTDB taxonomy): domain Bacteria; phylum Bacteroidota; class Bacteroidia; order Bacteroidales; family Paludibacteraceae; genus Colicola. The sequence continues at coordinate 122,226 of JBGUSG010000003.1, read as the reverse complement.
CAGGTGTCTTCACAGGTTCGTATGCTATCAACCCTCTCACCAAAGCTGAGATACCTATCTACGTGAGTGATTATGTATTGAGCGGTTACGGTACAGGTGCTATCATGGCGGTACCTGCGCACGACAGCCGTGACTATGCGTTCGCTAAGCACTTCAACTTGCCTATTATCCCACTCATTGAGGGTGCCGATGTCAGCGAGCAGAGCTTCGATGCCAAAGAGGGCGTGATGATCAATTCGGGCTTCCTCAATGGCATGCAAGTCAAAGACGCTATCCAAGCGATGAAAGAGCATATCACCAATACCGGTCTCGGTCGTGTGAAAGTGAACTACCGCCTCCGCGATGCGGTCTTCAGCCGCCAACGCTACTGGGGCGAACCATTCCCGGTATATTACAAGGATGGTATGCCATATATGCTCCCAGAAGAGTGCCTGCCACTCCTCTTGCCTGAGGTGTCTGACTTCAAACCTACTACCACAGGCGAGCCTCCTCTCGGCAATGCCGACCTCTGGGCATGGGACGAAAAGAATAACCAAGTAGTCTCTAAGTCGTTGATTGACAATGTCAATATCTTCCCACTCGAACTTTGCACCATGCCTGGTTTCGCAGGTTCATCGGCTTACTACCTCCGCTATATGGACAACCACAACGACGCTGCGCTTGTGGGCAAAGAGGCCAACGACTACTGGCGTCAAGTCAACCTCTATATTGGTGGTACTGAGCATGCTACGGGTCACTTGATCTATAGTCGTTTCTGGAATAAGTTCCTCTATGACCTCGGCTATATCTGCGAGGATGAGCCATTTAAGAAACTTATCAACCAAGGTATGATTCAAGGTCGCTCCAACTTCGTATATCGCTATATTGGCGAAGGCGCAACGGGAAACCTCTTTATCAGCTACAACCTCATTGATAACCCAGAGTACAAAGATAAGGTACAACCTATCCACGTGAACGTGAATATCGTTAAGAACGATGTTTTGGACATTGATGCCTTCCGCAACTGGATGCCTGAGTTCAAGAATGCGGAGTTCATCTATTCGGATGGTACTACCGACATTGACAACCCATACATGGGCACTCCTACCGACAAGCAATACATCTGCGGTTGGGCAGTTGAGAAGATGTCTAAGTCTATGTTCAATGTGGTGAACCCAGACGATGTGGTGGCCAAGTATGGCGCAGATACATTGCGTTTGTACGAGATGTTCCTCGGCCCTCTTGAGATGTCCAAACCTTGGGATACCAACGGTATTGATGGCGTACACCGCTTCTTGCGCAAGTGGTGGAACATGTTCGAGACCCTCTCCAACGACGAACCAACAGCAGAGGAATTGCGTAGCTTGCATAAACTCATCAAGAAGATTACTTGGGATATTGAGAACTTCTCATTCAATACCTCTATCCCTGCTTTTATGATTGCGCAAAACGAGTTGCAAGCCCTCAAGTGCAACAAGGTCGAGATCCTCAAGACTTTCGCTATCTTGCTTGCTCCATACGCTCCTCACATTGCTGAGGAGGCATGGCACCTCTGTGGCGAAACAGGTTCTGTTTGCCATGCCGAGTGGCCAGAGTGCAACGAGGCATACTTAGTAGAGGCAACGCAAAAGTACCCTGTTCAATTCAATGGTAAGGTACGCTTTACGATTGAGGTGGCAAAGGATACTCCACGCGAGGAAGTGGAGAAAGTAGTTATGGCTCACGAACTGACCGCTAAACAATTGAACGGCGCCGCTCCAAAGAAAGTCATCGTCGTTCCAGGCAAGATTGTCAATATCGTGATGTAAGGTGACACCTTATAATATAATAAAAGAGTGTGCCGATATGACACGCTCTTTTATTTTTACTTTCAATAGTTGAATGGTAGCGGGAAGGTAGCAGAATCACTAACTAATCACTAACTAATCCATAATCAAAAATAGATGAAAGCAGTTTACATCCACGGTTTTGCGGGTTCAATACACTCTGATACAATTACGAACTTCAGGAAATACTACCCAGAATTGGAGTGGTGTCCGTTGGAAGTGAATCACCATGTGGAAGAATCGGTGAAGAAAATAAATGACTTTATCAAATCGAATACAGATGTCAAGTATTTGATAGGCAGTTCGCTTGGCGGCTTCTACGTCCTCTGCGCCGATTTCGCAGGGCGCAAAATCGTCATCAATCCTGTCCTCAATCCTATGTCCTCATTGAAAAAAGCAGTCGGTGTAAACAAATACCGAGGTCGCCGCGAGAATGGCGAAACGGAGTTCAAACTCACTATGCAGGATCTCTTTCGTTTCAAGGCATTTAAGCCTAAGGACACGCCTGAAACGATTTGTCATTATACGCCTCACGATCCCAACCTAGGCGAAGACATCAAACGCGAATACCAGAAATTCTTTGCCCATGCGGAGATGACGTCTCACCTCCGTTCCCACTTCACCGACGAACACTACATTAAGCACAAACTTGGTGATGCAATGAATACATAAAACAAAAAACGCTAAAGAATTCTTTAGCGTTTTTTACTTTTTTTGTGATCCGTGCAGGATTCAAACCTGCAACCCCCACATCCGTAGTGTGGTACTCTATTCAGTTGAGCTAACGGACCATGCTTCTCAAAAGCGGGTGCAAAGGTACTGCTTTTTTTTGATATGACCAAATTTTTTAATAAAAAAGTACATTTTTTTTGTAGTGTTGCAAAAAAATCGTACCTTTGCAGAGAAAAATAACACAATTTTATATGAAACAGAGTATTTATCGCGCCGCTATAGCGGCATTGCTTTGGATAGTAGGAATAAATGCATTTGCCGTAGCTCCTCTACCAGGATTGGATTTAGTGGAACCCTATCGCGCACGCGCGCCTTTTACAATAGTGTCACACGATGCTGCAAAGAATATACAAAAAGTGGCTCCACGTCAAACCCCAAAAATCAATCTTGCACCCCGTGGATTATTGATTTTGGTAAATTTTTCAGATGTTACGTTTGCAGAAACGAATACCATTCAGGCGTTTGACTCGCTTGCAAACGGAGAAAACTACACTTACAATGGAGCAAATGGTTCATGCCAAGCATATTTCAAAGATCAATCCAACGGACAATACGTGCCACACTTTGATGTGGTTGGACCAGTAGTTCTGCCACAATCAATGGCATACTACGGAGCAAACAAACTAGACGGAAACGATCAATATGTCGTTGATTTTGTGATTGATGCATGCAAAGGAGCAGATGAATTAGGTGTTGATTTTGCTGAATATGATAATGACAATGATGGCATGGTGGATTTTGTATACATTATCTACGCTGGCTACGCGGAGTCAGAAGGTGGTGGTGCGGATGCTGTTTGGCCTCACAACTGGGATTTGATTTCTGCCTTATATTTTGGTTATACAAATCAACAAGAATATTTCGCAACATCTGCTACAAACTACAAGTTGCCTGAGATTGATGGCAAATTGCTAAACAACTACGCGTGTTCCAACGAGATAAAAAAGAGCAACAATGCACGTGCAGGTATTGGTACAATTTGCCATGAGTTTAGCCATGTATTGGGACTACCAGATTACTACCTAACCAGCAATAATCCTGCTGTTAATCAACGATATACACCAGGAGCATGGTCGTTGATGGGATATGGGAATTACCTCAACGACGGCAATACCCCGCCTAATTATTCAGTGTATGACAAGTATTATTTGGGTTGGTTGGAACCTGAAGTGCTAGCTGAATCACAAACGCTTGAAATCCCAGCAGATGGTAAGACAACCTACATGATTAGTCACAATGAACAACATGTGAATGCTGGTCCATACCGCACAGATACAGTTTATTACCTTGAAAATCGTCAGCAAGAGGGCTGGGATGCATACTTACCTGGTCATGGATTATTGATTTGGCGTGTCATATTTGATGAACAAGACTGGTTCGGCAATTGTCCCAATGACTATATTGCCCGTTACTTATTGGTTTCAGCGAAGAAGACTTCTTCTCCCTATACGACTACCAAACCAAAACCAGAAGTTCCATTCCCTGGTTCAGCAAAAATAACCACATATACAACCTTCCCACATAATCAATTGAAGAATATCCAAGAGATTAATGGACTGATTACATGTGAATTCATCACTACAACACAACCTACTTCAGTAGAAAATGTCACCATACTATTAACTGGACAATGGTATAATGTTTTGGGGCAACCTATTGACCCCGAAAGTTATATAGGAATTGGCATTAACAACGGCAAAAAATATCTGCTTCGATGAATAGTGCATTGGCAGCGGTCATCGGACTGCTACTTTCCATCGTATTGATCATTCGCAAGGTGTCACCCGTCTTCAGTTTGATGTTGGGTGCCATCGTAGGCGGATTGTTGGCTGGTTGGGGCTTAGAAACTACCGTTGCCCATATGATTGGCGGAGTTAAAGATATCGCCCCCGCCATTGTGCGTATCCTTGCTGCAGGCGTACTCACCGGTATGCTCGTCAGGACAGGCGCTGCCACCACTATCGCCAAAAGTATCATCAAGGCATTAGGCGAGAAATATATCTACTTGGCATTAGCCATCTCTGCAATGATTCTTACGGGTATGGGCGTGTTTATTGATGTGGCTGTGATCACAATTGCCCCTATCGCCATTATCATGGGTTGCCGCCTGCGTTTGTCGAGATTCAAACTGCTATTAGCTATGATTGGTGGCGGCAAATGCGGCAACATCCTATCGCCTAATCCCAATACGATTATCGCAGCGGAGAACTTCGACGCTCCCCTCTCATCCGTGATGGCAGCAGGTATTGTACCTGCAATAATAGGATTGATTTTCACAGTGTTTGTTATCGTACCGTTGATTCCAAAAGGTGATTTGATGGTTGGCGATGAAGCTACAGAACGCGGCAACCAGGAGGCATTACCTGCTCTATGGCGCAGTCTTTTAGGCCCTATTGTCACCATTATTCTGTTGGCACTACGCCCTATTGCGGGCATTGTGATTGACCCAATGATTGCTTTGCCCGTAGGTGGTATAGTAGGTATTGTTGCTACTGGCAAATGGCGCGAGACAGCAGCATGCCTAACCTATGGTTTAGAGAAGATGTCGGGCATCGCGATTTTGCTGGTAGGTACAGGTACACTAGCAGGTATCATCAAGGCATCTGCAATTAAGGATGTATTGGTGGGCATGTTGGCAGGTTGGAGCAATGGCGGTACATTCATGGCTCCCATTGCAGGTGCGCTGATGTCTGCAGCCACCGCTTCCACCACCGCTGGTGCTACCATCGCTTCGGCTTCGTTTGGCGAAGCCATTTTGGCAGCGGGAGTAGCTGCCGCATGGGGAGCAGCAATGACCAATGCGGGTGCTACCACTCTGGATCACCTACCCCATGGCTCATTCTTCCATGCCACAGGTGGTTCAATGGGTTTCTCCGTCAGCGAACGCTTACACCTCATTCCTTATGAAACATTAGTCGGCTTAATCCTCACCTTAGGTAGCATCGGCATGTATTTTCTCACCGCTCAACTCTAAACACTAAACAATGAAAATAGTTATAGCATCCGATTCTTTCAAGGGATCACTTACTTCCGTAGAAGTAGCACAAGCAGCTACTCGTGGTATTAAAGCCGTGTATCCCAGTTGCGAGGTGGTAGAAGTAAATGTGGCTGATGGTGGCGAAGGTACCGTAGAAGCCGTAGTAGAGGCATTGGGCGGCGAGATTGTACGTTGCACGGTCAGCGACCCGTTAGGTCGCCCAATTCAAGCACGCTACGGCATTGCAGGCGAAAAAGCCATCATTGAGATGGCAGCTGCCAGTGGTTTACCCCTACTCCAACCCGCAGAACGCAATCCTTGGATGACCTCCACTTATGGCACAGGTGAGATGATTATGGATGCCATTCAAAGAGGCTGCAGCCAGTTTTTGGTAGGTATTGGAGGCAGTGCGACCAACGATGCTGGCACGGGTATGTTGCAAGCATTAGGCTTCAAATTCTACGATTTCAACGGAAAAGAGATTACCGACTGCCGTGGTGGAAGATTGCAAGATATCGCCGATTTAGACGACACTTTTGTGCCAAAATCCGTGCAAGAAGCACAGTTTATTGTAGCATGTGATGTGGACACACCCTTCTGCGGTCCAGAAGGCGCAGCACCCGTGTTCGCTCCGCAAAAAGGAGCCGATGCAGAGATGGTGAAAAAACTAGATGCGGGCATGACATCTTTTGCCCATGTCATCAAAAACAAATACGGTATCAATATCATACCCGTGGCAGGTGCTGGCGCCGCAGGTGGTATGGGTGGTGCATTCAGAGCATTCCTTGATGCCAAACTCCAACGAGGCATAGAAATGGTGCTAGATTCTATCGATTTCAACGCAATAATCCAAGATGCTGACTTGATTATTACAGGCGAGGGAAAGATTGATTTCCAAACAGCCAAAGGTAAGACTGCCGCAGGCGTTTTGGCTCGTGCCAAGAAGCAAGGGATACCTGTTGTAGCTATCGGTGGATGCGTGGAAATGTGCGAAAGTGTCGAGCAAATGGGCTTTGCAGGCATCTATCCCATCTTGGAGGAGAAAGTTCCGCTGGAAATAGCCATGTGCCCTGACTTCGCCGCAGCGAATGTAGAGAAAACTATACAACGCATTCTAAAAAACAAACGCCATTGATGATTTCAATGGCGTTTATTAAGTGTGGATACACTTATATACAATAATCAGTAACGATTAGTTTATTTATTCGCTTCTGAATTTTCAGCAGCAAGGGCTTTTTCGTAGCAAACACGACAGAGAGGCTCGTAGCTCTCTGTTTCGCCCAACAACACACGCTTATCGCTGCTCACAGTACGGTGGCTCACATACGCTAAGTCGCCGCAATGTACACATATAGCATGAGTCTTATACACGTCGTCAGCTATAGCCATCAACGCTGGCATTGGACCAAATGGTACACCCTTGAAGTCCATGTCCAATCCTGCACAGATCACACGCACACCACGGCGAGCCAACTCATTGGCTACTTCCACGATACCCATATCAAAGAATTGTGCTTCATCAATACCCACTACATCCACATCACTGGCTAGTAATAGGATATTTTGGCTGCTATCTACTGGCGTAGAAGGAATAGCATTGCGATCGTGACTCACTACTTCTGCCTCGCTATAGCGAACATCTATAGCAGGTTTGAAAATTTCTACGTTAAGTTTCGCAAACTGTGCACGTTTCATACGGCGGATAAGTTCCTCTGTTTTTCCCGAGAACATACTTCCGCAAACTACTTCTATACTACCTCGACGCAAGCGAGGACCTTTTCTATCTAATTCGCTGAACATGGTTGAATGTCTTGTACCATCATTTGGATGGTGGTATAATGGTTAAATGTATTTTCGTTTAATTCGTAGCAAATATCCACAGCATTGCCATTTTGGATATACTCTGCCATATCCGCACGACCAAAAGCAATACCTGTGATAGCGTTCACACGGTCAGTGACATCCAATCGCAAATGCTCACGTTCCTTACCTACAGCACGCGTATCGCGGTGATTGATTAGATGACGTGATACAAACAATGGTCTTGGATTACCTGGCCCAAAAGGTTCCAAATGGCGCAGTACATTGTAGAACGATTTAGTAATATCGCCTAACTGCAACTCAGCCTCAATCTGCAACGTAGGTTGCAACTGATCTTCGCGGATATGTGCTGCTACATATGCCTCAAAACGTTCTTGGAATTCAGGCAAATCATTGATATGCAAGCTCAATCCAGCTGCAAACTTATGTCCACCAAAGTTGGTGAGTAAGTCACTGCATGAGTCTATTGCCGCATAGATATCAAAACCTCCCACCGAGCGTGCCGAGCCGGAGATAATACCATCTTCACTAGCGGTAAGAACGATTGTCGGACGGTAGTAGTTTTCTGTCAGGCGCGATGCCACAATACCCACCACACCTTTGTGCCAATGTGGAGCATATACCACCGTCGAACGACGGTTGGCAAACATAGGATCTCCCTGCAGTTGTGCCAATGCCTCTTTGGTCGTTTCTGTATCACAATCACGGCGGTCTTCGTTGTGATGGTTCACCTCTTCCGCCTGTTGGCGCGCGAAATCAGGGTCATCGGTGAGTAGTAATTCTACCGCTGCACGCCCTGATTTCATACGTCCGCACGCATTAATACGCGGCCCTATCTTATATACTAGGTCACTGATTGTCAGTCTCTTCTCTTCTATACTTGCTACTGCCATGATAGCCGACAATCCTGTGAAAGGTGCCTTATTAAGTTGCTGAATACCGAAGTGGGCCAAGATACGGTTCTCACCTGTGATAGGCACGATATCCGAAGCAATCGACATTGCCAAGAGCTGCAACAGTGGTATGAGATTATCGAATGGCAAACCGTAGCGAGAAGTGTATGCCTGTGCTAATTTGAAACCAACACCGCAGCCCGAAAGATCTTTGTATGGGTAAGGGCAATCGCTACGCTTCATATTCAGCACTGCTACAGCATTGGGTAACTCTTCGCCTGGTGTATGGTGGTCGCAAACGATCACGTCGATGCCTTTACTAGCGGCATAAGCCACTTTCTCTACCGCCTTGATACCGCAGTCAAGCGTGATAATCAGATTACATCCTTGCGCTGCAGCATAGTCAATACCTTGTTGTGACACTCCATAACCCTCTGTATAGCGATCAGGGATATAGTAATCAAGGTTAAAGGTTAAAGGCGACAGGTTAGAGACAAGGTTCTGAAGGAACCGATACATCACTGCTACGGCGGTGGTACCGTCCACATCGTAATCTCCGTAGATAAGAATCTTCTCGCCTTGAGTGATGGCTTGGTGCAGACGCTCCACGGCTTCGTCCATATCCTTCATTAGGAACGGATCATGCAGCATCTCCAATGATGGGCGTACAAATGCGCGTGCCTCATCTGCTGTTTGTATACCACGTACAACCAACATACGTGCCGCAGCCGAACTGATATTCAATTCGTGCTCCAATTGCTGTTGTATCTCTTGTTCCACAGCAGTCAAACATCGTATGTTCCATTTGTAGGTCATTGGTAGTTACAAACCATGAGTGATTAGTCAATGGCAAAGCACCCATCACTCCAATTTTGCGACAAAGATACAACAAAAAATGCACATACGCAAGAAAAGTTGTTTTTATTTGAAGTTTAATGTATGATTCTTTCAATGATTTTCGAGCAAACTACAATTAAAAAACAAGATAACCACTTCATATCAAAGTAGTTATCTATTTATTTTGTCGGGATGACAAGATTTGAACTTGCGACCTCCGGTCCCCCAGACCGTTGCGCTACCGGGCTGCGCCACATCCCGTTTGCTCGTAGAAATTACCGAACGCGAGTGCAAAGGTACTGCTTTTTTTTTATTCGTGCAAATTATTTCTCCGATTTCTATGAAAATCTAACTATTTAACGACATCATTATAGTTAGGTATGTGATCAAGGAAAGAGCATTCTTTTTCTAATATCTTTGCCATGATTGTATCTTTACCATTGCTCAGCATCAAATAAGGCACATGCAAATGGCGATTGTATATAGCTGCTTGGTCAAAGACCTGCTGCGTAAGAGGCACAGATTCAGCTTTAAACTCAATCAGCACAAGTGGTTGCAACTGTTGGTTATATACGATTGCATCACATCGTTTCTTCAATCCCGCGACCTCTATAGGCACTTCTACGGCTATTAATCCGTGTGGATAGTCAAAGTTATCTTCTAACGCATGCAGAATTGTCTGACGAACATGCTCCTCTGGCGTGAGGCGGACATATTTCCGCCTCCACGCACAGAGAATCTGTTGTTTGTCGTTTTGTGTTCGTATATTCATCGCCTCTAAACTATAGCCCAGAGGGCGTTCTGTAGGCACGTAGTGCCGTTCTATAAACTATTTCTGCCAATTATCCTTGAGCGAAGCAGTGCGGTTAAAGACGAGTTTCTCGCAGGTTGTGTCAGGATCAACCACGAAGTAACCATGCTTGAGGAACTGGTAGTTGTTGCATTTAGCTATGCCATCCACAACCTCAGGTGTCTTCATCTCTGCTTTCAATGCACCTTCGATCTTGCAGTTCACCACCTTCAAACTATCTGGATTCAGCAAGTCGCGGAAGTCGCCCTCCTCAGCAGATGGGTTCTCGCAAGCAAACAATCGGTCATACAAACGAACCTCAGCATCTACACAAGACTCACACTCTACCCAGTTGATAGTAGATTTGGTCTTGCGGTTACCGCCTTCGGTACCAGACTTGGAGTCTGGGTCATAGGTTGCATATACGGTGGTGATATTGCCCTCAGCATCCTTCTCGCAACCAGTTGCTTGGATGATATAAGCCGCTTTCAAACGAACCTCACGACCACCAGGACTCAATCGGAAGAACTTCTTATCGCCCTCCTCTTGGAAGTCACCGCGCTCGATATAGAGTTCCTTCGCGAACTTCATCTCACGAGTACCCAACTCTGGATGTCCATCGATATTTTCTGCCACGATGGTTTCGCCTTCGCCCTCATAGTTTGTGATGACAAGTTTCACAGGGTCAAAGATAGCGCATACGCGTGGCGCAGTCTCCTTCAATGTCTCGCGAACGGTATGCTCTAGCAAGCCAAGGTCAATCATACCCTCCACCTTAGTGTAACCAATCTTATCGATAAAAGCACGAATAGCCTCTGGGGTGTAACCACGGCGGCGTAATCCGCATACAGTAGGCATACGAGGGTCGTCCCAACCACTTACCAAGCCCTCTTTCACCAATTGGAGCATTTTACGCTTCGACATCACGGTATAAGTGATATTCAGGCGGTTGAACTCGTATTGACGTGGGCGATAGTCGCCAGTGATGAATTGGTCGATATAGTAGTCATACAATGGACGGTGTACCACGAACTCCAGCGTACAGATAGAGTGTGTCACGCCCTCGAAGTAGTCAGACTGACCGTGTGCAAAGTCATACATAGGATATACGTTCCAACGACGACCAGTGCGGTGGTGAGGGTGAGTGGTAATGATGCGGTACATGATAGGATCGCGGAAGTGCATGTTTGGATTAGCCATGTCAATCTTCGCACGAAGCACCATCTTACCATCTTCAATCTCGCCATTTTGCATCGCTTGGAAGAGGCGAAGGTTCTCGTCGATAGGGCGATCACGATATGGAGAAGCTACACCTGGCTCGGTAGGTGTACCTTTTTGCTCGGCAATCTGCTCAGCGGTCTGCTCGTCGATATACGCTTTACCTTGTTTGATAAACTCAATCGCCAAGTCATAGAGCTGTTGGAAATAATCGGAAGCGTAGTAAATATTACCCCACTTGAAACCTAACCACGCGATGTCTTGTTGGATAGAGTCCACATACTCCACATCTTCTTTGACGGGGTTAGTGTCATCAAAACGAAGGTTGCACACGCCATTGTATTTCTCCGCAATACCAAAGTCCATGCAGATGGCCTTCACATGACCGATATGCAGGTAGCCATTTGGTTCAGGCGGGAAACGCGTCTGAATACGTCCGTCGTTCTTACCTTCTTGTAAATCTTTTTCTACGATTTGCTCAATAAAATTGAGACTTCTTTCTTCCATTTCCATTATTCTTGTCTTTAAACTTTAAACTCTAAACTTTAAACCAACACGAAGGGTTTAATTGTATCCGCGTACTATACCACGTGGTGAACCTTTGATAAACTCAAGGATCAAGTCGCGCTCCGCACTTTGTGGCAAGGTATTCTCCACTTGCTCTACCGCTTGGCTCACATTCAAACCCGAGAGGTACACCAGACGATAGGTGTTTTGAATAGCCGTAATCTGCTCTTGGGTGAATGCACGGCGATTGAGTCCTACAGAGTTGATACCGCAATAGGAGATTGGCTCGCGAGCTGCAATAATATATGGAGGTACATCCTTGTTGATCTTCGAGCCTCCTTGAATCATCACATGTGCACCGATATGGCTGAATTGGTGTACCAGACTACCGCCACCAATGATTGCCCATTCATCTACTACCACTTCGCCCGCCAATTGTGTCGCGTTGGACATGATGATATGGTCGTGCAACAAGCAGTCGTGTGCCACGTGGCAGTATGCCATGATGAGGCAGTTGTTGCCTACCACCGTCTTGCCTTTGCTGGCTGTACCGCGGTGAATGGTAACAAACTCACGAATCGTAGTATTATCGCCAATAATGGCATAGGTCTTTTCGCCTTTGTATTTCAAGTCTTGTGGATCGCCACCAACCACTGCACCCGAATAGATATGGCAGTTTTTACCGATACGCGTACCGCTGTAGATAGTCACATTATTATCGATCACAGTACCTTCGCCAATCTCCACATCCTCGTGGATACAAGAGAAATGTCCGACAGTCACAGTTGGATGAAGCTTTGCTTCTGGATGGATGTAGTTCATATCTTTCTTCTTTTTCAGTTTTCAGTTTTCACTTTTCCGCTGCAATTTTATTGCGCAAGCGTTTCGCGCATTGCGTATTGAAGGTATGTCCTGGTCGCAACGCAGCAATCTTGCCTTGAATACGGCAGCCAACCAGCGACATATCACCGATCAAATCCAACAACTTATGTCGCGCAGGCTCATTAGGATAGTTCAGCGGACTGAGATATCCCAACTTACTTGCATCCAAACGTGGCTGACCCAATTTGTCGGTCATATAATCCAACCCCTCTTGCGACATAGGTGTCTCGTATATCACAAGCGCATTCTGCAAATCGCCACCTTTGATCAATCCCATGCGCAATAGTGGTTCTATCTCGCGCACAAAGCAGAATGTACGAGCCGCAGAGAGTTCGCGTTTGTAGTCTACGAGGTCGTGAATCTCAGCACTTTGCTCACTCAATATACCACTATTATCATAGGCAATTGTTACCCCAGCCTCGTAGTGGTCGCAGGGGTGAATCACCATCTTATTGCCACGCTCCGAGATATACTCGATTGGCTCTGTGACAACAAACACTTTCTGTTCCGCCTCTTGCTCTTGCAAGCCCACCTTTTCTATAGCTTGGATATAATACTTCGCACTACCATCAAGAATCGGCATCTCTGGTCCGTCCACCTCAATAAGGCAGTTATCCACGCCCAAAGCATACAACGCCGACAGCGCATGTTCCACGGTGGACACTTTCCATGCGCCACGCTCCAATACGGTGCCACGTTCTGTAGCGGTCACATAGTCGGCAACGGCTTCGTAGGTAGGACGTCCCTCTAGGTCGGTTCGACAGATACGCACACCAGTATTTTCCTCAGCAGGGAGAAAAGTGGCATGTATATGCAATCCAGTATGCAGTCCTTTTCCTTCAAAGAAAAAAGGTGCTTTTAATGTATGTTGCTTCATTATTTTCTATATATTTTTGCACACTACTCCAATGTAGTATGAAATCCGCTGCAAAGGTACAACAAAAAATGCATATTTGCAAGCAAAATTGCGGAAAGTTCACTTTCGACGCTATTTTGGAAGCAAATAGGCTGCATTATGCGACCGTAGCTTCGAGGATAAGGTGCCCTCAAAGGTACAACCATGCCACTCTACGTAAGGACAAAGCCTGCACATACGCAATAGTACGTGCATTTCTCTTGTTATTCTCACGAATCTCACGGATTAACACGGATAACAAGGTATCAGTGCAATCAGTGAAATCAGTGAAATCACTGGGAATAGAAAAGTGTTATCAGTGGGATTAGCCCCATAACGATTCTTGCTAAATCCCTGTCTTTCCGCTGTCAATTACGTACCATATACGTAGGATATACGTAACATATACGTAAGATATACGTAGGATAATCGGGTTGTTAACCTGAGAACACCCTATTAAGGTGAGAGTTATTGTTATATTTATTCTTATAAGGTTCTATGGCTATCCTGAATGATGGGAATGTGAACCCACAAAAGCTACCGCTATGATACAAATAGGCGATAGATGTGCTACAGTGGTCGCGAAATGGTCGCGTAGCTTGCGGAGAACTTTTGGTTTGATCAACTTCTGATGAGCGGGCAGGCAGCCACAAGTCATCCATCTACACAGATTACCCAACTACGCTCCGAAGCCAACCACAAAATTGTTTAAAAAAAATATTTTTACACATTCTCTTGCACAGGTGCAAAAAAAATTGTACCTTTGTCCGAATTTTGGCATAATGCGAAGATTTTTTATTAAAAACAACCATTAATATTTGCAATATGAGTGTTCTACAAAACCTAACGGCAATCAAAATGCTGCAACTAAAGGCCTTCAAGTTCCAGCTTAGTAACCCATTTAAGTGGGCCAATGGTTGGTATGCACCTGTATATTGCGATGATCGCAAGATATTATCCTATCCCAAGATCCGTGATTTTGTGCGTATTGAGTTGGCACGTACCATTGCGGAAATGTACCCTGACGCAGATGTGATAGCAGGCGTAGCAACCAATGCCATTGCACACGGAGTACTAGTTGCAGAGCAACTCAGTTTGCCATTTGTGTATGTACATCCCACTCCAAAAGATCATGGATTGGAAAATCAAATAGAAGGCGATTTGCGTCCTCGCCAAAATGTGGTAATTATCGAAAATCAAGTCAATATAGGCACTAATTGCTTAAAGGTAGTGGAAGCTTTGCGCAAGAATGGCTGCAATGTTTTGGGTATTGTTACCATTTTTGACTATGCTTTCCCTACTACTGCTAAAAAGTTGCAAAAAGCCGAAGTTGACTTAATTGCATTGACTAATTTGGATGTTGTTTTGCACCATGCAGAGAATATGTCAATTATTGATGCAGAACAAAGCAAAGCGATCCATCAATGGCAACACAACCCTTCTAAATGGAGCAAATAAGTTATGGCAGAAATCAAATACGAAAGTAAAATAGGTCAAATACCTGCTAATGATAGTACAGTTTTTGCTGTACTGAGCAATCTAGAGAATATCAATCACTTCCGTGATGTTATCCCTCAAGATAAGATCAAAGATATGGAGGTTACTCCCGATCGAATCCGCATGAAAGTAGAAGGATTGGGGCAAAAAATAGCCATTGCTATTGTGGAAAAGGAAGAATACAAAACCATCAAATTTGGAGCTGAAGACCTGCCTATTCCATTCAATGTTTGGATTCAATTGAAGCAAGTGGCGGAATTAGATACACGTATCCGTATCACAATCAAAACGGATATGCCTATTATGTTTAAGATGATGTTTGACAAGAAAATGCAACTCGGTCTTGATCAAGCAATAGATATGTTATGTCAAATACCTTATAACCAATTATAATCATGGGAAAGAAAAAACGTAATCTTCGTATTCACCGCGAAGGAAGAAACATTATCGTAGGGCTTACATTTTTGATTTTTGCAATCAATGTACCTATCTACCTCTTTGTGGCATCCAATTGGATATTCGCAATCACATTGTTGCTTTCAGCAGCTTTATTAGTATTTGTTACTTATTTTTTCCGCAATCCTGTGCGTGTATTAGAGGTCGATGATCCTAATTTCCTTATCGCGCCTGCTGATGGACGTGTGGTAGTGATCGAACCGACTGAGGAAAATGAGTATTTCCACGAGAAACGCCTACAAGTGAGCATTTTCATGTCACCATTCAATGTGCATGCCAATTGGTATCCTATTGAAGGTGATGTATTGGTTTCTCAGCACCAAAAAGGACGTCATCAAGGGGCATGGTTGCCTAAATCAAGTACAGAGAACGAACGTTCTTTAGTAGTAATTGAGACACCTAACAAAGTCCAAGTGGCTGTGCGTCAAATTGCAGGAGCTATGGCACGTCGTATTGTGACTTATGCAAAAGCAGGTAAACAAGCACACCGTAACGAGCATCTTGGATTTATCAAATTTGGTTCGCGCGTAGATATGTATTTGCCACTTGACACCGAGATCTTTGTTGCAATGGGCGAACACGTTCGCGGTAATGAAACCATCATAGGAAGAATCAACTCAATAATATAAACAATTAAATACTAAATTATTATGAACCAATTAGAAGCTCTTTTTGCAGCGTATCCTTGTACGCTTACAGATGAAAGCGTAAAAACTGCGGTAGAAGATATCTTAGCGAAACATTTTGATGAAAATAACACCGTCGAAGTATGGAAACAATGTCTCCACTCAATCGACTTGACCACACTCAATGGTGAGGATACTACCGAAAAGGTAGAAACCATGGCACAACGCGTCAATGAGTTTGAAGACCACTTTCCTGGCGTGCCAAACGTGGCAGCAATGTGTGTGTATCCAGCATTGGTACAAACCGCAGCAGACACCCTCACAGAGCCTATTGGTATAGCTGCAGTGGCCGCTGGTTTTCCTGCTTCACAAACATTTATTGAGGTAAAAATCGCAGAAGCTGCAATGGCTGTGGCTGCTGGTGCAACTGAGATAGATATCGTTATTTCAATCGGAAAATTCCTTGAGGGCAACTACCAAGAGGTATGCGATGAGATTTCTGAAATCAAAGCAGCCATCAAGGATGCACATCTCAAAGTTATTCTTGAAACAGGTGCACTCAAAACGGCGGAAAACATCTACAAGGCATCTATCCTCGCAATGGCTGCAGGAGCTGATTTTATCAAAACTTCTACTGGAAAAATTGCTGTTAACGCTACTCCAGAAGCTACATATATCATGTGTACTGCTATCAAAGATTGGCACGCAAAAACTGGTAAGAAGGTATGCTACAAGCCTGCAGGTGGTGTAAGTACAACCGAGGAAGCTGTTCAGCACTATACGCTTGTGAAAGAGATTCTTGGCCAAGAGTGGCTCAACAACGAGTCTTTCCGCTTTGGCGCTAGCCGATTAGCTAACAACTTACTAACTAGTATTACTGGTACAGAAACCAAATATTTCTAATCCTCAATGAGGATATATTTTCTCAGCGTATGAATACGATTGTATCCAAACAATTCTTTTCTGAGAATGTAGCAGAGTTTGTTATCAAAGCACCTTTGATAGCCAAAAGTCGTCGTGCAGGTCACTTTGTAATGGTACGAACAGATGCGCATGGCGAACGTATGCCACTTACCATTGCTGATGCAAACCCCGAAGAGGGAACAATCACCTTAGTAGTGCAACGTATTGGACTATCTTCTAGCAAATTATGTGCTATGAATGTGGGGGATAAATTGGCAGATGTCGTAGGTCCTCTGGGAAAGGCAACAGAAATCAAAAATTTTGGTACAGTCGTTTGCGCTTGTGGAGGCGTCGGAGCTGCTCCTATGCTACCTATTGCTCAAGCACTCAAGCAAGCGGGCAATCGTGTTATAACTATTTTAGCTGCTCGTACGGCTGAACTCATCATTCTTCGTGAACAATTAGCTGCTGTTTCTGATGAACTGATTATCATGACCGATGACGGTTCGCTCGGACAAAAAGGTCTGGTAACCAATGGGGTAGAGCAGGTGATATTGCGCGAAAAGGTGGATAAATGCATCACGATCGGTCCTGCGATTATGATGAAATTTGTGGCATTGACTACAAAACAATACAGTATCCCTACAGATGCTAGTCTCAATACCATCATGGTGGATGGTACGGGAATGTGCGGTGCATGTCGCGTGACCGTGGGAGGAAAGACCAAATTTGTTTGTGTAGATGGTCCAGAATTTGATGCCCATCAAGTAGATTTCGACGAGATGCTCACACGTCTTCGTTCATATAAAAATGAAGAAACGATCGCTTATTCCAACGCTTCTGCACATAGTTCAACATCATTTCCAACAAGTCATCAACCAAGCCATTCGAATGTAGCAAGCGAGCAACCAATTATAAATGAGGTTGTTCTAACTGCTAAGCAGCGCGTCGCTATTCCTCGAGTAAAAATGAATGAACTGCCAGCAGAGGAGCGTATTAAATCTTTGCGAAGCGAAGTAAATCAAGGTCTTACGTTCGAACAAGCCGTCACAGAGGCGCATCGTTGTTTGGATTGCAAGAAACCAACTTGCGTACAAGGATGTCCCGTCAATATCAATATTCCTGGTTTTATCAAACAATTGGAACTGGGCAATATCTTAGCAGCATCTGAAGTCATCAAACAAAGCAGCACGCTTCCTGCTGTTTGTGGACGTGTTTGTCCGCAAGAGAAGCAATGCGAAGCACAGTGTATTCACATCAAGATGGGACACGAACCTGTAGCTATTGGCTATCTTGAGCGCTTTGTAGCAGACAATGCATATGCTTTAGACGCTAACGTAAGCAAGACAATCCAACAACCTAATACCACCAACGCAAAGCGAATAGCTGTTGTTGGTAGCGGACCTGCTGGACTTGCATTCGCAGGAGATATGGCCAAGTTGGGTTATACAGTCACCGTTTTCGAAGCATTGCATGAGATAGGTGGTGTACTCAAGTATGGTATTCCTGAGTTCCGTCTTCCTAATAGCGTAGTGGATCAAGAGATAGAAGGTCTGCGTCAACTAGGAGTAGATTTCAAAACAGATGTCATCATCGGTAAAACACTCACGATTGACGATCTAAAAGCCGAAGGGTATCAAGGTATTTTTGTTGGTAGTGGTGCGGGATTACCTCGTTTCATGGGTATTCCTGGAGAAAATCTCAATGGTGTATTATCTTGCAACGAATATTTGACGCGTGTCAATCTGATGGATGCTTCATCCGAAGAATCCGATACTCCTGTTTTGCGCGCTAAAAATGTGGCTGTCATAGGTGGTGGAAATACGGCTATGGATGCTGTTCGTACGGCTAAACGTTTAGGTGCAGAGCGTGCTATGATTATCTATCGTCGTAGCGAAGAGGAGATGCCCGCTCGTATTGAGGAAGTGCGCCATGCCAAGGAAGAAGGTATTGAGTTCTTGACATTGCACAATCCGATTGAATACCATGCTGATGAGAATGGTCGCGTCAAAGAGGCTGTTTTGCAAATCATGACATTGGGCGAACCCGATGAATCAGGACGTCGTTCGCCTGTTGCGCTTGAAGGACAAACTATCACTATTCCTGTGGACGAAGTCATTGTGTCTGTGGGTGTTTCCCCCAATCCATTGATTCCATCTACTGTAGCAGGTTTAGAGATTTCCAAGCGTGGAACGATTGTTGTGGGTGACAATATGCAATCTTCTATTCCTACTTTATTTGCTGGTGGAGATATTGTTCGCGGAGGTGCAACGGTCATCCTCGCCATGTCCGACGGACGTAAGGCGGCTCAAGCTATGCACGAATACCTATCCGATTCTGCCAATCTTTAGTTGTGCCTGTATATAGACATCTAATATTCCTCCCCTCACCTATAGGCGATTTGGGGATGAGATAAAAAATAAGCGTGGACTTTAGCCCACGCTTATTCTTTATTTTTAATTCAAAATGCTCAATTCTCAACGATTTGTCCCATCATGTTATAGACTTTACCGTCACGCATGATAAGGATTTGACCATTGTGAAGAATCTTTTGAACATTACTTGGTGAATATAAATCTTCAAGATTTGTTGCCGTTTTTGCTTTCCAAATAGCATACAACGTGCCATACCATCCAGCTGGGATAGAGGTAATTGCTGTACCTGTTCCTTCTGGATTATCAAACCAACCAATAAACACATATCCCTCTTTTACAGGAATTGGTAGTTCGAACTCTTTGGAAACGGTTGTAGGCAACTCTCCCGTGATTCCCATAGCAATTTGGTATGCAGTACCCCATGCTTCGGGTTTACCTGCTTGGGTGAAGTCAGCAGTGGAAGCAGCAACAGTACCATCTGCTTTCTTTGAAACATTAGTACAGTTGAAGAACGCATAGAATTGTTGACGCCATTCAGAATCAGTGCTAATACTGAAACCTTGTGATGTCGCTACGGACAAAATGTAGTCTCCTAACCATTTCCATGGCGATTTAGAATCGGTCATAAAGTCTAATCCCAATGCTCCAATATTGGTCCACGTGAACTCAAGAATTTCAGTAATAGGTCGTGTAGTACGCGTTTTGAATGTACCGCTCTCGTTGCTATAGCCTGTATAGTAGGCGTTAAATCCATCCATAAATGCTGTCCAAAGTTCCTCATTGCTTGGCACATCTCCACCAGGTACAATACCGCCGTTCAGTACCCATGTGATGATATTAATCTCCTTGTCTGAGTCAGGGTTCTCATTTTGCCAAATAGCATAGATAGTGCCTTTGTAGCCCGCAGGGATAGAGGTGATAGGGGTGCCTTGTCCTCGTGGGTTGTTATACCAACCTACGAACACATCGCCATCCTTCTTAGGAGTAGGAATAACATATGTTTCTTTGACAGATGATGGCAGTGTCGCACTTGTGCCCATTGCTATCTGGTATGCCTCGCCCCATGCTGCAGGTTTACCCGCTTGAGAGAAATCGGCAGTAGCTACTTTTTGATTACCTGCTACTGTACCATCATTGCAATTGAAGAATGCGTGCACATGCCAACGCCATGCACTTTCGCCATCCAATGCACCTGCTACAGATACAATATAATCGCCCAACCACTTGTATTCGGACTTAGTGTTGGTCATAATATCTTGCATATAGGCACTGGCAAAGGTTGCCACGTTCTCAATGGTTTGATCTGCACGATTAAGACCATAATAAGAATTGTAGTATGGTTTAAATGCCTCCCACAAGTCAGCGTTGCTTGGCACATCGCCGCCAGGGATGATACCACCGTTGAGCACCCACTTGATATCTGCATTGATGTTTGGGTCGGTACCTTGACCTTTCTCCAAGAAGATTTCTGGATAAGTGGTCTTGTCGGCTGTAACAGTCACAGTTCCAGTATAATCTTTGTATCCAGTTGCGTGTACCGAAAGGGTATATTTGCCAGGAGCCAAATTCTCAAATACGAACACACCATTATAGTTGTGGTCAGTGGTGTAGTAATCTTGATTCTTGAGCATGCGTTTCACATAATTGTAGCAGTTGGTTTTTATAACCTCGTTAGCCGCATTGCGAAGAACAATTTTAGCGCCATTAATTGGTTTATACACATCGTTAGAATTTTTGTATGGGATATAATATGTATGGCTAAACGTTTCAGTCTTTGAACGAACATATCCCATAATATAACCGACAGACTCACCTGCTTTGCCATAGTAGTCCATTATGCCACGGAAATAGCGAACACCTTCTTGGCGGCACCACTCTGGGCTCAATGCACGATGACGTGCTGGGCTATAAGTATGAAAATATCCTTCCGATAAGAAACCTGGAATATTGTGTTTTAGTGCACCCAAGTAACCATACGTGCTACTAGTATTGTAGAAGGACAAGTCGCCTATAACATCCGGATTGCTTGGAGAATAATACGTGGTAAACTCAGGACCACCTCCAGCGGTGCTAGCAGTCGCTCCATCCTTGGCTGGTTTATTCCAAAATGCCTCATACAAACGCTTTACACTAGCCTTGGCCATTTTATCACTATTGGCTACTTTGGGGCTGCCGGTGTATCCTCGATATAAAATTACAGGATAGTTAGCAAACTTTCCGTACCCTCCATTGAGCTCACCTTCTGGTCCTGCATTAGAGTGGATAGAGATATAGTAGTCGGCTCCGTAGTTCTCGGCTTCAGAGCAAATAGCACTCAATGCTTTGTTATATTCATTGGTTCCACTACCACCCGATGCGCGGCGAGACATTTTGACATTAAAACCTGCGGCTTTGAGTTTGGTTTCCAGCATAAATGCTTTCCAAAGGTTGGTATTTGATTCAAAGAAACCTAACGTATCACCTGCTGCATAATTGATGGTTGCCATAGGGCGACAGTTTGGTCCCCAACTACCATGACCTGGGTTGATATAAACTTTGGTTGCGTTAGCGGTCATTGCCAAGCAGCACAATGCAAATATGGATAAAAATATTCTTTTCATAATTCTTGCCTTTAAACTTTAAACTATCAACTTTCTGCTATCTCACTTTCATCAAATAGACATCACCACTTGCTGTAGAAAATGCAATTTGTCCTTTCGCAGCATAAGGATAGATAGCCATCATCTCTTTGTTTACGAGAATTTGCTTTTGTCCTTGTAAATTATATGCTACGATAGCTGATGCTGTCAAGTATTTACCATCATCTTCATCGTGCATACCAATGATGGTATTATTGTCATACCATTGTGGTGCACGGCAGTGGTCTGCGATATATTGCACATTACCACCTTTCAAATCGCACGTATAGCAACCTTTGCCAGAAACATAGTAAAGAAGCTTTTGCCCATCAGGTGAAATACTTGCCCAATTATATGCCTCGTTTGCTCCGTTAGGAGTAAGCACGATATTCTTACCATTGTGTACCAATACCAACTGAAGCTCCTCGTTGATGGTTACGCTATTCGCACCATTCGCATGTACGAGTTGATTCAAGTTGCGTTGATTTTTTGCTACAATAGCTTTCTTTTGATCACTCATATCGTATTTGACGATATTTTGCTTCATTAGTTGATTAGCATCCATATATCGCTCACGATATACGATACATTGTCCATCTTCACTAATTTTTACGGACCAACCTGCACCACTTGCTTCGGAAATGGTTTGAGTAGCACCCGTAGCAAGGTCATAACGAATTAATCCATTGTTCACATCATTAGTCAGCAACAGATAATCCCCCTTAGGGCTAAATCCAGCTACTTTAAGTTCTTCGCTAGAAGGAGTACGTAGCTGTTGCGTTGAAACTACTTCTAGTAGCTGAGCATTTGTTAGCATACTAATAGCGCATATTGCGCAAAGAAGAATCATTTTTTTCATGGTAATTGTTTTTGTTTATTCAGTTATAAGATATAGTCACATGATACCAAAACATAATCGGCTGCAAAGTTATAATTTTTTTTTGAAACCTGCAAACGTTTTCGAAAAAACAGAACAAGAAAATCCATTTTTTATAAATATCCACATTAATTTTCAATTGAATTATTTTTGAGAAACATCGTTAAATAAAATTGGTAAAAAAATGGCAGATAAAAAAGGACCGCCCATCAATAGGCGGTCCCAATTGTTATTTATTCAGTAATGTCAATTTATTTTAATAAATACTTATTACCATTTTGGATAATAATACCACGATATGTATTATCCACTTGACGACCCAATACATCGTACATAGGAGCATTAAGATCGAGAGCAGTAGGGGCCTTCACATCCTCAACAGAGGTGTAAGTACCAGCATAGATGGTCAAGAAGTCTTGGTAACCACCATCTTCAGTAGTAACAGTGATGATAGCAACACCATCTGCGACACCAATAATCAAAGCTTGATTATTTTGTACAGCTGCTACTTCTGGATTAGAAGACTCCCACTTGAGATTCTTGTTAGCTGCATTAGCAGGGATGATTTCGTATGCGATAGCATAAGGAGAATTCAAACCAATACGCATGATACCATTCTCATCGCCAGAGAGGATCTTGATACCCTTCACAGAGATAGGAGCAACGGTCAATACCAATGTATCAGAGTAGTTACCCTCCATAGAAGTCGCAGAGATCTTTGTAGTACCAAGTTTAATACCAGTTACTACGCCATTAGCCTCTACAGTAGCTACTGTCTCATTCTCAGACTTCCATGTTACCATCTTGTTGGTAGCATCAGCTGGAGTAAAGACAACGAGTGCAGAAAGATCTAGAGTTGCATCAAGTTCTACAGAAGCCTCCTCCACAGAGAGCTCCATTCCTGCAACAGCTACACCTTGCTTCTTAACCAGAGTAAGAGTCTTCTTTGCAGGAACAAGAGTGTTGTTCTCTGCAGATGGGATAGCAAATACCACTAGACCTGTACCTTCGTCACCCGAACATACCAAGTTACCTGCATAATCCAAATGCATCTCACGGATAGATGACATGCCGCAGTTGTAAGAATAACGAAGGGTCATCACTGGTTTGTTACCTTCCCAAACGATATCCCAAACCAACAAGTTCTTAGAACCATCAATCATATAGAGAATAGATTCGTCCTCGGTGAGCGCACATGCACCAGAAGCACAACCATCAATCAAGTCCTTGTATGGAGCTTCAGCAGAAGAGAGTTGACGAGTGCCTTCCCAATCGTAGAATTGGAGAGCTGTAGCAGAAGCATTGTTATTGCCAGCAGTACGGCGAGATGCAATCCAAACACCATGTGAGCAAGGCAATGGATAACCATCCGCTTGAGCGCTGATACCTTGAATCTCAAACTGAGCAGAAGGTAACTCACCCCAAGTATGTTTATAGGTTCCTTCCTCGGTACCGATATTGTAGATAACCAAAGAGAAAGCCTTCAACCATGTACCAGCATCCTCGTTTACAGTCAACAGTTTCGCATCTTTGCCTGTACCATAGATAGAGATACCCACACTGCTTGAACCCACATCCACACCACCATTGGTGAGCAAACCAGCGCTAGTGCGATTATCAAAGTCGAAGAACTCTTCGTATGTGCCCTCAAGGTTAGCGGGGTCAGCAACTATGATACCAGAAGTACCATCACGACCATCAGAGATCCAAATATAACCTTGATCATCCACGAAGGTACGATATGGAGAACCATACATTGCGCGGCCACCCTTCAAAGGAGCAGTATTGATTTGCTTGTAGTCAGGAGTGAAGGCGTGCAAACCACTCAATTCTTTGCTACTACCCTGACGATCCATCACATAAAGGTGTTGGAAGTAGTCAGACTCTGGGTTGTTGTTGATAGAAACGAATGGACGAACCATTGCTGTAGAAGCATTAGCCTTGAGATCAGCAAGAGGAGTATGGTGTACAACGCCCCAGTTAGCAATAGCCTCACCTGTCAAATCGAGTGCCCAAGTAAACACATCACCCTCTTCGCCTGGCAACATAGCTGCTGGCAACTCGTAGGTATTGAGCCCCTTCTTCACATCAACTGCAACGCGACCTGCCTCTACGCCTTCTTTATAGAATACCAAAGTAGCAGCCTTAGCATCAGAGTTAGCATTATAAGAGAAAGTATAGATTCCATTAGCCAAAGTTACGTTCAAGTCGTATGCTAAGATAGCAGGAACCACTGGTTGCTCTACACCTGCAGTAGTGAACTTACTAATAGCATCATCGTTAACGAGATAGAGTGTAAGATCAGCATCTTTCACTTGTGCAAAAGCAGCGGTGTAAACCACCTCAGAAGCCTCAAGAGTTGTATGGGTGGTCTTGATGAGTTGAGCTTTGTCCACACCAGCGGTAATGTCATAAACAGCCACACCAGTGTTTTTACCCTCTGCATCCATAGTAGGAGCCGCCATCATCGCTTTGCCTGCATACTTGAAGTAGTTAGGAGTATGAGTGATGAATGGCATGGTACCCACGATAGTAGGAGCAGCTTTAGTGGTGTTAACAATTTGCCACTCAATAGCTGGTTTGATTGAAGAAGAAAGAATGAAACTCATACTATCACGTGGTGAAACGACCAATTTCATATCTGCACCATAAGTAATCTCTGTAACACCATCAGGTTGGTTGCGGAATGCTCCATCTACGAGGCTATCAGCGATGTTATACATTACAAAACGTACTGCCTTGCTAGAACCTGTAGTAATAGTAGTAACTGCGATAGTACCCTCTTTCAAAGTACCAGAGTATGCGAAGGTGTTACCGACATAAGCATTTACATAGTTACCAGCTGTTTCGTTGTTAGCGTGTGATAGCCACAATGAGCCAGTCCAACCTTCAGCAGTCTTTTCCCACTTGTAAAGGTTCCACTTGTTAGATGGGGTGAAAGATACTGCTTCCTTGCTACAACCTACGAGTACACCATCAGCAGTGAACGCGATATCCGAAAGCTTCAGACCTTCAGAACCAACACATGTACAGAAGTCGGTTGGCAACTCAGCCTCTACTACACCGTATTCATTTACTACAGCGAGGGTTGGGTTCTTCTCTGCATCAACAGCCAATACATACATCATACCATCGCGATAAAGTACGCGGCGGATAGTCTTACCAGCAAACAACTCATCCATGGTCTTGTCTACATAAGATTGTACCATCTCGAATGCTCCAGGAACACCTATGTAAGCAGGTTGTTCTGGATTAGGATAATTGGTATAAACTATAGTGTCAACCACCTCTACATAACTTGTATCTGTCAAGAAAATCATAGAATAAGTGGTCTCGTTGGCTTTAACGGTCAAGGCTAATTTTTGTTCTTGATCCAATGGGTAATAACCTGGACAAGTAGCATCCAACGTATAGTCGTTACCAGGCTCAAGACCCTCGAATACGAAGATACCATTGTAGAAGTTGTCCACTTGGTAGCGAGCAACCTCTACGCCTGCTTTCTTAAGAATAACCTCTGCACCATTACATGGTACCCATTGGTCATTGCTCTTAGGAATATAATTATAGAGGCTATTATTCATTTTATTATGGGCATCTTTTACTGTACCCATAATATAACCAGTGGTCTCTTTATCAGCACCATAGTAGTTAATGATAGCACGGTAGTAATCCAAACCTTCCATATGGCAGTAGTCTGGGTTGAGCGCACGGTGACGAGCAGGTTGGTAGGTGTGGAAATATCCCTCTGACAAATAGCCAGATGCACCATGTTTCATTACACCAAGATAACCTTTATATACAATACCACTAGTCTTATTCGTATATTCTGTTTTGTTAGAAGATGAATAGAAATCCCAGTCACCAGAAACACGTCCTTTTGTATTGCTGCAAGGATCAATACCTGCAACCATAGTTTTCAATTTCTCAGCGTTGCACAATACCGCTTTTTCATAACTGCCTTCTACATATTCATAAGGAGTTACGTTTGCATTGTTTGGGGAAGCATCCTGACCACGATAAATGATCACAGGATAGTTTACATTATCTCCCTCAGAATTGGCATTTGAGTGAACAGAGATAAAGTAATCAATATTATTTGCTTCTACCTCGTCTGCAATTTCACTCAAGTTACGATTGTATTTGGTGTAATCAGGGTGAGCATCATATCCATCGGTGAATTGCCAGCCAAGTTCTGGATCATCTATTACATCGTTCTTGATCCACTTATAATCTGGATAATCGCCGTTCTTCATCTCGTATGGCCAAGGACCACATTGAGTACGAGAATAGAGTACGGTAGCACCCGCAGCCTCGAGTTTTTCACCGAGGTAGAGACACTTCCATAGGTTGGTGTTACTCTCATAGAAACCGAGTGTATCAGGCATGCCAGTAGTAGGCAAGTTAGGATATGGGATAGTAGCTCTTGGGCGATCATTAGGACCATAGCTACCGTGACCGGGGTTCACATAGATACGTTTGCCAGTCAAGTCAGCAGCTGACATGGTAACGGTAAGTAGCGCAGCTGCGAGAATCATAAATATCTTTTTCATAACAGTCTGCATTATTTAACGTTCAACATATAAGTTTCGCCCTCCAATGAAGAGAACACTATCAAATTGTTAGCTACATAAGGATACATAGCAATCATTGAGTCATTAGTCAATACTTGCTTTTTGCCATCCAAAGTGTAAGCCACGATAGCAGAAGCGGTTGTAAAGTGGCCATCGTCCTCGTCAGCCATGGCTACGATGGTATTGTTGTCATACCATTGTGCAGCACGGCAGTCGCGACCGATATATTGCTTGCCGCTACCATCCAAATTTGATACCCAGCATCCATTACCGCAAACGTAGTAGCAGAGTTTTTGACCATCAGGAGATATAGAAGGCCAAATGTAGCTCTCACGGCTACCATTAGGAGCCAAAACAATGTTCTTACCATTCTTGGTGAGAACAATCTTACGATCGTTGATAGATACAGATACGTTAGAACTAGTAGAAACCATAGCCATCATGTCGCGTTGTGCTTTTGCTACAGTAGCAGTTTTAGCAGTAGCCAAATCTAGACGAATAATGTCATTCTTGCGCAAACCTTGTTCGTCAAACTTGGTCTCGCGATAGACGAGCTCTTGACCGTCTTTGCTGATTTGTACATTGTAACCTGCACCTGGTGCATTGGTGATAGTAGTGGTCTTACCTGTAGCCACGTCATAGCGACGCAAGCCGTGGTTAGAACCGTTGGTGATCAGTACGTATGAGCCATCTGCGCTCACACCTGCCACCTTCACATCTGTGTCTGTAGGAGTGTTCAACTTGGTCAGTTGACCCACCTCAAACACTTGCGCTGAAGCCATCATAGAGATAGCCAACGCCAAAGAAAGAAAGATCTTCTTCATACGAAATGTTTTTAATGGTTAATGATAAAATTTAGTTATTGAAATTATTTCTCGTTAAAGAATAATTTTTGTTACATTTCCTCCTTGAACAATCACATATAATCCATGAGATAAGTTGTCTATGTTATTTCCCACAAAGCGTCCAAACGCATCATACACTTTCACTGAGTTATCAGTATCTATATTTACGATTCCTGTTGTAGATTCTTTCCACTGAGCATACAAAGTCCCTCTCCATCCTGCTGGAATTGCCACTACAGCTTCACCTGTAATGGTAGCTGTGGTATACCATCCCAAAAACTCATAACCATCAGGGTGAGTTGGAGTAGGCAATACATAGGTTTCTGTCACCTGATCAGGCAGTTGCATATCCGTTTCTCCTGCATTAGGATAATATTGCCCCCATACATCAGGCTTACCTGCTTCTGTAAAATCTACCGTACTACCTGCACAATAGCCATCTACGCGATATGCAGCATTGTCGCAGTTGAAGAATGAATAGAGGTTATATCTCCAATGGTTATCGCTTTCGATTGTCTTATCTTGTGCCTCTGCTTCTGCCAACATATAATCTTTCAGCCATTTCCAATCTGCCGACTGAGTCATAAATTCTGCTGCAAGACCTTTGCCCATGGAGTTGATCCAAGTGAAGCCCAATACATCATTCATAGCACGGTCCTCCGATCCTATAAACTGATCTCCATACAGATTTTCGTAAAAACTAACGTAATCAGGTTTCCAATTCTCCCACAACTCTTCATTGGTCGGAGCCGCAATGGTTTTTAACACGCCTCCATTCAATACCCAAGTAATCTCTGTAGCATTAGGATCCGACTCTGGGAACTTACCACCATTCAACAACGCTACTCCATGTTCTACACCAAAGCGGTCATAGCTACATACCGCTACAGTCATATCCATTAGTCCTTCTACATTCAATTCACACGATTGACCATATACCACACCTTGCAGATATTGTGCATCCTTTTGAGCGGTAGCAAAATCCAATCCTTTGGGATACACATACACCGTAAAACGCTCTGCCGTAGGGTGTTGCCATGTCACAGTGTTGCCTGATATTTTCAAATCGGTTGGTGCTTCCAACGCTATTTTTGATTTCCAATCCATGGCTGGTGGCAGAGCTTTGTATATGAAATGTGATGCAGCCAAATCTGTAGCCATCTGTCTATAGGATTTCGTATTATAGAACACTGAGCCGGTGCTACCTGAAGACAAATTCTTGCGGTTGGCTGTGATTTGCTTTTGGATTTCTGATATTCCTTCTGAGAATCCACCATCCACAGCACGATATGCTGCTTGCGATACAAAGAAATGCACCTTCTTGCCATCAGGCAACTGATTAGAGAAATGCTCACACACATCTTTTGCCCACCATTCACAAAGCACATTATAGTTAGTAGAAGTGGTACTTGTTGCCCAATATAATTGAGGATTGATATAATCTACATAACCATTCATTACCCATTCTACAGGATTGCAAGCTTGCACATCGTAGTCATCCAAACCACTAATACCACTTGGTAATGTCAACCCATATGCCTCGGCGGCTTTCTTTTGTGTACTCCAAATACCAAAAGTTCCCATACCCAAACGCACCCAAGGTTTTACCGATTGAATGGTATCATACAATGCTTTCAGACATACATCCACATTGCTGCGACGCCAGTCATCATCTGTATCGCCATCTTTATTCACATCCACTACATTATCGGGTTTATACAGTGCTTTGGATTTAGCATCTTCAGTCGTAGTGCCACCATAAGGATAGAAATAGTCATCCATCACAATGCCATCTACATCGTAGTTGTTCACTATTTCCATCAACACCTTTATAACATACGCGCGCGCATCTGGAAAACCTGGGTCAATGATTTGCCCGTCAAACGAACCATTATCATACTTGATAATCCATTCACCAGCATTCTTCCACACCAAATCATCGGTCGAAATAGTGCCGCCGCTAGTTACACGAAATGGGTTTACCCACACATGCAATTCCAGTCCACGTTTGTGTGCCTCTTCCACAGCATATGCCAATGGATCATAACCTGGATCTTTACCACGGGTACCTGTCAAGATTGATGCCCAATTCTCATACGATGATTTGTACGTAGCATCCGACAATGAACGCACCTGCATACACACCGCATTCATATTTCCAGCCACCATCTCATCAAAGATATTGGTCATCTCTTTCTTTTGTTGCTCGCGTTTGCTCTCGCTTGTTGCTTTTGTGCTAGGCCAATCTATTGCATAATGGGTGGTAAACCATGTCGCACGAAACTCATGCTTCAACTCATTAGCGAAAATCATGCCACTGCATAATATTCCAAATACAAAACAAACAAATTTATTCATGGTATTAAATTTAATAATACATATCCAACGATCAATCCTGTTATACTTCCTACATATAGCACTCCGCTTGCCACTGATTCTTTACGAAGAGGAAAGTATGTTATCAAAAACGCACATAAATACACCCCACTAACAATCAACCATTCCAACCATGAGATCGTAGGTAAATGATCTTTCCTGATCACTTCCAACCAACCCAAATAATGCAAAGCAAAAGTAAATAAGGCATATATTCCGATGGCAATTAGTGATGCCAACCATGTGCGCACGCTGATTTTACGTTTGAGCATCAAATAAACCCAAATCAACAATACCCCAGCAATGGTGTGAGTCACCACCAACGATAATACACACCACACCAATGTCGCCAAAAAGGCTTCTTCTGTCGCTTCATGTTGATAATCGATATGCAGTAAAATCAATATAGCAACTAATATTCCCAAACAAGTCAAGTGGCCTTGCCAACAGGTGTGTAACATCGGTACAGCTGCCATAGCAAACCAGTAGGTAGAAGCCACAAATGGTGATGGCAAATTAGTGACGTCCATTCTGCAAAACAATGTGATGAACAATAACATATTTGTCAACACCAGCGCCATGCAGACAGCAACCAACCATACGTTTTCTGCTCCAACCAACGATGGTATCCACATAGCCAACCCGAGAACGAACAAGAAGATCGTTCTCAGGAGGTTAGTTTGGGCAATATGTCGTAAAAAATAGTTCAATTAGATTTAAGGGATCGTTGTGTGTGTTTCTGTTAGAAGCCTTTCTTCTTTAGCAAGTGCTTAGGATCGGCTGGCTTATCGCGGAACTCGAGATACAACTCTTGCGCATCGCGTGTACCGCCTTGCTCCAACAAATGCAAGTAACGCTTTGCCACCTCAGGATTCAATATATCACCCGTTTCCTCGAATGCTGCAAAAGCATCTGCATCCAACACTGCTGACCATGTGTAGCTGTAATAGCCCGCAGCATAACCAGTTGTGAAAATATGGTTATAAAAGGTCGAGCGATAACGAGTAATAATCTCTGGAATCATTTGCATCTTTTTCATTGACTCTGCTTCGAAAGCATTCACATCAAATGCTTCAGTACTTGTCATCTTGTGATAATCCATATCCAAGATTGATGCACTCAGCAATTCGGTCATCACAAAGCCCTCATTGAAGGTACCTGCACGATTGATTTTTTCAATCAACTCATCTGGCATCACTTCGCCTGTCTGATAGTGCTTAGCATAGGTCTTCATAATTTGTGGGTGGTAGCAATAATTTTCCATAAATTGCGATGGCAACTCCACAAAGTCGCGTGGGGTATTCGTACCTGCTAACGACTTGTAAGTAGCTTTCGACAGCAAACCGTGCAACGCATGACCAAACTCATGGAACAAAGTCTCTACATCATCCATTGACAAGAGCGATGGATTGCCTTGGGTTGGCTTGTTGAAGTTACCTACATTGATAATTACAGGACGATGATCCACACCATTCGCATCCACATACTGGTTGCATATATTGTTCATCCATGCACCAGGACGCTTGCCTGCACGTGGGAAATAGTCGGTGTAGAGAATACCAACCAAACCACCATCGGCATAGGTCACCTTAAACACCTCTACCTCTGGATTATATACAGGCATACCCTCCAATTTCTCAAAGTTGATACCAAACAACTCGTGCGCCAATTGGAATGCACCATTGCGTACGTTATTCAGTTCAAAATAAGGCTTCAGCTCTTCTTCATTCAAATCATATTTTGCTTTGCGCAATTTCTCGGTGTAATACCACCAATCCCATGGTTGCAATTCCTCGCCTGGCAAATCTGCACTCAGTAAGGCTTGCAGCTCTTTAGCCTCGCGTTTAGCAGCCTTCAAACTGGGTGCCCATACCGACTCCAAGAATGCATCCACAGTCTTCGCATCCTTGGCCATGCAGTCAGCCAAGATATAATCTGCTGGATTGTCATAGCCGAATAATTGTGCTTTCTCCACACGCAACTGCATGGTTTTCACAATGATATCCTTATTGTCATTCTCATTATCATGGTTACCACGTGTGGTATATGCCATCAACAATTCCTTACGCAACTCACGATTTTCGCAATATTGAAGTACAGGAGTAAAGCTTGTGCGCTTAGGGGTAAACAACCAGGCTTCTGGGCGACCAGCTGCTGTTGCCTCCTCTTTAGCTGCGGCTTTTGCACTCTCTGGCAAGCCTTTCAACTCAGCCTCATCGGTGATGAACAGCTGATATGCATTGGTTTCAGCTACGACGTTGTTACCAAATTGTAACGAGAGCAAACCCAACTCTTGGTTGATGGCTTTCAAGCGTTCTTTCTTGTCTTCTGGCAAGTTCGCACCATTGTTGGCAAACGACTTGAATGTCTCTGTCAACAAGCGCATCTGCTCGTCGTTCAAACCCAACTCCTCGCGTTGCTCATACACCGCTTTCACTCGTTGAAACAATGCCTCATTCAAGATGATGCCATCACTCAACGCGGATAACAATGGAGTCACTTCCTCGGCAATCTTATTCATCTCATCATTGCCATCTGCTTCCAATACGTTGAAGAATACACCCACCACTTTATCCAACAACTCGCCACTACGATCCAATGCTTCGATGGTATTGGCAAAAGTTGGTGCCTCAGGATTATTCACAATAGCAGCAATCTCAGCCTCGTTCTCAGCAATGGCTTGCTCGAAAGCAGGCATATAATGCTCAATTTTTACTTTATCAAAAGCAGGTACACCAAATGGAGTATCTTGCTCTACCAGCAATGGGTTTTCATTCTTGTTACATGCCATAAGCGATACGAGCATCATGCTCAAAAATACGATTTTTTTCATATATTATGCTTTTTCAATTATACAGTTCACATTATATCCATCCATCTCAAGTACAGTTCCGCCAGTCAAACCTTCTACCAAAACGAGTGAGGTAGCCAATACTTGCGAAGCAATATACTCGTTGCAATTCTTCACCGCAGCAGCAATCTCCTCACGATTCTCCAATTGCACGGTAATGCGGTCGGTAATCTCCAAACCAGAAGACTTACGCAGGTTCTGAATTCGGTTGATCAATTCGCGAGCAATACCCTCCTCAATCAACGCTGGAGTCAATTCGATATCCAATGCAATAGTAATCACACCATTATTGGCTACCAACCAACCTGGCATATCTTCAGTAATGATATCCACATCCTCAGCCACCAAGGCATAATCACACAATGTGAATGTACCTGCAGCCTCAAACGCAGCAATATCCTCTTGGCTCATTTGGGCAATAGCAGCAGCCAATTGTTTCATCATACCACCCACTTTCTTACCCAACACCTTGAAGTTTGGTTTGATCTTCTTAACAAGCTTAATCTCCGAATCCTCAGCACGTACAATCACCATCTCCTTAACATTCACCTCGCTCTTGATAAGGTCTTCTACGCGAAGTAATGCCTCCAATGTCTCTTGGTCTGGTGCAGGAATAACGGCTTTCTGTAGTGGTTGGCGCACGTTCTTCTCTGCACGCTTACGCAGACTTAAAATCATAGAGGTGGCTTGTTGTGCGAGTGACATACTGCGCTCCAACTCAAGGTTAATCATCGCCTCGTCGGCTACAGGCCATGTGCTTAAATGCACGGTTTCATCGGTCAAATCGCGATACAAACGATCCGCATAGAATGGAGCATTGGGTGCCATCAACTGTGCCACCGTCTTGAGGCAGGTATAGAGAGTATAGTATGCCGCTTGCTTGTCAGCATCCATCTCACCACCCCAGAAACGCTTGCGGTTCAAGCGAACATACCAGTTGCTCAAGTCATCTTGTACAAAGTCCGAGATCGCACGGCCTGCCTTCGTTGGCTCGTATGCCTCGTAGGCTGCAGTCACCTCTTTCACGAGCGAATTGAGCTTGCTCAATACCCATTTATCAATCTCTTGCAAATCTTGGTTCTTGGTTCCTTGCTCTTGGTTCCAACCATCTACATTGGCATATAGTGCAAAGAATCCATAGGTGTTATACAATGTTCCAAAGAACTTACGGCGAATCTCATCCACACCTTCTGGGTCGAACTTCAGGTTCTCCCATGGGCTGGAGTTGGTCAACATATACCAGCGCACAGCGTCTGCGCCGTACTTATCCAACGCACCGAACGGATCCACGGCATTGCCCAGACGTTTAGACATCTTGTTGCCGTTCTTATCGAGTACGAGTCCGTTGCTAATCACATTCTTATAAGCCACGCTGCCCTCAATCATCGTATGGATTGCGTGCAAGGTAAAGAACCATCCACGTGTTTGATCCACACCCTCAGAGATAAAGTCCGCTGTACGTGGAGCATCTTGATTCTCAAATGGATAGTGGTTTTGAGCATATGGCATAGCGCCCGAGTCAAACCATACGTCGATCAAATCCAATTCACGCTTCATAGGCTTACCGCTTGGCGAACAGAGCACGATATAATCTACATAAGGACGGTGCAAATCAATCACACTTGGGTCATAGTTCTCTTTGGAATAATCACCCACCACGTGCTTAGCAAATGGATTTTCAGTCATAAAGCCTGCTTTGATAGACTTTTCAATCTCTACCATCAGTTCTGCGATGCTACCAATGCAAATCTCCTCTTGTCCGTCCTCGGTGCGCCAAATTGGGAGAGGAGTACCCCAGTAGCGCGAGCGGGAGAGGTTCCAATCGTTCAAGTTCTCCAACCATTTACCAAAGCGACCTGTACCCGTGCTCTCTGGTTGCCAATTGATAGTCTCGTTAAGTGCCATCATCTCCTCGCGTGCTTGGGTCGAGCGAATAAACCATGAGTCAAGTGGGTAGTACAATACAGGTTTATCGGTACGCCAGCAGTGTGGGTAGTTGTGCACATGTTTCTCAATACGGAACGCCTTATTCTCGCCTTTCAGCCAAATGCAGATGCTCACATCCAAAGTCTCATCTTTTTCCGTCAAGTTCGCGTCATAGGCATTCTTCACATAGCGACCAGCCCATGGCTCATATGCCGCCACATCCACTTGATTCTTCACAAAATCCTCGTCTAAATCGGCAATATTGAAGAATTTACCCGTCATATCCACCATAGGACGTTGCTCACCTTTCTTGGTAATGAACACCATACCTGGTACGCCTGCCTTCTTCGCCACAAACGCATCGTCTGCACCAAAAGTAGGAGCGATATGCACGATACCTGTACCATCTTCGGTGGTCACATAGTCGCCCAAGATAATCTTAAACGCGCCCTCTCCGGGGTTAGCCCATGGGATCAATTGCTCGTATTGCACACCCTCAAGATCGGTACCTTTACCGCGCCAAAGCACCTCTGGCGCCTCTCCTAATTCCTTGGCATAAGCAGCCAAACGAGCCTCCGCAAGCAAGTAATATGCCTCTATCTTGGTATATGGATTCTCACCCTTCACGATCACATAGTCAATCTTTGGGCCTACGCACAACGCAGTATTACTTGGCAATGTCCATGGCGTAGTCGTCCAAGCGAGAGCATAGAGCGGAGTTTCCTCGCCTAATAGCCTCATCGCCTTATCGCCTAATAGCCTAAACTGCGCCGTACACGTTGTGTCCTTTACATCACGGTAGCAACCTGGTTGGTTCAACTCATGCGATGACAACCCCGTACCCGCAGCTGGCGAGTATGGTTGGATGGTGTAGCCCTTATAGAGATAGCCCTTCTGATAGAGTTGCTTCAGCAACCACCACAAGGTCTCGATAAACTTATTATCGTAGGTGATATATGGATTCTCCAAATCCACCCAATAACCCATTTGTTTAGTCAAATTCGTCCATTCTTGGGTGTATTTCATCACCTCGCGGCGGCATGCAGCGTTGTATTCGTCCACACTAATCTTCTTACCGATATCCTCTTTGGTGATACCGAGCAACTTCTCCACACCCAACTCTACAGGCAAACCATGCGTATCCCAACCTGCTTTGCGCTTCACTTGATAACCTTGCATAGTCTTGAAGCGGCAGAATGTATCTTTAATAGTACGAGCCATCACGTGGTGAATACCTGGCATACCGTTTGCTGAAGGAGGACCCTCAAAGAATAAGAACGAAGGATTACCTTCGCGTGTTTCGATACTCTTGTGAAACAAGTCTTCCTTCTCCCATTGCTCAAGGATCTCCTTGCTCACCTCTGCCAAATTCAGTTGTTTGTACTCGTTAAAATGTTTCATTATGTGGATATTATTATTTTTTATAGTTTACTAATGTATTGCCTTCTCCC
Organism: Paludibacteraceae bacterium; assembly: GCA_045132415.1. GTDB lineage: Bacteria > Bacteroidota > Bacteroidia > Bacteroidales > Paludibacteraceae > Colicola. Next base: position 85,497 of record JBGUSG010000003.1, on the reverse strand, counting down.
GCCCATGCGCTTCCTTATTCACATACATGCAAGCCAGCATGCGCCCACGCGTGTCCGCATTAAGCGTGCAAAAGTACTATTTTTTTTTGACATGAGCAAAAAAAATAGCCGTTTTTTATGAAAAAATACGTTTTTTTAGGATTTATTTGTGTATCTCATAAAAATGTTTTACCTTTGCAATCCCTTTTCAATTACGTAGGATATACGTAACATATACGTAGGATATACGTAACATAATGCTACCTTTAAGCAATCATTAACCTATCAATATTAGAATTATTATGGCAAAAGTTACACCTATTCACCCTATTGCTTCCATCTCTGGAGCGATTGTTAAAGAAGACGGCTCATGTTTCCGCACTCGAAATGGTAAAACACATGTGTATAAAGTCGTCCATCCATTCAAAGGAGAACCTACTGAAAATCAAAACTCAATGCGCAAAAATTTTGGAGATTGCGTGCGCCAAGCGAGCGTGATACTCCATTCTCCAGAACTTCGTGCAGAATGGCAAACGCGTTATGACGAGTACCTAAAAGATGTGACTCGTCATCCTCAATCCTATCCCAAACCATCATCCACTTTGCGCGGATTTATCATCTCGCAATTACACAAAAAATAATCTTAATATCTATCCTATTCTTTCAATTACAAATAGGCGATTTTATCCGATTTCATCGGTAGAATACTCGTACAATCAAACATAAAATCGTACAAGAACCAACAAATATGAAACGCATTTTACTTTCTCTTTTGTTTGTGGCTATTGCAGCTACACTTTTGGCTCAAAGCGATTGGGCACAGCACAATCGCTACGCAGCGAAAAACGACTCCATTACCACGCGCCCAAAAGCAGTCCTTATGGGTAATTCCATCACTGATGCTTGGGCAAAAAAACGCCCCGAATTCTTCGCTGCTAATAATTTTGTTGGACGAGGCATTAGCGGACAAGTCACTTCACAAATGCTCTGCCGCTTCCAAGCAGATGTCATAGCACTCCGCCCTAAGACGGTTATCATCATGGCAGGCACCAACGATATCGCACGCAACAACGGATATATTGCTCACGAGCACATCCTACAAAATCTACAGTCTATGTGCGAGTTAGCCAAATACCACCACATTCGCCCTATCTTATGTTCGGTACTCCCTGCGGCAGGTTTCAGATGGCGTCCCGAACTCACACCGGCAGAAGATATCAAACGCCTCAACCAAATGATCAAAGCATACGCTAAAGCCAACAAAATCACCTACATCGACTACCATTCTGCCCTTGTAGATGAGCGCGGTGGCTTGCCACAAAAATATGCCAAGGATGGCGTTCATCCCAACTTAGAGGCGTATGCAATCATGGAGAAGATTCTCCTTGAAAACTTGTAATTCACCATTCGAAAACGTGATACTTAATCCACAAGAATCATGAAAAAACAACTCCTTTCACTATGCCTAATCCTTTGCTTTTCTTGGCAAAATGGTTTAGCGCAAGATCCCAAGCACGAGTTTCGTGCTACGTGGTTTACAACCGTAGAGAATATCGACTGGCCAAAAACCTACATTAAAAATGCATCCTCGCGCACCCAACAACAAAAAGAATTGACAGATATCTTTGACAAGTTGGTAGCAGGAAACATGAATGCTGCATGCATGCAAGTTCGTTCCATGTGCGATGCAATGTATAAATCCTCGTATGAGCCATGGTCACGAGCTTTAACCGAAGAGCGTGGTAAAGACCCTGGATACGATCCTTTGGCATTCGCTGTGGAAGAAGCGCACAAACGTGGACTGGAATTGCATATTTGGGTCAATCCTTTCCGTGTAACAAGTTCGGGCACGATTTCAACATCGGATAAGATATGGCAAAATGCTGGTCAATGGATTATCAAATATAACAACGGTTCGTTCTCTGGTCAGATCATTGACCCTGGGTATCCTGAAGCACGTGAATACGTTATCAAGGTATTGATGGAGATTGTGAATAACTACGACGTAGATGGCATTGTTATGGATGATTACTTCTATCCATATGGCGGAACCACCACAGAAGATGCGGATTCCAAATCCAAATACAAGCCTAACAATGTCGTGGACGTCAATCAAGATGGCAGAACCGATGATGACTGGCGCCGCAGCAATGTGGACGCATGTCTAAAAGCATTATATGATACCATTCAATCAGTCAAACCTTGGGTGCGTTTTGGCATGGGTTCGTTTGGTATATGGAGTACGCAAAGGAAAGCGGCCCAAGCATACGGATTGACATTGCCAAGTGGCATTAGCGGCTTGGATGACTACGAGGTGCAAGCCTGCAACCCTGTAGAATGGGTGAAGAATGGTTATGTGGACTATGTTAATCCACAACTTTATTGGTCCACCAATATTGCTGCACAAGACTATGATGTACTCTGCAAATGGTGGGCAAAAGATGTCTGCGAACATTTTTCCAACCAATTGCCTGATGGCAAGAAGGTGCATTTCTTCATTTCTCAAGCGGCATATCACGCTTACGATGGCTATAAGGGTTATGATGCAGGTGTTGGCGAAATTCAAAAGCAAATTGATGCCAACCGTGCCAATCTCTCCTCTGGTTATACAGGATCGGTGTTCTACAACACTACTGCTTATTGCAAGATGTACGACCAACTGGCGCAATCGCATTTCTCATACAAAGCCCTCCCTCCAGCTATGGATTGGAAGTCAAAAACTGTTTTATCTGCTCCAACCAACCTCACAATATCAGGCACCAACCTCACATGGAAACATGCTACGGCTTCACGCTTCACGCTCTATGTCTATCCTAAGAACATTACCTTAGACGCAGCCCAAGCCAACCCAATATATCTCCAACGAGTGGTATATGGCAAGAGTTTCAATATCAGCGGAATAGATACCGCGGCCTATCATATTGCCGTATGTGCTTATGACCGCTTTGGTGTAGAGCATGCCGCCGCAATCTATACCGAACAACCCGAGGAGCCTAATCCATCCGACTCTACTGCTACACAAATAACATGGCAACTCAATGGCGGTGTCGTTGAGAGTATTCCTGCGGCTGTTCCCACCAATGATTCGCTATGGACTGCCTTCAAACCTTACTACAACGAATACTACAATGCAGCAAGGTCTTTGGAGCATCCTATCGAAAATGTAGCAACTTTTGCTGCATATACCATGCAAGCGATTATGACCGACCCCAATTCAGCATACAAGTGGTTGGGTGATTACATCCTCTCTGTCGCAACCTCACAAGGCTATGTGTTAAGTACGGATATGGCAGAGGTTGATGAAAAGAACTGGCGTTGGCATGCACATGCATTCTTCAACTGCAACGATGGTACTGTTACTGACAATCAGAAAGTAGCAGCAGCCGATTTCTCCACAGCTGGACAGCCTTCTGCGTGGGGAAGTGCTTACCAGCAAGTATACACCATTGACTCGCTGCCTACCCATGTTGATTCTGACTATCTACTTCCTACTCCCACTCATCCGAAAGGCTATGATTTTCTGGGTTGGTATGACAACGCAGCTTTCTTAGGCTCGCCTCTGACATCTATTCCTGCTTATTGGGCTGGTACATTGTACGCCAAATGGGATATTGTACGCATCCACTGGCACCTCAATGGCGGTATCGTTGAAAATATCCCTATGCCAGCTCCTACGCAAGAGCAACTTTGGGCAGAATTTAAAGTAGATGCCAATATCACCATGTTGGATTCGCTCTCCACAATCAAAAAGGAGGATAGGCCTATGAATACGATTTGTTTGTCTTTGCTCGCAGACAATGTTACAACAGTTTACGCGCTATCTAAATGGTCATGGCTCAAATCCTATATTCAGGATGTGCAACATGCTCAAGTGGGCGAAATAATAGTAGGTATAGATGGAACAACACGTACAGTAGCGGAGTTAAACGATGATATCAATGCTACTAATGCTACTTCCACTCAATGGCGTTATTCTACCGCTGCTTTCTTTGTGCAGATGCAGTATGATAAATATCCAGCTACTGCCGACTTCTCCACAGCAGGACAACCTTCTGTTTGGGGCAAGGTTTATCAGCAAACGCACACCACCAATGTGTTGCCAACATTGGTATATACGACCTACGTATTGCCTACACCTACACATCCACAGGGATATACTTTCCTGGGCTGGTCCACCAATGCTGAAGGTACCAATTTCGTTACCGAGATCAACGAGACTTTCGAAGGCGCGCTCTATGCTATTTGGCAACAGCAGGGTGGCGTAGGCACTTCTGTTGACCAAGTGGTGCTAACCCCTGAAAATGCACAGATGTACGATCTATTAGGCCGTCCAGTAGGACAAAATTACAAGGGCATAGTAATCCAAAATGGCAAAAAATACTTGTTAAAGTAAGAAAAATGCCAAAATATTTGGTCAATCAAAAAAAAAGCAGTACCTTTGCACGCTTTTTCGCGCGTTTGCGTACACGCCGTTGTGTGTGAGCGCCGTGAATAAAGCGATAAATAACTAATTATTAACAATTTAATTAACTAATCAAACATTATGTTAAATCATTACGAAGCCGCTTTCGTGTTGACTCCCGTTTTGTCTGAACCACAGATGAAGGAAGCGGTTGACAAATTCGAGAAACTTCTCGTGGAGAATGGCGGTACCATTCTTAACCGTGAGGAGTGGGGTTTGAAGAAATTGGCTTACCCTATCCAAGGCAAAACAACGGGATTCTACGCCTTGCTGCAATTTGATGTAGAACCTGAGTTGATTGCAAAGCTCGAGACAGCATTCCGTCGTGATGAGCGCGTGTTGCGTTTCCTCACTACCCGTCTTGACAAGTACGCATTTGAGTACGCTCAAAAGCGTCGTAACGCAAATGTTAAACCAGTAGAACAAGAGGAGGCTTAATCATGGCACAAAATGACGAAATCCGCTATTTGACCCCAAAAACCAACGAGGCAAAGAAGAAAAAGTACTGCCGTTTCAAAAAGTCTGGCATCAAGTACATCGACTACAAAGATCCTGAATTCCTCAAGAAGTTCCTCAACGAGCAAGGTAAGATCCTTCCTCGCCGTATCACAGGTACAAGCTTGAAGTATCAACGCAAGGTGGCTCAAGCCGTGAAGAAAGCACGTCACTTGGCTTTGCTCCCATACGTAACCGATATGATGAAATAATTTGAATCATTAACTATTTAATCAGAAAGGAAACATCATGGAAGTAATTTTGATTCAAGACGTAGCTAACTTGGGCTACAAGAACGATATCGTTAAGGTAAAAGATGGTTACGGTCGTAACTACCTCATCCCAAACCGTTTGGCTGTGATTGCTAACGATAGCAACCGCAAACAATTGGCTGAGAACCTCAAACAACAAGCTCACAAGATGGCTAAACTCTTGGCTGACGCTCAAGCATTGGCTGAGAAATTGGCTAACACCGTTATCACCCTCTCTGCTAAGGCAAACGAGGATGGCAAGATCTTCGGTACTATCACTACTGCTCAAGTATCTGAGGCTTTGGCTGCTCAAGGCATCGAGATCGACAAGAAGGTGATCACTATCGACGAGGCTGTGAAGACTCTTGGCGAGGCTACTGCTACTGCTAAACTTCACCGCGAGGTTAAGGCTGAAATTAAGTTGAACGTTGTTGCTGAATAAGCGCTAAAGAAAGGAAAACGAATTATGAAAAAAGGAATTCATCCAGAGAGCTACCGCATTGTAGTTTTCAAAGATATGTCCGATGGTACACAGTTCTTCTCTCGCTCTACAGCTAACACGAAGGACACCATCGAGATCGATGGCACTACTTATCCATTGATCAAGTTGGAGATCTCCAACACCAGTCACCCATTCTACACTGGTAAGTCTAAACTCGTGGATACCGCAGGTCGTGTTGACAAGTTCATGTCTCGCTACGGTAACCGCAAGCGTAACTAATACGACAGCAAAAAGGCGAGCACATGCTCGCCTTTTTTTGTTAAAATCTTACAACAAACCTTGAAAAATTGAATATTCTATGAAAACAAAACTGTGGAAAGAGTTTGGTTGTCAGATATTGATTTCGGTTGGTATTTATTCAACTCTATTCCTTATGTTATATATAATAGAATCGTGTGCGCCCGCGATAAAAGGTACCTTGCTTCAATGGGATGACCCTGCTTTTATAGTAGGCATACCAGCTAGTGTGATAGGTGTGGGGTATGTATTAACCATCCGCAACCCAAAGAATTATACGGGCTTCTACGGTGGAATACTAATGGCATTGTTGCTGTCGGTGCAATTCTATTTGCAGGGTAACCTGGACTTGGTTGTCTTGCAGTTGGTTGTGTTCGTGCCGTTCTTGCTATCCTCCTTGTTGCGTTGGCGCAAATTAGCTTTGCAACCTCAATCTTCAGACCAGCCCTTCGTGCCAGAATGGTTGCCACGCCATCTACGATGGTTATCCCTATTCATCTTGCTAATAGTCGTTGTGGGAGATTATGTATTGGCGACATTGGTCATCCAGCAGGATGCCTGGACAGACAATATACTCGTCAAGCTCATGGGCGGACTCATGATAGCATCTTCCACATTGGCAAACTTCATTCTTATTTATCAAAAGATCGATGCTTGGGTATGGTGGGTATTGTATGCTTTATCGGGCATCGTATTGTATATCTTGATAGGCAATATCTTTTCAATATTCCTCTTCTTGGTCTTCTTGATAATCAACGCAGGTGCTGGTATTGCATGGATCAAACTCCGCAAATCCATCAAATAGCCGTCTCTTTGTCAATTAGCCTATGGAGGAGATTATTATTTAGGGTTTCTCGCCTCACCCATCGCCTATGGTCTATTTACTTGGTTTTGCAAACTTGCGATTTGGACACTTATAATGCAAACTTTTCTGCATAGACGATGACCTATATAGATATCTACTGCTATCGTTTTTAAGACAAACCAACAATATAATCTGCGTAACATGTACTACGCAGGATTGATTGCATTATTGCAAAAAAAATGTGTTGAGTGGGAAAATTACTGTTTTGTCTTAGCATCAGCAGCTCAAAATAATGAAAGACAAAAAGTGGAAAACAAAACGATATCCAACACCCCATGAACATCGCAGTGGTATGCAAATAGACGCTAAAACTAATAGGGAAGCCTACAGAATACCCACAAAGTCCTACAATGGTGGCATTGCTACTTGTAATACGCGAATCTTATTTTACATTACCCCTTCTTCTCCAACTCCTGCAGGCGCTTCATAATATCAGGCAGTTGTTTGAAGCCCACACTACTGCGGCGCCAGTTCATAGCATCAATAGCAGGCGAGCCCTGATACACACCCGCCTTGCGAACACTACCCGCAACACCCGTTTGTGCACCAAAGACACAGTTGTCCGCCACTTCAATATGACCTGCCACACCCACTTGACCAGCCAAGATACAATGACCGCCGATCTTCGTCGACCCCGCAATACCTACCTGCGAGCAAAGGAAAGTACTTTCGCCAACCTCCACATTATGTGCCACTTGCACGAGGTTATCAATCTTCGCATTGCGGCGAATAACAGTAGATCCCATCATAGCACGATCAACGGTGGTATTGGCACCAATTTCCACATCGTCCTCAATCACCACATTGCCGATCTGAGGGAGTTTTTGGTTCACACCTTTCGCATCGGGTTCAAAGCCAAAACCATCGCTACCAACAACCACGCCCGCGTGCAAGATACAGTCTTGACCCACCACGCAGTTGTAATAGATTTTTACACCTGAATATAATATCGTATTATCGCCAATACGCACATTATCACCCACATACGCATGCGGATAGATTTGCACGCCCTTGCCGAGTTGGACATTCTTACCGATATAGGCAAAGGCACCGATATAAGCATCTTCTGGAATTTCAACTCCCTCACTTATAAAACAAGGTTGCTCCACTCCTTGTTTAGCAGGGTTCATAGCTTTAGCCACGAGTGCGAGTAATTGCCCCATAGCAGCGCGGGCATTCTCCACGCGAATAATAGTGGCATTGGTTTCGCCATCAAAAGCGATGGAATCGGTCATAAGTACCACACTGGCACCTGTTTTGGGGAGGTGAGGAAGATACTTCGCATCGCAGAGGAAAGTGAGTTGTCCCTCTTTAGCGCTCTCAATAGCGCCTACATCCCATACTTGGCGATTCGCATCGCCTGTAATCTTACCGCCAAGCAACATGGCTATTTGTTGTGCAGAAAATTTCATAATTCACTATTTTCAGTTTTCACCTTTCACTTTTCAGTTTAAATAAGTAGCGTTTTTGTGGTTTATATGTCAATGTCTCCATGTTGAGCATATCGGATGCATTAGCAATGTCGCGCACCGAGCCATCCTTAAAGAGAATACCGATGGCTTCGCCATTCTCACTATACGTATTAGAGGTAGAGACATGTTCTACGAAGAAGTAATCCGCATCAGCCTTACTCACACCAAAACGCGCTACATACTCATTGCGCAAAGCCTCGCACTCCTCTTCAGTAAGCGATGATTCCAACAATTGTCCCTTAAACAATTGGCGATTAGCAAAACACTCGCACAATACACTCAGTACCTTATCCCCGCTATTGACCCATACCTTAATCGCCGACAACAAGTCTGAATCGTCCAATGCGGCGTACCAATAGAGTAATTCGGAATTGTGAGTTAAGAATTTTGAATTTTCTCCTACAGCACCATGTAAAAAATACTTCAGCGCTGGCGACGCAAACAGCTCTACGCCACTATTAACTAACTCTTTAGCCCTAGTGAGAATTTTGATAAGCAGTTGCTCGGCAGCCACGCTGGTATGATGGAGATATACTTGCCAATACATCAAGCGGCGCGCTACGAGGAATTTCTCTACCGAATAGATACCCTTAGCTTCCACCACCAAACGACCATCCTTCACATTCATCATCTTGAGTATGCGTGCGCTTGCCACACTACCTTCGGTTACTCCGCAGAAGAACGAATCACGACAGAGATAATCAAGGCGATCCACATCCAATTGCGAAGAGATGAGCTGATGAAGGAAATGCTTCTCGTATTCATCCTTGAAAATACGGATAGCCAAATTCATGATAGCTGATGCTTCTGCTCGCTCTTTAGGTAATGCGATTTGGCTAGAAGAAAACCAATCTCGAATCTCGTACATCATCATCAAACTAATATCCTCGTGGCTCATGCCATTAGACAACATGCCTGCTTCCTCAAAAACGTGTGAAAAAGGCCCATGCCCAACATCGTGAAGAAGGATGGCTGCCATAGCTGCGGTGGCTTCTTGCTCTGTAATCTCTACGCCTTTCTCACAGAGCGAGGCAAGAGCTTCGTGCATAAGGTGCATAGCTCCCAACGAATGCAAGAACCGACTATGCATAGCCCCTGGATAGACAAAGAAACTCAATCCCAATTGACGAATGCGATTGAGTCGCTGTACATAAGGATGTTGCAGGATCTGGAAAAGCACACCATCGGGGATGCTGAGAAATCCAAATACAGGGTCATTGATGATTTTGCGCGTCTTTGTCATAGATTTGTCCGATAGATGAGTTTGCTAAATAATGTGCAAAGGTACGGAAAAAATCACATGCATGCAAATTTATTGGTAAAAAAGTTTGCAGATACTTGCGTATGTCTGTTTTTTTTTGTAACTTTGCACCGAAAATCATGTATATCGCAATTTCAGGAAATATTGGCGCAGGAAAGACAACATTGACAAAGATGTTGGCCAAGTATTATGGATGGGAACCTCGCTTTGAATCGGTGAGTTTCAATCCGTACTTGGAGGATTATTATACCGATATTGAACGTTGGTCATTTGCAGTAGAAACATATTTTTTGAAAGAGCGCTTCAAAGACATGCTCCGTATCAATGAGGTAGGCCACACGGTGGTGCAAGATCGAAGTATCTTTGAGGGAGTGTATGTGTTTGTGACCAATAATTATAAGCGCGGCGACTTGTCTGAGCGCGATTACCAGACATACATGGAGTTGTTTGAGCACATGAAGCGCTTGATGAAGTTGCCCGACCTGATGATCTACCTGCGAAAATCAGTGCCATCGCTGATAGCACAAATCCAGAAGCGAGGCAGAGATTATGAGAAGACGATGCAGTTGGATTATCTACGTGATTTGAATGAGCGATACGAAGACTTTATCTTCAATCAATACGAAGGCCGAGTGCTGGTGATAGAGAGCGACGGATTGGACTTTGAGAGCAATCCAGAGGATTTTCGCAAGATAGTGAATAAGATTGATGCGGAGTTGTTTGGACTATTCTCGGCAGAGAATTTCTAGATTCTAACAGTGAAGCGGTCTAACAGCCAAAGGCGGTCTAATATCTGACAGTAAAACGGTCTAAAATTAAGAATTATGCATATAGCAGTAGCAGGAAATATTGGTTGCGGCAAGACGACGCTGACCAACATGCTCGCCAAACATTATGGTTGGGAGCCACGATTTGAGAGTGTGGAGTTTAATCCGTACCTCGAGGACTTCTATGCGGATATGAGCCGCTGGTCATTCAACTTGCAAGTGTATTTCTTGAACAAACGCTTCAAGGATGTGGTGGACATCTCCAAAGAGGATAAATACATCATCCAAGATCGCACCATCTATGAGGATGCGCGTATCTTTGCGCCCAACCTGCACCGTCAAGGGTATATGTCCGACCGCGACTTTGACAACTACCGCGACTTGTTTGACCTAATGATGTCACTGGTGAAGATGCCAGACCTTATGATTTATATTCGCAGCACTATCCCAAACTTGGTTGCACAAATTCAAAAACGCGGTCGCGCGTATGAAGCAAGCATGCGTATTGACTATTTACAAGGTCTGAATGAGCTATACGAGAACTGGATTGCAGATTACAAGGGTAAGTTACTCATTGTAGATGGCGATACAATAAAATTTGGCAACAATCCCGAAGACTTCCGCCACATCACAGATAGGATAGATGCAGAATTGTTCGGTTTGTTCCCATTTGAGGGAAGTGCTGAGCACGGCAAAGAAATAAAATAACCACCTAAGCCTCCCCTCCAAGGGGAGGTTTGTGTATATGATAAGGAGATTTTTGGATTATATTGCGATAGAAAAACGCTACTCGCCACGCACCGTGAAAGAGTACGGGGATGATCTGCGAGCATGGTGCGAGTTTCTAGGATGGACAATAGAGGAGTTTAATCCAAAAGAGCTGGATGCGGGGGATGTAAAGGAGTGGATGATGCATATGTTGGACGCGGGACAGTCGCCACGCAGTGTCAAGAGACGATTGTCGGCCGTCAAGAGTTTATACCGATTTTTGCTCGGACTAGGACTCGTAAAGGTGAATATCACGCGGACAGTGATTGTACCCAAAGCCGATAAGCCGCTACCTATCTTCTTCCGAGAGAGCGAAATGGAGGCATTCAAGGAGCAAAACAAGGTGCCTAATTACGAAGAGGGGATGGACAAAGAGGATTGGCTGGAGTCAATGCGAGATTATCTATTAGTAGAAATACTCTACCAAACAGGTATGCGCCGAGCAGAGTTGGCAGCATTAGAGGATAGAGACGTGGATGTACCTGGAAGAAAAATTAGGGTGTTTGGAAAGCGCAGAAAAGAGCGGATCGTACCGATTGGCGAGCAGCTGGCAAAACTAATAGAAGATTATTTGCTAGTAAAACAAGAGGTGTTGGAAGGAAACAATAACATTGGCACGTTTCTTGTACGAAAAAAAAGAAATGGCGAATGGGTACCCTTTGGAGCCGCAGGAGTATATAATATAGTTCGCGCGCGTATGGGAGATGTAAGTACGCTAAAGAAACATTCTCCACACGTATTGAGGCACACCTTTGCGACAACAATGTTGAACAACGGGGCAGACATACGTACCATACAAACCCTATTAGGACATTCTAGTTTAGAGGCAACACAAGTATATAGCCACACAACCTTCGAACAGGTGAAGCAAGCATATGATGCAGCGCACCCGAGAAGAAAGAAGAAAGAATAGGATGTTTGGGGCAGTGGTTGGTGGATAACTCCTAAACTTCTGAACCCCTAAACATTTAAACTAAATAATATCAACTTAACCAATTAAAAAAGGAGGACTTATGAAACTGAACGTAAAAGCCGTGAACTTCGAGATTGCAGAACGCCTCGAGAAACACATTGCAAAAAAGACAAAACGCTATGAGAAGTTGCTTCCAGAGTCCGCAGAGATGGAGATTCAAATGACAGTGGTGAAGCCCGAAACGAATCTCAACAAGGAAACACACGTGCGCGTAGTGGGATTCGGCGCCGAGTTATTTGCACAAAAAGTGTGCGATACGTTTGAGGAGGGAATTGATGATTGCTTAGAGGCAATTGAGAAACAATTGGAAAAACGTAAAGATAAATAAAAATAGATTGAATTTTCATGTGAGAGGGGCGCGTTTGCCCCTCTTTTTGTAAAAAAACACAGAAAAATGTCATTTTTTTTGTAAAATATTTTGTCAGTTGAAAAAAAAGCACTACCTTTGCACCGCTTTTCCGCCGACGTGTAAAAAGGCGTGGCAAAAAAGCGCTGCATGACCCGCCTCTTTAGCTCAGTTGGCCAGAGCACGTGATTTGTAATCTCGGGGTCGTTGGTTCGAATCCGACAAGAGGCTCAAGAAAAGTTGAACTTTGAAATAAAAATAGGGAGTATTCCAGAGCGGCCAAATGGGGCAGACTGTAAATCTGCTGGTTTTCACCTTCGGTGGTTCGAATCCATCTGCTCCCACAAATAACTAACCGTCGCGGAAGTCGTGGTTAAGCACGCGGAAATAGCTCAGTCGATAGAGCACTAGCCTTCCAAGCTGGGGGTCGCGGGTTTGAGCCCCGTTTTCCGCTCAAATTTTATTTATACGCTCGTATTTTCGAGTAGTAGCGAACAGGAGAGTTCGTGTTGCTGATGTAGCTCAGTGGTAGAGCGCATCCTTGGTAAGGATGAGGTCGCGGGTTCAACTCCCGCCATTAGCTCAAGACACATAATGCCGTGAGGTACTTCCGAGATATGGGAGTATTGCGGTGTGTAAAGAAAAGAAATTGTAAAATACATTAGTATTAACGTTAATAACTAAAAACATTCTAGAATTATGGCAAAAGAAAAATTTGACCGTTCGAAACCACACGTGAACATTGGTACAATTGGTCACGTTGATCACGGTAAAACTACTTTGACCGCTGCTATTACAACTGTATTGGCTTCTCGTGGTCTTTCTGAGCTCCGTTCATTCGACTCTATCGACAATGCTCCAGAGGAGAAAGAGCGTGGTATTACTATCAACACTGCACACGTTGAGTATCAAACAGCTACTCGTCACTACGCTCACGTTGACTGCCCTGGTCACGCTGACTACGTAAAGAACATGGTAACTGGTGCTGCTCAAATGGACGGCGCAATCATCGTAGTAGCTGCTACTGATGGTCCTATGCCTCAAACACGTGAGCACATCCTTTTGGCTCGTCAGGTGAACGTTCCTCGCTTGGTTGTATTTATGAACAAGTGCGACCTTGTTGATGACGCTGAGATGCTTGATCTCGTTGAGATGGAGATGCGTGAGCTTCTTTCATTCTATGAGTTCGACGGCGACAATACTCCTATTATCCGTGGTTCTGCTCTTGGTGCGTTGAACCATGTTCCAGAGTGGGAGGAGAAGGTTATGGAGTTGATGGATGCTTGCGACACATGGATTCAATTGCCTCCACGTGCTATTGATAAACCATTCTTGATGCCAGTTGAGGACGTATTCTCCATCACAGGTCGTGGTACTGTAGCTACAGGTCGTATCGAGACAGGTATCGTGAAAGTAGGTGACGAAGTTCAATTGATCGGTCTTGGTGCAGAGGGCAAGAAGTCAGTTGTAACTGGTGTTGAGATGTTCCGTAAGTTGCTCGACCAAGGTGAGGCTGGTGATAACGTAGGTTTGCTCCTCCGTGGTATCGACAAAGACGAGGTTCGTCGTGGTATGGTTATCACCCACCCAGGTGTTGTTAAACCATATAGCGAGTTCAAGGCTTCTGTTTATATCTTGAAGAAAGAGGAAGGTGGCCGTCACACTCCATTCCACAACCACTATCGTCCACAATTCTACATCCGTACTATGGACGTAACTGGCGAGATCACTTTGCCAGAGGGTACTGAGATGGTTATGCCAGGTGACAACTTGGAGATCACCGTTAAGTTGATCTACCCAGTTGCTTGCTCTGAGGGTCTTCGTTTCGCTATCCGCGAGGGTGGTCGTACCGTAGGTTCTGGTCAGATTACTGGTTTGATTGACTAATTCTAAGAGTCAACAATAAAAAAGATTGCCGAAGTTTCGGCTTCGGCAATCCATTTACGGAAGTCTTCTAATGGTAAGAAAGCGGTCTCCAAAACCGTCAATGTGGGTTCGATTCCTGCCTTCCGTGCTGTTACATGACATAGCTTCCATCTGACTTCAGCAACTGCTGAGGCCAGATGTTTGGCGCAAAATAAGTACAATAGAAAAAACAACTACTAATATGAAGTTTGTAGAGAACCTAAAAGAGTCTTACACGGAGTTGGTTCACAAGGTGAGCTGGCCTACGAGTAAGGAGTTGTCCAAGAGTGCAGTGCTGGTGTTGATTGCTTCCATAATACTAGCGCTCATAGTATGGCTCATGGATTTTTGCTTTGAGTCAATCATGACATTTGTTTACGGCTTGTTCTAATTTATTTATTTAAAAGAGTAAGTGAATATGGCTGAAAACAATTACAAGTGGTATGTGCTCCGTGCAATAAGTGGTAAGGAGAACAAGGTGAAAGAGTATATCGAAGGCGCCTTGGTCACTTCTACATTATTTAAGGAGTATGTGTCGCAAGTCTTGATTCCTACTGAGAAAGTGGTAGCATTGCGTGGAAACAAACGCGTGATTAAAGAGCGCAATATGCTTCCAGGCTATGTGTTGGTGGAGTGTAACTTGACTGACGAATGCTATCCATTGTTGCGTAACATCCCTAATGTGTTGGGTTTCTTGAGTGACGGTAAGTCAAGCACCAAACCAAAACCTGTTCCACAATCCGAGGTAAATCGCCTGGTTGGTGAAGTGGACGAGGCTGCTATTGAGGCAGTATTGGATGAGACATACTTGGTAGGCGAACATGTTAAGGTAACCGATGGTCCTTTCAATGGTTTTGAAGGTGTGATCAATGAGGTTGCTGCTGACAAACGTAAACTCAAAGTGGTTGTTACAATCTTCGATCGTCAAACTCCATTGGAGTTGGGTTACGATCAAGTAGCAAAGGAGTAGGAGGCACTGTTACGGGCCGTTGTACTACTCGATAGTTTCTAAAATAACAAACTATTAACAAAGTAAAACAAACAAAAGAATTATGGCTAAAGAAATTGCTGGATTTATTAAGCTCCAGATCAAGGGTGGCGCTGCTAACCCATCACCTCCAGTAGGCCCTGCGTTGGGTTCTAAGGGTGTGAACATCATGGAGTTTTGTAAACAATTCAATGCCAGAACGCAGGAAAAAGCAGGTAAAGTATTGCCTGTTGTAATCACTGTTTACGCTGACAAAACTTTCGACTTTATTGTTAAAACTCCTCCTGTAGCAGTACAATTGAAGGAGGCTGCTAAAATTAAGGCAGGTTCTAACCAACCTAACCGTAATAAAGTGGCTACCATCACTGAGGAGCAAGTAGTTGCTATCGCTACCGACAAAATGGTCGATTTGAACTGCTTTACCGTAGAAAGCGCCATCTCAATGGTGAAAGGTACAGCACGTAGTATGGGTATTACCGTTAAATAATTAAACTTCAATCACTATTATGGCAAAATTGACAAAAAATCAAAAGCTTGCTGCTGAGAAGATTGAAGCAGGTAAGCTCTACACAGTAGCTGAGGCTGCTGCGCTTGTGAAAGAAATCACAACTACTAAGTTCGATGCTAGCGTTGACATCGACGTACGTCTTGGTGTAGACCCACGTAAGGCAAACCAAATGGTTCGTGGCGTGGTAAGCTTGCCAAACGGTACAGGTAAAGAGGTTCGCGTTCTTGCATTGTGTACTCCCGACCAAGAAGCAGCTGCAAAAGAGGCAGGTGCTGATTATGTAGGTTTGGATGAGTATATCGAGAAGATCAAAGGCGGTTGGACAGACATCGACGTGATCATCACTCAACCACAAATCATGGGTAAGATTGGTGCTCTCGGTCGCGTACTCGGTCCTCGCGGTCTTATGCCTAACCCAAAATCAGGTACAGTAACTATGGATGTTGCTAAAGCTGTGAAAGAGGTTAAGCAAGGTAAGATTGACTTCAAGGTGGATAAATTTGGTATTGTACACACCTCAATCGGTAAAGTAAGCTTTACTCCAGAGGCTATTGCACAAAACGCAAATGAGTTTATCCAAACACTCATCAAGTTGAAACCTGCAGTAAGCAAAGGTACTTATATCAAGAGTATTTATCTTTCCAGTACAATGAGTCAAGGTATTAAGGTTGACCCAAAATCAGCTGAGTAATTTTAAAAACAAAAGAGAATTATGAAGAAGGAAGATAAAACCGCGATTATTGCCCAACTTGGCGAGCAACTCGAGCAATACTCTCATTTCTATATCACCAACATCGAAGGTTTGAACGCTGAGAAGACTAGCGCATTGCGTCGCGAGTGCTTCAAGCAAGACGTTAAGTTGTTGGTGGCTAAGAATACTTTGCTCCAAAAGGCTCTCGAGGCTAAGGGTATCGACGAAGCAATCTTTGCTGCGTTGAAAGGTAACACCGCCTTGATGCTCTCTAACACTGGTAACGCTCCTGCAAAATTGATCAAGGAGTTCACCAAGAAAGAGAAAAACAAAGAAGAGGCTAAGCCACAGTTGAAGGCTGCTTACGTAGAGGAAACAGTTTACGTAGGTGCTCAAAACTTGGAGTTCCTCTCTACTATCAAGTCGAAGAACGAGCTCATTGCAGACTTGGTTGCATTGCTCCAATCTCCTGCAAAGAACGTTGTGTCTGCACTCCAATCTGGAGGTACTACCATCCACGGCGTGTTGAAAACGCTGGGTGAGCGCGCTGAGTAATCAGCAAACAATCAACAATCGCCGCCCATAGGAATGCCTTAGGCTTGCCGAAGGATGGCACAAACTAATTAACATTAAAAAAATAACACTTTAAAATTATACAACAATGGCAGATTTGAAAGCTTTTGCTGAACAATTAGTAAACCTTACAGTTAAGGAAGTTAATGAACTCGCTCAAATTTTGAAAGAGGAGTATGGTATTGAACCTGCAGCTGCAGCTGTTGCAGTTGCTGCTGGCCCTGCAGCTGGTGCTGACGCTCCTGCAGCTGAGGAGAAAACATCTTTCGATGTAGTTCTCAAATCAGCTGGTGCTAACAAGCTCCAAGTAGTTAAGGCTGTTAAAGAGCAAACCGGTCTTGGTTTGAAGGAAGCTAAAGACATCGTAGATGCTGCTCCTGCAAACGTTAAGGAAGGTGTAGACAAAGCTACTGCTGAGGCTCTCAAGAAAGCTCTTGAAGAGGTAGGTGCAGAGGTAGAGTTGAAGTAATAATACCCCTCCTAATAATGCTAGGTTTAGACCCTGAAAAGGGGTCTAAACCTTTTTCTCTGAATAGGAAATAATGTTGAAAAAAAGTTAAAGTCTGATAAATTTTGAGCGGTTATTGTTAAAAGTTTATAAACTACAAAACCATTTATTTAGATTTAAATAGTTTATTATCAGACGATTATAATTTTTGAAACATATTAAAACCATAAAATTAAATGGCAAATCAAAAACAAACCCAGCGAATCAATTTCTCGGCAATGCAAAAGCAGATGCCTTATCCTGATTTTCTGGAAATTCAATTGAAATCCTTCCATGATTTCTTCCAAATGGATTCTACTCCAGAGGTACGTCATACGGAAGGTTTGTTTAAGGTTTTCTCGGAGAACTTCCCAATTCAAGACACGAGAAACAACTTCACGTTGGAGTTCTTGGATTATCACATTGACCCTCCTCGCTATTCAATTGAGGAATGCTTGCTCCGTGGATTGACCTATAGTGTGCCTTTGAAGGCAAAATTATTCTTGACCTGTACCGATCCTGATCACGAGGATTTTGAGCCAGTTCTTCAAGAGGTGTTCTTGGGTAATATCCCATACATGACCCCAAAGGGAACTTTCGTAATCAATGGTGCAGAGCGTGTCATTGTTAGTCAGTTGCACCGTTCACCAGGTGTGTTCTTTGGTACATCCATGCACTCCAACGGCACAAAGTTGTACTCTGCTCGTATCATCCCATTCCGTGGTTCATGGATTGAGTTTGCGACTGATATCAACCGCGTGATGTATGCTTACATTGATCGTAAGAAGAAATTACCTGTAACCACTTTGTTGCGTGCAATTGGTTTTGAGAGCGATAAGGATATCTTGGATTGCTTTGGCTTGGCTGAGGAAATCAAGTGTACCAAAGAGAACTTGGATGCAGTAGTTGGTCGCACTTTGGCTGGTAACGTATTGAAAGGTTGGACCGAGGACTTCGTAGATGAGGATACTGGCGAGGTTGTAACCATCGAGCGTAACGAGGTAATCATTGAGCGTGAGACTGTATTGACAGAGGAATTGTGCGAAGACATTCTTGAGTCTGGCACCAAAACCATCTTGCTCCACAAAGAGGAGGCAAACGAGTCTGATTACTCTATCATCTTCAATACCTTGCAAAAAGACCCTTCTCACTCAGAGAAAGAGGCTGTTCTCTACATCTATCGTCAGTTGCGTAACGCAGAGCCTGCAGATGATGCTACAGCTCGCGAGGCTATTCACAACCTCTTCTTCTCTGAGAAGCGTTATGACTTGGGCGAGGTAGGTCGCTACCGTATCAACCGCAAGTTGAATATGGATATTCCTATGGAGACTCGTACCTTGACCAAGGAGGATATGATTGAGATCATCAAGTATTTGGTTGAGCTTATCAACTCCAACGCGGAGGTGGATGATATAGACCACTTGAGTAACCGTCGTGTTCGTACCGTAGGTGAGCAATTGTACAACCAATTCGGTATTGGTCTTGCTCGTATGGCGCGTACTATTCGTGAGCGTATGAACGTGCGCGACACTGAGGTGTTTACTCCTACTGATTTGATCAACGCTAAGGCTATTTCTAGCGTAATCAACTCGTACTTCGGTACCAACGCACTTTCTCAGTTCATGGATCAACAAAACCCATTGGCTGAGATCACTCACAAACGTCGTATGTCTGCGCTTGGTCCTGGTGGACTTAGCCGTGACCGTGCAGGTTTCGAGGTGCGTGACGTTCACTATACTCACTACGGTCGTCTCTGCCCTATCGAGACTCCTGAAGGTCCAAACATCGGTTTGATCTCTTCTCTTTGCGTTTATGCAAAGATCAACGACCTCGGCTTCATTGAGACTCCATACCGCAAGGTGGAGAACGGTGTGGTTAACCTCAACAACGATGAGGTAGCATATTATACTGCTGAGGATGAGGAGCAGGCTATCGTAGCTCAAGGTAATGCTCCATTGGATAAGGATGGTAAGTTTATTCGTACCAAGGTTAAATCTCGTTTCGAGGCAGACTTCCCAGTTGTAGCACCATCTGAGGTGAACTTGATGGACGTTTCTCCATCACAAATCGCTTCTATCGCAGCTTCTTTGATTCCATTCTTGGAGCACGACGATGCTAACCGTGCGTTGATGGGTTCGAACATGATGCGCCAGGGTGTGCCATTGCTCCGCAGCGAGGCTCCTATCGTAGGTACTGGTATTGAGGCACAATTGATTCAAGACTCTCGTACTCAAATCATGGCTGAAGGCGATGGTGTTGTGACCTATGTAGATGCTGATAAGATTGTTATCAACTATGCTCGCAACAAAGAGGAAGAGTTTATCTCATTCGAGACCTCTGAGAAAGAGTACAAGTTGCCTAAGTTCCAACGTACCAACCAAAATACTACCATCGACCTCCGTCCAATCGTTCGCAAGGGCGACAAGGTGACTGAGGGACAAATCCTTA
Organism: Paludibacteraceae bacterium; assembly: GCA_045132415.1. GTDB lineage: Bacteria > Bacteroidota > Bacteroidia > Bacteroidales > Paludibacteraceae > Colicola. The sequence goes on along the minus strand of JBGUSG010000003.1, from coordinate 65,519 downwards.
CTGAGGGTTATGCTACCGAGAATGGTGAGTTGGCACTTGGTAAGAACTTGAAAGTAGCTTATATTCCTTGGAAGGGTTACAACTACGAGGATGCTATCGTGCTCAGCGAGCGCATCGTTCGTGAGGATATGTTTACTTCTGTTCACGTGGTTGAGCAACTCTTGGAAGTGCGCGAGACCAAACGTGGTATGGAGGAGTTTACTGCTGATATTCCAAACGTAAGCGAGGATGCTACCAAGGATCTCGACGAAAACGGTATTATTCGTATCGGTGCGCACATCAATCCAGGCGACATCATCGTAGGTAAGATCACTCCTAAGGGTGAGTCTGATCCTTCTCCAGAAGAGAAACTCTTGAAGGCTATCTTCGGTGACAAGGCTGGTGACGTGAAGGATGCTTCCTTGAAAGCTACTCCATCACTCAGTGGTGTGGTAATCGGTAAGAACCTTTATAAGAAAGCCATCAAGGACCGTAAGCAAAAGCTTGAGGACCGCGAGACAATGGCTAAACTCGATGCGCAATTCCAAGTTAAGGCAGAGCAACTCAAAAACCTCTTGGTAGAGAAATTGGTTGTATTGCTCAAGAAGCATGTATCTGCTGGCGTGAAGGATTATGCAAATACCGACGTAGTAGCTAAGGGATTGGAGTTCACCGCAGAGCGCTTGCAAAACATCGACTACATGTCTGTGATGTTGGCTTCTTGGACTGAAGATGAGCACACCAATGACTTGGTTTGCCGCTGTATCATGAACTATATCGCTAAGCACAAAGAGATGGATGCTCAGCTCAAACGCGAGAAGTTCAACCTCACTATTGGTGATGAGTTGCCAAACGGTATCATTGAGATGGCTAAGGTTTATATCGCTAAGCGTCGTAAAATCCGCGTAGGTGATAAGATGGCGGGTCGCCACGGTAACAAGGGTATTGTATCCAAGATCGTGCGCGTAGAAGATATGCCATTCTTGGCTGACGGTACTCCAGTAGATATCGTATTGAACCCACTGGGTGTGCCTTCTCGTATGAATATCGGTCAGATCTTCGAGGCTGTCCTTGGTTGGGCAGGTAAGGAACTCGGCGTTAAGTTCGCTACTCCTATCTTCGATGGTTGTACCTTGGATTCACTCAACGAGTGGACCGACAAAGCTGGTCTCCCACGTGCTGGTAAGACTCAGCTCTACGATGGTGGTACTGGTGAACCATTCGACCAAAAGGCTACCGTGGGTGTTACCTACTTCATGAAGCTCGGTCACATGGTTGACGACAAGATGCACGCTCGTTCTATCGGTCCTTACAGCTTGATTACTCAACAACCATTGGGTGGTAAAGCTCAGTTCGGTGGTCAACGTTTTGGTGAGATGGAGGTTTGGGCGCTTGAGGCACACGGTGCTGCGCACATCCTGCAAGAGATCCTCACAGTTAAGTCAGACGACGTAACAGGTCGTGCACGTACCTACGAAGCAATCGTTAAGGGTGAGTCAATGCCTACTCCAGGCTTGCCAGAGTCACTCAACGTATTATTGCACGAGTTGCAAGGTCTCGCTCTCTCAATCACAATGGAATAAAATTCAAGAATTATGGCTTTTAAACAAGATAATAAGAAAAACGGTTTCTCCCGCATCTCTATTGGACTCGCTTCTCCAGATGAGATCATGCGCCTTAGCTCGGGAGAGATTCTCAAACCTGAGACCATCAACTATCGTACCTACAAGCCTGAGCGCGATGGTTTGTTCTGCGAGCGCATCTTCGGTCCTACCAAGGATTATGAGTGCCACTGCGGTAAGTACAAACGTATTCGTTACAAAGGTATTGTCTGCGAGCGTTGCGGTGTAGAGGTTACTGAGAAGAAAGTACGCCGTGAGCGTATGGGACACATCAAATTGGTGGTTCCTGTTACACATATCTGGTACCTCCGTTCGTTGCCATCTAAGATGGCTGCACTCCTCGGAGTACCAACCAAGAAACTCGACTCTGTTGTTTACTACGAGAAGTACATCGTGCTCCAAGCAGGTGTGCTCGCTGGTCAAGAGATTGATGACGAGATCGTAGAGAATAAGATGCTCCTCGACGAGGATCAATACATGGAGTTGATGGGTCGTCTTCCACAAGAAAACCAACTCCTTGATGACACCGATCCTGACAAGTTCATCGCTAAGATGGGTGCCGAGGCTATCGAAGAGCTGCTCATGGGTCTTGATTTGGATGCACTCAGCTTCGAGCTTCGTGACCGCGCAAATAGCGACACTTCTATGCAACGCAAGGCTGAGGCTCTCAAGCGTTTGCAAGTAGTTGAGAACTTCCGCGCAAGCAAGGGCAAGAACCGTCCTGAGTGGATGATCTTGCGTGTCATCCCAGTGACTCCTCCAGAGTTACGTCCACTCGTTCCACTAGATGGTGGTCGTTTCGCAACCTCTGACCTTAACGACCTCTATCGTCGCGTGATCATCCGTAACAACCGTCTGAAACGCCTCGTAGAGATCAAGGCTCCAGACGTGATTCTCCGCAACGAGAAGCGTATGCTCCAAGAGGCTGTGGATTCACTCTTCGACAATAGCAAGAAGACTACCGCTATCAAGTCTGACGCGAACCGTCCTTTGAAATCACTCTCTGACTCACTCAAGGGTAAACAAGGTCGTTTCCGTCAAAACTTGCTTGGTAAGCGTGTGGACTACTCTGCTCGTTCTGTAATCGTCGTTGGTCCAGAGTTGAAGATGCACGAGTGCGGTTTGCCAAAAGACATGGCTGCTGAGCTCTACAAACCATTTATCATCCGTAAGCTCATTGAGCGCGGCATTGTGAAGACTGTTAAGTCTGCTAAGAAGATCATCGACCGCAAAGAGCCAGTCGTATTCGATATCCTCGAAAACGTAATGAAGGGTCACCCAGTACTCCTCAACCGTGCTCCTACTTTGCACCGTCACGGTATCTTGGCATTCCAACCACGTATGATCGAGGGTAAGGCTATCCAATTGCACCCACTCGCATGTGCCGGCTTCAACGCCGACTTCGACGGTGACCAAATGGCTGTGCACTTGCCACTTTCTAACGAGGCTATCCTTGAGGCACAACTCCTCATGCTCGGTTCGCACAATATCCTTGACCCAGCCAACGGTAACCCAATTACCGTACCTTCTCAGGATATGATTCTCGGTCTTTACTACATCACCAAACCACGTACTGGCGTGAAGGGTGAAGGCCTTACATTCTATTCTGCTGAAGAGTGCGAGATTGCGCTCAACGAAGGCAAGGTGGATATCCACGCAAACGTAAAGGTACGTATCCTTGACAAGCGCACCAATACCACATCGTTGGTAGAGACCACTCCTGGTCGTGTGCTCGTTAATCACTTCGTACCAGAAGAGGTGGGCTATCAAAACGTTACTCTCGGCAAGAAAGCCGTTAAGAATATCATTACCGACGTTATCAAGACTTGTGGTGTAGCTCGTACTGCCCTCTTCTTGGACAACATCAAAGACCTCGGTTATAAGATGGCGTTCAAGGGTGGTCTCAGCTTCAACCTCAACGACATCCTTATCCCAGAGGAGAAAAATGAGTTCGTAGCTAAGGGTAACGCAACCGTTGAAGAGGTGACCGAGCTCTATATGGAAGGTCTCATGACTGACAACGAGCGTTATAACAAGGTCGTTGCTGCTTGGGGTGAAGTCGATGCACAAGTGACTAAGGTCCTCATGCAACACATGAAAGAGGCTGACCAAGGATTCAACTCTGTATATATGATGATGGATTCTGGTGCCCGTGGTTCACAACAACAGATCAAGCAGCTCGCTGGTATGCGTGGTTTGATGGCTAAACCTCAAAAGGCAGGTGTTGCTGATAGCCGTCAAACGATTGAGAACCCTATTCTTTCGAACTTTAAGGAAGGTCTTAGCGTGCTTGAGTACTTTATCTCTACCCACGGTGCGCGTAAGGGTCTTGCCGATACCGCGTTGAAGACTGCCGATGCTGGTTACCTCACTCGTCGTTTGGTGGACGTTTCTCATGACGTGATCATCAACGAGGAGGACTGCGGTACATTGCGTGGTTTGACTGCTCGTGCGGTGAAACAAAACGACGTTGTCGTTGCTACACTCACCCAACGTATCTTGGGTCGTGTAAGCGTTCACGATATCTATGACCTCGAGGGCAACCTCATCGTAGCTTCTGGCGAAGAGATTCGCGAGGCAGCTTGCGAGGCTATCGAAGCTGCTGGTATTGAGGCAGTTGAGATTCGTTCCGTACTCACTTGCGAGGCTAAACATGGTGTCTGCGCTAAGTGCTACGGCCGTAACCTCGCTACCCGTAAGATGGTTCAGAAGGGTGAAGCTGTCGGCGTGATCGCAGCGCAAGCTATTGGTGAGCCTGGTACACAGTTGACATTGCGTACCTTCCACTCTGGTGGTGTCGCTGGTAATGCAGCTACTCAAACCACCTACGCTATCCCTGCTAACGGTCGCATTGAGATCGACGACCTCCGTACTATCACCACCGACGCTGGTGAGGTAGTTGTAGTGAGCCGTCTGAATGAGATGCGTCTCGTGGACGAGAACACAGGCGTTGTATTGACCACCTTCAATATCCCTTATGCTTCTAAACTCTTCATCACTCCAGGTGAGTCTTACGAGAAGGGTACCAAGGTATGCGAATGGGATCCATATAAGGCAGCGTTGATTATCGAGCAAGCTGGTCGTCTCCAATACGAAGATGTAATTGAGAACGTTACTGCTAAGACCGAGATCGATGACCAAACAGGTAAGAAAGAGGTGACTATCACCGAGACCAAGGATAAGACCAAGATGCCATCTGCTCACATCGTAGATGCTGAGGGCAATATCTTGCGTACCTACAACCTCCCAGTGAAGGCATTGCTCGTTCACGAGGATGGCGCAGAGGTGAAGGTGGGTGATTCGCTCTTCACGCAAACACGTTCCTTCGGTACCTCAGGCGATATCACCGGTGGTCTCCCACGTGTTACTGAGCTCTTCGAGGCACGCAACCCATCTAACCCTGCTATTGTGGCTGAGATCGATGGTGAGGTGACCTTCGGACGTATCAAACGTGGTAACCGCGAACTCACTATCACCAGCAAACTCGGCGAGGTGAAATCTTACCTCATTCCATTGGGTAAACAAATCCTCGTACAAGAGGGCGATTATGTACGCGCTGGTGTAGCACTCTCTGACGGTGCTATCACTCCAGACGACATCCTCGCTATCCAAGGTCCTACCGCGGTACAAGATTATATCGTCAACGAGGCACAATCTGTTTACCGTATGCAAGGTGTGGAGATCAACGATAAGCACTTTGAGATTATCGTTCGCCAAATGATGCGTAAGGTTGAGATTCAAGATGGTGGTGATACACGCTACCTCGAGAAACAAATCGTAGATAAGATCGACTTCTTGGAGGAGAACGACCGTATCTGGGGCAAGAAAGTGGTAACTGATGCTGGCGACAGCGAGACCTTGAAAGCAGGTCAAATCGTTACCTCACGCCGCCTCCACGATGAGAACTCTTCTCTCCGTCGTAAGGATAAGAAGCTCGTTGTTGCTCGTGATGCAATGTGTGCTACCGCAAGCCAAGTGCTCCAAGGTATCACCCGTGCTGCGCTTGCTACCAAGTCCTTTATGTCAGCAGCTTCCTTCCAAGAGACCACCAAAGTACTCAATGAGGCTGCTATCCAAGGCAAGGTGGACTACCTCGATGGTATGAAGGAGAACGTTATCTGCGGTAACTTGATTCCTGCTGGTACTGGTCTTCGTGACTTCCAACACATCAGCGTACACAACGCTGAGGAGTATGCTGCCATCCAAGCAGCTCGTGCAGCAGCTGCTGCTGAAGCACAACTCCGCCAAGAGGAACTCAACGAATTCTAATCTCACACTAAGATTATATTCAAAAACCGCCTCCCTGCATCGCAGAGGGGCGGTTTTAATATTTTGCTGGTATGTTTCGGGTGAAGGAGTGCGACGGATTTCTCGCGCTTTGCGCGTAGGAGCTTCCGTCTCTTTCGCCTAATCCCCCTATCTTTCCGCTGTCAATTACGTACCATATACGTAGGATATACGTAACATATACGTAAGATATACGTAGGATAACCGAGTTGTTAACCTGAGAATACCCTATCTTCCCCCTGCCTTTTACCTGCTTCTTTCCGCTTTCTTTCTCGATACCACTTCATTACCATTCAATGACCATCCAGTACTTTCCCCATACCTTCCCCTTTGCTACCTCATAATTCAAAATTCTTGATTCAAAATTAGATAAAATTTGCAGGTGTGCGAAAAATATCGTACCTTTGCACCAAATTATATTTCATCACCTTATGTCCATCAAAAAATATCTAATAGTATCTTTTCTTGTCTTAGTGCCCTTGCTCGCAAAGGCTCAGCAGTCACGTGCAGCCATTGATTCGATGCATTATGCAGTGCGCGAGTATCGCCAATCGGTGCGACAAGAGATACGTGATTATCGCGATTCGATACGAGTAGTGCGTGGTCAAAAATGCAGAGAGAACCCACATGAGATTCGAATAGGTTGGGGAGATCAATTATTTGAAACATTGGCGTGGTATGACCAACCCCACTCCACACTTTATCCTGAATCCTATATCGGACAATACGAAGAACAATATCGTTATGCGCAACATTGGTTCGCAGAATATCAATATCGTGTTCGCTATTGGTTTAATGTCGGCGGAATGATTGATTATAGTGGCGTAGTATGGGATAAGGTGAACCGCAATGGATTAGGCGAAGAAGTGAGTCGCGAGAAGAATTGCAATTTCCACAACATAGCTATCATGGCCACTGCACGATTCACATACATGCACACCAAATATGTGTCACTGCATTCAGGATTAGGTGTGGGATTGAACATCAATACGGGGTCTGAAATAGACTACCGCGGTCGCAAGACAGCATTAGCTCCTGCACTGAATCTTACTGTTCTCGGAATGAGTGTAGGCAACGAAAAGTGGTTCGGCGCAGTGGAGTTTGGCGGATTATATTCGCTAATGAATATCCACGAAGTCTATTTGGCGGGCTCACGGATGTTTACCCTATCGGTAGGTTGTAGATTTTAGATAATAGAGAGAATATGAAGCGTAATATTATTATTGTACAATTGTCTCTTCTTTTGCTGACAGGATGCTATAAAGGCGAAGTGAGATATGTAGATTTCTCCGATTTAAATATGGCGGAGAATACTACTTTCCGTGTAACAGCGCAAAAGACCACCAACCTGCAAGATTTGAGCAACAATCCAGAATGGTTGGAATTAGTCGGTATGACTGATACTACAACCACACCTCAAGCGAATGTGGCAGGGATAACGTCTCCGCAACGAGCTACTTCCACTTCCGTAGCGGGCATCATGCAAGAGTTGTTGGATTTTAGCAAATCGGCTGTTGCCGTAGAGGTTAGCGGCTTGTATCAATCGGTGGACATCAATGACCAACCTATTCTATTATCAGGAAAAGTCATCCTGCCTGCCAAGGGACCAATCAAGCGATACATATTGGTATCACACTATACCATTGCTAGCAACAGAGAAGCTCCAAGTAATATATTTTCATTAGAAGGACTACTGGTGAAATTGGGCTATGCGTTGATTATACCCGATTACATAGGATATGGTGTCACCGCCGATAAAGTGCACCCATATTTGGTCATGGAACTCACAGCACGCAATGTATTAGATATGTACTACGCGGTGGTGCCATTCATGGAAAAAGCAGGTTGCGCACCCGAGCACGAGGATATTTACCTAATGGGCTATTCGCAAGGAGGTGCTACCACCATGGCTATACAACATATGATTGAGCATCATGATGAACCCATCAAGATTCGTCGCGTGTTCGCAGGTGGAGGACCATATGATATCAAATATACCTATGACCAGTTCGTAGAAACCAATTTTGCTTCTTACCCTTGTGCAGTGCCTATCATGATGCAAGGTATGGTTGTGGGCAACAAACTCAATTTGGACATGAGCAAAATGATGGCAAGCAAGATCTACGAAAACTTAGATCATTGGGTAAATAGCAAACTCTATACTACCAATCAAATCAACGCATTGATTGGCACAAAAGTGACAAGCGACTTGCTAACCCCTATAGGCATGAATCGACAAAGCAAAGAGGTTTCGGAACTCTATAAAGCCATGACCGAGAATTCTATTCTCACTTATTCATGGTCTCCAAAAGCTCCCGTATTCATGTTCCACTCCATGGATGATGATGTGGTGCCATTTGAGAATGCAATGCGTGCTAAAAGTAAATGGAAAAATGCGAATATCCAATATAGTTTTGGTCACTATGGCAACCATCAGCTAGGATGTATTCGATTTATTTATACGGTACAAACACTATTAAAGAACGACGAAAAAGAAGAAAATGGCAATTTCAGTTTCTAATATAAAGTCATGCTTGATGACAAAATTACGCAATCGCGCTACTCTTTGTATCCTAGCAATAGTTCTAGGTGTCTGGATTATAAGTTTTTCTGCATGTAATCCCGAAGTAGTAGCGCATACCGAGGGCGTAGAAATTTCGATTGATGTAGAGCAAGTGTCAGCTGGTTTTGCGCAGGTACGTTTCTCTACCAATAAGGAAGCGTTTTATCTAATCAGCATCCAACCCACACAAGAAGGTGTAGATCCACAAAAAATAGCCAAAACATTTATGCTCTTATCGCTAGATAGCGCATATGCAGATTATCTTTATTGGCGCAACAAACAGTTGCAGCAGCATATTCCTTTCGTGGCAGACTTTTCTTCACATTCGTTGCAGTATGGTGATATCAAACATTTCTTCACCTTGCTACAACCTGGCACCGAGTATTGGATTTATGCCTTTGTGGTGGACCCTAACACCAATAAACCCGCAGGAAAACTATTCTTGGAGACTATCACCACCGATAGCACAAGTACCATCCCTTTGCAATTTGAATATCGAGTAGATGGCTATTGGGATTATATTTATCCCGTTGATTCTACAGGAGAAGTCGTCTCTACTATTCCTTGGGTTTGCGAGACGATTGATAGCATTACTATTCGTGAAGGTGGTTGGCGCGTACCAGGAGAATATTTCTTTAGCCGCTTTAAGGATGTGTATTACGAAGATTATGAGCGTATTTTATATGGTATCTATGCACACAATAATGATGGTGTAGGCGATGGAACTTCTTCTACTTATTTCCAAGAAGGTGTGACTTATTACACAGGTATGGCAGCTTTGGATGCTCCACTAGTCTTCCCATTGCCAAGGCATATCTACAATATCTATCGCTTTACCTGGCATGGTGATAGCACCAATCTTTATCTAACTCCTGCTCAAAGCCTAGATGGCTCTTGGTAATCCCTACATCGGATCCACATCAGGTAGAATGACAACTCCCTTGCATTGAGTTTGTTGTTGCACCCACCTACTCTGCTCACGCACCACCTCTTTGGCACGGGCGATGTTAGCTGTTACCTCAATTGTCAAACGAATCTGACGCACATACATATTCTGGGTGCGAGCCACATTTGGCACTATGACTCCCGATACGCGGCTACCAAACGCCTGATGCAATCGCTGTTGCAACAACCCGCTCGCTGCCTCCAATCTACCTATGTCGCGATGCTTCAGTGTTAACATGATCATCCTATGATAGGGCGGAAAACCAAATGCTTTTCTTTCTGCTATCTGCTCTGCATAGAGTCCCTGATAATCGTGCTCTATCAAGTGTTGATACAAACTATTCTTTGGGTCAAACGTCTGAATCATCACTTCGCCCTGACTACCTGTTCTACCGGCACGACCACTCACCTGCTCTAGCATTTGGAAGGCATGCTCATAACTTCGAAAATCAGGTTGATTCAGTATTGAGTCTGCTTGTAGCACCGCCACCAAACTCACATCGTTGAAGTGCAAGCCCTTGGTAACCATCTGTGTACCAATCAGTATATCCACTTCATGATTGGCGAATCGGTCTATGATAGTTTGGTAGGCATCTTTCTTGCGAGTAGAGTCTAAGTCCATACGAGCAACTCGAGCTTCAGGGAATAGTCCTTGTATCTCCTCCTCCAGTCGTTCCGTACCAAAACCCTGTGTGCGGTACTCTGTCTTGCATTTTGGGCAATAATTGGGAGCGATGGTGCTGTGTCCACAACAGTGACATACCAAGGTACGATTGGCTTTGTGGTAGGTCATGCTTACATCGCAGTTCGGACATTTGGGCACCTCACCGCAACTAGGACACTGCAAGAATGGCGCATAACCTCGGCGATTTTGGAATAATATTACTTGCTTACCCTTAGCGAGTTCCTCGCGTATTCTATCCACCAATGGGTCTGCAAAATGCCCGTACATCTCTTTGCGATGGTATTGACGTTGCAGATCAATCATAGTGATCTGAGGCAGTTGCAAGCCCTGAAAACGCTCTTTCATTTCCACCAAACCGTATTTTCCACTCAATGCATTGTGATAACTCTCTATAGATGGAGTGGCAGTTCCTAGTAGCACTTTCGCACCATACCACTGTGCCATCATGATGGCAGCGGAGCGGGCATGATAGCGAGGCGCAGGGTCTTGCTGCTTGTAGCTTGGCTCATGCTCTTCGTCCACAATAATCAATCCCAAATCGCTGAATGGCAGGAAGATAGCCGACCGCGCACCCAATATCACTTTGCCTGTCTTGGTTCTTGATTCTTGGTTCTTGGCTCGAATATTGTTATATATCTCCACCCGCTCTGCGTTGCTAAACTTTGAGTGATACACTACCAATCTGTCCCCAAACACCGCCTGTAGTCGGTCGGTGAGTTGGGTAGTCAAGGCAATCTCTGGCACAAGATACAATACCTGTTTGCCTTGTTGAAGGACTTCTTCAATGAGATGAATATATACCTCTGTTTTTCCGCTAGAGGTCACGCCGTGTAGCAGAGTGACATTCTTCTCTTGCCAACTCTCTCGAATCTCCCTAATCGCTCTACTCTGCTGATCATCAAGGGAATGTGGTTGTTGTGTTTCGCCTGTATACTGGCGCAAACGCGAGATAGGGCGCTCTTCTTCCAAAAATATCCCTTTGTCAATCAATGTCCGCAGGATAGCGCCGCTCACGCCACTTTGCTCTAAGAGTATACGCCTCTCTACCTGATAATTTTGCGCCAATCGGAGGAAGTCGCGCACCAATTGTTCTTGTTTCTTCGCGCGTTTCAATTCTCCGAGCAACTGCTCTTGAGCTTCTTTGGCTAGGTAAGCAGGAGATAGTTGTATGTATTGGGTAGTCGCTGCGGAGTAGTTGTCATCAATGATCTCAGAGGGTAGGGCAGCCGCCATCACCTCACCCAAGGTACACATGTAATAACTTGACAACCATTCCCACAGCTTCAGTTGCTCTGCCGTGACGATAGGTGATTCATCTACTATTTGCAGCACATCCCGTACTTTGACGCTTGCAGGCAACTCCCCTTCGTGCTTGCGATAGATGATACCAATGATACTCTTCTTCCCCAGAGGTACCAATACCCTACAACCAATCACATTTCTTCCCCCTTGAAGGGGGATTGAGGGGGTCCTATAGGTATACACATCCGCAATAGCTAGAGGAAGAATAATATCGTATAAAGATTCGTTGCCCATTTATGGCGCAAAGGTACAGAAAAATACGCACATACGCAAGAAAACGAACACTTTTTGAAAAAAGATAGGTATTAGTTACATTTATATGAAGAGGGTGTGTTAGACCCTAACCCACCCTCTTTCCTTATTGTTATATCAAGAAATACTTATTTACACCGTTGCTTCGATATTCCACATAAAAGCACGTACACCCACTTCCTCGTTACGTTTGTCAAGTTTCTTTACGGCTTCGAGCAAGGCTGGTGCCTTCTCATCGGGCACTATAGTGATGACGCACGAGTTCATCTCTGGCCATGCGTGGGTACCACGACGTGGCTCGCCATTCTTGCTTCCACGGCCTTGCACATCCTCGAAGAACGTAAAACCGCGTATCTCTAACATATCAAGCATATACTCCACACGCTCGGTGTTGGCTTGATTGAAAATGATCATTATACTTTTCATAATTACATTTGGATTAAGGAGCAAGGAACCAAGAATCAAGACAAATTAGTCTTGGCTCTTGGCTCTTGATTCCTGATTCTTATTTCTCGTTCTCTTCGCAATCTTTCACATCAATGTCCATGAAAATGAAGTTCTCACGTACTTTCTTGAGTTTGTCGCGCTCACCTTTCTTCGACATGGCACCATAGATCACAGGCACGATATACAGTGTCAAGAAAGTAGCAACCGTCAAACCACCGATCACGACAATACCCAATGGACGCCACATCTCGGCACCTTCACCTTGGCTCACCGCCATTGGCACCATACCGAGGATAGTGGTAAACGCAGTCATCAACACAGGACGCATACGGCTTTGACCGGAGATTTGGATAGCCTCGTTAAGGTCGTGTCCACGCTCGCGCATGAGGTTGATATAGTCCACGAGCACGATACCGTTCTTCACCACGATACCCACCAGCAAGACGATACCCAATGCACCAATCATATCCAATGATACACCTGTTATCCACAACGCAAGGATCACACCCGATAGCGCAAATGGCACAGTAAACATAATGATTCCAGGGTTGCTGAACGACTCAAACTGACTCGCCATCACAATATAGACAAGGATCAGAATCAATGCACCGAGCATACCCAACTTGCCGAAAGACTCTTGTTGATCCTCATACGCACCTGCCAAACGGATGGAATAACCTGCAGGCTTGTCGATTTGAGGAAGCACTTGTGTTTGAATAGCTTGTGCCAATTCACCAAGCGAAGTTTCGTATGGGGTAACCTTCACTGTCACAATACGTTGACGTGACTTACGAACGATTTTTGGTGGTGCCCAATACTCGTCCACCGAGCAGATCTCTGAGAGTTTGATAGTTTGTCCAGTTGGTGTTGGGATCGAGAAATCGAGCACATCAGAGATTGAATTGCGGTTCTCTTCTTTGAGACGTACTAGGATATCGTACTCATCACCGTCCTCCTTGAGGAAGCCCACAGCCATACCATTCACACGGTTGCGCAGGTAAGACGAAATAGTAGCAGAGGTCAATCCGTGGCGAGAAGCCTTCTCTTTGTCCACGATAATCTTAATCTCAGGACGGTCATCGTCACGATCAGAATAGACATCACGTGCACCTGGCAATTCCTTGGTCAAGGCAATGATTTGTTGTGCCATTTGGTTGGTGATATCAAAGTCATAACCATAGATCTCCACATCCACCGTATTACCGCCACCAGGGCCACCGCTACTGATATTTGCCTGATACTCAATAATTTCTGGATATTGAGCCAACTCCTGACGCAATACCTCGGCAATTTGCCAAATAGTGCGTTCACGCTCCCATTTTTTGTTGAGACGGATGGTCATAGAGATGGTGTTATTCATCGTGGTAGAGAAGATAGCACCTGTACCATCGTCGTCGTTGCTACCCGCAGATGTAGAGATCATCTGAATCTCTGGCACGAGCAACATGAAACGCTCTTCCAATTGGCGAGCTGTCTTGACAGTCTCTTCGATGCGTGTACCACGTTGCAATTCTACCGTCACGCTCAATCGAGCATTATCTTGTTGCGCCATGAAATCGGTACCCACTTTGCCCATGATAAATGGTAAGAGCGAAGCGGCAAAGAATACAAACAATGCAATGATTGTCAAAGCCTTATGGCGCAAGCACCAGCCCAGTGACTTCGCATATGCAGCATCCAGCTTATCCAAGAAAGCTACCACAGTGCGGTCATACCATGTCTTTTGTGTAGCTTCTTCATCAATCAATTTACCTTTCTCCACACGTACTTTTCGTGGCTTCAGCAGCTTAGAGCAAAGCATTGGGGTAAGGGTAATAGCAATCACGGTTGATGTACAGCAAACCACCGTTACGATCCAACCCAATGACTCGAACATGATACCTGCCATACCGTCCATCATGGTCAATGGCACGAACACAGCTACGAGCACAAGGGTAGTCGCAATAACGCTGACCCACACCTCGTTGGTGGCGTAGATAGCCGCCTCACGAGGCGCTTCACCACGCTCAATGTGACGGGTGATATTCTCCAACACCACAATCGCATCGTCCACCACCATACCAATCGCAATACTGAGCGAACAGAGCGAGATGATGTTGATACTCGAATCTGCCATCTTTAGGTAGATAAACGCTACAATCAACGAGATTGGAATAGTGAGCGAGATGATAATCGTCGCACGCCATTTACCCAGGAAGAACAATACCACCAACACCACGAACAAGAGCGCGTACAACACAGACTCCTCCAATGAGTTGATACTATTGCGGATATTGTCCGCCGAGTTGTAGATCTCTTGAATCTTCACGTCGGTAGGCAATTGCTTTTGAATCTTTGCCAATTCCTCTTGCACATCCTCGCAGACTTGTACGGTATTAGAACCCGATTGCTTCGCCACAATCAGACGCGCAGCCTCACGACCGTTGGTCTTCTCGTCCAACGAGAGATCCTTGATGGTATCACGCACGGTAGCAATATCGCGCACAAACACTTGTTGTCCTTGTGGGGTGATAGTCACCATCAGATCATTGATCTCGCTACTCTCAATAAACTCAGAGCGCACTTGCATTTGATATTGCTCTTTCTCCATCTTCACCGTACCCGAAGACAGGTTCAAGTTGTTGGCGGAGATTACTTGACCCACTTGCTCCAAAGAGATACCGTATGCATCCAACTTCTGTTGGTCGATATCCACATACACATAACGGTCTGGCGCACCAGATACAGATAGGTTACCAATACCGTTGATCTTGTTGAGCTGTGGAATCACCTCATCGTTGAGGATTTTGTCGAGCGCAGGATACGACTCGTCTGCCGTAATAGAGTATTGGCAGATAGGCATGGTGCTTGAGGAGAACTTAAACACCATAGGGGACGAACAACCGTCTGGCAACTGGTTCTTCGCCATATCACAGAACGACCGCACGTCGTTGACGGCTTCCGTGATATCGCATCCCCATTCCAATTCCAATACCACAAGACTGACGTTATCCTTGCTGGTCGAGTTGATATACTTCAGGTTGTCCACCGAAGTCAAACTGTTCTCCATGATCTTGGAGACGTTCGTTTCTATCTCCGAGGCAGAGGCTCCAGGATAGGTGGTCATCACCATCACGTATGGAGGATCCATCTCAGGAAACTGATCCACAGGTAGTTGCACAAAGCAGAACAGACCTATGATCATCACCGCAACGAACACCAGCATGGTCGTTACGGGGTTTTTAATCGCGGTTTTATAAATTGCCATAACTTTTTAGTTTTTAGATCGCTTCGCTGTCAGAAGTTAGACCACTGCGTTGTTAGATCGCTTCGCTATTAGATTCCTGAAATCTCTCAGCCACGAAGTGGCGGTCTAACAGTCTGGAAGACGGTCTGACTTCTTTCAGCGCTTCAGCGCGGTCTTACTTAACTTCAATCTTCACGCCATCCACCAACTTACTTTGGCCCTTGTAGATATACTCTACGCCTGGTTGGATTTCAGGAGCGATAATCTCAATTTGCTCATCGAAACGTTGACCCAGTTTCACACTCACACGCTTTGCATATCCATTCTCGTTGATGAACACAAAACGCTCGTTCGAACCAATCAGTTTCTCTACCGATTGATAAGGAACTACGATTGTATTCTCCTTACCAAGTCCCAGAGTAGTAGTTACATACATACCAGGACGCAACTTCTCGCTGGCGTTAGGAATCACCACCTTGCATTGGAAAGTATGGCTCGCAGCATCGATAGTAGGATATACCACCTCGATAGTTGCAGGGAAAGTTTGCTCTGGATAAATATCGCTCTTCACGGTGAGTTTCATACCCTCCTTGATCAAAGGATAATAGGTCTCTGGCACAGCGATCAGTGCTTTCAACTTCTTCACTTGAGTCAAAACCACGATTGGCTGACCACCATACAATTCGCCATCTTCATATGTCTTAGCCGAGATAACGCCCTCGAAAGGAGCTTTCACATAGGTGTTGGTCTCCAAGAAAGAGAGGTTTTGCTTCAATTGGTCATAACCCACTTTGGTTTGATCATAGGTTTGTTGGCTAACACTACCTGTTGCGAGCAATGCCTCCAAACGGCTCATCTCCACTTCCAGGTTAGCCAATTGAATTTTGCTTGTAAGGTATTGGTTTTGATCCATACGAACAAGCATGTCACCTTCTTTCACACGGTCACCTACCTCTACGAAGATATGCTCAATCTTACCAGTCAACGAAGGTGCCACATTTTGTGTCAAATAACCTTGAAGGTTGGTACTAACATTGAGCACACGCTCAATCTCATGATTTTCGAGGATCATGGTGCTCACCACTTCCACGCGCTCCGCCTCTTGAGTAGCTTGAGCGTCTTTCTTGCCGCAGCCAATCAGACATACAGCTGCCGCCATCATTAATACAATCTTTTTCATTTATCTGTTGTTATTTAGTTATCCATGTTATTCGGTGTCCGGAGTCGGGTGTCGGAATTCACTATAAATTCAAGAACTTCTCCAGCTCCACTTGTGCATTCACCAATGTCAACACCGCTTGCACATAGCTGCTTTGTGCGGTGATGAGGTCATTGCTCGCATTCACGAGGTCAAGGTTCGAAGCCGCACCCTGATTAAACTTATTAGTCGTTGATTCAAACACACGTTGCGTCACCTCCATATTGTCCTTCTCGTTCATATAGGTCTCATAACCGTTTTGCAGGTTGTAGCGCAATTGCTCGTTTTGAATGCCGAGGTTATTGGCTGTCTCCGCAAACGTATTGCGTGCTTCTTCCAACGCAATCTTCTTCTCCACCACACCTGCGGCACGTTTACCCGATGACCACAATGGCATGCTGATATTCAGCGACACCGCGTTTGGAGGGGTCATATTGAAGCCCTCTTTCTCACCAAAGTAGTCCTTCTTGCTATACTGGTATGCCAATGCCACAGTTGGACCATACGCCCAACCTGCCATATGCACATTCTTCTTCGCCAACTCCACATTCTTCTCCAACAATTGGTAGTTAAGATTATTCTCCAAAGCAAAATCATAACCCAGCAATTTCAATACCGCCTCGGCAGAAAGAAAATCCTCCAACGTAGAAGTCAACACCAATTCTGTATTAGCTGGCACATCCAGCAGCACCTTCAACGCATTCAACGCCAATTGGGTACTACGCAAATTCGCATTGATATTATTTTTTAATGTGTTAGCACGCACTTGGATTAGGTCGGCAGTTGTTTGTTCTGCTGCACCCACTTCCACACTACGTTGGGTCATCTCTGCCATACGTTCGATGTTTGCCAGTGAGCTCTCCAACAATGTCACCACATTTTGCAGTACCAACACGCTTGCATAACTGGTCTTCACATTCGCACGCAAATTATCCTCCGACTGTTGAAGATTCAACTTCTGCATGTCAATTGCCACATTGTTCAACAATGCGCCCACAATTGCCTGACCATTGATACCCACAGCAGCAGTCACGCCCAATGTTCCGTTGTCAGGCATCTCGATTGGCATATTGCCAAAGTTCATCTTATAGCCCATCATCGAAGTATATCCCCACGACAAATCTGCCGATGGCAACATACTTGCGATGGTCTGCCAACGTTGCGCATACGCTTTTTGTACCGCCAAACTAGCATTCTTCAAACTGCGATTGGTTTCCACCGCATAATCTTGCGCCTCGGCGAGACTTAGGTTTAATGTCGCAGGCGCCTCACGTACCACAGCTTTCTTCGTAGCTGCCATCACATGATCTTCTGCCTGCATGCCGTTCGCACAAACCGCGAATAGGCAAATTGCTAAAACAATTTTTTTCATCATCTTTTATACCTTATATATTATATGTTATTTTTCACTTTCTCTCTCAACCGCAGCAAACCGCTTTCGCTCAATATGCCTCGCATCAAAATATCCATTCTTTGATGTCCTATGCGGTGCACTTCCTCTTTGGTCATTTGCCCGCCTGTTATCAAATCCAGCAATCTGTATTGCATGTCCAAAAACATCATCGCCACCACATCCACATCAATCTCGGCTCGGAATATTCCCTCGCTCACGCCTTTCTCCAAAAACCGTACCAAGATCTTCTCTGCTGTTTGGCGCATCACTTTTTTGTGTACTGCGAATAGTTGCGGATAGTACTTCTCCAGGTCATACATCATCGCAGGTGTCTTCAGATCCTTCTTCTGAGTGGATTGCGCTATCTTCGCCCATTCCACAATCACCTGTGTGATGGTGCGTTTAGATAGGGCATTGTCCAAGTCATGTGCCACTTTCTGCTCATGCTTATGCAGGATAGCCAGCACCAAATCATCTTTCGAAGCAAAATAAACATAGAACGTCTTCTTCGACATCCCCAACTCATGACATATGTCATCCACAGACACACTACGAATGCCTACTTGTTGCATTCGTCCGACAGCTACTTTCAATATGTCGTCTTTTATTTTTTCCATGCGTTGTTTATTGTTGCTGTGTTACCTTTTGTAACAAAAAGCATGCAAAGGTAGTGTTTTTTTTTGATATTAGCAAATATTTTAGGAAACTTTAACACTTTTGTAGTTTCCGTGTTGCAAATAAAAAACAATCTTTGATGTAATAAATTAACCGAATTTTTTATAAAAACGGCGAATTGAGCGAATTAAACCAATTCAAATAAAAAACAACTCAATAGCTATAAATGTTTGTAAATTAACAAATTAAGTAAAATTACTACTTGTACGGGAACTTTATATAAAACAAAAATTATAGAAAATTAGACCAAAAATTAACGAAAATTATCTTTTTTACTACCAAAATTGTAGTATATTGTAGAAAATTAATCAAAATTTTGAAACGGCGAATTGAGCGAATCTGCAAATGAGTTAACGCATCACTAGTAAAGCAAAGTATAAATAAGTTAACGCACCAGTAGTACTTGCCTGTAATCCCTATCGAATGAAAGATCGTTCCCTCTCCAATCCGCTTCTGTTTTTCTTGTATTTTTTCCTGCATCCAGTTCTACTCAAGGTGGTTTCCGTTGTCTTTCTTTTCGCCTCTAAGCTGTAGCGCCAAAGGCATGTCCTCTAAACTGAAAATAGCGCGTTTTGCGCAATTTTCTTGCTCAATTCAAAATAAATTTGTACCTTTGCACCCGAATCCTACGCTGGAGGGAAATATGTCCTGCAAAAAGTGTTTTGCTAAGGTTTCTTCTTAGGGTAGGTTTCAGACATATTGAATAGCGTTTATTGACGCTTTGTGTTTGACAACAAGAAAACTTCGCAACTTTTCAACATTAAGGTCAAAATCAAAGTAACAGTAAATGCCTATGGGTATGACTATATCCATACTGCACTTGTAATCGGTGTGGTGTGTCGTCATATCAGCGTAGGTTTCCTGTTGTTTATTTGACCTTAAAGGCAATGCGAAGGCCTCTTGTTGTGAATAAACAGCGAGAGGTCTGCGCTTTTTTTATGTCTCTTTAAGATTAGGTATTTAACGGAGTAACCCGAAAAGCCATAAATGAGTAGGGAGAAATTATTAATTCATATACTATGGTAAAGAGTACAGTCTGCGTCAAGCAAACAAAAAAGCTTACAACATCTAATAAGGTTGTAGCGCAAAAAGGTAAAACAACTGTCTATTCTAAAAGGGAGGTTTCGATTAAAACATTTATTAAAACTGCAATAGAAACAAAAGGAAAGTGTTACATGTTATCGTTTAATACTCCAGACAGACGTTCTTGTAAAGTTAATGATATTATAGCTAACTTGGTTAAAAACGGTTACCTGCTAACAGTAGAGCCTGTATTAAACAATTCCATACTTTTCACATCTCCTTATAACTTAAGCCCTATAAATAAGTTCATTCATTACGAATTTCCTAATTTAAAGTTTGTATTGGTACGCTTAAATCAGAAGTCATTTCCGGTATTGAAATATTGCTATTAATACTTAATTCAGTAAAATTATGAAAAAAAATTTTTTCCTTTTGATTGCTCTATGTGCAATTAGCAATTTATGGGCAATAGGCGTTAGAAAGGACACCTACAGTTATCCTGATCGAATAGCAACTAATAGTCGTCTTAGTTTAGAAAATAAATGGATTTATTCGACTCAAAAAGGCAACTATGAGGACAATACTCCTGGTAGCAGTGCTTATGTACTCGGTATGGCTATTAAGGATGGAATCATGTATTTTATCAACAAGGAAACCAAGTCTCTGGTTCGCGTTGATGGCACCTCTGGCGAAATGCTTGATCCCATTGAGATAACAGGTGAGCATATATTTGAAATAATGACTATCCAAAATGGTGAAAAGGTTTGGTCTGCAAACCGCTATGGTTATAGCGACATCAAGTTTGACCAAGCAGGAAATTGTATTATTGGATCACGAAGGTACCCAGACTATGGATATGGAAGAACATTCCAAGCATATGTCGTAGATCTTGAGACTGGTGAAGCCACGTTAATTATTCAAGAAGATTTTGAGGACACGTATATAGATCCAACTATTGATGCTATTGGTGTAGCTGGTAATGTGTTAGAGGATGGAGTTATTATGGCCGCTGATGATCAGCAGATTATTCGTTGGTTAATTACAAACGGGGAAGTCACTCTCGATGAAAGTAGGTATATATTTGGTGGGTATGACTGGAAGGGAGTTGGAAGTAGTGCTCAAATTTTTCCATTGGATAAAACAGGCAGTTTATTCTATGTAGATGGCAGTGATAATTTACCTGCGCTTATCTACGCAGATGATGATGACTATGATTATTCTGTTTGGGAGGATTTCGAGTACTGTAAATTTGGGACTAAGATTGGTAACAACAAGGGCGATACTTGCTCTATGCAGACTACTCAAAATGGTATATGCGAGTTTTCTGTAGGCGATGAGACCTTCATTGTATTAGCCGCAACTGCTGGAACTGGTACCCCATCTTATACATTTGCTCTTTATAGATATAGAGGCTGGGAGGAGGGTTTCTCAAACTTGGAGCCTCTATGGTATTTTCCTGCAAATGGTATGGGGAAGAGTTCTACCACTTTCCCTACGACATCTGTATCTGTAGAAGTCGAAGGAAACGTAGCTTATATTTATCTTTACGCAGGTAATAATGGATACGCACACTATGAATTAAAAATGGAATCCTATGAATTAAAACTTAATACTGCGGATAAAACAATGGGAAAAACAGAAGGAAGCGGAATCTATGCAGCTAATACTCCTGTCACTTTTTCTGCTCAAGCGAACTACGGCTATCACTTTACTCAATGGAGCGATGGAAATACAACTAACCCACGCACATTGGTTCTCACACAAGACACCACACTTACTGCCGAGTTTGCACCTAACAATTACACCATTTCCACTAAGTGCAATGATACCGAGCGCGGTACAACATCTGGTGATGTAACAACTACTTATTTAGACAATGTCACGATTTCTGCCACTGCTAATTATGGCTACCATTTTACGCAATGGAATGATCGTAATACAGATAATCCACGCCAAGTACAAGTAACTGAGGATAAAATATATACTGCATATTTTGATAAGAACACGTATTACATCACCAAGAACTATGATAGCAATCAGGGTTATGTGAATGGTTCTTCTTCTGGCAAGTATTTGGATAATATCACCTTGACCGCTGAACCAAACAACGGCTATCATTTTGTGCGTTGGGCAGACGGCAATACTGACAATCCACGTCATTTTAGTCTGACACAAGATACAGTTTTCTCTGCTGAGTTTGCACAAAAATTCTCTGGAAGATGTGGCGATAATATGTACTGGAGTTATCAAAATAACACCCTCACTATTTCGGGATTTGGAGATATGTATAATGAGCGTCCTTGGGAATTATTAATCAATGACATAAAGACTATCACGATATCAAACGGTGTAACAAGTATTGGAAAAGATGCATTCAAAGCTTGCTCTATTTTGACAGTGCTTACTATTCCTAATAGCGTAACGAGTATTGGAGATAGGGCATTCCTTAACTGCGAAAGTTTGACATCCGTAACTGCACCTGCTACTTTCTTTGATATATCAGAAAGCAACTGGGTTAGTTATACTAAATCATTCACCCACGTAGAAGTTAACGCTGGTGAACTCACTGCCAATGCCTTTGACTTTATCAATCGCAGCTACAAGACCATAAAGGTGCTCAACCTAGCTGCGACTACCAACACCACCATCGCTGATGAAGCATTCAAGGGTTGCTACAATCTCAACTCACTTTATCTCCCATCACAACTCGAGTATATCCCATACATGGCTGTGGCTGAGTGTGTTAAACTCAAAGCAATAACTATTCCAGCTACCGTCACAGAGATAGAAGATCGTGCATTTGAGAATTGTCGTACACTAAATTCGGTTATATTCGAAGGAGCCAATGCACCTCAAGGTGCTGCGCACTATTCTCCTGCTGCTGGCTCTGCGCTGTGGCGCATCGGTAGTTGGGCGTTCTACAACTGCCACCAACTCGAGCACCTCACCATCCCAGAGGGTGTGACCGAAGTAGGTGATGCCGCTTTCTATGGCTGTACCTATCTCGTGGATATGACCTTGCCAAGCACCGTACAATCCATTGGCGACAACGGCTTTGCACTCTGTGCTAAACTGCAAAAGATTCACCTGAAAGCCACCACACCTCCTACTATCCAGGCTAAGACCTTCTTTGATGTCAATCGCCAGATACCAGTCTATGTGCCAGATGAGGCCGTAGAGGCATATGAGAGCGATCCTTATTGGTCAGAGTTTGATATCCAAGGCGTAAGAAATGTAGCTACAGCAGTAGAGCACATTCAAACAAGGAACTCTAATAACCAAAAACTCCTCCGCGATGGTCAACTCATCATCCTCCGCGATGGCAAGATCTATAATGTAATGGGCATTGAATTATAAGATTTTACCAACGATTCTTTTTTATTGTTGTCCGATTATATAGAGAATCACAAAGCCCATAGATGTCCCACTGATGTCCCAACGTGGTCGCGAAGTGGTCGCGAAACGAACAAGAGGGCGTGTCAATGTAGACACACCCTCTTGTTTCGTAATTAGATTATTGTTATAGCAATTCCACCGAACGATTAACGAACTTCGCCAAGGCCTCGCCCTTCAACTGACCTGCAGCCAACATGGCGATGTCAATGAGTTGATGAAGTTTATCACTACTAGCAGCATACGCACCATATTGCTCCTTCAATTGTTGCTTCAATGCAGCCAATTCCTTGGTGATATTGGTCACCGCATCCTTCTCCTCTTGGGTCAAATCAGCATCCTTCTTGCCCTTTTGTGCCTCTTGCAATGCCTTCTCCTCCGCCTGTTTAGCTGCCAGCTGCTCCACGATTGGGTTCACTTGCTCGCCACAAGCGGTAGTAATCTCTTCCAGCAATGCCTTCACCTTGTCGTTCGCAGTATTGATCACCAAGTTGTATTGATCTGGCATATTGCCGTAGAACGACATGCCTTGCTGATGAACCGACATCTCCTTCATGCGGCGCATGAACTCGTTTTGGGTCAAGAATACAGGCAGGGCGTCCGCTGAAACGGCTTCTAAACTTACATCATAGCGGGTTTTATCGGTTTTTGGCAACAGAGTCTCGAAACTATAGCGAAGTGCATTCTCCTCATTCTCGGTAAGTTCCACTTTCGCTTTGTCTTCTTTTTGGATGATATTCTCAATCACATCCGAGTCCACACGCACGAAACGAATCATCTGTTTCTTGTCATCCGAACCATCGCCGTAGCTCTTTTGCTCAAATTGCGACATCGCATGTACATCCAGCTCACCGTCCATCAACAGCACATCGTAACCTTTCTCCTTCGCGCGTTGAATATAGGCATAACTTGCATCGGCATCTTGTGCGTATAGGATAATCAGATCACCATTCTTATCCGTTTGAGCTTCTTTAACATGCTCCTTGTACTCCTCAAAAGTGAAATACTTGTTATCCAAGTTCTTCAAGAGGGCGAAGCCCACAGCACGATCATAGAACTTCTCATCGCTCAGCATACCATATTGGATAAAGAGCTTGATATCATCCCATTTCTTCTCGAAGTCCTCGCGGTCATTCTTGAATATCTCTGCCAATTTGTCAGCCACCTTCTTGGTGATATGGCTGGAGATCTTCTTCACATTGTTGTCACTCTGCAAGTACGAACGGCTCACGTTCAACGGAATATCTGGCGAGTCAATCACACCATGAAGCAATGTCAAGTATTGTGGCACGATATTCTCCACCTCATCAGTTACAAACACTTGGTTGCAATACAATTGAATCTTATTGCGCTGAATATCAATATTGTTCTTGATGCGAGGGAAATACAGGATACCCGTCAAATTGAATGGATAATCCACATTCAGGTGGATATGGAAGAGTGGCCCATCCATCTGATGAGGATAGAGCTGATGGTAGAACTTCTTGTAGTCTTCCTCGGTCAAATCCGCAGGCTTGCGTGTCCAAGCTGGATTTACATCGTTAATGATATTCTCCTCGCCAGTCTCCACTTGCTTACCGTCCTTCCACTCCTTTTTCATACCAAAAGCAATCTCCACAGGCAAGAACTTGCAGTACTTGGTCAGCAAACCTTCCACGGTGCTATCCTCCAAATACTGTGTATATTCCTCGTTGATATGCAACACGATATCCGTTCCGCGCTCGGCTTTGATTGTTTCTTCCATCGTGTATTCTGGCGAACCATCGCATGACCAATGCACAGCCTTCGCATCATCCTGGTAACTAAGGGAGAAAATCTCCACTTTATCTGCTACCATAAACGCAGAGTAGAAACCAAGACCAAAGTGACCGATAATAGCTTGTGCATTATCTTTGTACTTATTCACGAACTCCTCGGCACCAGAGAAAGCGATTTGGTTGATGTATTTATCCACCTCCTCTGCAGTCATACCGATACCATGATCTTGCACGGTGAGGGTCTTTTTCTTTTTATCAATAAGTACACGTACGCGTGTATCGCCCAATTCGCCTTTGGCTTCGCCAACACTGGCGAGTGTTTTCAATTTTTGTGTCGCATCTACTGCATTACTGATCAACTCACGGAGAAAAATCTCGTGGTCTGAGTAGAGAAACTTCTTAATGACGGGGAAGATATTATCTGACGTTACCCCAATATTACCTTTTTTGCTCATATAATGTATTTATTTTGTTAATTCTTATTTCACATTCGCTCAAACGATTCTTCGCAAGCAAATTTTCATAATTCATAATTCTTAATTCATAATTATCAAAAACCTTGCCAAAGCATTTTACCTCTCCCAAAACTGCCATTTTGACATATCTCCTCCCCTCTCCTAGGGCGTCAGCCCGTTCTCCCAACTCCAGCGAGCACAGCGAGCGATCTACAGGCGAAGCCGATCTACAGGGCGCAGCCCGATCTACCCTCTCCAGCGAGCATAGCGAGCGATCTATAGGCGCAGCCGATCTAAATATTTCTTTGTCCATTACCTACGGGGTCCCCGATAACGCCTGCGTTATGGGGTGTTTGACGAATACTATTCGGGTATTCCTAGAGCGGCTAGTATGGCTAGTGCTACTACTCTCCGCCACCAGTCCAGTGTTCTGCGGGGTCCCCGATAACGTTTGTGGCGTTTTGGGGTGCACTTTGCGGTTCCGCCCGCAAGATTCTCCCTGCTTCGTGTTTGTTTATTATCCCGAATACCATTCGGCGTTGGGTGGTCATTGCAAATTCCCTCCCTTCCCTTCAGGGAGGGGTTGGGGGTAGGCCTTTGCTCCGCCTCTAACCCCTAAACAGTAGCGGCTCCGCCGCGTCCTCTAAACTGAAAATGGTGAAAAAAAATTGCCATTTTCTTGCATTTATGCAAAAAATGTTGTACCTTTGCGCCCGAAAGCTCAACGCCGGGGGTTAGAGGGAGGGAGATGTCCCCCTCTCGGAAAGCCAAATTGTTGACCAAGCACCCCAGTCGCGGCTTTCAAGACATATTTAAAAGGCGTTTATTGACGCTCTGTTCTGGCCTTATGAAATGTCGCAGTTTCGAATTAATGTTTCAGGACTTAGCAACGGTAGATGTCCTACGGGATATAGATTATCCTTCTTGTGCCTATTTTGGTACGTCTTTTGCGTATATGTGTATACGCACGCGCGTACTTTAACTATGTAGCACAGGGAATATTTATATTCGGCGTGGGCTTCGCGTTGTCGGTTCAAACATTAAGGCAATGCGACAGCCTCATAAGGTGGAACTGGCAAATGCAGGTTTCACGCTTTTTTTGTTATGTCTTTTAGGATTGATATGTACCCAAAAATAGAATAGATATTATTAATGTTGAATGATAGAATATAATCAATTATGAGAAAAATTATTTTACTATTTTTGTTACAATGCTTACCTATCGCTATTTTCGCCCAAGGTAACATTGAGAAACGTATAGTGTATCTATGGGATGTTACGTATTCTATGCATGGTGGCTATGCTTGGAATCCGCCAAAGAATACTATAAAAGGAGAGGCCCCTTTTACGCTAAAGGATACTATTACTGGAAAAATTATAGATATTCCTCATAAAAATGTGGAAGTGGCAGGAAAAGATATGATGATTACACATTATAAACAGGAATATGATATTTACACCTCTATTGTCAACAAACTAGTTGCAGATATTGAGTCACAAAATGCTCGTACGGAAATCGTAGTTATTCCCTTTAATGATAAGGTATTACAGAGAAATGTCTGGCGAAAAATGGCAACTACAGACGGTAAACGGTATCTCGCAAATCAAATAAGAAATTATTTTAATGCACAGCAGACAAACACTAGTATTTATACCCCATTGAAGTTTGCTAAGGATGAAATTTTTGTTCCTAATTGTCCCAATGTATTGAAAATTCTTTCCGATGGTATTGATAATTGTACAACAGATAAGTTTTATAATTTATTAGACAATTGGTGCGATTGTGCAGAAGAAAAAAATATACAAGGATATTATTTCGTATTAACCGATAAAGCAGAAAACGATGAATTGAAAGGTAGATTAGAAAAATCATGTTTCAAGATTCTTTATGATAATCCTGCGGAGCCAACTTTTGAACTTCCAGATTGCAATGTGAAAATTGAAAATAGTCATTCTCTACGTGTTTTTGAAGATTATGATAAAGATATTACACTACCGCTTTATATGTCTAATGGAGAGTTAAAAGATGATGCTAAGATTCATGTTTCAATCCAAGAAAATGATTATATTGAATTAGAACAAGATGTTGTGATTACTAATCAAACATCACAACTTGTTTTAAAACCCACATTCAAAAAATCACGAGAAACAATGATGCAAGAGCTACCAACAGCAACTTATACTAAACTACAATTGAAATTTGCAAAATTAAATGATGGCTCGAATTTAGTATTGGAGAATACTTCTTCTACTCTTTTATTAGTAAATAGAAAGATGAAAAGTATGCAAATAACAATAAAATAATTCAGTTATGAAAAAAATATATCTATTTATCTTTATTGGTTTAATATCAATCAGTTGTGATGTAAATCACAGTAGTGACAGAGCACAAGATTGGGGAAATGCAGTAACTTATTCTGATTTTCTTTGGAATAAGTATCAACCAGATACTTTGTTTAAAACAATCACCATAAGTGGAGATGATTTTAACAAATCTGTCAAATTACAATTGTGCGAAATGGATGATGGAACGGGTCGATATACCCCCGCTTCAAACAATAAAGTTCAATTATATGCAAATGGCAATAAATGCAAAAACAACGTTCTTACAATAAGTCCCAATGATCGCAATAAAGAGATAAAACTCGGCATTCTTTTCAGTGAAAAGTCGGAAAAAGGAAAGCATCAATGGGTATTAAAGCTTAAGGATGCTGGAGACATTGAAATATTAAATGGGAAGCAAACTGCATCTACGAGCGAATTTCTTATATTTCATTGGGAAGCAAAAAAAGTAAACCGAATGAATCCACTGGCTTTTGGTTTACTTTTAGTAGTGTTGGCTATTGTATCTTTGTTGTTTTTATGGTTCTTAGTTCTGCGTCCTATTTTTGTTGATCGCTTTCGAATTCGTACTATCGAAATGGAAAACAATGAGGTAAATAGACGATACAATGTTAAGGGGGCATTATCTATTACATTCTCAGACAAGAAACTTAAACAAGGATTCTTTGAGCGAGTATTTATTGGACAAAAAATGTTTGTACAAGATTCATTTTTTTGTAATGGTAATGTAACCATGGTGCCTCGTGGAAGAAAAGGGTTAACAATTAGAGGAGCTCAAGATTATGACCTGACTCAAACAGTCGTTCTTAAAGATGACGAAGAACCAACCTATTTGAGCAATGAGTCAAAACAAAAATACGAAATAAGAGTTATTTAAATTTATTTTAAGAAAAATACAATTAACAATCTTAATATTAATAATTATGAGAACAAAACTAAGAAAGACCTTCTATATCGGTTTGGGAGGCACAGGTATGAACGCTATTTTGCGCACGAAGAAAATGTTTGTTGAGAAATACGGTAAGGTTCCACCAATGATAGGATTTCTCGGAATAGATACAGATGGTGGTGCTTATGAGAAGAAACTAAAAACAAAATCAGGAGAGGATGTCCAATTAGAACCATTCGAACAATGCTCAATCAGTGTAAAAACTCCTAAGGATTATTATCAATCAAACAAACGCCGCTTGACATGGTTACCAGAAAACAATGTCAATATGATTACAAGCTTGGATAAGGGAGCAGGTCAAGTCCGCACTAATGGACGTCTTGCGCTAGTAAATAAGATTTCAAACGTATCAACTGCTATTTCAAATGTTTATGCACAAATTAGCAGTAACCAAATTATTGATAATCCAGAATATGAGTTGATCTCAACGGAGAAAACAGATGTACATATTGTATTTTCCGTATGTGGAGGTACTGGATGTGGTACATTCTTAGATGTTGCTTACTTGTTGCGTAGCATGTATAATCGCGGTACAAGAGCAGTAAATATCTCTGGCTATGGTGTTTTGCCTAATGTATTCCATGAAATGAACAAAGTGGGTAATGCAATGGCCAAGACTAAGCCTAATGCTTATGGTGCTATTGAAGACTTAGACTTCTTGATGCATATAGGTCCTGCAAATCCGCCAGTAAATTTTGATTGGATCAGTGAACAATATGATGCACAAGAACCTCCTTTTGATGCAATGTTCTTTGTGGACAACCGCAACGAAAATAATGTAGTATATAGTCATGTTGATAATCTTGCTGAAATGATCAGTCTGGCACTTCTTTGTGCATCAGGAGAGATTGGTAAAGATACTGCATCTATAACAGATAATGTTGAAAAATGCATGATTGAAGGTGACTTGAATGTAAATAACAAACGTGCATGGGCATCTACTATCGGTGCTTCTCAAATTACTTTCAAAGGACAACAATTGGCAGAAGTATATGGATTATTAGTTAAGCAACGTCTTATCCAACGTCTTATGAATGCATGCTATTCTGGAGATGAAGAAGCAAACCAGTGGATTGATCTCCCAGAAGTGAATATTCGTGAAAATAATGGTCAAGATAATGTCATTAACTTCTTATGTTCAAACGCAATCAAGGATTTTGATATAGATATCAAAGACATACCGAACATCCAAGTTGTTATTGATGATTTCAGTAAAATGTTACTCGAAAGAACTAATAAGAATGTTTCGGATAAAGTTCTTGTATTAAAGGAGCGTGTGGTAGAACAGTTACACGAGAAGACAAAGAAGATATTAGCAATCGGTGATTGCGGTGTTTCTTTAGCGAATGATACGTTAGCGGCCATTGTGCGCCAAGTTAATTTGTTTGTCCAAGAAATGACGGATGAAAAGGAGGAATTAAATGAAAAAATACCAACCGATGAAAATCGCTTAAAATCAGCTATAGCAGAACTAAAATCATACTCTGATAAATTCATCAAGTCTAAATCAAAACAAAGAGAATTGATAGATGATGTTAAGAATATAGCAAAGGCATTGTTGAAAAAACGAGTAGAAATTATTCGTCGCACGGGTGCAATTCAATTTTACAACTCACTTCAGA
The DNA here is from genome assembly GCA_045132415.1 of Paludibacteraceae bacterium. GTDB lineage: Bacteria > Bacteroidota > Bacteroidia > Bacteroidales > Paludibacteraceae > Colicola. The sequence goes on along the minus strand of JBGUSG010000003.1, from coordinate 35,403 downwards.
ATGAGCTTGTTGATGAGGTTACCGTAATTACTAACATTAAGAATATGCTTGTCAAAGTATCACAAGACATTTCACAAAGTCTATCAGAACATCGTAACAGTAAAAGTTCTCTTAATACGGTTGATGTGGACTTAACAGAGGAATCTTGGGACTTGATAAAAGTTAATGATGAGTCTATTGTTATTTCGCAATTCTTTAACTTATTGCACAAGCAAAACCTATATAATGTAACACGTTTGGAAGATATAAGTGAGGCCTTAGATACTTATGTTAAATCATTCAATGAGTACAAGATGTGGGAAAATATGACTATCGATGATGTCATCAACCAAAAGTCAGAAGAGCAATTCAAGTTGATTATTAAAAGAGCAATGGACAAAGCAGTTCCATTCTTAAAAATCAACGGACATGGTAAATTGACAAGTAGTGCTCAATTGGAAATACAACACGCGATTAATCGTTATTACTTTGTATGTCTTCCTAATAAAGAGAATAGTCGCTTTACTCGTGATGACTATTTCAAAAAATTGAATGATAGTACTTTGAATATTTCATTCTCCACTACGGGCATGACGGATAAAATTATTATTTATCGTCAAGATGGTACTATTCCTGCATTTGCAATTGATGGCATAGAGTTATTCAATAAGGATAGCTATCGTAGTTCTGTTAGCTATCACTTTGACCATAATATAGAACGTCGCATGAAAGAAGAAAAATATCAACTCATGCCTAAAGATTCCAGCGAAGAGGCACTTTCATTGTGGGTACATGCTTTGGTGTTTGGACTTATCAAATATGATGAAACAAAACGCCACTATTTTTACCGCGATGAGAATACAGAAGACACTAATGCTGCTCTAAACGATTTCATGGTAGATACAGGTGAGCACTATCGAGATCAGGCATTTACATATTTTGACCATAAATTAGGAGAACTCAAAGACCAATACGAGGAATACATATCAAATAAAATTCAAGCTATGGGTACTGATAATTGGAAAGCATTGGTACAAGATGTTCGAGAAAATTATATTGCTAAGTATTCACAATGCCCTGTTGATTTGAAATCCAACACTCGTAATCAAGGGCCTGTAAAAGAATTGATGGCGAAAGAAATAAAATATATTACAAAAGAATTTGGTAAATAATCATAGTTATTCACATTATGCGCCATTCCGTTATATTGATGTTTGGAGGTGAGTCTAATGACTGCCTACTATCGTTGTATCAAAAAATTCTTCGTTCTGGAAATTCCAGAACGGAGGATTTTCTTCGCGCCTTCTCGTTAGATTGGAAAAGTAATGAAGTTATTGTGAAGACCATTACAAAAATTCAAGATGAAGAATCAGTAGAGAATGCGGAAAAATTATCTCTTTCAGACTATAGTATTTGGGCTCAAGAAAATCGCGAATCGGTTATTCACAATTTCTTACGCGATATCCATAGGCAGCAAGTTAATATTCGTGAACGTGGCGATTATTCCAACCTGCATTTGAACTTAATAGTTCCGTTATATGAAGATATTATGGGAGTTGTTGAGTTTTTAAATGCAATAAAATCAATGTCTATAGATATTGTGGATGTTGATTTAGTCGGCATTGTTGGTGATTTAAAGAAATCGTTCATAGGTACTACAAAATCTAATGATGAACATTCTCTGTCGTTGCAATCTACAATTGATAGTTTGCAATCATTAGTAGCGTATCGTAAGAAAAACTATGGAGTGATTGACCACTTGTTAGCCATTCAAGACTACCAAAATGGCGGTTTATCTTTAGCATTAACACATGATTCATTAATGCGTATTTTAGCAGAATACAGTTTGTTGGTCATTGAGAATTATGGAAATCTGTTCGGCAATGTGCATTCAGAAACAGATCTTCAAACATTTGGCTTGTCAACGATCAATTTAGATGATGCATATTTTCAAGAATATCTCTATCGGAAAGCGTTATCTCAAATTATTTTGCAGGATAATGTAGAGCAGAATAGTGTTGATATTAATAAGGCTAGTAAAATCGCAAATGATATTATAGAACCTTGGAAAAATATTCTTTCCAAAATCTATCGTCTGGAGGTACAGCAAAAAATGGATTTAGGAAAAAATGAGACCGAGATTATAGCCGATGTTGATATCACTATCAAAAAAGAATTTGAAAGTCTCAAGGAAAAACTTGAAGAATATATTCATGATAAAAAGCTATCACTGCCTGATAAAAGATGCATATTAGCTGCTATCTTGGGGGAAGATGATGCGTTGTTTATGAATGATTTATTCAATGACCAACTACTTAACTTCCACGATATGGAAAAGGAGGCTATGGGGCAATTCTTGGATGCTAATAACTATGTATTAGCACACGAAGAACATATTGAGGAGGCCATTCTTTCAGAAGGGGAAGAGGAGGCAGTTTATCCTATAGATGCAATGAGACAGAACAGAATTACAATGCGTCGTTCTATCTCATTCATTAGGAATATGGAACAAGAGCAGCAGTCGTTAGAAAAACAATTGGAGACACAAGAGAATGCACAAAAATGTTTTATAAAAAATGGATTTTTTCAATATGGCGAACATGAATATAAATTATTACCACAAGTTGATGAGATACCATTAAAAGAAACATACAAATCCCATCCTGTAACAAGAAAATCTATTGATTTGAGTTTTGGGATGCCTAATATTAAAGATCAAGGGCAACAAGGAAGTTGTTTGGCATTTGCTATCACATCAGTCTTTGAAACGTTATACCAACGAAAAACAAGAGAAACAATAGATTTAAGTGAGCAATTCTTGTATTATATTGCGCGAGATAAGGCAGGAACAACACAAGAAGACAATGGTTCTTGTATGCTATATGCGTTGGAAGCGCTCTCCGAGATTGGTTTGTGCGAAGAACAATACTGGGCATATATGACTGCAGAAACAGCATATAATATTCGTCCATCTGAAAAAGCATATGAAGATGCCCTAAATCGTAAAGTGGCGAAGGCTTTACAAGTCGAATTGACCGAAGATGCCATTCGTTCTGCATTATCAGATGGTTATCCCGTAGTGTTCTCTACTAATTTGTACAATAGTTTTGCAAATGCACCAGGTGGTTTCATATCTATTCCTACGCAGGAGGAGCGTGATAGTGCAAATAGTGAAGACATTCAGCATCATCGCCATGCAATGGTAATCTGTGGTTATAATGATGAGACACGTGTATTTAAAGTTCGTAACTCATGGGGAAAGCATTTTGGTGTAGATGGCTATTGTTATATGCCATATTCGTATATTACCAATACCGAGCTGACAAATGGCGCTGCTATTGTCACAGATATTGCACTGACAGAAATAATAAAAAATCATGATACGATTCCAACGGAGTATCCTCAATTGAATTTCAATAGGATTGACTCTACAACACAATATGGTATCAATCAGGTGCTTTTATCTGAAGAGTATGCTAATTTATCCCAACTGCAAATGGTTGATGAAAATTTAGTTAAACGCTGTTTAACCCTAAAACAGACATTGAAGAATCCAAATTATCGAAAAGCATTATGTCAATCTGCAACGACATGTTATAATGAGGATTTAGACAAAAAATCAAAAGAGATAGAACGGGTTATTGAAGAACAAGTTGATGCAAAGGCGGCATTTGAAAAGGAAACCATTAAAAAATGTATTAAATTTTCTCTTGTATGTCTTTGCCTAATTACTTTCTTTTTAACCACATCTATTTTGGATAAAAAGTGCCAACAGCAACAACAGACATATACAAAATTATTGAAAGCTGGTCCTACTCGAGTGGATGATAAAGGTATCAAGCATTACCAAGTATCAAAATCAAAAGAACGAACTGATGGTTGGATTAAAGTAGAACTAGCACGATATAAAGTATTAATTCCTATATTAAGTTTTTGTCATCGTTGGTGGATTGTATGTACTTGTTTTGGATTGTTTGGAGTAGTATTGTTATTATCCCTCATTAAAAACCACAAGGCACGCATTGAGTTGCTGCAAAAATATGAAGATGTATTAGATAGTTTATCTAAAGAGAAGAATATACTTCAGAAAAATCTGAATGAAATAAACATAAAATTTCATTTGGCAGGATCAATGTTGACAACATTCTTCTCTCTGTCAGAGCATTTAGAAACTAAATATGCTGCACTTATATCACTTGTAGAAAACTTAAAAAAACTTAAGTATGAAAACGAAGAGAGATTAAAAGGTATGACTATAGATAAGCAACACCCATTTTTCTCTATTCTATCTACAGATTTATTAAGTACTTATTTTGATGAACATGCAAAGCAGATAATAGGTGAAGTTAGTATAGATCAATGTATTGCAGGATACGATGTGACATCAGAAGCATTTGACAAATTCCTCAACAATCTTAAAGCACAAATATCTAATCGTGTAGCAGGAGAATTATCAAAATTTTCTGTATATCAATATATGAGTGGCAAAGCGAATTACCCCTATGCGCTAAAAGGAAATAAACGCGCATTAGATTATCTAGAAGCATTAGACCAAAATTCAGAAGTGTTTATGTTGTGCAATGGTATTGATGCCTTAAATCCTTCTAAAATTCTATTCGCACATGTTGAAAGAGATGAAGATGCTAATTGGCAAAACACATACCGACCAGCATTTAGTATTCCTCCTATTGCAGTACAAATAGAATCCTCCACAAAAATGGTTTTGATTCGTTTACTTGATTTAAATCTGCAACAAATAGAATGGATAAATTAATCCGATAGTATTTACAATTTATTAACATTAAATTAGAAGAAATATGAAGACAACTAATTTTTTTTCACTCGTTTTTATAATAACTTGTATAACATTGATGTGTTCGTGCGATACTAAGCAACATGCAATCTCACAATTGGAGAAGTTGAGTAAAGAACTATATTTAGAAAGTGGGAATTATACAGAAGCCGATTGGCAAAAAGCCAAAGTTCGTTTTCAAGAAATAGAAACAAAAATCGCAAAGCATTCCACAGAATATACAGAAGATGAGAAAAAATATATAAAGAAAACACAGTTAGAGTGTCAAGCATACTTTGGTAAAAAAGAAATTAAAGGATTGTGGAATGAATTGCGAGAAGGAATAGAAGAAGGACTTGAAAATATATTAGGACCTTCAAAAAATGATTCAGAAACGGAAATGCAAAATTAAATCAAAATAATCAACTTTTTAATCATCTGCAAAATTATGAAAACTTCAAAATTTTTGAGCATCGTAATCGTAGCGATTTGCGCAATGCTAATGTGTTCATGTAACAACAAAATGTATGTAAAATCTCAATTGGAAAAAATTCATTCAGAGTTATCTCTTATGAATCCAAAGTTTACTACAGATGAAGAATTTGAAAAAGTGGAAAAACAATTATTCGAAGTAGGTAAGCGGTTAGAAGTAATTAAAGTTAAATGTACAGAAATAGAATATGAGTATATTGAAGATTTGTATAATGAGTGTAAGAGTATCCTACGCAAGAATAAAGTAAAACGTACAATACAACAAATAGTCGGTTAATTATGAAACAACAACATATATATATCTGCATATTAAGTTTGACCATTTTATTGGCTTCGTGTAATAAGTCAGAAAACTATATGACAGAATTGACAACCTTCCAAGAGGACTTGTCTACCAATAGCGAGAATTATTCTCTTAACGATTGGGAAAATGCGGATGCGATGCTTGCTGCCTTCAAAGCAGATGCTGCTACATTAAAATTATCTAATGTACAAAAACAAAAGATTAACCAATTATTTCAATCTTGTGAGCAGCATATGGCCTTGCATGCAGTATGCGAATTAAAAGAGTTAACTAAATCATTGAAGGCTGAATATCTGGATTTTACAAAAGAGCAATGGAAAGTTGCAAAATCTAAATACTCAAAAATTCTCTCTAGTATTGATCCTCAAAAATATACAGAAGAGCAGATAGAAGAGATCAATCTATTACTTGAAACATGTAGTCTTGTATTTTCGATGCAACCTATATTGGAGCTTCAAGAACTATGCAAGTATATTTCAGAAAATGATAGTGTAATTGATTATAACCACAGAGATCAATTAAAAGTGAAATATCTCAATATTTGTATGCAATTGCAAGAATTTGAATACACTTCTGAACTTCATTGGAAGATTGATAAGTTACAGGAATTGTTTGACAACTATTGGGAGCATACTCGTTGGAGTAGCGTGAAAAATACAGTAAATGCTCATATCCAAGAGATGTTGGATATGATTGAGAAATAATTAACATTAATAACAATAAATTTTAACACTATTATGACATTTACAGAATCTATTTCAAGCGTGTTTAGCAAATACGCTACAGCGAAAGGACGTGCAACCCGTTCTGAGTATTGGTGGTTTTATCTATTCAACATATTAGTTAGTTTGGCAGCAAGTGTGTTAGATAGTGCTATTGGCACTTCTGCTGTAATTACATCAATTTGGAATCTAATTGTTTTAATCCCAATTTTTTGTGTGGGTATTCGTAGATTACATGACACCAATCATAGTGGATGGTGGATAATTGTCCCTATCGCAAATCTCATTATGATGCTTATGCCTAGTGATCCTAATAGGAACGAATACGATATTTAATAATATTGATTTATCCTAAAATGCTATTATTTTGAATCTATTAAATATTGTTATATGTCAATTCTAGATTCTATTGTAAGTGTGTTCGGTAAACAATATACAGAAGCGAGCACACATCAAACTTCTACAGGGAGAAGATGCCCTGTTTGTAACAGAGAAGACTGGTATCTTAAAGAACATTATTGTTGCCGTTGGTGCGGTGCCGCATTTAACAAAGCTGGTGCTCTTTTACTCAATGTTAAATATCATCCAGGAGATTATCCTGCTTTTAGAAATGTATGGGATGTCAATAATATTATTCCATATTCAACACTACATTTGAAAGAAAATCAAATGTTTTTAAGTTATTTGTTTAATAACTTTCGAGATTGCAAATTAGAAAATAAAATTTATGCAAGTCAATTGTTTTCTAATGCGCCAGATTACTCAATGCCGATAAACTTTTTGCTTACAAAAGGTAACAAGAAAGTTGCCATTCTTCTTGTAGAGGGAGATGCTAAATACAAACGTTACTCTGTTTTAGAAACAATGGAATTGTGCAAAGAGAATAACATTACGGCACTTCGTTTTATTACAACTTATCCTAATGAAGAAAAGTATGTTGTAGAACGAATTAGAAAAGTATTAGAACAATAAACCACAAAAAAGAGGAAGATGCTTAGCACCTGTAAAGAATCCAGCAGAATCTTTTAATATGATTGTACAGGTAATCAGATTATGTATGATTCGGTATTCAGAAATTTTGAATTTCAAAATAATCTTCCTCTTTTTTGTTCAAATTCTTATCTGATCTTGTTGCTTAATTATTTATCAAGTCAAAGTATTTGGATTCAGTATTTTGAATACAAAGTCCAAAATGGACATCTTGGTGAGAATGAAGCACAAGATTTATTTTTGTTTATACGCAATCAAAAATATATCGGCATACTCCATAAGATTACAGCATATGGTTTCTCTACGCCATATAAGAAACAAATACAGAAAATAGACTCTACAAAAAAACGAGTGGTTTATACCTTTCCTAAAGAAGAGAATTATATACTAAAATTGTTAACCTATCTGTTGATTCGAAAATATGATGGTATTTTCTCTCCTAATTTGTATTCTTTTCGAGCCAATTATAGTGTAAAACAAGCGTTCCAACACATACTATCCACTTCTAATATAGATCAATACTATACCTATAAAATAGATATTAGTGATTATTTCAACTCGATAGACCTGAATATCTTATTACCGAGTTTACACAAAATATTAAGTAACGATTTACCTCTGTATGAGTTTATCGAAGCTATTTTAAGAAATCCATTCGTGATAGAAGATGGTAAAATCAAACAAGAGCAGAAAGGCATTATGGCAGGTTGCCCAATTGCAGCTTTTTTGGCAAATGTGTACTTATCGGATTTAGATAAGATGTTTGCAGAGGAAGATACTATATATTGTCGATATTCAGATGATATTATTATTTTTACAAAAAACAAAGAAGCACAAGAACGAATAAAGCAGAAGTTATTAACAACATTAGAGAACTATCATTTGACAGTGAACACTGCTAAAGAGGTTGCAACTATTCCTGACGAACCATGGACATTCTTAGGCTTAAAGTACGATAATGAACAAATAGATATTAGTGATATTGCTGTCAAAAAGATTAAAGCCAAAATGAGGAGAAAAGCGAAAGCACTCATTCGTTGGAAAAATCTAAAAAACAAAGAACCTATATATGCAGTAAAAGTTTTTATCAATGCATTTAATAAGAAATTTTACAACAACACGGATGTACATGATATGACGTGGTCGAGGTGGTATTTCCCATTAATTACCACAGATAAAAGTTTGAGGGTAATAGACCAATATATGCAGGAGTGTATTCGCTATATGGCAACAGAGAAACACACAAAATCAAAATATAACTTTCGTTACAATCAAATGAAAGAGTTGGGGTATCAAAGCCTTGTAAACAATTGGTATAAAAATAAATTGATTTAGTAAAATATAACGTTGATTAATAGAATAAATTAGTTACTATGGTTAAAAATGTAAAACTTCGAGATGTAGTAAATAAATTAGAAGGACTTTTCTTTGGAGTTATTGTATTAAATGCAATAGTTATATATTTGCAAGTAAGCGGATATGAATCAACAGAGTTGTATGTGTTAGATATTACATGTACACTTATCTTTGTGATAGAGATGCTTCTTAAAATGAAAGCATGGGGTATCGTTGGGTATTGGACAAAAGGCTGGGATCGTGCGGGAGGAGTATTAGTTATCCTATCACTTCCATCACTATTTACACCCATAGCAGAAAATATGGGATGGAATACTAGTGTTCTTCTTATTTTTCGAATACTTCGTGTAATGAAGTTTTTCAGAGTGATGAAAGTTTTCCCCAATTTTAAGGAGATTATGAAAAATTTTGGCATAGCTATGAGAAAAACATGGGCTGTGCTTGTTTCTTTTGCCTTACTGATACTAATTTTTGCCTTAATCAATTGTAGTCTTTTTCAAGATGTCGCTCCAGAATATTTTTCTACTCCGTCTCAATCATTCTACTCTGTATTCAAATTATTTACAGTTGAAGGTTGGTATGATATTCCAGATATGGTAGGCAAGAATTCAGGACCGTTTGCAGCACATTTTGTACGTTTATATTTTTCGGTACTTCTAATATTTGGTGGAATTATTGGTATGAGTTTGATTAACTCTATTTTTGTAGACGCTATGGGTGAAGATAATGATAAGGACGTTATGAAGAAACTGAATCATATGGAAAAAACAATGAATAACATGCAAAAGACATTGAACGATTTGAATTCTCAAATCAAATAATGGTAGTTGTATTCGAATCATTAGACTATATATTCATTGTATTCGAAGAATAAATACTATTTACGATGGGTTCTATTTTCTATCTTGGGACATACAAGTAGCATTAGCAAATAAACAAGTACTGTTTGGCACCCCAAGAGGTATGTGTATCAGTCATCAAGGATTAGAACGATCCACTACTACCAGGGCAGATTATTCTATAACATCTCCAAAAACATCCTTAAAATCATCCTCAAAATCATAATTAAGCAATAAATCACCCCTATTCTGCACTTCATTCGCATTTGTGCGGACACACTCCCCCCCCAGCAGTCCCCTCACTCGGTGCTGCTTTTTTTATCACCACTCCTCAAAAGGTGAAAATTCTCATCATAATATCGAAAAAAAACAAAAAAATACATTTTTTTGTAAAATTCTAAGATTGTTTCTATAAATTTCTTTATAATGATTTTGAGATTTTTATCGAGTGGATTGCTTTGCGGAGGGCGGAAGCAATGCGGGCAATGTGACTAACTAACAATAAGCAAGACACCAATAAAAAGCCAAAAGCATATAAAAATATATCCTTTCTGTGCTTTTTTTGTGTAAAATGTGAAATTTATAGAAGAAATCTTTACATACTGACAAGTTTTAGCAGTTTGATGTAGTACCTTTGCAACGTGAAACAACAAAATGCAAAATTATGGCAAACGAAATGGTATTGTACCAACCAAATGAGCAAATGTCTTTGGAAGTAAAACTAGAAAATGAAACAGTATGGCTTAATCGACAACAACTTTCTATTCTTTTTGATCGTGATGTCAAAACGATAGGTAAGCACATCAATAATGCATTGAAGGAAGAATTATATCCTGTTGTCGCAAAATCTACAACAACTGGAAACGATTCGACATCTAATGCAACTGTCGCAAAATTTGCGATAGTTCAAAAAGAAGGTAATCGCGAAGTTATAAGGCAGGTTGAATTTTATAGCCTTGATGTTATTCTTTCTGTTGGTTATCGTGTTAAAAGTAGTCGTGGTATTGAATTCCGCCGTTGGGCAAATCAAGTTTTAAAAGACTACATGCTGAGAGGATATGCTATCAACCAACAAATGCTTGCTATGGAAGAGCGTATTGGAAGACAACTGCAAGACCATACCATACAAATACACGACTTACAAGAAAAGGTAAACTTCTTCGTTCGCACAAGCCTACCTCCCCACCAAGGTATCTTCTACGATGGGCAAATCTTCGATGCCTACACTTTCATCAACGACCGTATACGAGAAGCCACCACACGCATCATCCTCATAGACAACTATATCGACGATAGTGTCCTTACCATACTATCCAAACGAGCAGACAAGGTTGCTGCTACCATCTATACCAAGAAACCATCCGCACAACTGCAACTGGATATCCAGAAGCACAATGCGCAATACACGCCTATAGATATTATTACCTTTGACCGCTCTCACGACCGTTTCCTCTGCATCGACGAGACAGTCTATCACCTCGGTGCCAGCATCAAAGACCTCGGCAAAAAGTGGTTCGCCTTCAACCGCATGGAGATGCCCACAACCGAACTATTGCAAAAAATACAAACCACATACAAAACTCCACCTTCGTAAATCACGATACCAATGCCTATCGACAACCTTAACATAGAATCCAAACTCAAATTTTCCAAACGATTAGGTGCGCTCATCACAGGACATCAACAGGAAATGCAGCAAGTACTCAATGATAATGAGGACTTGCAAACTCTTGTTGAACAATTATTAAAAGAAAATGCAACACTAAAGAGCCAATTAGCAGAAGAAAAAAACAAAAACACCCTACTCCAAACCGAGATAGAACAGCTCCGCAACCGTCCAGTACATACCAATACCTATATCGAAAACGAATACATCAACCAGCAACATAATTATTCCCAAACAACTCAATAATACAAACATCACTCAATTACAACTATGGAACAACCCAACCGTATCATCAACGTAGCAGGAGACTACGTGCAGTCCAAACATGTGGACTACGAAATCAACAATGTTGAAGCAGGCGGCATCGGCATCCAATTTGTCAGTAATCCCAAAACTACAACTACTACGGCAACTGTCCGTGTGAGAACGCCTAAGTTACAAACAGCGACCTTTACCTATCGCTTTTGGCAAAAAACAACCAAACCAATTACTCTGCTTTACCAATGCTTACTCCAAGCCAAATGGATTGCACCAGACACCAATCCAGATGATTTCCTCGCCATCTTCTCTGGAGAAAATTCTACAGCCCGAGTGAAATGGATAGCAAAACCATCCTATCTCTATGGTCTCATTCGTCGAGCCATAGAGCAAGAATTAATCTCCATACCTACCAATGGAAAACTTTGGCAAATCGTAGAAAGTCATTTCGTGGATACTAATAGTCGTTCTTTTCACAATTTACACAAGCAAAAAGAATCAAAGACAGCGATACCAGCCATAGAGAAAATGCTCAAAATTCTGCAACCTTCGGCGTAATCTTCGCGCGAAGAAAAATTTCTTCAATAAAAATACATCAGTGGAAGACTTTGATTAACAAGGTCTTCCATTTTCTTTATACCTAACCATTACATCCCTATTTATCAATCTTCGGCGCAAAACCTCTTCTGCGCCGAAGATTTTTGCAGCATTATTATAGAAACGCGTCCACAGAAAGGACACCACCGCAGAGCGCGGCAGGAAGTTGATTGCCGCGCAATGTTGTTTAAGTTGTTGTTAAATATCTAAACATTGTATTATCATGAACCAAAAACATTTCGTTCTCATCACCATTCCCTGCCAAAGCGCAGAAGAGATGCTCCAAGCCAAAGAGGCAGTACTCTTTCATTTGGAAACCCTCAATCCCGAGTTCTCCACCGAGAGCACCACCCTCACAGTTAAGGTCATCCCTCTCGACCCCAAACTATTCTATCCCGACGAGGCATGCGACATCATCCGACAAACCCTCGCCCAATCTCTCACCTTCAATCACTGCTGGACGTGCACCCTCCATACTATTAATTAATCCTTATTTATTAACTCTCAAATCACAAACACATGAGTAAAATCAAATTAGAAGCCCCATTCCGCCAATTCCGTGGCAAAATCTGCAAACACTCCGACATCATCTTCAAAGAGATGTACGGCGAGACCTTCACCTCGCAAATCTGCAACCCTTACACAGGCGAACCATCTGCAGCACAACAGGCACAACAAACCAAGATGGCTACAGCGTCTGCCAATGTCAAGGCGCTCACTCCTGAACAACGAGCGGCATACAAAGAGGAGTTCAAAAAGCAGACCAAATACAAGTCTCTCCACGGCTACATGATGGCACAAGAACTAGCCAAACTCTAATCCCTGCCTTTAACCTCTAAACTTTAATCTTTAAACAAAATCAACTATGGCTATAGTAACCTACGAAGACCCAATCCATCACCTCTCGGGCAAAATCTCCAAAAAATACCGCACCACCTACAACTACCGCAAGCTTTCCGAACGCAAATACACTTCGGTACGTGGCCAACGTACTACACCTGTTACCGAGAAAGAAAGAACATGGCGCACCCAGTTCGCGCAAATCGCACAGATGACTCGCGAACGTTTGGAAGACCCAGCTTTCATGGCAAGCGACATGTCAGCATTCGCTAAGCAATCCAAGTACAAAACCATCAATGCATTTGTCTTCAACATCTGCAAAGAGGAACTCCTGAATGGCAAGTAAAAACTGCTAATGATCCCTACTGGCGAGGCCATCACCTCGCCAGAGGCGACATTACTAGTGCGAAGCGCACACCACCTCAGCTATGCCGCTGTTCTAAAGGTCGGCTACCATCGACTAAGTAACTCTTAAAACTTTTCGAATAAAATGAGAAATTTAACTGACACACAAAAACAACGCCTTCTGAAGGCTATCAAATACCTCGCATTGGCTATTGCCACATCTATTGCGATGGCTCTAGGTCTTACCTCGTGTAATGTAACCCGCACTATCACCACCGAGAGCAAATCCCTCACTCGTGGCGATACAGCAGTCATCATCCAAACAAAGACCATCGAGTCATACAACGCCAAAAAGAATTAGTATCTCCTTTGAAGAAATAAATAGGATACAGATAGCGTGCTATGCGATAAAAAAGCAAAATGATAACCTAACGTATCTCTTAGGCTATCATTTTTCGCTTCATTTAGTCTTCGTGATTCAGCTGGGGCTCGAACCCAGGACCCCATCCTTAAAAGGGATGTGCTCTACCTGCTGAGCTACTGAATCCCACGTTTTAACGCACACTTCCTTGCGAAAGCGGCTGCAAAGGTAGTACATTTTTTTGGATTGACCAAATTTTTTAACAAAAAAGTGCTAAATTATGCCAAATTTATTGCTTAATCCAAAATATTTGCGTAACTTTGCACCAAATTCGGGCTTTTATGGACATACAACTGACTTACAACCGCAGGCAAACTACCACCACCAAAGTGGGTAATATTGAAATCGGCAGCGAACACCCTGTTCGTATTCAAACAATGGCCAACACTTCCACCAATGATATCGAGGGAAGTGTCGCACAAGCCGAACGATGCATCGAAGCTGGTGCTGAATTGCTCCGCTTCACGACACAAGGTCTCCGCGAAGTGGAATCCCTTGCACAAATTCACCATCGCCTTATCGCCTCATCGCCTCATCGCCCTATCATCCCATTAGTCGCAGACGTGCATTTCCAATCCGATGTGGCAGATGCCGCAGCCAAGGTAGTTGAGAAGGTGCGAATCAACCCTGGCAATTATATTGACCCTGCCCGCAAGTTTAAGCAAATTGACTACACAGAAGAAGAATATCAATCCGAATTGCAGCGTCTTCGTGCGCGGTTCATTCAACTACTCAACATCTGCAAAGAGCACAATACCGCCATTCGTTTAGGCGTGAATCACGGCTCTTTGAGTGATCGTATCATGTCGCGCTACGGAGACACACCCGAGGGTATGGTGGAGAGTTGTATGGAGTTTTTGCGCGTAGCAGTGGCAGAAGACTTCCAAGATATTGTGCTCTCCATCAAAGCCAGCAACACCCTCGTGATGGTCACTACCGTCCGTCTTCTAGTATGGCAGATGGCAGAAGAAGGCATGCAGTTTCCGCTGCATTTGGGCGTCACTGAAGCTGGTGAAGGTGAGGATGGTCGTGTGAAATCAGCCGTAGGCATTGGTGCCTTGCTGGCAGATGGCATTGGCGACACCATCCGTGTGAGTCTAAGCGAAGCACCCGAAAAAGAATTGCCTGTCGCTAGCGCTTTGATTGATTATTTTGCTAACACCCAAAGCATTCGCTATGCGCATGACACCCAAGTCCGCATAGAGAACGCCACCGTATATTTCTCCAATTCCGACACCGATTGGGCACTCTTTCAACTGCATGCCGCAGCCGAATGTGGGCGCCTATTGTGGGATCACCATTGCACTGAGTTGGTACTCAGCAACAACCATTTCGCCGCAGCAGATTTGGAGCGCTTGAGCAAAGATATCCTGCAAGCAGCTCGTGTGCGCATGTACAAGACGGAGTATATCTCTTGTCCTGGTTGTGGACGGACGTTATTCGATTTGGAGCAAACCATAGCCCAAGTCAAAGCAGCCACTTCTCACTTGCAAGGACTGAAAATTGGTATCATGGGTTGTATTGTGAATGGTCCTGGCGAGATGGCAGATGCTGACTATGGTTATGTAGGAGCAGGCCGTGGTAAAGTCAGCCTCTATCGTGGCAAAGAGTGTGTGCTCAAAAACATCCCTCAAGAGGACGCCGTCACCCAACTTCTCGCCCTGATTGAAGCTGACAAAAAATAATTTGCTATCCATACATCATTTGCTGTTAGGCACTTCGCTCCTAAGAAGTGCCTACTTTTTATACGCTAACACGTCCTTTTATATGTTGTACAACATGAAACGCAAAAACAACGACATAAAAATCATTTCACACTTGCAGTTATCAAAAAAAAGTTGTATCTTTGCGGGCTAAAAAAAGAAACACAACTAGACAAATAACTAAAATGCATATCATGAAAGAAAACAATTATTGTGTAATTATGGCAGGCGGCGTAGGAAGTCGCTTTTGGCCATTTAGCAGAAACGAAAAACCTAAGCAGTTTCTCGACTTCTTTGGTACTGGTCGGAGTTTGCTGCAAATGACCATTGACCGTTTTCGCCCTATCGTACCCATCGAAAACATCTTGATTGTGACCAATATCATCTATCGCGATCAGGTGTTGGAGCAGATCCCTGACTTGCACTCAAGTCAAGTGCTTTGCGAACCAGCAAGACGAAATACCGCTCCTTGTATCGCATATGCGATGGCACGAATCAAAGCTATGGCAACAAAAAAAGGTCAAGCCAATGCCAACATCGTTGTTGCTGCAAGTGACCACTTAATTTTACAGGAAGAGAAGTTTAGAGAAGTTATTTGCAAATGCTTCTCGTTTATTGAGCAACATGACGCATTAGTCACCCTCGGCATGAAACCTACTCGACCAGAAACGGGATATGGTTATATCCAAATGGGCGAGCAAGTAGATGAGGATGGCATGTACAGAGTGCATGCGTTTACCGAAAAACCCAATCTAGAAGTGGCTAAAATCTTCGTTGAAAGCGGTGACTTCCTTTGGAATTCGGGTATTTTCATTTGGAATCTACACGCTATCGAAAGTGCCCTGCAAGAGCACATGCCCGAGGTGGCACAAAAATTCATGCAGGGAGCAGATATCATGGGCACCGAACAAGAAGAAGCATTTATCCAAGAAATGTTCCCTACTTGTCCTAGTATATCCATCGACTACGGCGTCATGGAACATGCCAAGAACGTATGTGTCATGCCAAGCGACTTTGGATGGAGCGACCTCGGTACATGGGGATCGCTCTACGAACTCAGCGATAAGGACGAGCACCAAAATGTAACCCTCCATTCAGATGCTATCTATTATGACAGCCATGGAAACATTGTAACTTTGCCTAAAGGGCATTTGGCAGTGATTCAAGGATTAGAAGATTGTATCGTATCTGAATCCAATGGCGTACTATTGATTTGTAAACGCGCAGACGAACAACAAATCCGCCAATTCTATATGGATGCAGAATTGAAATTTGAAGGCAAGTTTAATTAAATTCCAAAATAATCTATGAGTTATTTGAATTTTGACAAGACATTGTTGATCAATCTTGAACGCAGTTTGAGCAAGGAGATGATCCGCACCAATCGTGCAGGAGCCTACAACTCAACGACACTAGTCGATTGTAACACCCGCAAATACCATGGGCAACTCGTATTGCCTTTGGGCGATCCATTGCCAGAAGGCAATTACGTACTGCTCGGCAGTCTGGATGAGACTGTGATTCAGCATGGTGCAGAGTTCAACTTGGGTATCCACCAATACGGAGAGAACACCTACATGCCCAACGGACACAAGTACATCCGTGAGTTTGATTGCGAAGTAATCAGCAAGACCACCTACCGCGTAGGTGGCGTAATCTTGACTAAAGAGCGAATGTTGGTTAGCTTCGAGCCACGTGTATTGATTCGCTACACACTGGTAGAAGCACACTCACCAACCACCCTACGTCTCAAACCTTTCTTAGCATACCGCAACACCAACGAACTCACCCAGGAGAACAACAATGCATGCTCAGACATGCGTGAGGTAGTCAATGGGCGAGTAGCAAGAATGTACGAATCATTCCCTGCGTTGTATATGCAATGTTCAAAGAAAGTAGAGTACACGCACGCGCCTGCTTGGTACAAAGGTATAGAGTACATGAAGGAGCAAGAACGTGGATTTTCGTACAAAGAAGATCAGTTGGTACCTGGTTGGTTTGAAATGCCGATGAAAAAAGGCGAAAGCGTAATCTTTGCCGCTGGTATCAGCGAAGTCAACCCAAAGACCCTTAAAGCATTATGGGAGAAAGAACTCAAGCGCCGTTCGGCACGTGATACCATGTTTGGATGCTTAAAAAATGCTGCTTCACAATTCTACAAACGCGAAGGCGACAAGTGCTACCTCCTAGCTGGTTATCCATGGTTTAAAGCTTCAGCACGTGAAGAGTTTATGGCAATGCCTGCGTGCACGATGGGTATTGACCGCCCTGAGTATTGGGATGCGATCGTTAATAAGACTGCCATAGAGGAAGTGCGCAACTTCATAGAAGGTAGACCTTGTAAACTGACGGGCATGGATGAACCTGATGTATTGTTATGGTTTATTCATGCACTACAAGAATACGCAGCTTATACATCCATTGAAGAAGTTACCCGCCTATATGGTCAACTCATCATAGATATCATGTTGTTTATCCGCAGACAACAACATCCACGCCTATTCTTGCACAACAATGGTCTGCTGTGGGTAGATGGCAAAACACGTCCTGCTACCTGGATGAACGCTGTAGAAGATGGACGTCCAATCACGCCACGTACAGGCTACGTGGTGGAAATCAACGCATTGTGGTATAACGCACGACTCTTTACTGCCGACATCCAACGCCAATTGGGTAAGGAGCAAATTGCAGATTTGATGGAATACCAAGCAGAAATCACCAAGGATAGTTTCATTAAAACCTTCTGGAATGGCGTATACCTAGATGACTACGTGGATGGCGACTACCATAACAATGAAGTACGCCCTAATCAAATCATCGCTGCTTCGCTACCATATTCTCCACTCGACCGTCGCCAATGTAAAGCAGTTGTAGATATATGCACTAAGGAGTTGTACACTCCTAAGGGATTGCGCACAATCTCACCTAAGAGTGGCAACTACCGTCCAGTATATATCGGCGGACAATTGGAGCGCGACCGCAACTTCCACAATGGTCCAGTTTGGCCATGGACCATCGCTGCATATGCTGTTGCATACCTCAAGGTTTACCAACATTCGGGCGAGAACTTTATCCATCGTCTGCTGACTGGCTACGAGGCAGAGATGAGCGAACTATGTATCGGTACGCTCAACGAGCTCTACGATGGTAACCCGCCATTCAAAGGACACGGAGGTATGAGTTATGCACCTAGTGTTGCATCCGTAATCAAAGTATATAACACCTTAAAACAATACGAATCCAAATGAAAGCATTGATGTTCGGTTGGGAGTTCCCTCCTCATATCCTTGGCGGTTTGGGAACAGCGAGTTACGGACTAACTCGCGGCATGGCGCAACAGGAGGACATGGAGATTACCTTCGTTATCCCAAAACCATGGGGCGATGAAGATCAGTCCTTCTTGCGTATCATCGGCGCTAACAGTGTACCTGTGGTATGGCGAGACAACAACTATGACTATGTGCGCCAACGCATGGAAGGCAAAATGTCGCCTGAAGAATATTACCACTTGCGCAACAATATCCATTATGATTATTCACGCATCGGCACCGATGATCTCGGCTGCGTAGGATTCTCCGGTCGCTATCCAGACAACCTGCTTGAGGAGATCGGCAACTACGAGGCTGTAGCCAGCGTATTGGCTTCTGCTTTGCAGTTTGATATCATCCATAGTCACGATTGGCTTACCTACCCTGCAGGCGTATTTGCTAAGCAAATCTCTGGCAAACCACTCGTTATTCACGTACACGCTACTGACTTTGATCGTAGCCGTGGTAACGTCAACCCTACGGTATATGCCATTGAGCGTAGAGGTATGGACGAAGCCGACCATATCATGTGCGTAAGCGAACTCACGCGCCGCACCGTGATTGAGAAGTATGGTCAGCCACCTCACAAGGTGAGCACCGTACACAATGCTGTAGAGCCATTGGCCAACCCTGATGAGTTTATCAAGCACGACCGCAAAGACAAACTTGTCACCTTCCTTGGTCGTATCACTATGCAAAAAGGTCCAGAGTACTTCGTAGAAGCCGCAGCACGCGTATTGGCTAAGACCGATGGCGTACGCTTCGTGATGGCTGGTAGTGGCGATATGATGAACAAGATGATTGACCTCGTAGCTCAACGTGGCATCGCAGACAAATTTCACTTCCCTGGCTTCATGCGCGGACGTCAAGTACAAGAGGTGCTGGCAGATTCCGATGTGTATATCATGCCTAGTGTGAGCGAGCCGTTTGGTATCTCTCCACTGGAAGCCATGCAAGTAGGTTGTCCATCCATCATCTCCCACCAATCGGGCTGCGCAGAGATTTTGTCGCATGCAATAAAGACCGACTATTGGGATATCGACGCCATGGCAGATGCTATCTATGCAATTGTCAAGTACCCTGCTATGTACAAGTCATTGCGCGAACTAGGTCGCGACGAGGTGAACAACATCAAGTGGTATGACGCCGGATTGAAAGTACGTCGTATCTACGACATGGTACTCGGTTGGTAACCCATAAAACTTTTAAAACTCATAAAACTTTTTCAACGATTAAAATCATACAGTCATGAAAAATATTTGTTTTTGCTTTCAGATGCACGCTCCTTACCGAATGAAGCGTTATCGTTTTTTTGAGATTGGTCAGGACCACTACTACTACGACGACATGTTGACCGAAGAGCATGTAATTTGGTTGGTCCATACCTCCTACATGCCTCTTTGCAGAACTTTGCAAGAGATGATTCGCCTATCCAAAGGTCGGTTCCACTGCGCTTTGAGTGTTTCAGGTGTCATGTTGGAGATGCTACAGCAGTACGCTCCTGAGATGATTGACGTGCTCAAAGACTTGGCTGACAGCGGTTGCGTAGAGTTTGTGGCCACACCTTACAGCCAATCATTGGCTACCGTCTATAGCGACACCGAAGCTGCAGAGCAGTTGCAATCGCAACAAGCTATGGTGAAACAACTCTTCAACCAACAATCCACCACCATCTGCAACACCGAACTCATCTATTCCGACGAGATTGCTATCTCGCTCTACCAACAAGGCTACAAAACCGTGATGACCGAGGGCGCAAAGCACGTATTGAGTTGGAAGAGCCCTAACTACGTCTACAGCAGTGCATCTGCACCTAAGATGAAGATGCTCCTCCGCAACTCCTACCTCAGCGATGAGTTGGCATTCCATTTCGCAGACCCTGATTGGCACAACTATCCGATGGATGCTGAGCGATACATAGAGCAATTGGCTGCATTGCCAGAGGAAGAGCAAGTAGTCAACATCTGGGTAGGCGCAGAGACCTTCGGTATTCGCCAACACGCTATGACAGGCATTTTCGATTTCTTGAAGGCCTTGCCATACTTCGCTTTGGAGCAAGACATGAGCTTTACCACCCCAAGTGAAGCTGCCAAGAAACTCGCCGCTAAAGACGTGGTTGTGGCTCCATATCCTATCACGTGGGCAGGCGAAGCTAAAGATCTGAGCATCTACAATGGTAATGACCTTCAACAAGAGGCATTACAAAAGCTCTTCGCTGTAGCGGAACGCGTACACCTCTGCAAAGACAAACAACTCAAGCACGACTGGCTACTCTTGCAGGATGTCAATTACATGCATTATATGAACCACATCGACCAAGGTGCTACACACTACGAGTCCGCTTACGATGCGTTTATCAACTACATGAACATTCTCTCCGACTTCCTCCAACGTGTGGATGAGCAATACCCAACTACCATTGAGAACGAAGAACTCAACGAACTACTCAAGACCATCCAAAACCAAGAGAAGGAAATCGAACGCCTTGAAAAGCAACTTAATGAAGCTAAAAAAGCAGCTCCAAAGAAAACTTGTGCAAAGAAAGCTGAAAAGTAATCTTATTGATAAAAATAGTAAAACTATCGAAGGGTGTGCCAAGTGTACACCCTTTTATTCGCCTATTACAACAAGGTTTAAATGAAGCAATAAATAAATGTTGATGTTTTGTTGTAGGTTGAACCAAAAAATCAGACATTCAGGATTTTACCTAAGTGTCTGATTTCTTTTTTGTAGCGGGACCCAGGATTGAACTGGGGACCTCATGATTATGAATCATGCGCTCTAACCAGCTGAGCTATCCCGCCATGCTAAAAAGAAGCATTCTCCTCAAAAGCGGGTGCAAAGGTACAACAATTATTTGACTTGACCAAATTTTAGGTCATTTTTTTCACATTTTTGTCAAATATAGGTCTTTTTTCTCTTTTTTTACGCCGTTTGACAGGGAAAAATAGAGTTTTTTGACAAAAGATTTGCTTAAATAAAATAATTGTTGTACCTTTGTGCGCTTTTTCGTGTAAAAGGCATACCATTAAATTATTTATTAACTCGGACATGCAACTCGTGCAGTTGTAGTCCACAAATAACAACAAACAAATGGCAACAAAAATTCGTTTGGCTCGTCACGGTCACAAAGACTATGCTTACTACCACATCGTAGTAGCAGACAGCCGTTCGCCACGTGATGGCAAGTACATTGAGCGCATTGGCTCTTACAACCCAAACAACAACCCTGCTAAAGTTGATCTCAAGTTTGATCGCGCTTTGTATTGGGTAAACGTAGGTGCTCAACCTACTGACACTGTTCGCAACATCCTCTCTGGTGAGGGCGTTATGCTTATGAAGCACTTGAATGGTGGTGTAGCTAAGGGTGCATTCTCTGCTGAAGAGGCTCAAAAGCGTTTCGACGCTTGGAAAGCACAAAAGGATGCTAAGAATGGTAAGATCAGCCAAGCAGAGGCAGACAAGAAAGCTGCTGCTGCGAAGGCTTTGCTCGCTCAAGAGGTAGAGACTAACAAAGCAAAAGCTGCTGAGGTTGCAAAGAAGCGCCAAGAGGCTGCTGATGCACTCGCTGCTGCTGCAGTAGAGGCTGCTCAAGAAGCTGCTGCCGCAGAGGCAGAGGTTGCTGCTGAGTAATCTAAGATTAGGGCTATTGCCGAAAATAGAGTTCAAAACATTGTTTTGGACTCTTTTTTTAGACTTATAGGTATAATTTGCTAATGGATTTCACATATCATATCGTTACAAAACTATTATTTTATCAATCCACTATTGCATATTTACTAAATTTTCTGTACCTTTGCGCTCGAAATAAGAACAACCATGAATCAGGAGAACTTTCCGATATTGAATGAACTAGTACATGGACGCAAGTTGGTGTACTTAGATAATGCTGCCACCACGCAGAAGCCACAGGTAGTACTAGATGCCATCATCGAGGCATATAGCCATTGGAATGCTAACGTGCATCGCGGGGTGCATCATCTCAGCCAAGTGGCGACTCAAAAGCACGAGGAAGCACGTGAGAAAGTGGCACAACTGATTCATGCCCATTCATCAGAGGAGATTATCTTCACCAAAGGCACTACGGATAGCCTCAATATGTTGGCACGTAGTTTTGGTGACGCGATGGTAAAAGAAGGTGATGAAATTATTATTTCGCACTTAGAACACCACTCGAATATCGTGCCATGGCAAATGCTTTGTGAGCGTAAGGGAGCTGTGCTAAAGGTAATTCCATTATGCGAAGACTTATCACTTGATATAGTGGCATTTAAAGAGTTACTGAGCGAGAAAACAAAGTTAGTGTCGATAGCGCATGTAAGCAATGTACTAGGTACGATCAACCCCGTAGGGGAAATTATTCGTTTAGCACATGAGCGAGGCGCGGCTGTCTGCGTGGACGGAGCACAATCGGTGCCACACATGACGATGAATGTGCAGCAGTTGGATTGCGATTTCTTGGTAATGAGTGCGCATAAGATGTATGGCCCTACGGGTTTAGGCATATTGTATGGCAAGAAAGAGTGGCTAGATAAGTTGCCTCCGGCAGAAGGTGGGGGAGAGATGATTGAGCATGTGAGTTTTGAGAAGACAACGTATAATGTGTTGCCGTATAAGTTTGAGGCCGGTACGCCAAATTATGTGGGAAGTTATGCGTTTGGCAAATCGATTGACTATGTACAAGCAATTGGTTTGGAAAATATTGCAAAGCACGAGCATGCGTTGGCGGAATATATTGAGCAGGAACTCAATAAGATTAGTCAAGTGAAAGTGTATGCAGCAGGCAAGGAGAAAGCAGGTGCTGTGTCGTTTAATGTATATCGTGCAGATGGTGCATTGATTCACCCATTTGATGTGGGTGTATTGCTAGACCGTCAAGGAGTGGCTGTTCGCACAGGTCACCATTGTGCCGAGCCATTGATAGATTGGTTGGGAGTGCCAGGTACGGTGCGTGCTTCGGTAGGGTTATACAATACCAAAGAGGATATTGACGTGTTTATTTCTGCACTTAAAAAAGCCATCATGATGTTAGAATGAGGTGGAGCGTGCTCATTTTAATGTGTGTAATGCAGTCAGCGGTCCTGGCACAAGACTCGCTGACTATTGTTTCATATAATGTGGAAAATCTGTTTGATTGTGAGCATGATACATTGAAGAACGACTCTTCGTTTTTGCCCCATGGTTTGCATCATTGGAATTATCATCATTATCAAACTAAATTGAATCGTATAGCCCAAGTTCTTGTGAATATATCAGGATGGGAGAGTGCTGCATTGGTGGGACTTTGTGAAGTGGAAAATAAACGTTGTCTTAGGGATTTATGCTATCGATTAAAGCGATTTCATTATCAATACGTTCACTATGAAAGTGATGATGAACGAGGTATTGATGTAGCATTATTATATGATAGCACTAAGGTGAAAATTTTAAATAGCAAAACTTTGTGTGTACCACTAGAGAATGACGTTACACGTGATATTCTATACGTAAAAGCATTGATAGAGGGTAAAGATACGCTGCATACAATGGTTTGTCACCTACCATCACAATTAGGAGGTTCAGCAACAACTTCCAAGAAGCGCCAAATAGCCAAACAAGTTATTCAAAACGAGATTAACACCATCTTGCATGTGCAACCGAAGGCAAACGTCGTAGTGATGGGAGATATGAATAGCGAAGCAATAGATGATTTGCAGGGTATGAACAACTTGATGATAGACTTAGAAAAAGAGGAAATAGGCACACATAAATACCAAGGAATGTGGTCGTGCCTCGACCAATTTTATGTTTCTTCTGCATTGAAAAATACTACTAAAGCAAGCGTATTGTCACCTGAATGGTTGTTGGAAGAAGATACTAAATACCTTGATTATCAGCCAAAACGTACTTACGTAGGATATCGCTACCACGATGGCTATTCTGATCACCTGCCTGTGGTACTCAAAATCAAGTCTTCGTATACTAAATGATTATCTATAGTTTTAGGCTTACTTTTGAACACATACTTAGGAGCAGCTATACCACCGCCTACCACTTTATCGCTTACCTCCACGTGCACCTCGTCATAAATACCAGACTCTATGATATGGTTCAATAAAGTTGCTCCTCCTTCCACTAAGATGGAGTGAATATTTCTGCTCGCCAAATCCTCCAAAATAAATTCCCAATTGGTATTTTCTCGATACACTATCGTAGGAGCATCTGCAGAATACAACCTACTATCTGCAGGAATTACCCCATGTCTATCAAGCGTTACACGCACGGGATTTCTACCGCTCCAATGAGTTGTCAGCAAACGAGGATTATCCAATAATGCGGTACGCGTTCCTACCATAATGGCCATATTTTCAGCACGTTGCTTATGAACTAACTGTTTGGTCAAAGGTGTTGAAATAGTAATAGGTTTGCCACTAGTGCGCTCTATATCGATATACCCATCTGCCGTTTCTGCCCATTTCAGAACAACATATGGACGTTTTTTTTCCTGCAAACAGAAGAAACGTTTATTCAATACTTTACACTCATTCTCCAACACTCCTACAACAACCTCTATACCGGCGTTTTGCAGCATCTTCACTCCACGACCTGCCACCTGTGGATTAGGGTCAAGACAACCAACTACCACACGACCTATTCCTTTCTTGATAATCAATTCTGCACAGGGTGGAGTCTTCCCATAATGGCTACAGGGTTCCAGACTCACATACAACGTACATTGTTTATAGTCGATACCTTCGGGATGTGCCTCTTCTGCACGAAGCAAACAATTGGGCTCAGCATGCGGACCACCATATTGCTCATGCCAACCTTCTCCTAAAATAATACCTCCACACACCAATACTGCTCCTACCATTGGATTGGGAGCTACATAATATGCACCCAATCTAGCCAATTGCAAGCAACGAGCCATATAAATAGTGGAGTATTGAAGATCTTGTGGCGACATATCTTTCATAGATTTCGCGACAAAGGTACAAAAAAAAATGTATTTGCGCAAATAGTATATGGTTAATTAACGGATATATTTGCATTTTTGCTTTTTTTATACTACCTTTGCAGCATGAAAGAAATCGTATCACATATCGTTTCAGAACTCAAAGACTTTTACCCTACAGAGGAAGCTCAAGAGTTAGCATATTGGATTATAGAAGAGACTACTGGCATCACACGAACGCAAATATACATGGGGCATCCACAGAAAACAATCCCCAACCTGCCAAATATTCTCGAACAACTCCAGCAGCATACCCCCATTCAATACATCTTTGGTCATACCCAATGGATGGGATTGGATTTGTGCGTCGATTCCTTCACATTAATCCCTCGCCCCGAAACGGCTGAATTGGTAGATTGGATCACCTTGTCCTGCGATAATAAAGCTCCTCTTCAAGTCCTAGATATCGGTACCGGAAGCGGCTGTATAGCCATTGCCCTCAAGCGGAAATGCCCTAATTGGCAAGTTCAAGGAGTGGATATCAGTGCAGAAGCACTAAGCATCGCTAAGAAAAATGGAGATAGAAACAACGTGCAAGTCAGTTGGCAACAAATGGATATTCTTGCAGAAAAGCCCGATTTGAAGGACATTATAGTAAGCAATCCTCCCTATATATGTCACAAAGAAAAATCGCTAATGGACGAGCGCGTATTGGCTCACGAACCACATACTGCATTATTTGTTCCTGACAGTGATCCTCTGTTGTTTTATAGGCATATAGCTTCGATGAAATCGGCAAAAAGTCTATATTTTGAAATCAATGAAGCATATGGAGACGAAGTATGTGCAATGATGAAAACTCTAGGATATTCCGATGTAACCCTTAAATACGACATGTATGGTAAACCACGAATGGTCTTTGGACGAATTAAGGCATAAAGCAGAGGCCTACTGTGCAACTGCAGAACACTGCTGCTTTGAGGTGCATAACAAACTTCAGTTGTGGGGAGCAAACGAAGAATATGCTACAATTATCCTACAGCGATTGCAAGCAGACGGTTATATAAATGAAGCACGCTATTGTCATGCCTTTGCACACGACAAAGTGGCATATCAAGGTTGGGGAAGAGTAAAAATTAAAGCTGCTTTATATGCAAAAAAGATACCTAATCTTTTGATAGAAAATGCTTTGAACGAAATCAACGAAGAGGAGTATCATGCCGTGTTGTATCGAGTATTATCCACCAAACATCGTGCACTTAAACGTGATGCTATGGCACGCGAAAAACTAATTCGCTTCTGCCTACAGAGAGGATTTACTTACGATGAAATCGAATCTACCCTGCGAAAATTCACAAACTAAATAGATACTCCAACGCCTCGTCAATATCCTTTTCCGATACGTATTGATTAATTTCGGGTTCGCCTACAGCGCGAAGCAGTGTGAAATTTGGTGTTCGATTGGCACTATTCTTTTTGTCTTGATACATGCGTTGGATGAGTTGTTCGCGCTGTTTGCAGTTGCATTGTGGTCTACCATAGTATTGCAACATGATTTGTGTTAGTTGTTGCAATACCTCGCGCGGACAGCCCAGCTTCACCACACTTAGATACACTTCTGCCACCATTCCCCATAAGACGCAGTAGCCGTGAGGTAGAGCATTGCGCTCTAATGCAGCCGATTCAATCGCATGTCCTACTGTGTGACCAAAATTCAGAATCTTGCGCAAACCTGTCTCATGAGGGTCTTGTGCCACCACCTTTTCTTTGATTGCTATACTTGCCTGCAACACACCTGTGCTACCCAACGCCTCCACTAATTGCTCATGAGGCAACTCCTCCTGCAGGAGTTGCAACAAGTTTACCCACTCCTCTTTGCTAGCAATCAACGCATGTTTGAGCATCTCAGCAAAACCACTCAGCAATTCCTCCGCTGGTAATGTACGCAGGAAATCAAGATGAATCAGCGTAGCCAAAGGCGGTGTAAAAGTGCCAATAGCATTCTTTACTCCCTTATAATCAAAACCCGTCTTTCCGCCAGATGATGCATCCACCATAGCGAGCAACGTGGTTGGTATATTCACAAACCGAATACCGCGCATATAGGTTGCCGCTGCAAAGCCGCCTAAGTCTGTAATCATACCACCGCCTAAATTCACCAATACCGCCTCACGTGTGGCATGGTGTTTGAGAAGAAAATCCCAAACGAGTTGTACAGATGTCAAGTTTTTGGTCACCTCACCTGCTTCAAGCGTGAGCAAATGGTACGAAAAATTTCCGATTGATTCGGCGAAAAGTGGCAAACAATGTACTTTAGTATGACTATCCGTCAGCACAAACAACTGTCCTTTTGGGAGGTCAGAGAGCAGAGAGGAAAGTTGTGTTAGACTGTGTAGCATTGTCGTTTTTTGATTAAAAGTTTGCAAAGTTACGAAAAAAATTGTAACTTTGCACCCTAAATTAGAAAAATTATGCAAAAAAGAGTCTTTTTTACCATTTTGATGGTGTTTTTTGCCCTTACAACCATGGCTGAGGGCTTGACCTATCTCTCCACTGAAGATTTCAAAAAGAAAGTGTGCTACTACGATCTTTCATCGGGTCAGCAACCTCAATGGAAATATATTGGCGATAAGCCTTGTCTGATTGATTTCTCCACGACTTGGTGCGGTTGGTGCAAAAAGTTGCACCCTATTCTGGAGCAAGTGGCAAAGCAATATGACGGCAAAGTTTATGTCTATACATTGGATGCAGAGAAGGAGCCTGAAATAGCTGCTCTCTTTGGTGTCCGCAGCTACCCTACGGTCGTTTTATGCCCCATGGAAGGCGGTCCTCGTATCGCACAAGGTTATCGTGAACTTGACTACTGGCAAGAAGCCATCAAGCAAATCCTTAATATAGAGTAACGTCGGCTATGCCGAGGTTATGCACGCGAGCGTGGGTATTGGCTACTGCGTAGCGGTAACCCCAAAATGGTGCATCACCTCACATAGTGACTCAACCTCGCTAGAGCGCACATAACAATAAAAATATGCAAGTAGAACTCATCCTCCTCGTCCTCTCGCTCCTCTTCTTTGCGAGCATTTTCACCGATAAAATCGGCTATAAATTTGGTGTACCTGCCCTGCTATTGTTCTTGGCTGTAGGTATGCTGTTTGGTCCTGATGGCATAGGTCGCCTCATCAACGAAGATGGGGTTGGTTATATGCTCAATGTCGGTTCTGCCCAAGCCATTGGTACGATTGCATTATGTATCATCCTCTTCTCGGGTGGTTTGGACACGAAGCTCTCGGACATCCGCCCTGTGATGGTGCCTGGTCTTACTTTAGCTACCATTGGCGTACTTATTACGATGCTCGTTACTGGTGTGATTACGTACTATGTTTTCGGTTGGCTGCATTCTGTGGCAAGTGTCAGCATTGCAACTGCCCTATTGATGGCATCCACCATGTCATCTACTGACTCTGCGTCCGTTTTCTCTATCCTTCGTACCAATAGCATTGGTCTTAAGCACAACCTCCGTCCGCTGTTGGAGTTAGAGTCTGGTGCCAATGACCCAATGGCATACGTGCTCACTACCACTATGATCGGCATCGTCACCGCAGCTGGCAATCAGGTCACAGCATTGTCTGTGGTGCAAGACATTGTTATCCAGTTGATTATGGGTGCGGTCTTGGGCTTTATTTTTGGTAAGGGTATTGTCAGTATCATGCGTAAAGCAGATTTGGGCAACGAATCGCTCTACCCTATTATGGTACTCACGGCATGTATCTTTATCTTTAGTATAACCTATTTCTTGAAGGGTAACACCTATCTCGCTGTGTACATCGGCGGTCTGGTGATTGGTAATAGCAAGTTCACTCGCAAACGCCAAACGCGCAGTTTCTTCGACGGACTCACTTGGCTCAGTCAATTAGTCATCTTCCTTGTCTTGGGTCTAATGGTGCGTCCGCATGAGTTATTCCAATTAGAGGTCTTGCTGCCATGTTTGATAATTAGTATTGTGATGATTTTCATCTCACGCCCTATAGCGGTATTCCTTTGTATGTTGCCATTCAAGCAGTACAAGCGTAACGACAAGATGCTGCTCAGTTGGGTAGGATTGAAGGGTGCTGTACCTATCATCTTCGCTATTATGTGCGAGGCGAACAATGTGCCTCATGCTGATTTGATATTCAATATAGTCTTCCTCTGCACCATCGTGTCGCTCATTGCGCAGGGCACTTCGCTCTCAGTTGTGGCTAAGAAACTCAAACTAGCGACACCACCTGTAGAACTCAAGAAACTTTCGCATTTTGATATTGACCTGCCTGAGGAAGTGGAATCTTCTGCTACGGAAATTGAGGTCAAAGAGGATATGCTCGCTCATGGCAATATGCTCAAAAACCTCATTTTCCCTGATAAGACCTTGGTCATCATGGTGCGTCGTGGTGAAGATTTCTTTGTTCCAACGGGCAATTCCGAATTGGAGGTTGGGGATCAACTATTGGTAATTACAGACAACGATGCCATGCTCGCAGCTCAGTATATTGAGGAAACAAATGAAGAGGAGAGCAAGCATTGGGGCATGCAGCTTATCAACAACACTTGGGATTTTGCTAAGCAAAAATGGCAACAGCTCGTTGCTGGTAAAAAGAATTAAAACCTATTCATATCATGAAACACACCCCATTTATTATCGTCGCATTATTTAGTTTCGTATCTCTTTTTTCGGGATGCCAATCGAGCGACATTTACCAACCATGGTCTAAAGAAAAAGCAAAAGCTTGGTACGCAGAGCATCCTTATCGAGCTGGATGTAATTTCCAACCTAGCACTGCCATCAACCAAATTGAGATGTGGCAATCTGCCACCTTTGATGCGGCTACTATCGACCGCGAATTGGGATGGGCTGAGGAGCTCGGCCTCAATGTCATGCGTGTGTATTTGAGCAGCGTGGTATGGCAAAACGAGCCCGAAGCTTTCAAACAGCACATCGATGAATACCTCACCATTGCTGACAAGCATCATATCAAGACATTATTCGTTTTCTTTGACGACTGTTGGAATCCCGAATCTTCCTATGGCGAGCAACCAGCTCCCAAGCCTGGTATCCACAACTCTGGTTGGGTGCAAGACCCTGCTGTTAGTTTGCGTGCTGACACAGCAACTCTGTTCCCTATCCTTGAGGCATATGTCAAAGATGTGATGACTACTTTCAAAGACGACCAACGTATCTGGATGTGGGACCTCTATAATGAACCTGGAAATACTAAACACAAATTGACATCTATGCCGCTCCTGCGCAATGTCTTCCGTTGGGCACGCGAATGCCAAGTGAGCCAACCGCTCACGGTGGGTGTATGGTTTATGGAATGTCCTGAACTCAACCAATTCCAATTGGCCAACTCGGATATTATCTCCTACCACAACTATAGCAACCCTGAGATCCATCGCCAATGCATTGATTCGCTCCGCAAATACGACCGTCCTATGGTCTGCACCGAGTATATGGCACGACGCAATGGCAGTTATTTCCAAACGATTCTCCCACTCCTAAAGGAGAACAACGTTGCTGCTATCAACTGGGGCTTTGTCAGTGGCAAGACCAATACCATCTTCGCGTGGGATGAGCCTATGCCTCATGTACAAGAGCCTCCTTTGTGGTTCCACGATATCTTCCGCCAAGACCACACTCCATTCGATCCAGAAGAAGTAAGTGTCATCCAGAGTATCATGCTCCAATAATCCGACGATTGTATGACTACCTATATCAAGGCACTAGCCGCTTGCCTACTATCAATCGCTATGATTGGCTGTACGATGCAGGAACAACCCACCCAAAGTGGTTTGCTGCGCAGTAATTTTCAAACCGAGCATGCTGGTATGCAAACCGACCTCTATACCCTCACCAACGACAATGGTATGGAAGTTTGTTTCACCAATTTCGGTGGACGCATCGTCAGTATCCTAGTGCCAGACCGCCATAGTAACATGCTCGACGTATGCCTCGGCCACGACTCTATTGCCGACTATATCCGCTATGGTTATCAGGGCTGCAATTTCGGTGCACTTATCGGTCGCTATGGCAACCGTATCAAGGATGGCATGTTCACATTAGATGGCATCGCATACCAGTTGCCTCGCAACAACGATGGCAACTGCCTGCACGGTGGCGGAGACATCGCTTTCCACAATCGCATGTGGCAAGCCCAACCCATCAACAGCCATTCCATTGCTTTCACCACCATCAGCCCCGATGGCGAAGACGGCTTCCCTGGCAACCTATCGGTCAAGGTAACCTATACACTCACCAACGATAATGCCATCTCTATTGCCTACGAAGCCACTACTGACAAACCTACTGTCATCAATCTCACCAACCACTGCTATTTCTGCCTCAGTGGTGACCCTAGTCGCGACGTCATGGATGAGGTACTATATCTCAATGCCGAGGCATACACCCCAGTAGATGCCAATGTAGCGGTAACAGGCGAGATTGCTATGGTGGAGAATACACCTTTCGACTTCCGTACCCCTACCCGCATAGGTAATCGAATCAACGACACTACCCACCAGCAGATTGTCAACGGACGTGGATATGACCACAACTGGCTACTCAATACGAATGGCGATATCAATGCCGTGGCAGCCACTTTGTATGACCCTACAACGGGCATCGAAATGACTATCCATACCGACCAACCAGGCGTGCAGTTCTATGCTGGCAACTTCCTTGATGGCAGTTTCATGGGCAAAAAAGGCGTGGCATACCCACTCCGCAGCGGTTTGTGCTTTGAGACGCAACATTATCCAGATAGTCCCAACCAACCTGCTTTTCCTAGTACTACCTTGCGTCCTGGGGAAACATATACCACGTCCACCATCTATCAGTTTGGGGTGAATTAGGCAAACTGTTGCTCAGCGTTTTCACCTCCCGAAAAATCGCTTACGATTCGTTCGTTCGAGCCCATTGGACAGATAAAACGATTGTGCCAAAGTCCCCAAACTAGCGTTTCTTCAAGTTCTTTTCGGGCTACGCGACCACTTCGCGACCACTGTAGCACATCTATCGCCTAGTTGTGCCCTATCTGTGTTTTTTTTGTTTTCACTTTTAGCTTCCCATTTTCCGAAGGGATATCGAACCCTTGCCGAAGGAGAAGTGATAATCGCAGAAAATCAGTTGCACTCATAATCTGCTACTTTGCAGACTTTCTGCGGTTGCATTCTTGACAAAGCATTTGGCAGTTCTCTGCTACGGTGCGCCCGCCTTTTGACCATGGTGTAATATGGTCTGCCTCCATAAATTCAATATCAAAATGTTTGCCACAATGCGGACAAATACCTAGTTGCTTTTCATAAATCTCACGGCGGGTATTATCATCAAACGCACGGATATTCAAGTGATGCTCTTTTCTGTCCAATACATACTGATAAATACCGCGTTTGTTGCTCACATCGCTATCTTTCATCAATCGTGCGATTTCCTCCTCCAAAGCAGCAGTATCCCATGCTTGATTGTGGAATTGGTCATACAACGCACCCCAATCTTGCCCTTTCATCTCTTTGCGTTTTTTAGGAAAGACGGTTTGTACCCAGTTGATGACGGTTGTGAAATATAGCCATAGTTCGTTGGCGTTGGGGGCGTTTTGATGTTTACTCATATATTCCTCTATACGCCCTTTGCTAATCCACGAAATGGCTGTTTCCAAATAATCTTGGCGGATACAACTGCCATTGAGATAGTCACTTGCCAGTTTGTATGCCACGCAACCGCTTTTGCTGAAACATATTTTGGCACTATTGACCCAACTGCCGCAATAGACTGCATTGCGCAATTCTTGGTCGGTCAGTTTCTCGCCTGCGATATTGATAGTCTTGAACCAACCTAACTTCTCGCTGTCTGTACCTGTGCAAATATAAACCATCAGTTTGTAGTCCAAAAACTTCTCTCGTTGGTCAGAAGGCAGACTATGAAAATAACTGAGATTATAACTAAAATCGCCATTCACATATTGACATATAGAGATGGTACGTTGCTGACCATCAATCACTTCGTACGTGCCATCGCCTTTGTCTGCCCAATACATCACATTGAGTGGAAAGCCCTGATTGACGGTAGTTATTACTGCATCACGCTGCTTGTCCTTATATACGAACTCGCGTTGATAAGGTGGGCGCACATCCAGTTTGCCACCAAAAGCCACTACGCCACCTTCGGCATTGTCTTGATACCCGTTCGCCAACTCACGGATAGTGATCTCATGTAATTCGATTTGCATAGTATTAGTGTTTTTTGCGGATAAAAATGCGTGCATATGTTGTTTTTCCATTGATGGCTGGTCTTGCGTCACCTTCTTTTAATCGTGGAATACCCACAATAACAGGATCGTAGCCAGCAGAAGATTCCATACCAAGTATTTCGAATTGTTCTGGACTAAATTTGTCCAAAAATGTGATAGGAACACCCATTATGCCTTCATAATCACATGGGATATCATTAGTATAATTGACATTGATCGCATCGTAGTTGTCGTAATGTGGATATTCCTCTGGAGTGTATCGTTTATACAAAATTAAATCTTCATGTCGCTGCGGATAATCCATATTAGTAAACCATCTTACACCCTTTACTCGAATGTATTTTACTCCGTTTTCGTCTATTCGATGTCCTGCTGCAGTCAAAGGGTATGAATCAGGCACTCTAAATTCTCTATCTCCGCTATGGATGCTTGCCCCTAGCCACATTTTATTTTCCTTTATAAGCAAAAAACTTTCCTTATAAGAAATTGCATTAACATTCCCTATAATCAAAAATTTCTTATCATATTTGACTAACTGCGCCAGATATTCCCTAAATAACGAGAATGGAGGATTTGTGACTACAATATCAGCTTGTTTCAGCAACTCAATGCACTCTTCGTTGCGGAAATCACCATTGCCTTTAAGAATGGAAATAACATTTTTGTCATTTTGTATAAGATATTGAACATCTGCTAAGTTGATAGCACCGTCGCCATTGGTGTCGGTTACTTCGGATATTTCTACTTTGTAGGCAATTTTCTTTGGATCATCTACTGTTTCACCAAAGTCAAGCAATAGTTCATTACCTGAAACGGGCGAACCATTATAGCAGGTGGCAATCAGTTTCTTTAGCCCTAATTTATTGAAATTAAGTGCAAAATATTTGAAGAAATTACTTTCGTAAGGGTCATCGCAGTTGCAGAATATAACTTTATCCCGAAAATGCTCGGAATAATAGCGAAGTTCTTTTTCGATGTCTGTCAGTTGAGTATAAAACTCATCTTTTTTAGCTCTGTCAGCGGCATGCAAGTTTGCATTTCTTGGCGGCATAGATTGATAGTTTTAGAGCATGCTATCAATCCACCAAAACAGAATAAAATGACGTGAGCCAATCTATCCGTTCGACAGGTGTCTACCAAACCCCTTCATCCTAATAAACTAACCCACGCCAAAAGCATGAGCATAGCTATTTTATTAGGATGAAGATGTATATAAAACACCTTCAGTATTATTTCAGAAGTTCAATTTTGTTTGGTAGACTTTGTCGAACGCGAAATAATAGCCAATGCTGTTAATAAAATATGTTATGATTGGTAACGCTTTACCAAATCAACGGCAAAGGTACAATAAAATTTGCGGATGTGCAAATTTTGCGTGGAAAAAGTGTTAGGAGTATTTAATATTTTGAGGATAATCGGGCCTATAATTATTCGGTATGAGGTGACCCCGTTTTGTTGGACAGGGTTAGTAAATATTGTTAATTGTATGCATGTTGGTTGACATGTGGTTCATGTAATTTTGTCTATACTGGATAGGACTCATATTAAGACGCAGTTTGATGCGATCATTATTATAGT
>JBGUSG010000002.1:0-97972 GCA_045132415.1 Paludibacteraceae bacterium | reverse complement strand
CGAGCTAACGGATAATCCTGTTTTAAGCAATCCTAATGCCTCTGCTTTTAATTCTAATGACACTTTTTCTCTCATAATTAAACACTTAATGTGTCCAAAAAATGGGGGTCAGTACAGGCTTATCCTATAATGAAAGTTGATGAATCACCTAAGAATAACCTATAAATCACCTATGAATAACCTAAGAATCACCTAAGATTTATAAGGGAAAAGGTAAAAAAATATACTATTTAGTGGACGCATCTTTGATGCTACAGTTTAGTGTTTAGAGTGAAAAGCATTTTATAAATTATATGTATTAACATTTAAGTTTATCAATTTCCTCTTGGAGGGTATTGAGGAAGTGGGCAGCGTGGGCGCCATCCATCTGGGCATGGTGGAACTGGAAAGATAACATTAATGTAGTTTTGAACCAACTGCAGCGATACTTGCCCCATATAATATACGGATTATTATATATGCCGCTATACATGCCACCTGCAAATTCCAATTCCGTATCCACAATAGCCGAGGTGCCAATCACCATACATTCCTCAGATAAATCACGATCAATGCAGGTTTGAGCGACCTGAGCGGTATATTTCATATAATCATTGCAGTAGGTGTTGAAATCGCCATCAAAAGCAATATCGCACGAACTGACATCGCCTGTATGATTCTTGACCATGGTATTGATAGCAATCTTGTCGAACTGCATGAGTTGATTGCCTACAGGCAAGAGATAAAAGTCTTTTTGATGAATAGCGGCTTTGCCAATGCAATAATCGAGGAGCATGTTGAACTTCAAATGCTTTCGACGACTAATTCGCACAAGATTGGTGACATCCAAGCGCTTGGCAAAAACAAGCATAGGATTTGGAGCATTCTTCCAAATCTCGAATTGAGCTGCGCGAGGAGTATCTTGTGGATTGACAGGTATCATACAAAACAAAGGGGCAAAC
Source organism: Paludibacteraceae bacterium (assembly GCA_045132415.1). GTDB lineage: Bacteria > Bacteroidota > Bacteroidia > Bacteroidales > Paludibacteraceae > Colicola. The sequence goes on along the minus strand of JBGUSG010000002.1, from coordinate 97,031 downwards.
TACACCTTAAATAATAAAAATAGAATTAATTAAAGTTTCCTTTATTATTATTGGTTGTGGATAATGTGGAAAACTTGCGTATTTATCTTGTTATTAGTAGGTTAGAAGGAATATTTATTGGCGTTTGATTGTTGATAAGATTGATAAGTTTGGGTTATCAAATCTCATCAACAATATAAGTTAGCCATTGTTGAAAATTTGTTTATAACCACTTCTTCAGTTTGAAAATGAGCAAGATAGCTAGTGTAAAAACAAGCATTAGTCCAATAGCAAACGGATAGCCGAGTTTCCAACTGAGTTCGGGCATAAAGTCGAAGTTCATACCATACATGCTGGCGATCAATGTAGGTGGGAGGAATACCACATTCACCACAGTAAAGATCTTAATAATCTTGTTCTGCTCGATATTAACAAGACCGAGGAAAGTATCCTGGAGGTAGTCTAGACGGTCAAAACCAAAACGGGTGTAATCGAACAAAGAATTGATATCCTTGATAATCATAGTGAGGCGTGGTTGGAGCTCCGTTGGGAAGAAGTCGCACTTGAGGAAGTTGCTAATCACGCGTTGTTTATCCATGATGTTCTGACGGATAATGGTGACTTTTTCCTGCAAGTCTTTGATTTGGATAAGTACCTCTTCGTCCACTTGGTCGGTAGCGTTGATTTCACCAGAAAGTTTGGTGATAAGGTCGGTAGTATCCTCAATCATATCCGCATCTTTTTCGACACGTGTTTCCATGAGCGAAACAAGTACGTGGTAGCCCGTTGGGAAGTTGCGTGTGTTCACAAGCATCTTCTTGACAGTCTCGTTGAAACTGGCGAGTTCAACGTCACGCGTGGTGACAAGAATGCTGTTTTTGAGGATAAAATTGACGGGCTCTACCTCGAAATTATCGCGGAGGAAGTTGGAGTTAGCTACGATGGAATCGTCGGTTTGGATATAACGAGATGACATCTCAATCTCTTCCATCTCTTCATCCTCTTGGATGTCGATTTTGAGGAAGTCCTCGAGCACGCCCTCTGTTCGGTCGCTTACGTCCAGCAGGTCGATCCAGATGATATCGGATTTATCAAGACTGGTGAGGATGTTTACACTGCGTCCTACTTTGATTTTATCTTTGTCTTTATCTTTATAGAAAATCTTTAATTCAGCCATGGCTACACTAATTTTGAATGGTTACTTTGAATTTTGAATTAGTTGAGTGAGTGCGATGAATTCTTCGACACTCAGTTGTTCGGGGCGCTTCGTAAAGATGGGCTCATTGAGGATAGGATTTTCTTTTCCTATGAGCTGCATCAACGAATTGCGCATCTGCTTTCGGCGCTGGTTGAATGCTGTTTTGACTACGTTCTTAAACAGCGCCTCATCGCAGCCCAATCCTTGGCGGTTGTTGCGAGTCATGCGAATAACCGCCGACTTGACTTTCGGCGGAGGGTTGAACACATGCTCATCCACGGTAAACAGATATTCTATATCATAATATGCTTGTAGCAGCACGCTGAGAATACCGTATGCCTTCTTGCCTGGTTTGCTGGCTATACGCTCTGCCACTTCCTTCTGAATCATACCTGAGCAGATAGGGATACGATCCTTATAGTCAAGCACTTTGAAGAAAATCTGACTGCTTATATTATACGGATAATTGCCTATCACGCAGAATTCGCCATCGGGGTAAATGATATTAAGATCGAGCTTGAGGAAGTCGCCCTCGATGAGGTGTAACTCGGGGTACCACTCTTTGAGGTACGCCACACTCTCCCTATCTATTTCGATAGCGGTAGTTTGCAGATTAGGATTTTTGAGGAGATACTGCGTGAGCACACCCATGCCTGGTCCTATCTCTAAGACACGACCAGCGGGGATAGTCTCAGCAATTCGTTGGGCGACACTCAGGTCCTTCAAGAAATGCTGACCCAAAAATTTCTTGGCTCTTACTTGTTGCATTTTGCTGATGATAGTCGTCCATAATGACAGTTAATAGTTGATAATTAACAGTTAATATTTTTCGGTTAAAGGTAATTTTTTTTGCATATTTGCATTTTTTGTAGTACCTTTGCACGCCGATTAGTTTATTTTCGGCTGCAAAAGTACAATTTTTTTTTCAAAAATGCAAACATTCGCCCAAATAATCACCAAAATAGTCGATTTTTTCTATCGACCATTTCGTAGATACATCCCTCAACAGCTATTTCGCTATGCTGCTTGTGGCGGTGGCAACATGGTGTTGGACTGGGTGTTGTACTTTATTTTGTACAATTTTGTAGTGGGTCATGATTTGGTGTATATAACCTTGCCTTTTTACTATGAACTCTGTCTCACGCCTCACATAATGACGCTGCTGATTGTGTTCCCAATCACCTTATTTACAGGATTTTGGCTGAATAAATATGTGACTTTCACCCAATCTTCGCTTCGTGGATACAAGCAACTATGGCGATATATACTGATTGTGATAGTGAATTTGTTGGTTAACTATTTCGGACTGAAATTGTTTGTGGAAGTATGTGGTATCTATCCAACTCCATCCAAAATGATCATCACCATTATCACGGTGGTGATAAGCTTTTTTGGACAAAAATACTTTTCATTTAAGAATTAGTACAATATAAAAATAGTCGTTTTAAGACATTTTTAATAAATTTCCTTTAAACATAGAAAAGGTAGAATTGCTTAAAATGTGTATTTTCTTCGTTTTAAGCGCACTTCTCATATTTTTAACATAGAGGTATTGTGTATGTTAAAAAAAAAGTGTAACTTTGCAGTCGCTATTGTGTGCGCGCGTGCGCACGTTTCGATAACGTGGAAAAATAATAAACAATTAAACATATGGAAGAATTTAATCAACAAGTAGAACAACAAGAGAAGTATGATGGTTCGAGCATTCAGGTGCTCGAGGGTCTGGAGGCAGTGCGTAAACGCCCTGCGATGTATATCGGCGATATTTCGCTGAAGGGTTTGCACCACTTAGTATATGAGGTGGTGGATAACTCTATCGACGAGGCATTGGCTGGTTTCTGTAGCAACATCGAGGTGACAATCAACGAGGATAACTCCATCACCGTTCAAGATAACGGTCGTGGTATCCCAGTAGATATGCACCCAAAAGAGAAGAAAAGTGCGCTGGAGGTGGTAATGACTGTATTGCACGCCGGTGGTAAGTTCAATAAAGACAGCTACAAGGTGTCTGGTGGTTTGCACGGTGTGGGTGTGAGTTGTGTGAACGCGCTCTCCACCAAATTGCACGTAGAGGTACGTCGCGATGGTAAGATCCATGCGCAAGACTATGCAAAAGGTAAGCCATTGGCTCCTGTGAGCGTAGTTGGCACCTACAACGAAGGCGAGGGCACAGGTACACGTGTACAATTCTGGCCTGACGGTAGCATCTTCACCGAGACTGTTTATCACTACGACATATTGGCTAACCGTATGCGTGAGTTGGCATACCTGAACGCAGGTGTGCGTATCACCTTGACCGACCTGCGCGAGAAGAACGAGGACGGTAGCTTCAAAGGCGAGGTGTTCTACTCAGAGGAAGGATTGAGCGAGTTCGTTCGTTATATCGACGGCACCCGCACACCGCTGATTAGCGAGGTAATTCACTTGAATACCGAGAAATACGGTACTCCAGTAGAGGTGGCAATCCTCTATAACACCGATTTTAACGAGAATGTACACAGTTATGTCAATAATATCAACACCATCGAGGGTGGTACACACGTGGCAGGTTTCCGTGCTGCACTCACTCGTGTAATGAAGAAATACGCCGATGAGAGCAAGATGCTGGAGAAGGCGAAACTGAAGGACAAAGATGGTAATGCCAATATCGATGCGAACGACTTCCGCGAGGGTTTGACCGCTATCATCAGCGTGAAGGTGGCTGAGCCACAGTTTGAGGGTCAGACCAAGACCAAGTTGGGTAATTCGGAGGTGGCTGGTATGGTGTCTTCTGCTGTGAGCGAGGCATTGACCAACTACTTGGAGGAGCACCCAGAAGATGCGAAGAAGATCGTAGAGAAAGTGATCTTGGCTGCTCAAGCGCGTATCGCTGCGCGCAATGCTCGTCAGAGTGTATTGCGTAAGTCGCCTCTTGGTGGTGGCGGCTTGCCTGGTAAGTTGGCTGACTGCGAGAGTAAAGATCCAGCCGAGTGCGAGTTGTTCCTTGTGGAGGGAGATTCTGCGGGTGGTACCGCTAAGACTGGTCGCGACCGTAAGATTCAGGCAATCTTGCCATTGCGTGGTAAGATCTTGAATGTGGAGAAAGCGATGGAGCATAAGGTGTTTGAGAGCGAGGAGGTGAGAAATATCTTCACCGCACTGGGTATTACCTTTGGTACCGAGGAAGATCCTAAGGCACTCAACCTTAGTAAGTTGCGCTATCATAAAGTAATCATCATGGCCGATGCCGACGTGGACGGTGCACACATTGCTACACTGATCATGACATTGTTCTTCCGCCATATGAAGGAGATTATTGAGCAAGGTCACTTGTATATCGCGATGGCACCATTGTACTTGTGCTCAAAGGGTAGCTACAAGGAGTATTGCTGGAATGACCAACAACGTTTGGACTTCATCATGAAGCATTGCGGTGGCGATGAGAAGTTGGTGAAGACACAGCGCTATAAAGGTCTTGGTGAGATGAGTGATGAGCAATTGTGGGAGACTACTATGGACCCAGCTCGCCGTCTGTTGAAGCAAGTGACTATCGAGAATGCTGCTGAAGCAGATCGCACCATCGCTATGTTGATGGGTGATGATGTGGCTCCTCGCCGTGAGTTCATCGAGAAGAACGCGACTTACGCTAAGATTGATGCGTAGGTAGATCGCTTTGCTGTTAGATGTTAGATCGCTATCGCTGTTAGAAGTTAGACAAATGAAAATAGCCGTTTATTGTAGCGCAAAAGATAGAATACCTGAGGAGTATTTGGCTCTCGGTGATGTACTGGGTAAGTGGATCGCTGAGGCTGGACACACCTTAGTATATGGCGGTGCTACAGGCGGACTGATGACCCGTGTGAGCAATGCGGCTAAAGCGTGTGGAGGCACAGTGGAAGGCGTAATACCACAGCGTATCATCCAAGCTAAGCGTATGGCAGATAATTGCGATACGCTCTATGTGGTGAACAATATGTGCGAACGCAAGCAACAGATGAAGGAATTAGCCGATTGTTTCGTTTGTTTGCCTGGCAGCTACGGTACGTTGGATGAGATGATGGATGTGGTGGCAAGTGGTACAGTGGATGAACACCGCAAACCCTGCTTCATACTGAATTATCAAGGCTTTTACGAAGGTTTGAAACTACAAGTAGCGCATATGCGCAAATTATCTTTCCTGCCTCAAGAGGAGCAATATGCACCACGATTTGTGGATACAATAGAAGAACTAATAAAGATGTTAGATCGCTGCGCTGTTAGATGTTAGATCGCTGCGCTGTGAGATAAAAATCAACGAATATGAAAAGTACAAAAGTATTTGAACAATGGTTGCAAGAACAAGCGCAAATCATTGTGCGTTATCGCCAAGTAGAGAAAAGCGATATTCTTGCAGAGTATAACGCATTGAAGAAAGTAGTGGAATCTACCGAGTTTCAAACAAAGAAAAAAGAACTCACAACCACTCAATATGTTGATACACAAGAGGGTAAAACGATGTCTGCATATAAGGGACTTAAGTGGAGTATATCGGTTATTCTATACAATCTGTTAAAAAAAGAGGCGTGGAAAGAGAAAACTGATGTGGCTAACTATTTGGCATTGGCAGAGCAGATTCAGACCCCTGAATTTCAACAAGCCAATGCGTTTTGGAAGAATCCCAAACGCTGGTTTACTACACCTGAAAGTCAACAAGAAAAACGCTTAAATGAGTTAACAAAGCATGCTGATATTGTATTTTTCTTTGCGCATACAGAGAAAGAAGTAGCTGAATTAGAGAGTTACAAGACTGTTTGGGCAGAAGAGTTTGAGACAGCGCGTTTGTCCGATGTATGGCAGACGGGTTTCCTCTATCCAAGCAAAGAGTTGAAAGCCAATCACTCGCACGTCAATGAACTGCAGGCATACACACAGGGTAAAAATACTCAAGTGGCTAATCGCGTATTGACTATCCAAACCAAAAAAGAAAAGATGACAGCACCAGCTTGGCATCCAACCAAAGGTATGGTGATGCATCCATTTGCGTATACAAGTGACGTGTGGTATACTGCACAAGCTATTGCTCCTAAAGCAGGTGTGTTGCAAGCCAAAGTACGCTGTACTGGCAAGGCAAAACATGTGCTTTGTTTGACTGCTGCAACAGCAAAAAAATCATTAGCAATCTTGCCTGCTAACAAAGTAGAGAAGGAAGCTATTTACACCCTTGTTTGGAACGAGAAAGAAGTAGTAAACTATGTGAATGATGTGGAGGTTGCTCGCGGTAAGAACACATTGACAGGCGAGAATCTACATCTGTTGGTTCGTAGTTATTTGCCTACTGGAAAAAAGGGTACAGGCAAAGTGGAAATAGATTGGATTCGTGTGTACACCAACGCTTAAAACATTTAGAACTTTTTAAACTCTAAAGATTATGTTTCTCATCGCTGGGCCTTGTGCTATAGAGAGTCGTGATATCGTGATGCAAACAGCTGAAACGCTCAAGCAACTATGCGAACGGTTGGGTATTACGTTGTATTTCAAGTCATCATATGACAAAGCCAACCGCACGAGCCTATCGGAGCGTGGTGTGGGTATGGAGAAGGGATTGGAGATTTTGCAAGAAGTGAAATCTACTTTCGGTTTGCCTATCCTAACCGACGTACACGAGTCATGGCAATGTGCACCTGTGGCTGAGGTAGCGGATGTACTACAAATACCTGCTTTCTTATCCCGTCAGACCGACTTGCTAGTGGCTGCGGCCAAAACAGGTAAGATTGTCAATGTGAAGAAAGGGCAGTTTATGGCTCCATGGGACATGCGCGGTGCGATAGCTAAAATAGAGGCCAATCATCCTCTTGCCTCATCACCTAATAGCCTTGTCACCTCCAAGAGCATCTGGCTCACCGAACGCGGTTCTAGCTTCGGCTATGGCAATCTGATTGTAGATATGACCTCGCTAGTGAAGATGCGAGAGTATGGCTACCCTGTAGTGTTTGATGCTACCCACTCTGTACAACAACCAAGCAGTCAAGCTGGCGTGACGGGCGGTAATCGCGAGATGGTACCACATTTGATCCGCGCTGCGGTGGCGGTAGGCATAGGCGGACTATTCTTAGAGGTACATCCTCAGCCAGAGAAAGCCATCTCAGATGCTGCTAACCAAGTACGCCTAAGCGAAGTAGAGCAGATTCTGAAGCAAGCATTGGCAATTGAAGAGGCACTAAACAGTAGCGAAGCGTCCTATAAACACTAAACACAAGGTAATATGTACGCAAAAAGAGCAAAAGAGATATTCGATGAAGAGATTCGCGAGCTAGAAAAACTCAAGAATAGTATTGATGATAGTTTTGACGAAGTCATAGACGCACTCTACCATTGTCAGGGCAAGGTGGTGATGATGGGCATTGGCAAGACGGGTATCATAGCCCATAAGATGGCCGCATCGTTCGCCTCGACTGGCACGCCCTCTATTTTTGTGAACGCTGCTGAGGCAGTGCATGGAGATCTGGGTATGATCAATGCTAATGATATTGCAATATTGGTAAGCAATAGCGGATCCACCAACGAGATTTTGAATATCATTGACCCTCTCCATCGATTAGGATGTAAGATCGTAGCTATGACGGGTAATATGGATTCGCCGTTGGCGAAACGCGCAGATTATGCGTTATCTATTCATGTAGACGAAGAGGCATGTCCATTAGGTATAGCACCTACCACATCTACCACAGCCACATTATTGATGGGAGATGCGCTGATGGTGTGTCTGATGGAGATGCGTAGGTTCAAAGCTGAAGATTTCGCGCTATACCATCCCGGCGGAGCCCTAGGCAGAAAATTGCTAGGACGCGTCAAGAATGTGATGACCACCGAAGTACCTCGCGTGCAAACCAACACCATTTTCTGCGACATTGTTCGTGAAATAACAGATAAGCATCTCGGTATGACTATGGTCTATGACAAGAAATGTTGTGTGGGTGTTATCACCGATGGTGATGTACGTCGTGCAATACTAAAATACAACGATGTGCAAATTACTGCTACCGACATCATGACGCCATCATACAAGCATACAACGAAGGATGCGCTATTGAGTGATGCGTTGGCTATTATGGATAAACATAATATCACGACCTTGGCAGTAACAGAAACAGCAGAAACAACCGAAATCATCGGTATAATTTCTATTCACCATATCATCGATTTTCAATCATAAAACATGATTATCCATTTACCTAAAAATATATCATACGCGTATGTGCAAGAGTTCGCAGATCATGTGGGAGCATTGTGCTTGGAGAAAAACGACTGCTTTGTACTCATCACCAACCACACCGTGAAGCAACTGCCTGCTGAGCTCGAAAGTATGGCATTATCCCATTGGACTTTCAATACAGATATGCAACTCTCATCACGCGAATACCATCCTGATACATATCGCATTGCAATTGGCGATACCTATATCGGAGGCGACGGCAACAATCAACTGATGATTGCTGGTCCATGCGCTATCGAGAGCCGCGAGCAAATCGAACAATCATGCCAAATGCTCAAGCAGCATGGCATTCGTGTGCTGCGTGCTGGTTGCTACAAACCACGCACTTCACCCTATACCTTCCGTGGATTAGGTGAAGATGGGCTCAAACTCTTGGCTGAGATGCGCGAGAAATACGGACTACTCATTGCCACCGAGATGCGCGATGCTACCCATGCCGACAAGGTGGTGGAGTATGCCGATATCGTGCAAATAGGTGCTAAGGCTATGTACGACCATGGATTGCTCACCGCCGCCGGACAATCGGGTAAACCCGTTATCTTGAAGCGTGGCTTTGGTTCGACCTTGCAAGAATTGGTCAATTGTGCCGATTTTATCATGAGTTGCGGCAATGACCAGGTAATCCTCTGCGAGCGTGGTATTCGCAGTTTTGAGACCAATACACGTTTCACCTTGGACCTTTGTGGTGTGGCATGGCTCAAGCAGCATTGCAACCTACCTGTCATCCTTGATCCGAGCCATGCGATGGGTTATGCGTATGGCATTGGCGACTTGGCACGCGCATGTACCGCAATGGGTATTGATGGATTGCTGATTGAGACGCACCCATGCCCTCAGTGTGCACAAAGCGATGCTCCGCAGCAACTCAACCATCAACAATTCGACGAGATGTACACATCGCTAAAACCAATCGCTCACGCAGTAGGTAAAACTTTGGTATAAACAACTATCGATATGAAACAAGAAAAAATCCAACTTCCTGAGAATGCCTCTCGTCCTCTCCGCCCAGGAGAGAAGTACGAGCCAATTCTCAAACCACAAAACTCCTACCCCGAAATCACCCCTTATAGCGTGATCATGGGTGTCATCATGGCAGTCATCTTTTCTGCTGCCGCTGCTTACCTCGGACTCAAAGTCGGTCAAGTATTCGAAGCAGCTATTCCTATCGCCATCATCGCAGTAGGCCTCTCTTCTGCCATGAAGCGCAAGAATGCCATTGGCGAGAATGTCATCATCCAATCCATCGGTGCATCTTCGGGTGTCATCGTAGCAGGTGCAATCTTCACATTGCCTGCGCTCTATATTTTGCAGGCAAAGTACCCTGATATCACCGTCAACTTCATGCAAGTCTTCCTATCATCCTTGCTCGGTGGTTGCTTGGGTATCCTCTTCTTGATTCCATTCCGCAAATATTTCGTACAGGAGAAACACGGCGAATATCCATTCCCTGAGGCTACGGCTACTACCCAAGTCCTCGTCTCTGGCGAAGGCGGTGGCAACCAAGCTAAACCCCTCATTTGGGCCGCTGGAATCGGAGGTTTGTACGATTTTGCAGTCTCTACTTTTGGCCTCTGGACCGAGCAACTCACTACCCGCATGATGGGTTGGGGCGAGGCGTTGGCGGCTAAGTTCAAACTCGTCTTCTCCATCAACACTTCTGCTGCGGTACTCGGTCTTGGTTATATCATCGGTCTCAAGTACGCAGCCGTTATATGCGCGGGTTCGTTCTTCGTATGGTGGGTACTCCTTCCTCTCCTCGGCAGCGTGCCTGGCATGGAAGCTACTGACCCACAAAACCTCTTCCTCGATTATGGCCGTAATATCGGTATTGGCGCCATCGCTATGGCAGGTCTCATCGGTATCGTCAAGAGCTGGGGTGTGATTAAGTCGGCGGTCGGTTTGGCTGGCAAAGAACTCGGTGGCAAGGGCAAACAAGTCATCGAGGCATCGCTCCGTACCGAGAAAGACCTCAGCATGAAGTTCATCGTCTTGGCTATTGCCGTGGCATTACTCGTGACTCTTGTCTTCTTCTGGCTTGGTGTGTTGGGTAATATCTGGCAAGCCCTCGTAGCTTTCCTTGTGGTAGCAGTCATCGCTTTCCTCTTCACCACCGTAGCGGCTAACGCCATTGCTATCGTAGGTAGCAACCCTGTTAGCGGTATGACATTGATGACCCTTATCATCGCTTCTGTGATCTTCGTTGCTGTTGGCATGAAGGGCTCTAGCGGTATGGTTGGCGCTATGGTTATCGGTGGTGTCGTTTGTACAGCTTTATCTATGGCGGGCGGTTTTATTACTGACCTCAAGATCGGTTACTGGATTGGTACCAGCCCATACAAACAAGAGACTTGGAAGTTCCTCGGCACCCTCGTGAGTGCCGCTACTGTAGGTGGTGTGATGATTATCCTGAATAAGACCTACGGTTTCGTAGGCGAGAACGCCCTCGTGGCGCCTCAAGCCAACGCCATGGCTGCGGTCATCGAACCATTGATGAGTGGTCAAGGTGCACCATGGATGCTCTATTTCGCAGGTGCCGCTTTGGCATTGATTCTCAACTTCATGGGTGTACCTGTGTTGGCATTTGCTTTGGGTATGTTCATTCCATTGAGTTTGAATACCCCATTGCTCGTAGGTGGTGCAATCTCATGGTTGGTTAGCCGCAAACGCGAGAAAGACGGCGAGAAAGCTGAGGAGTTGGCGCAAGCTCGCAACGAGAAGGGCACTTTGATTGCATCTGGCTTCATCGCTGGTGGTGCATTGATGGGTGTGGTAAGTGCTTTGATTAAGTTCTGTGGCGTAGAGTGCTACTTAGGCACTTGGGCTGCAAGCAACGGCGCCGCCCTTGTCGGCGTAGCAGCGTATGTGGCGCTGATTGTTTACTTCATTCTTGCTAGCAAGAAAACCAAATAAGCGCTTTGCGCTATTAACTTTTCAATATTAAACAGCCGCAGGGGAGAGCTGCGGCTGTTTTTGTATCCTTCTATATATTTCAAATAATAGATGATAAGGATTCTTATTATCTAATAAAATAAATCATACTACGGCTTATAATAACTTTGTTCTAATATCTTTTGTGCATCGTTTTCGTTCATTAATTCATGTAATGTAACTTTCTTATTATTGCGCATATAGCTATCTACAATACGCCATCCTACCCATTGACCTAATCGTCCTGGCGAGTCTTGTGTCACTTCTGATGTAAATGGTCCATCGTTGATATATGAACTTAATACACTCGACTCAGTCTTAAATAAATCCCGCTTCTCCATGATGCGATTCCAAATAGCTTTCTCATACGTTTTACACCAATCCCATTGCTCTTTTGAATAGCCAATCAATTCCCATGCAGGCTCATCGGGCAATAATTGGCTAAGCAAAAATAATTGTTTTCCGCGGAAAATCATTTGCTCTAACAACCTGTTATACTTGCTGTTATACGAAATATTATATGCTAAATACATACTCAGTACATCGATAGCTACACATCCTTTGCGCATAGTTTGTTTTTGATAGTCATAAACCACTTGATTATAATATGGGTACTCGCTTCCTAGGTACATATCTATGCCTACACCTACGATATCTTCGTAATACATAACAGATGAGTTAAATCCTGAAACAAACAGATATAGAGTAGGGATTTTCCAATCGGGATACAGATGATGTAGACGTGTAAATCCCATATTCAATGTTTCTTGTAGACTATCTACATTTGCAAATAGCGTTTGTGCCTTAGCATTTGTCTGTGCAAATCCCATCGCGGTATCGGTCAAAAACTGTGCATACATCTCACACAAATAAGCTGTATCTTCGGTTGGAATACCCAAAATACCTTCTACGAATATCGGCATAAATGATTCGTAATCGTCATACAGCTTTTTGATATCTTGCTTCACGCTGTCAGGGCGAACACCTAACTGTGCATTATCAAAACGCACAATCTCTATCGATATAGGCTCAAGATCTTTTGGGATATATTGGTACTTATTTCCACATCCACACAACATCCAAATAGCTAATAGACCGTAGCCTATTTGCCTAATAGCCTTATTACCTATTTGCTTAAATTGTTCCATCTTTTATTTCAATCACTCGATCACTAATCTCCGCCAATTCCTTATCATGTGTGACGATAATAATTGTCTGTCCATATTGCTCGCGCATTTGCAGCAGCAGTTTGTGTAATTCTTTTTTATTATTCTCATCAAGGCTACCGCTTGGCTCATCAGCTAGGATTACGTTAGGTGACATCATCATTGCTCTAGCAGCTGCCACTCGTTGTTTTTCACCGCCCGATAACTGACTTGGTTTGTGCGTAATTCGTTCAACCATACCAAGTTCCGTCAGTAGTTTCATCGCGCGTTGCTCAGCCTCTTTCTCGTCCATTCGAGCAATCATACCAGGCATCATCACGTTTTCTAATGTGGTGAACTCGGGCAATAACTGATGAAACTGAAAGATAAACCCGATATGTCTATTGCGAAAATCTGCCAACTCTTTCTCTTTCAGTGCAAACACATCCACACCATCAATCATTATGCTACCCGAGTCGGGTTTGTCCAGCGTACCGATGATTTGGAGTAGGGTAGTCTTTCCTGCTCCACTCTTACCAATGATACTAACTATCTCACCTTTTTTCACAGTTAGATTTACCCCTTTCAGCACTTCGAGTGTGCCAAACGATTTGTGTATGTTTTTTACTTCTATCATATTCTTACTTCTTCTCGTATGCCGAATTTATCAATCTCACAGCCTCTTCTATTAGATCATCTTTATCCTCGGAGTGCTGATTCACTAATAGATGTGGTTTTATTCCTGCCTCAATACTGACGCGATCTCTATCATACATTTTCACACTCGAGAAGCGTACCATCCATCCATTAGGTAACTCATAACTCATCGGCATACCACCACCGCCTCCACTTATTCCACCTAGTATCAGGCAGTTATCCGCATAGCGCATTATACTCACAAAGAAGTTCGCTGCCGAATAACTCCGCCTATTGCACAGCACCACCACAGGCCGTCTCCAATATCCTTTGCTTTCGTTTATCCTCATGGGTTCAAACTTCGAGAAATCCTCATGACCAGGACCCGACTTATGTTGCCAATAGCCCACTACAGTATCTTTTGTAAAGAATGGAGCAGCCAATCGATAGGCATTTTCCATGCTTCCGCCACCATTATTGCGCACATCCAATACGATGCCTCGGCATTTTGCGAAATAGTTTAGCACCGCCAACCAGTTCGTTAACGAAAAACCATCCGAGAACGAACCATAATATACATACCCAATGCTATCTTTGTCTATCCTGCAGTAATTCAGTCCGTTAGCACGCCTATAATCTTTCAAATAGTACTTAGTCAATATCTCCAAATCGAAGTTTGTGGGGTATCCCTCATACCATTGGCTGCACACCGAAATGTCGAACGGTGAATACAGATTCACATGCCCATCTTCCAACTCATTCAACATTTCTTCCAGTCCATCAAAGAATCGATAATTATCTTCATATTCCACAATTTTCATTGTGTCAAATCGTTGATAATAAGCCGTTTTAACCGAATCCCAATTTATCTTTTTATCGTCAAACAAACAATACTTCTCATCAATAATCTGCCACAATGCCTCAAAATTGTTTAGCGGTGTATTATCTTTTTGCTCATCAAACGGATATGTGCAACTGCTCAATGCTATTGCCAATAACCAATAGCCTATGCATACTACACGATATGTCTTGCACTTCTTTACCATGCCACAAATGATTTTGCAGGATTTATCTTATATTGCCATACGCACCCCACCACAGCACTCACCATTTCACGTGAGAACATCATTTCTGTTGTTCCATATTCCAAATATTCATGTGCTATTCCAACGCGCCAAGTAGAGCGAACAAACTGCATATCGAATGTCAATTCGTGTTTTAAATGCCTATGATTCCAAAGTCCTGCACAACGAAAATCGCCCAAAATTCCTTCACCCATCTCGAAATACGAATGCCAATAATCAGGTATATAATCCATTCCTAATACATTAAAACGCGCCAAATAACGCAATCGATAGCTCGTTTTTTTCGCTTTGAACGCCCAACTCACACCGCCCATCGCACACATATTTACCGCCAAATCCATCGAGTAGGGTTTGTTTACATTCGATGCGTGCATCTTACCAAATAACTCCACATCTAAGTATGGACCTACTAATGCTTGTAACCCCAATTCTTTCCATTTCCAAACATATTGCGCACCCCAACCACCTTGTAAACCAACGGAATATATCAGGTTGTTCATACGTTCACTATATGCCATTCCGCCTGTGATATATGCTTGTCCCACATGCTGCCAGTGTTTCGTGTTATCCTGCTTAAAACCTTGCCACCACTCATTACTTATTCCAATTTGATGCCCCGAATAGAGTAGGGGACTCAGATATTGATCTTGCTGCCACATACCGCCATATCGAATGCTAAGCACATTCTCATGCTCAATAATCCAATCGTCAGATAGGGCAATTGACTGAAAACCAATCGATAAAAACAATATGCACAACCACTTACGCATCAAAACTCAAACTTCTCTCTCCATTTTCTTCCACTTCAATTTTCACCCAGATGGTATCTTCTGGCAGCAATGGCTCAATCATCTCTGCCCACTCAATAAAGCAGTAATTCCCCGAGTATAGATATTCTTCAGTACCCATATCCAATGCCTCTCGAATATCCTTGATTCGGTAACAATCAAAGTGATAAACTTCTTCACTGCTTGCTATCTCATACACATTAACAATTGCAAATGTCGGACTATTCACTACATCTTTTGTACCCATAGTTTCGCATAGATGTTTGATGAAAGTGGTTTTACCTGCTCCCATCTTGCCATCGAAAGCGAATACGCGTGCCGAACTACACTTATCCAAAATATCGGTTGCAGCAACCTCATCACCCTGCGCATTGATCAGCAATATCCCCTTTTTAGGGTCGTTCGTTATCGTATATCTATATTCCATTTTTTTCCCAATTTCTTGCAAAAGTAGTAGTTTTTACTGGATTATGCAAATTTTTTATAAAAATTTCGTTTGATTTACTTCATTCGCTGTTAAGTATTCTAGTCCATTCACATACAAGTGATACACTTCATTGAAGATTACTATTTCTCTTTCAAACTCAAATCCCATACGTTGATACAGTATTTTTGCCGAATTCATCGGCTCTACTGCTAGTGTTACTCGTTCTATTCCGAGTGCTTTGGCTTGCAGTTTCGCATGTTCTATCAATGCGGTTCCCACACCACGATTCCTATACATTTGAGATACCGACAAACTGTCGATATAGAACTCTCCTAGCTTTGCTTCATCTTCCATATCTTCCCACCCCATACCAAATGCAATATCAAATAGCGATTTCAACTGTGGATACATTTTTTCTCGTTGAAATCGGTAGTTTCTGCCATCTACTGCTATCATCATTCCGGCTATTTCTCCGTCTAATTCGGCAATAAATGTATTGGTATAACTATAATGTGTATCTGCCTGCGCGCATACACCTGTCAATATCTCCATCCATTTTTCTCTCAATGGAATGCTGCCATCTCCAATGCGATTCTCCAATACTATTGCATTGTCTTCTAATAAAAACGCATTAAAGATTCCTTCGGCGATATATGCTACATCCTTTATTTCCGCTCTGCGAATTGTAATCATCTCTAATTAACTTGTAAGAGGATAAAGTGAGCGAAGTGAGTATTGTTAAAAAACACCTAGTTGCTGAAGAGCGTCATAGACACGGGAGATAGGGAAACCCATGACATTGAAATAAGAGCCTTCCATACGCGTAACGCCCACATAACCGATCCACTCTTGTACACCATATGCACCCGCTTTATCGAGCGGGTGGTACTTGGTTACGTAGTAGTTAATTTCTTCCTCTGATAGCGTCTTGAATGTGACTTTAGTACAATCCACTAAAGTTTCTAGTTCGCCGTTCATATCTGCAAAACATACTGCGGTATATACCTCATGGGTTTGGCCACTGAGGCGGGAAAGCATGGCTTTAGCATCAGCTTCGTCTTGTGGCTTTCCTAGCATCTCGCCATTGAGCCAAACGATCGTATCGGATGTAATAAGCAAGTCATTCTCTCGAAGTTCACTCGCGTATGCGCGCGCCTTTGCGCGCGAAATATACAGAGGTATATCCCCCGCTTGAAGATAAGTAGGGTAAGACTCATCTGCATCAATAGTGACGCAAGAGAATGGGATATCTAAACCCGCCATCAGTTCGCGACGGCGAGGGCTTTGAGAGCCCAAGATGATATTTGGATTCAAAAGTTTCATGCGCTACGCGCTTGTTTCAAAAGTATTAAAGGTTAGTGGCAATCACATAGGAGAAAAGCATACCCATGAACATAGCGAACTTGATAATCGTTTGTACACGGTGATATTCTGTGCGGTTGTTTGCTGCCCAAAGCAAGACAATAGAGCATAGGATAGGTACAATCAAACCAAACACTACGTAGCGCGTAGGCAAGGATTTCCATTCATGCGAGAAAGGTAAGACGGCGAATAGTATGTATACTATCAAAGTAGCAATGACCACAAGCAAAATGGTAGCAATAATCTTAGCTACTTTATCGCCCCACACGATAGGAAGAGTGCGACATTCCATTTCGCGGTCACCCTCTATATCCTCTATATCCTTCACTATCTCGCGCACCCATGTGAGCAGAAATGCAAATGCAGCAAAACCACCTGTCCAGACATACAACTCACCTACAATAGGGGAATAAGCCAATGCGTTTTGGTAGAGATGGTGCAAATAGTCAGCATTGGCTATTGCTACCAGTAATGGTACAATAGCTGAAGCAAACGCTACGACTAGATTGCCAATGAGAAACATGCGTTTGTAGCTGGCAGAGTAGAACCACAATAGTCCTGGGATAACTACATATGTGAATAGTAACGTCCAACTATGCGCCCACCATGCCACTACCGTACCAGCAATCACGCCTACTGCCGTGAGACCATAGAATAGATTCATGGCTGCATCACGTGAGATGATGCGGGTTACAACTAAGTTATCTGGACGATTGATACGGTCGATTTTGACGTCGAAGTAATCGTTGATTACATATCCCCCCGCAGCGATACCTACCACACTCACGATCAGCAATGTTAATATCCACCAAGGCATAAGTTCACCAAATTGCTCTAGTTGGAGCAAAGGTGTTGCCACCCACTTTTCCATGACGTAGAGCAGGATAGCCACAAAAGTAAGATTGCCTACTCGAAGCAACTGAAGATAAGGTTTGATAATCTCTGCCAATTGTTTCATATCTTTTAACCTTTAATCTTTAACATAACACCCTTCCAAGCAGGAAGCGTCATGCAAATAGGAGTATGAGGGGTCAATGGGAAAGTATATTCCGTACCTGTGAGCAAGTCTTTCGCCTTTGCCTCTGATTGCGTCTCGAGTTGCAAATGCTCAAATGCCTCTTGTGGAATACGCACCTGCATATCCACTTGACGGTCATCGAAATTCAGAATAACCAATATCGTTTGCTTCTTATACTTGCGGATAAACGTGTATTGCTCGTGCTTGTTGAAACCCTCAGTTTGCGCATAAGTCAAGTCGTACATATCACCCATGGTGATGGCTTTCTCGCTTCGTGCTACACGTAATAGTTGGCGGTAGAATGTACGTAGTGTCTTTTGCTCCTCATCCAGATTAGCACCATCAAACTTACCATGGTTAGCCCACGCTTGCAGGGATTTCACGCCCCAATAGTCAAAGATTGTTGTACGTCCGTCCATGCCTGAGAAGCCTTCAGCATCCATACCCTTCTCGCCCAACTCCTGTCCGGCATATACCATCACAGGATTAGTGCCCAAAGTAGCAGCTACAATCATAGCAGGCTCAGCACACATACCGCGTCCGCAGAAGAAGCCACTAGCGATGCGCTGCTCATCGTGGTTCTCTAGGAAATAGAGCATACGGTCACGAATATCGTCCACCGATTGCCATTGCATCGTGATACCCTCCGCAGCCCAATTCTTGCTGGTTACACCGCGTAGGTAGTCGTACATACCCACCTTGTCGTAGAGGTAATCAAAGCCCGCAGCCAAATAGTCGCGATAAAGATGAGGGTTATAGACCTCCGCAATGAACAGGATATTTGGGTATTCCTTCTTGACTTGCTCAATCGCCCATGCCCAAAACTCACGAGGCACCATCTCCGCCATGTCGCAACGGAAACCATCAACCTGCTTACCTGCCCAGAAGAGCAAGATATGCAGCATCTTGTGCCATGTATCAGGGATGGGATCAAATTGCTTTTCTCCACCACCTTGGTAGAAGACACCATAGTTGAGTTTCACGGTCTCATACCAGTCGTTGATGGATGGTGTAGCCACAAAGCAATCGTTACCTGTAGCACGAGCAGGATATTCCTCATATCCCTTAATATCGAAATAAGGAGCAAACTTCTGACCAGGCATATAGTAGAAGTTGTTGAGTGGCGAGAATGCCCAATCGGGATTATCATTTGCACCCAAATCCACTACTCCACGAGGGTGAGCAGTAGAGTGATACTCGCGGGATACGTGGTTAGGTACAAAGTCGATAATCACGCCCATATCTGCCTTATGAGTACGTTCTACTAAATCGGTAAACTCCTTCATACGACGATGCTTATCCTCGCATAAGTCAGGATGTACATCGTAGTAATCAGTTATGGCATAAGGACTTCCTGCCAAACCTTTGACAATGCTTGGCGTATTGTATTGTGCAGTAGCATGACGTATGACACCTGTGTACCACACGTGTGTAGCACCTAAGTCATGTATGGCGTGTAACGCCTTCGGCGTGATCGCATTCAGCGTACCACAGCCATTTTCTTGCATGCTACCTCCATGACGACGTGTCTCATTATAGTTGGTAAACGTACGAGGTAGCAACTGATAAATAATGGGTTTCAAGGTTCAGTTGTAGTTTTTATATGCAAGGTCCGACCATTGTCGAACCTTGCGGGTTATAGTTAAATCAGTGCTTGGGTATCTGATGCAATCATCCATTCCTCGTCGGTAGGGATAATGCAAACCTTTACCTTGCTCTCGGGAGTTGTAAGAATAGCTTCTTCTCCACGTACAGCATTCTTGCTTTCGTCAAAATCTATGCCAAGATAGGTGAGTCCTTTCGTTACTTCAGCACGAATATATGCGTCATTCTCACCTATACCACCAGTAAAGACAATGACATCTACACCATTCATAGCGGCAGCATAAGCACCAATATACTTCTTTACTCGATAAATAAATATGCGACGTGCTAAATCCGCGCGCTCATTGCCTGCTTGTACTGCATTCTCAATGTCGCGAGCATCACTTGACACTCCACTCACACCCAACAATCCTGATTTCTTATTCATAAGATTAGAGAATTCAGTAGTAGATAGATTCTCTTTCTCCATAATATACGTAGCGGCTCCAAGGTCCATATCACCAGCACGAGTGCCCATCATTAGGCCTTCGAGTGGAGTCAATCCCATAGAAGTGTCTACAGACTTGCCATTCAACACCGCAGTACAACTACCACCATTACCAATATGTGCGGTGATTACCTTGGTGGTATTAGGATCAATACCTAAATACTCGCACACGCGCGCAGATACATAGCGGTGTGAAGTACCATGGAAGCCGTAGCGACGGATAGCATACTTTTCATATAACTCGTATGGTATAGCATACATATATGCCTCATCAGGCATGGTTTGGTGGAAAGCAGTGTCAAAGACAGCCACTTGTGGTACACCAGGGAGAGCAGTCTCAATAGCTTCAATACCCTTGAGGTTAGCAGGGTTGTGGAGTGGAGCTAACTCTACGCATTTTACAATCATCTCCTTTACTTCTGGAGTGATGAGTACAGACTTGTTGAATTTTTCGCCTCCGTGCACAACTCGATGACCTACGGCTTGAATCTCCTCAAGAGAAGCAATGCAACCGATTTGTTTATCTACCAGACTATTCAAAATCAATTGAATACCTACGGTGTGTTCTGGCATAGGTTGCTCGATTTTTACTTTTTCTCCATTTGATAATTTAATTTGCAAGAACGAATCAGGCAAACCAATCTTCTCAACACCACCTTGTACCATTACGGTATGGGTGTCCATGTTAAAAAGTTTATACTTAATACTACTGCTACCACAGTTCAATACAAGTACTTTCATGTCTTTTGTGTGTTTTTATGATGAATATTAGATTAATTACATTTCTTTTGCACCAATTGCCTGATTGGCAGTAATGATAACCATTTGCACGATATCTTGTACCTTGCAACCACGACTGAGGTCATTAACTGGTGCTGCAATACCTTGTAAGATCGGTCCTACCGCATCTGCGCCAGAGAAACGCTCTACCAACTTGTAGCCGATATTACCAGCTTGCAGGTCAGGGAAAACAAGTACATTGGCTTTACCAGCTACTGGTGAGCCTGGTGCTTTTTGTGCGCCTACACTCTCTACTAATGCGGCATCCAATTGCAATTCGCCATCTAAAGCCAAGTTTGGTGCCATCTCATGTGCAATGCGAGTAGCCTCTGTAACTTTATCCACTAACTCATGCTTTGCGCTACCCTTTGATGAGAAGCTAAGCATTGCTACGCGTGGTTCAATACCTCCAAGCGCTTTAGCAGTTTCTGCGGTTGTTACTGCTATCTCTGCCAACTCTTGCGCATTAGGACATGGGTTGACAGCGCAGTCTGCAAACACGAGGAAACCGTTTTCGCCCAGGTGCTTAGCAGGAGTGAACATCAAGAATGCACCTGATACGATATGTACGCCTGGACGTGTCTTGAGAATCTGGAATGCAGGACGGATAGTGTCAGCAGTAGTACCACGTGCACCTGCCAACTCGCCGTCAGCATCACCATTCTTAATCATCAAGCATCCTAAGTAGAGTGGGTCTTTCACTTTCTCGGTAGCTTGTTCGATGGTCATACCTTTAGCCTTACGAAGTTCAAAAAGCAGATTGGCATACTCTGGCATTTTAGGATCGTTGAGGGGATCAACGATTTTTGCTTCTTTGATATACTCGTACCCTTTCTCCGCTGCCATTTGTTGGATGACTGCAGGGTTACCGATGAGAATAAGATTAGCAATCTTGTCTTTCAAAAGAATATTTGCCGCCTCCAAAGTGCGAGGTTCATCGCCTTCGGGCAATACGATGCGCTGCGGATTAGCTTGCGCACGTTTTAACATTTGTTGTAAAATCTCCATAATTGGATAAGTATCAATATATTTCGTTGAATTTTAATATTTTTCGCTTCTTTGAGCCTGCAAAGTTACCAAAATCTTTGCATATTTGCAACAAAAAGACAAAAAAAGCGTTTTTTTTCTTGATTTTCTTTGTGGATTCAAAAAAATATCGTACCTTTGCAGCCAAATTTTGACAAAACGATATGAAAACATCATTTTTAAAAGGCACATTAAGTGCCCAATTTGTAAAATGTACTGCAATAGTTTGTGGTATGGTTTTGTGTGTAGCTCAAAGTTTATATGCTAATAACGATACAACCCAAGTGGTGTCAAATAATGAGGCGAATACCATAGTTCTTGCTAAGCCAAATACGGCTAATTGGAGTTTGTTCTTGGATGCAGGTGGTAACCTTTTTGATGGTGATTTTGGAAAAGGTGATATTGGTAAGAAAATCTATGGTCCTACTGTTGGTTTGGGTTTTGTGTATAACTTCAATACAGTATGGGGTATTGGTGCAGAATACATGTTTTCTATGCACCAAGTAAAGTCAGCTGCTGATGACGTAGAACTTCTTAATGGTCAGATGCACCGTGCACATGCGTTCCTCACATTTGATGCGTTCAATGTATGGCGTCCTTATCAACCAAGCAAGATTTTTGCACTCAATGTGATTGCTGGCGGTGGTTTGGGAATTAGTGCTCTTGATCAAACAATAAAAGAAGCACGTTGTGTTCCAATCGTGACGATGGGTGCAGAATTTATGTTTAATGTATCTAAGAGTGTTTCTTTGAGTTTGAAAGGACTTTATTCTTACTCTATTACAGAAGATGCTTGGGATGGAATGACTAAAGGTACAAGCAACGATGGTATAGCAGATGTGATGTTGTCTGTTCGTTATAAGTTAGGTACAAAGAATAAACCACATGCTTTGAACCAAGACTATGACTTGCACTATATGACTCAAGTTCGAGATGATGTGGTTGAACAAGTGGCTCCTATCGTACAACAAGTGCTTGTTAGTGAAGAGCGTAAGCGCGATACGATTGTAGTGTTTGATACAGTTGTTGTAAAAGAGGAGGTGGCTCCTACAATGGTGGCTAACAATGTGTTCTATGCGTACTTTGATCTTAATAAATCTGATTTGAGCAATGATGCATTGAAGGCTGTACAACAAGCAGCAGCTCAACTAAATGCTAACGAGGAATTGTATGCAGAAGTTGTTGGTTATGGCGATAATACAGGTTCAGTAGAGTATAATAAGAAGTTGACTACTGCACGTGTGAACACAGTGACAGAGGAGTTGAAGGGTGAGTATGGAGTGGCAGCAGAGCGAGTTGTAGGCTATAGTGGTGGTATTATTGAAGGTAAGCGCAGCAAGGGAGCTTATGCACCTAATCGTCGCGTAGAGATTCGCCTTGTGACTAAGGAGGAATTTGAGACCATTTCACAAGAGACCGCAGCAAAAGAAGAGGCTTCTGCTTGTAAAAATACCTCATTAAAGACAATCATTGTAGAAGAAGGCATGACCTTGTCTATGATTGCTAAGGTTGAGTATGGCGATGCATCTCGTTGGACATGTATCTATGAGGCAAACAAGAATGTGTTGCCAAGTCCAGATAAGGTACAAGCTGGTCAAGAATTGGTAATTCCTTAATTCAAGGCAATATTTAGAACATTTTAGTTGGCGCACTTTACGCGCGGGGTCCTGTAGCTCAGTTGGTTAGTAGCACCTGACTCATAATCAGGGGGTCCTTGGTTCAAGCCCAAGCAGGACCACAAGACAATCACTTTGGTGGTTGTCTTTTTTTGTACATATCTTTAGGTACATTTCAGCATTATTCTTCGGTATTCTCAGGTTAACAACTCGATTATCCTACGTATATCTTACGTATATGTTACGTATATCCTACGTATATGGTACGTAATTGATAGCGGAAAGACAGGGGTGTATCATAGGATAAATCGTGATATAATATGAAAAATGAATGGGAATATGTAAGGCATAAGTTTATTCTATACAATAAGAAAAATGAGATCAAAATAAACTTTTGCTCGTTTTTCTTGCATTTGTCCTTTTTTTGTTGTACCTTTGTAGGCTAATTTGTGTAACTATGCAATTTTGTGACATAATAGGGCAAGAAAACGAGAAGAATCAACTACGTCAGGCGGTGCGCGAAGGGCGTATTCCGCATGCGCAGTTGTTTGCGGGACCTGCTGGTGTGGGTAAACTGGCATTGGCGCTTGCGTATGCGCAGTATATTGCATGTCCTAATCGTACGGAGCATGATTCTTGTGGTACATGCCCAACATGCATACAATTTAACAAATTACAACATCCTGATTTGCATTTTGCATTCCCTATTGTTAAAGGTGATGAGGGCGATGTGTGTGATGCTTATGCTGATAAGTGGAGAGGACTTGTAGCTGAGCATAAGTATTTTGATTTGGACGATTGGTATCGTGTGATGGGAGTGGAAACAAAGCAGGGAATGATCTATGAGAAAGAGAGTAGTGAGATACTTCGCAAACTCTCGCTCAAGAGTTTTTCTGGTGGATATAAAATTATGCTCATTTGGCAACCAGAGAAAATGAATGCCACGTGTGCGAATAAACTGCTTAAACTTCTTGAAGAGCCTCCTACAATGACCCTATTCCTACTCGTGAGTGAACACCCTGAACAGCTTCTCAGTACTATATTATCGCGTGTGCAAGAGGTAAGAGTACCACGCTTGAGTGAAGAAACCATTGCTGCTGGGTTGCAAAAAGAATACGCGTGGCTTGATACAGAGGATGCCCGCACTATTGCGCATATGGCGAATGGTAGTTATCTTACGGCTCTAAAAATGATGAGCGAAAGCGAAGATAACCAAACTTATTTCGATGATTTTGTGGCATTAATGCGCAATGCATGGTTGGTGGGACAAAAGAAAGATTATAGTGCATTGCTCAAACTTCGTCAATGGAGTAATGATATGGCAGATGGCAAGGTAGGTAGGGAGAAGCAAAAAGCATTTTTGCAGTATGCCCAACGTCAAATCCGTGAGAATTATATATACAATTTCCATTGCTCATCAATGAATTATCAAACTAAAAAAGAGCAAGAGTTCTCTACGAAGTTTGCACCATTTATTCACGATGGAAATGTGGAAAAGATGATGAACGAGCTCGGCAAAGCTGAACAACAAATAGCACAAAATGGCAATGCGAAAATCATATTTTTTGATCTTTGTTTGCAAATGATAGTACTTGTAAAGTAATAATATATGAAAGAAGATTTCACAATAGACAATGGTTCATGCCATATCACGAAGAAGGCAGTCAATCATAATCCCAAACATATGTTGCCTGTAGTGGATTGGTTGAGTGATGTCCCTCATACGGGTGAGGAAGGTGATTTGGTGGAGGTGCAATTCAAAAATA
This sequence comes from Paludibacteraceae bacterium, assembly GCA_045132415.1. Classification (GTDB taxonomy): domain Bacteria; phylum Bacteroidota; class Bacteroidia; order Bacteroidales; family Paludibacteraceae; genus Colicola. The sequence goes on along the minus strand of JBGUSG010000002.1, from coordinate 71,954 downwards.
CCCGAAAAGGATATTACCATAACAGCAATAACTTGCCTCTTGAAAAAGGAGTGAAGGTTGTGGTAGAGGCTAATCCTGGAACTGACCTTGGTGAGGTTGTTTTGATAGGAAGGTTGGTGCCTGTTCAAATCAAGAAGAATCATATCAATACAGAGCGTTATGAGATTCGTAACATCTTGCGCGTTGCTACAGAGGAAGACTTGGTTCGCGCAGCAGAAGCACATTCCAAAGAGCAAGAAACGATGATCAAATCGCGCCAATTGGCCAAGTCATTGGGGTTGGAGATGAAGATTGGAGATGTGGAATACCAAGGTGATGGATCAAAGGCAATATTCTATTATATTGCAGATGGACGTGTGGATTTTCGTCAATTGATCAAGGTATATGCTGAGACTTTCCGCATTCGTATTGAGATGAAGCAGATTGGTGCTCGTCAAGAGGCAGGACGTATTGGTGGAACGGGACCATGTGGTAGAGAGCTCTGTTGCTCAACTTGGATGACACAGTTTTCTTCGGTGGGAACCAATGCAGCTCGTATTCAAAATATCTCGTTGAATCCGCAGAAATTAGCAGGTCAATGTGCAAAATTGAAGTGCTGTCTCAACTACGAAGTGCCTGTTTACGAAGAGGCCGTGAAGAACCTTCCGCCACGTAATGTGCCTTTGGAAACCAAGGATGCTACCTACTATTTCTTCTCTTCTGACCCTCTCAAAGGGGAAGTAACATATTCTACAGATCAACGTCATCCTGCTAACCTTGAGACAATCACGGCAGCAAAGGCTCGTGAGATTATCGAGAAGAATCGTCGCGGAGAAAAACCGTTAAATCTGGGAGGTAATCAATCTGCTGTTGCCATAGTGGAAACAGATTATCAAAATGTGGTTGGACAAGATGATTTAACGCGTTTCGATAAGAAAAAGAATAACAAAAACAATGGTGGTCATCGTGGTGGAAGAAACAATGATCGTCGAAATAATTCACACCGCAATAATGAAAAAGGTTCTTCTTCTCGCGCTGATTAGTGTACTGTTGATGGGCTGTCAGCAGGGAGTAGTATATGATGAGTTTAACTCACTTCCCGCATCGGGTTGGGATGCTGATTCGGTGTTACTATTTGAGCCTATCATTGCGGATACAATGGGTGGGTATGAGGTGCAAATCATTGTGCGTCACACCGAGCGATATCCTTATCAAAATCTATGGCTATTTGTAGATGTAAAGCAAGATTCTCTATTATTACATCGTGATACCATAGAGAGTTTCTTGGCTAATGAGCGCGGCGAATGGTATGGTGCAGGTATGCAGCTCCACGAACTGCCTTTGTTATATCTGGAGAATGTTGCATTGACGGCAGGTCAATATACGATAGCGATACGACAAGGTATGCGTGAAGACCAGTTGCGTGGAATCACAGATGTTGGACTGAAAGTAATCAAGAAACCTTAACTTTATTAAATGCTATATAGGAATGGGCAAGAATAAACTGAAGAAATTTGCAGAGATGGAAACATTCCACAACGTCTTTCAATGCGGAGCACGAGAGATGGTGGAGGGAAATCCTGTAGCAGCCATGCGTGGTAAATGGCATGAGGAGTATTTTCATAACTCCAATCCGATTGTGCTCGAACTAGGCTGTGGTCGTGGAGAATACACTGTGGGTTTGGCAGCACGTTATCCGAATAAGAATTATATCGGCATTGATATCAAAGGCGCTCGTATGTGGGCTGGTGCCAAGCAAGCAGAATTGGCAGGTATGCAGAATGTTGCATTTCTTCGTACCAACATCGAATTACTTACCCACTTCTTTGCTCCCAATGAGGTGGCTGAGATATGGATCACTTTCCCAGATCCACAGATGAAAAAGGCAACCAAGCGCTTGACATCAACGTATTTTATGCTACGATATGCTCAGCTCTTGCAACCCAATGGTCTTATCCACCTCAAAACAGATAGTCCATTCCTTTATACCTATACGCAAGCAATGGTAAAGGAGAATAACTATCCGTTGCTGGTGGACACGGATGATTTATACGCTGCGCAGGCGACTGCCGATATTGATGAAGCTCGTAGTTTGCAAACACACTATGAGCACCAATGGCTTGACCGTGGTTTGACTATCAAATACTTACGTTGGGAATTGTCGCATTGCGATAATCTCATCGAACCAGATATTGACATCGAAAAAGACACTTATCGTTCATACGGAAGAAACTATGTATCCTCAACAAATAATTGATGCCCTTCAGCATGTGCGCTACCCAGGCACAGGCAAAAATCTGATTGAGAGCGGTATGCTCGAGGACGATATTCGTATCTCGGGGTTAGAGGTATCATTCTCGCTGATATTCGAAAAAGATAATGACCCATTTCGCAAGTCGGTGGTGAAAGCTGCTGAAACGGCTATTCATACCTATGTGGATGAGAATGCGGCAGTACATATCCATACCAAGTTCATCAAGCAAAATATGGTACCCAAAGCCGATTCTGTAGAGAACTTGCGTGCGGCACAGGTCATAGCTATTCACTCTGGCAAGGGTGGTGTGGGTAAGTCCACCATCTCTGCTAATCTTGCAATCACATTGGCAAAGATGGGCTACAAGGTTGGTTTATTGGATGCCGACATCCACGGGCCATCCATTCCAAAGATGTTCCACACCGAGGGTTGTCGCCCTGTTTCTACACCTGTCAATGGTCGCAATCTCATAGAACCGATTGAGCAATATGGTGTGAAGATGCTGTCAATAGGTTTTTTTGTTGACCCGCAACAAGCCGTTGTTTGGCGCGGTGGTATGGCAAGCAATGCGATTAAACAATTGATTCAAGATGCCAATTGGGGTGAATTGGATTATTTCCTCATTGACCTTCCTCCTGGAACCAGCGATATTCACCTTACTTTGGTACAGCACCTCCATCTCACAGGTGCTATCGTAGTGACGACTCCTCAGCCTGTGGCATTGGTCGATGCGCGCAAGGGAGTGGATATGTTCCTCAACGAAAAGATCAATGTGCCTGTACTTGGATTGGTGGAGAATATGGCATGGTTTACTCCTGCGGAGTTGCCCAATAATCGTTATTATATATTTGGCAAGGATGGCGGTAAACAATTGGCAGAAGAGTTGAAAATCCCATTATTAGGACAGATACCGTTAGTACAATCCATCCGCGAAGGTGGCGATGAGGGTACACCTATCGCATTGCAAGACGGACATCCCGCATCACAAATGTTTGAATCCATATGTCAGCACCTAAGATAACCGAGTTAGGCACGCAGTCCATACGCAGTTTGCTTATGAAATATGCGTTGCCAGGCATCATTGCGATGACTGCGAGTTCGCTATACAACATGGTGGACTCAATTTTCATCGGACATGGTGTGGGTGCGATGGCATTGTCGGGCTTGACAGTAGCTAAACCTTTTATGGATATCTGCGCGGCTTTCGGCACATTGGTAGGAGTAGGAGCGAGTTCGTTGGTGGCAATCAAGTTGGGAGAAAAAGACTATCGTTCCGCCAATGATGTGTTGGCAAATGTGATATTGCTGAATGTACTATTGGGTGCGTTGGTGATGGCTGTTGGACTATATTGGTTAGATCCTATTTTGTATGCTTTTGGTGCGAGCGATGTGACCATTGCTTATGCCCGCGAATATATGGAGATTATTCTATGGGGCAACATATTGACGCATATCTACTACGGACTGAATAGTATGTTGCGCTCCATCGGACACCCTAAAATTGCGATGTATGCTACTATTCTAGCTGTGGTTGTGAATATCATCCTTGACCCTATTTTTATCTTTGTATTGGATATGGGGGTTCGAGGTGCAGCGTTGGCTACCATGATTTCGCAGTTGGTGTCAGTAATTATCGAGTTGGTTATATTCCTTAATCCGAAGGAAGTTATCTATTTTCATCGTGGCATATGGCGTCTAAAGCGAGATATCACCATGCGTGCGTTGGGTATTGGCACTGCGCCTTTCTTGATGCATATGGCTTCATGCTTTGTGGTGATTGTGCTCAACAACCAACTCAAGCGCTATGGCGGTGATATGGCGATTGCTACATTTGGTATAACCAATCGATTTATGTTCTTCTTCGCAATGGTGGTGATGGGTTTGAACCAAGGTATGCAACCTATCGTGGGCTATAATTATGGTGCGAAACTCTTTGGCCGCATGGTGCGTGCGCTGAAACTGACAGCGATGTGTGCTACATGTGTGATGGGCGTATTGTGGCTATTTGGATTGATTTGGCCTGAAGGATTTATTCGCTTGTTTACGCATGATGAACTATTAATTGCGCAATCCATTGCGCCTGCCCGAGTGATGTTGTGCACGATGGTGATGGTTGGTTTCCCGATGGTGGTGGGCAACTTCTACACCTCCATTGGCATGTCAGGTAAAGCAATCTTTTTGAGCTTAACACGTCAGGTAATATTCCTTATACCATGTATATTACTCCTGCCATTGCTATTTCAAATGCTCAATTTCACACCTATTTGGGGTGTTTGGTGGAGTTTGCCAATATGCGATGCGCTAGCAGCTGTATTAGCCGCAATCATTCTCAATCGTGATATGCGGAAATTCAAAATAAGTATAGATTTTTAATTAATGACGCAACTATAAGCGCTTTTACAACAAGATGAATATATTGTGTATTGAAACATCAACATCCTGCTGTTCTGCAGCAATCTGCAAAGATGATGTTGTAGTAGCTAATAGAGAGAATTTGTTAGGTGCTAATCATGCTAGCGAGTTACCGGTATTTATTGAGCAGTTGCTCCAAGTGGCGCGTGAGGAAGGTTGGCAATTGGATGCAGTTGCTCTATCGCAAGGGCCAGGAAGCTATACGGGTCTCCGCATAGGTACGAGTATTGCCAAAGGTCTTTGCTATGGTATGAATATCCCTTTAATACCTGTGGATACGTTGCAAATCCTCTGTGCCTCTATCCCTTCTCACCTTCTTCCTTCATCATCTCATTGCCTCTGTCCAATGTTGGATGCTCGTCGAATGGAAGTATATACGGCGATGTATCATCCCGACACTTTGCAACAGACTACCGATATTGTTGCTAAAGTAATTGACGAACAATCATTTGCCGAGGAGTTGAGCGAGCAAACAATCTATTTCTTTGGCAATGGTGCTGAGAAATGCCAATCGATCATTACATCACCCAACGCACATTTCATTGCCAATATCCACCCGCAAGCCCAATATATGGGCAAATTGGCAGAAAAGGCTACATCGTTGGATGTGAAGCAAATGGCATATTATGAGCCATTCTATCTCAAGGATTTTGTTCCTGCTCCTAGCCATATCAAAGGGCTAAAGTAATTAGTTGTGATGATTCTTAGTGCTTTCTTTCTCGAAACCACTCCGTTACCACCTGCTTACCATTCGGTTACCATCTAGGTGTTTCCCTTTAGGGTGTCCGTAATGTATTTGAGCCGTTTTTGATATTTTTACAATAAATTGTCTATTGGACTTTGTCAAATCGTAAATATTTTGTACCTTTGCACCCAATATTGTTTTGCACATTGAAACTAACCGAGTTATGGGGAGAAATAAAATATATATAGTATTGGTGATGTTGGCTGTTGTACTCATGTCTTGCTCCACGCAAAAAAACACATGGAGTACTCGTACCTTCCACCAAATAAAAACAAAATATAACATCTATTACAATGGTCAGTTAGCATTCAAGGATGGCGAAGAAGCTACTCGCGAAGCCAATGAAGATGATTATTCTACCATCCTCAATCTTTACCCCGTATCCAACCATGAGGCAGCACAGAGTGCTACTTCTCAAATGGATCGAACTATCGAAAAATGCCGCAAGTGTATCAAATTACATAGTATCAAAGCGCGTCCGAAAGTTGATCACGACAAAAAACGTAAAGATCCTGAATATGCTGCGTGGTTGGAGCAAGAGGAGTTCAACAATCAAATGGGTAACGCATGGATGCTATTGGCGAAGGCAGAGTTTCATAAGGGTGATTTTATTGGTAGTGTCAGTACGTTCAACTATATCATTCGCCATTATAGCCACGATGTAGATATGGTGGCAAGTTGCCAATTGTGGATCGCACGAGCATATGCCGAAATGGGATGGCTGTATGAAGCGGAAGATATGTTGGCAAAAGTGCAAATAGAAAACCTCAGCCGTAAAAATGCCCCTCTCTATGCTGCTGCTAGTGCAGATATTTTGCTTAAAACCAAACAATATAAAGAGGCTATTCCTTTTATTAAGATCGCCCTGCCTAATGAGAAGCGTAAAGAGAATCGTCCTCGTTTTCAATTTGTGTTAGGGCAGTTGTACCAAATGCAAAATGATAAAAAGAATGCCCAATTGGCCTACGAAAAAGTGCTAAAGATGCAGCCATCTAATGAGATGGACTTCAATGCACGTATTCGCCAAGCGCAAATGGAAGACAACCCCAAGGCTGCGGTTAAAGCCTTGGAAAAGATGGCTAAACAAGATAAAAACAAAGAGAAACTAGATCAACTCTATGGTGCCATTGGTGATGTTTTTCTTTTGAGACAAGATACTGCAAATGCCCTCAAATACTACGAACTTGGCATCGAAAAAAGTACCGAAAATGGTTTAAACAAAGCACACGTATTGATTACAGCTGCGGATATCTATTATCAGCAGCGTAATTATGTCTTAGCTAGCCCCTACTACAAAGAGGCATTGCAAATCATTTCTGCTGAAAGCGAAGATTATGCGCGTATCCAACGTCTATCGGAGACGCTTGATGCACTTGTGGTGGAATATACTGTGGTACAATTACAAGATTCATTGCAGCATCTTGCCACTTTATCCGAAGTGGAACAACGTGTAGTGGTTGATTCCATTATAGCCCGACTTATTCGTGCTGAAGAAGAGGAGAAGGAGCGTTTGGCACAAGCCGAGCGCGAGGCAGAGAACAACTCTGGTACACGCAGTGTCAATACGGCCAATATGCTTGGTGGGGCAGGTGCAGGACAATGGTATTTCTACAATCCCCAACTTCTTCGCTCTGGCAAACAGACCTTCCGTACCCAATGGGGTAATCGTTCCTTAGAAGACAATTGGCGCCGTATGAGTAAGGCTACTAGTTCGTCCATTTTTGACGATACTTCCGAATGGGATGAAGAATTGGATAGTGATAGTATAGCTTTAGATTCTACTGCTTTAGCAGCCAATGTACCTGTGGAAACCGACAACCACAAGCCCGAGTACTACCTCCAACAAATTCCACGCACGGAAGCAGATATTCAGCAGTCCAACCAGCTCATTGCCGATGCGTTGTATAATATGGTTTACATCTATCGCGATGAGGTTGGCGATCGTCAATTGAGCGATGAGACGTTCCAAGATTTCTTGCATCGTTTCCCAAATGAGCCTCGTTTGTTGGATCTCTTCTACATGCAATACCTTACAGCCTTGAAGGAAAATCGTACTGCGGATGCTATGCATTACAAGGCAGAGATTCTTTCACGTTTCCCCGATTCCAACGAGGCGTACATCGTAAGTCAGCCTGATTATTTCGACCGTTTACGTCGTATGGCGGTGGAGCAAGATTCACTCTATGAACAAACGTATCGTGCATACACCTCCAGCCAGTTCGCTGCTGTCAAGGCCAATACTACATATGCCGAAGAGCATTACCCACTTACGCCATTGATGCCACGTTTCCTCTTCCTTAATGCCATAGCAGTGGCTAAGACCGATGGACAAGAGGCATTTATTACTTCGCTTCGTGACATGGTAACACGCTATCCTGATAGCGAGTTATCTGCGATGGGTAAAGATATGTTGGCTTTGATGGGACAGGGAGCAGAAAGTCAGCAAGATGCTTCTACATCTTCTTTGCAATCGCGTCGTACTACGCTAGAAGAATCCGAGCAGCAATTGGATACCACCCTGCTGTTTAATCCAGAAAGAGCCATGCCAGCTATGGTGCTGATGATTATTCCTCAAGATGAGAAATTGCTCAACGATTTGCTTTACGAGGTGGCACTATTCAATTTCACGCAGTTCATGATCAAGGACTTCGACCTTAAACAACGCCCTATGTTTACGCAAGAGCAAAGTGCCTTGCAAATTACAGGTTTTATATCCTTGGATGAAGCAGAATGGTACAAGAGTTTGATAGATAAAAATGCCGATCTCAAAACTAAACTCCAAGCGTTGGGTGTGCAAATCATTTGTATCACCGAAGCTAATAATGAGTTGCTCAGCAACCCATTTTCAGTAGCAGATTACTTGCTCTTTTTGAAAGAAACCAATTGATAAATCACCACCGAATATCATTGTGGTGTTAACTGTCGCTATCTTTGTGCGTCACGCATTGCACGTTGCAATTCGCGTTTGTCATCTGCCGCACGCAGCGACTGACGTTTATCATATGTGTGTTTACCTTGACAAAGTGCAATCTCCAATTTTGCAAACCCTTTATCGTTGATAAATAGGCATAGAGGTATGATGGTCTTACCTGTATCTTGTACTTGGCGTTGCAGTTTGCGGAGTTCTTTTTTTGTCATTAGTAGTTTGCGATCGCGTTTTGCTTCATGGTTAGCATAACTTCCAAAGCGATATTCTGCGATGTGCATCTGTTTTACCCATAATTCATTACCAACAAATTGGCAATAAGTATCTACCAACGAAGCTTTACTTTCGCGGATAGATTTAATCTCTGTGCCGAACAACTGAATACCAGCTACATAGCGATCCAACACCTCATAATCAAAGGTAGCACGACGGTTTTTAATATGGATATTACTCTTGAGACGCATAAATTTCGCGCAAAGGTACACAAAAATTTGCATATATACAAAAAAAGTTGTAATTTTGCAGCCGATTTAATACTTCTCGGTATTTTACCTACAGTAAGATAATAAGAAAAATACAAGATTATGTTAAGAGATATTTTGTCAATCACTGGTAAGCCAGGTCTTTACAAGTTAGTTAGTCGTGGTAATAACATGCTCATCGTTGAGTCGTTGCTTGATGGCAAGCGTGTACCCACTTATGCACGTGATAAAATCGTTTCATTGGGCGAAATCTCTATGTATACCATGGGTGAGGATGTTTCCCTCAGCGAAGTGCTGACTAAGTTGGGTGAGAAAGAGGGTTTGAAGGTAGCTACTATTGACCCAAAGAAAGCAGACAATGACCAATTGCGCGATTTCTTTGGCGAAGTATTACCAGACTTTGATCGTGACCGCGTTTATCCAAGCGATATTCGCAAACTCATTCAATGGTACAATATCCTAATCAATGCAGGAATTACTGATTTCAGCATCGAAGAGGAGGGCGAAGAGGTTGCCATTGAAGAGAAGAAGCAAGAAACTAAGAAACCTGCTCCTAAAGCACAAGTGAAGACGCAAAAAGCTGCGGCTTCTTCGGCTCGTACTGGAGTGGGCGCTAAAAAAGGTTGATCCTTCAGGATATTATCAATATCATAGAATCTGTAGCTCCCTTGAGTTACCAAGCTACTTGGGATAATTCGGGACTGCAGGTGGGCGACCGCAATGCAGATATACATGCAGCATTGTTGACGGTAGATGTTACAGAGTCTGTCGTCAATGAGGCTATTGCTATGGGGTGTGATTTGATTGTTTCTCATCACCCGCTATTGTTTCATGGATTAAAGCATCTAACTGGTGCCACTCCACAAGAGCGCTGTGTGGAGAAAGCAATTCGTCATCACATTGCCATCTATTCATCACATACTTCTATGGATAGTTGGTTGAATGGTGTCAGCGGACGCATGGCAGAGAAGATTGGTATACTTGATTATCGTATCCTGCAACCTTCGGCTGCGAATCCTTCTGCTGGATTAGGTGTGATAGGTGTTTTGCCTCAATCAATGAATTTTACCGCATTATTGCAACGCGTTGCGGATGCCTTTACGACTGATGGCATAGGTCTGCGATACGTCCCAACAGATCATATGCAAGTTCAAACCATCGCACTTTGTGGAGGTGCTGGAGCCGACTTGATGGAGGATGCCATTGAACAAGGAGCGGATGTTTTCATTTCGGCTGATTTCAAATACCACGAATTGCAGACTGCGCAACATCGCATAGGTATCATTGACCTTGATCATTGGGTGAGCGAGCACTATACGCGCGAATTGTTCGAGCAGTTGCTCTCTCCGCATATCCGCACCTTCGTAGCCAGTCAAGATGCCAGTCCAGTAAAGTATTTTCATAATTTCAAAATAGAATAATCATATTAAAACATACAATTATGGCAAAGAAAGAAGAAGAAAAAATCATGACCGTAGAAGAAAAACTACGTGCATTGTACGAATTGCAAACTGTTGATTCCAAAATCGATGAGTTGCGTATCCTCGCAGGTGAACTTCCACAAGAGGTAAAGGATATGAGCGATGAGATCGAGGGTCTTAAAACTCGTTTGACCAATATTGAGAATGGCATCAAAGAGTGCGAAACAGGTATCTCTGACCACCGTGTACGTATCGAGAATGCCAATGCTGCTATCTCTCGCTACAAAGAACAACAAAACAACGTGCGTAACAACCGCGAGTACGACAACCTTACCAAGGAGATTGAGTACCAAGAGTTGGATATCGAAGCTTCACAACGTAAGATTAGCAAATTCAAAGCCGAGCTCGAGGAGCGTCAAGCTGACAAGGCTAAGACTGTTACTGACATTGAAGATCGTACTGTAGATCTCAACCAAAAGCGCAACGAGTTGGATTCTATTCTCTCTGAGACCAAAGAGCAAACCGAGAAACTGATGCTCCGCGCTGCTGATCTTGAGAAGCATATCGAGGATCGTCTTGTTACAGCATTCCACCGCATCCGTAAAAATGCACACAATGGTTTGGCTGTCGTGAAGATTGAGCGTGACAGTTGCGGTGGTTGCCATAGCAAAATTCCTGCACAACGTCAGTTGGATATCCGTCTCCGCAAGAAAATCATCGTTTGCGAGCTCTGCGGACGTATCTTGGTAGATACAGAAATCGACGCTAAAAAATAAATATATCTATGGCAGAACAACTAATCCCTACCTACAACGAGGATAATATCGTCCACCTTGATGACCGCGAACACATCCGCCGTCGTCCGGGTATGTATATCGGCAAACTGGGTGATGGTAATCACTCGGATGATGGTATCTATGTACTCATCAAGGAGACAATCGACAATTCTATTGATGAGTTTCGCATGAGCGAAGGCAAGGTGATTGAGGTGAGCGTATCTCCTGTTTCTGCCTCAGATGCTTCATTAGGCGAGCGCGTTCGCGTTCGCGACTATGGACGCGGTATTCCACTAGGTAAAATGGTGGAAGCCGTGTCTATTCTTAATACGGGTGGTAAGTACGATACTAAGGCTTTCAAGAAATCTGTTGGCTTGAATGGTGTGGGTACCAAAGCCGTCAATGCCTTGAGTTTAGAGTTTGTTGTGCAAGTGTGGCGCGAGGACAAGACTCGTCGCATTGCTTTCAAACAAGGTCATTTGGTGGAAGATAGTGGTATCATTGACTATACGGGTAACGAGAAGCGTGGTACAATGATAGAGTTTGTGCCAGATAATTCTAAGGGATTGTTTGAAAACTATCACTTCCGCAACGACTTTATTGAGACCATGATGCGCAATTATGCGTATCTTAATACCGGTCTGACCCTCGTTTACAATGGTAAGAAATACATCTCCAAGAATGGTCTATTTGACCTTCTTACAGAGAATATGACTGTTGAGCCACTATACCCAATCATCCACATTGCGGGCGAGGATATTGAGATTGCGCTTACTCATACCAACCAATCGGGCGAGGAGTACTACTCCTTTGTCAATGGCCAACATACCATCCAAGGTGGTACTCACCAAGCGGCTTTCCGTGAGGCCATTGGACGTACCATTAAGGAATTCTTTAACAAGAACCAAGAGCTGAGCGACATCCGCAATGGTGTAGTAGGTGCTATTGCCATTAATGTGTCGGAACCAGTATTTGAAAGTCAAACCAAGGTCAAATTGGGTTCCAAAGACATGTCGCCTGAAGGTGGATTGTCGGTCAATAAGTTTGTCAACGATTTCATCAAGCAACAGCTTGATAACTACCTGCACAAGACTCCTGCTTCTGCTGAAGTGATGTTGCAGAAGATTCAGGACTCCGAGAAAGAGCGCAAAGCCATTGCTGGTGTCACAAAACTTGCACGTGAGCGTGCGAAGAAGAACCTCCTCAACAACCCTAAGCTACGCGACTGCCAAGTCCACTTCAATGATGCCAAACCTACCAAATCATCCAAGGATGCAGAGGACGATTTGCGTCAAGATAGTAGTATCTTCATCACTGAGGGTCTCTCTGCGTCTGGTAGTATCACGCTAAGTCGCGACGTACGCACACAAGCTGTGTTCTCTTTGCGTGGTAAACCGCTTAACTCTTACGGATTGAGTAAGTCGGTTGTTTACGAGAACGAAGAGTTCAATTGTCTGCAATCGGCGCTGAATATCGAAGATGGTTTGGATGAGTTGCGCTATAATAAGGTGATTATCGCTACCGATGCCGATGTGGACGGTATGCACATTCGCCTGCTGATGCTTACTTTCTTCCTCCAGTTCTTCCCAGATCTTGTAAAGAAAGGTCACGTCTATATCCTACAAACGCCACTTTTCCGTGTTAAGAACAAAAAGGAAACACGCTATTGCTATAGCGACGAAGAGCGTATCAAGGCGATAGAAGAGTTAAAACCTAATCCAGAAATCACGCGATTCAAAGGCTTAGGAGAGATTAGTCCCGATGAGTTTAAATCCTTTATTGGCAAGGGTATTCGTTTGGATCAAGTCACACTCCGCAAAGAGGATGCGGTCAAAGACTTGTTGAGTTTCTATATGGGTAAGAACACTACCGAACGCCAAAACTTTATCATCAACAACCTCGTTGTAGAAGAAGATGTGGAGTAATATTTTACCTTTGATATTATTCGTTTGCCTCGGCATTGTTGTGCTTGTTGTTTTTGAGGTACGTGCAAGGAGAGAAAAAAATCAGCCTACCCCCGACCCCTCCCTAGAAGGAGGGGAGAATAGCGCAGCGCAAAAGTCCTTCCCTTCAGGGGAGGATTTAGGAGAGGCTGAAGACGAAGGCTGTTGCGGCGAGCACCTTGTCTGCGAACGTGAAACGCTCTTGCAAACCAATGCCAAGGTGGAGTATTACGATGATGAAGAGTTGGACACTCTCAGCGGTATCTCCGCAGAGGAATATACCCAAGAGCAATACCAGATGATACGTGAAGTGTTTGACACTCTACAGGCGAAAGATGTTCCTGGTTGGGTACGTAGTATTCAACTACGCAACATTCAATTGCCGCTAGATATTCGAGAAGAAGCATTACTCATCGTGGTCGAACGACGAAAAGCATAGATTCCAACTATTGTAACTACTATACTGACGATACCCAACCATAGGGTATCGTTTGTGCCTATGGCATCTAACTGTTCTATATCCCAATTGGCACGAAACGCTACAAAATATAGCAATACGGCCATGGCGTTATTAGTAAAGTGCATCAATATGGGTACCCACAAATTGCCAGTCCATACTAACATATATCCAAATAGCGCACCCATCAGCATGCGAGGTACAAATCCGTAGAATTGCATATGAATCGCCGAAAATAGTATCGCACTACACCATATCGCCAAGTGAGGCACTCCCTCTCCTTTAACCTTTAACCTTTTACCTTTAACCCTAAAAAGGTTCATCAGCACCCCTCTAAACGTCAATTCCTCTGCTACAGCAGGCAATAGGGCCATTAATAGTAGATTGATAATCAATCCGCTAAAGGTGGTTACATTAAGAAATTGTTCAGTCAGTACTTTCGCACTCTCTTCCGAGGTCTTCATCCATTGTTCTAATGGCTCCAAAAATGCGGGTAGGGTCATTTGTTGATTCAGATGCCCCAACAAATTAATCGCAGGCAACGCTACCAACATTAGCATTACTGCCCATAAACTCTCACCTTTAACCTTTAATCTTTCACCTTTAACCTTCAACCAATCCAATGGTTGCTTACTCCATAAATATGCCATGCATAGTGGTGGTAGCAGAAACATTGCTGTGGATTGGATAAATTGCACCCATTTCAGCGCGTTTATTGATAGTGGCTGTTCAAAAAAGAATATGCTCCCTGCGGCGAACATACTCAACAACAAGACACATCCTACCCATTGAAGTACTTTGATCGCCCAATGCGATTGTTCATATTTTCCTTTCAGTGCCATACTTAATCCCATTTTGGGACAAAATTACTACTTTTTTTTCACACCAGCAAGTAAATTGTAGAAAATACATTTAACGAACTGTGGCTTGATAAATTAGTGGGGCGATTTCGCTGTTGTCATGCCAGCCTGTGAAACGCTCTGCTCCTACGCCAATGGCAAAGATAGGTACCGCAGCAGCTGTGTGGCCGTGCGTGGTCCATGCCAATCCTGCCTTGTGGTTGAGCAGCGCTAATGCCTTAGCAGCCAACGCATTGATATCTTTGTAAAGTGTTTTGACAGACGCTTGTTGGCGCATCATATTTTGAAAAGCTGTTTGCAATTGCACATCTTCTTCTGGCTTTAATTGTACAGCGGTATATAAGCCCGTTGTTTCAGATAATAATGTCTTAACTTGCTCCCATATAAGATGGTCGCCATGTTGCTTATGCAAGGTAGTAAGGCGATCTGATAAGACATCCGATGAGCATTGCTGGTTGCTCAAACGCTCCAAGTGATAAGAGTGGTCCCTTGAGCGCTATTACACTAAGAAGTAGTAAAAAAGATAAACGTTTCATGGTATTTCATTTTTATTGAGTTATTCTTCCAATAGGTCTGGGCGTCGTTCACGTGTATGGCGTAGACTCTCCTCGTACAACCACTCTTCTATCTTGGCTTGATGCCCCGATAGTAGTATTTCTGGCACCTTCCAACCCTTGTATTCGGCAGGACGTGTATAGACACCTGGTTCGAGAAGTCCGTCTTGAAAACTATCGCTCAGCGCACTTGTTTCATCGCCCATCGCGCCTGGCAAGAGGCGCACGATGGCATCCGTCATGATGGCAGCTGGCATCTCACCACCCGTCAAGACAAAATCGCCAATTGTGTATTCTTTGGTAATGAGGTGGTCACGCACACGTTGGTCAACACCTTTGTAATGTCCACAAAGGATGATGATATTCTCTTTGAGTGAGAGGGTATTGGCCTCTTTTTGCGTAAATCGTTCACCATCAGGAGCGGTAAAGATGATTTCATCGTACTGACGCTGGCTAGTGAGATAACTAATCGCCCGATCAATAGGCTCCACTTGCAACACCATTCCTGCTCCAAACCCAAATGCATAGTCATCGATTTTGCGGTGTTTGTCCAAGGTGAAATCACGAAGATTATGCACGTATATCTCCACCAGTCCCTTATCCTTGGCGCGTTGCACGATGGAGTGATTTAATGGAGATTCCAGCAATTCTGGACAAGCTGTCAATATATCTATACGCATAACTCTCTAAACTCTAAACATTAAACTAATCATGGTACGGGGTCATAGCCACTGCCGCCCCATGGATGGCAACGTAAAATACGTTTTATGCCCAACCAGCCCCCCTTGAATATACCATATTTCATAACTGCCTCCACCATGTATTGGCTGCAAGTGGGGGTGAATCGGCAACTTGGCGGTGTAAGCGGAGAGATACAATGTCTATAAAAATAGACAGGCAACAGGCATATGTGGCGTACTATTTTTTTCATTATTCCTCCAATGTAGCTAAGCGCTGCAAGGCTTTCTTCATGGCTTTTTCTATCACGTGAAAGTCTTGTGTTTGCTTGTCTATATAGTTGAATGCCAAGTGGTAATACTTATTCTCTGCACACAAAATATGCTTATTGAGTCGATATGCCTCACGCATTAGTCGGCGCATGTGATTGCGATCAACTGCGTGCTTGAACAAGGATTTTGGTGCCCAAATCAACACTTGAGTCGGCGCATCTGTAATGGGTAGATATGTGACACGCATAGGCCATGCTACGAACTTTTTACCTGTTTTGTAAAGCGTATCGATAGCAATATTACCACACAATTTTTCCGATTTTGGAAAGGTCACATTCATACCTTGGATTATTAGCCGTGTTGTTGTTCCAAATAGTCCTTAATTGCAGTGGTGATACTAGGATATTTGGGCGATGGTGCCTTGATGTCCACTCGAAGACCTGCTTCTTCCAACGCTGCAACTGTATTGGCGCCAAAAGCGGCAATCACGGTATCACCTTGCTCCCAATCAGGGAAATTCTTACGCAATGCAGCCACACCAGATGGCGTGAACAGCACAATCATATCGTAGTCAAACGACTTATCCTTGGGCCATTCAGTAGCTACTGTGCGATACATGATGGCAGGTTTGACAACGATGTTGTTCTCTGCAAACATATTTAATGTTTCCTCGTTATGCACATCTGACATCACCATGAGGTATTTCTCCTGAGGCCGACGATGCATAGCAGGCAGCAAATCCTCAAAACGATTGTTTTCAGCTGCAAAAACTTTGCGCTTGCGGTATTGGATGTACTTTTGTAAATAATTACCTACAGCCTCTGAGATGCAATAGTAGTGCATTGATTCAGGTACAGAAAAACGCATTTCTTCTGCCATCCTAAAATAATGGTCAATACCCAGACGCGAGTTTACAATTACCGCCGTATAGTCTTCCAAATAAATGTGTTGGTCACGAAATTCGCGCACCCCGATCCCCTCAACCTTAATCAGTTGATGAAAGTCACACTGTACCCCATAATCATTTTCCATACCCGAGTATGGATTACGCTCCACTTGTGGACGAGGCTGCGAAATTAAAATCTTTTTTACTTGCTTCATTGTAATATATGTTTAGTCCAAAGCACCATTCCTGCGACAGGAATGATTTCTAGATATATAAAATATAGGAGAATATAGAAAATTGACAATATATTTTTATAGAATAACAACGTGGATTTTGCTATTACTAATACCGTAAATGCCAAGCCAATTATCCCAAGCAAAATAAAGTGAAGCATAGGATAATTCAATCGGATTAATAGTAGCAATACTGGCAACAACAATACACATACTACATTGCGGACAATCTCCAACTGCCCTATGCCATTGGCCAATTGATTGTTAGAGAGAAATACCCATCCTACTCCAAGCAGCAAGATATGACGTATAACCTCAATGAGTGCAACAGCCCCCAAGATCTTGGTGTATGCCATAAAAGTAAATTGTTCGGAAGTGTATGACAGTACATAAATTGCCATTGCCAACACTCCTATGCGGAAGATCCATGCGGTGCTAATCGCCAGTATGTTTTGCGATTGCCCTCCATATACACGCTCTGAATGACTGAACGAGTTGCGCATCGCAACCACCACACTATCTCTAACGGAACGATTGATCGCAACCAAAACAAAAAAGAGCAATAGAATCCAGTAAACCCAAGATTCTGAAATAGGTGATGATATGTGCACTAAATTATTCAACAACAGTTACTTATATTGCCGCTAAGCGACGTGTACTAGGATCCCATTCTGGACTTGATAAAATGGCATCTAATACTTCTTCTGGTTGGGAAACTACCGTAAACATTTCGCGGTGAATTGGACGCATCATCTGCTCTTCAATCATATAATCAATGCAAGCAAGCAGGCGATCGTAGTAGCCTTCGGTATTCAATATCACAACTGGCGAATTATGCAGTCCTAATTGCTTCCATGTCAGGCATTCCAAAAGTTCCTCAAAGGTGCCGATACCACCTGGAAGTGCGACCATGGCATCTGCCAACTCACATATTTTGGCTTTGCGTTGGTGCATGGTTTGGGTGACGATAGTCTCTGTGCTATTGGGATTGTTCCATCCTTGATCCACCATAAATTGCGGAATGATTCCCAGTACCTCTCCGCCTTCGGCCAAAGCACCACGTGCAGTGGCAGCCATCAATCCGATGCCACCATCACCGTATATCAAGCGAATTCCATGTTTCGCAAACTCGGCTCCTAAACGCTCTGCTGCCTCTACATACGAGGGACGTATTTTATTCGAACTTGCGCAATAAACAGCTACAGAATTCAGTTTTTTCATACCGTTATTTAAGAATTAAATATCGTTCTTTACAAAATCGGCTGCAAAATTACAAAAAAATCCCGACATATTTGGTGTTTTTAGAAATTATTTGTACTTTTGTGCCCAAATTTGTATATTTTTTGAGTATTATGGCTGTAGAAATTAAAGAAATCACCTCAAAACGTGATTTATTGCGCTTTGTGCAATTTGGGAATGAATTTTATAAAGACTGCGACAATTTCTGTCCTTCTTTGATTTTGGATGAGATGGATACGTTCAATCTCAAGAAGAATCCTGCTTTTGAAGTTTGTGAGCATGTGCTCTATATGGCTTATAGGGATGGAAAAGCTGTAGGACGAATCGCAGGAATTATCAATCACGAAGCCAATCGAAATTGGAATGTGAAGCATGTGCGTTTTGGATGGATTGATTTTATTGATGATTTGGAAGTAAGCAAGGCATTGCTTGATGCAGTAGCAGCATGGGGAAAGGCCAAGGGAATGGATGCTATTAATGGTCCTGTTGGTTTTACGGATTTTGATCATCAAGGTTTGCTCATTGAGGGATATGAGCATTTGGCGCCAATGGCATCACTATACAACTACCCATACTATGTGAAGCATATGGAGGCATATGGTTTGACCAAAGAGAACGACTGGATTGAGATACAAATTTATCCTCCACAAGAGTTGCCTGAGCGCTTTGGTCGTATGGCGAAAATCGTGGAGCAACGTAGTAATGTACGTGTAGATAAGGTAAAGAGCGTCAAAGAGTTGGTGAAAAAATATGGTACCTCTTATATGGATGTTATAGATGTTGCTTATCAAAAACTCTACAATTTCCAAGCGCTTACAGATCGTCAAAAACGTCACTATTGTGACATGTATTTCCCATTACTCAATTTTGATTTTGTCACAGTCGTTGTCAACGAGTATGATGAAGTAGTAGGGGTGGGAGTTGGTATGCCAGATATATCCAATGCATTGAGAAAATGCAAAGGAAGATTATTCCCATTTGGCTGGTATCACGTGCTAAAGGCTCTGAAATCCAAAACATACGAAGCCTTTGACTTGCTTATCATTGCTGTACGTCCTGATTATCAAGACCGCGGTTTGAATGCTGTGATTATTGCGGATCAACATCCATATTTCGTCAAGTATGGCATCAAGCGCGTTGAAACGACTGCTATCATGGAAACAAATAGCAAGAACCTTAGCCACTGGGAGGCATTCCCACATAAATATCACAAACGTCGCCGCGCGTATATTAAACCCATTTAATGCCCAATAAGACGAACGATATTTTTCGCAAAGCGTATGAGAAGATGTGTGCATATTTGGATGCACACCATATGAATCATACTACCGAGCGATATACAATCTTGCAAATTGTCTGCAATTTGCAAACATTCTCTGTCGAAGAATTGCGCAATGCTTTGGTTGAAATCAATATCAGTAGGGCTACGATATACAACAACCTGAATATGCTGGAGCAAGCAGGTGTCTTGCGCCGACTAGACAAGGAATTTGGAGTACGCGCAGGGCAATACGAACTCATCCATCCTCAAAGTTCGAGCATCAAGGTCATTTGTCAGCGTTGTGGACGTATTAGTGATGTGAAGGATACCACCATCAACCGCATGTTGGCCGACAAAAAGTTTACCAATTTCGTTCCAGAATATTTTACGTTATACATACATGGACATTGCAAAGTATGTAGACGCCAAAAACGAAAACCTTAATTTAACGGATTATGTATTTCATTTTATTCATCACTATAGCCCTCTTAAGTTGGGCTGTGAGCGGATTGCTCAACCATCGTTTCAAAAAATACTCCAAAGTCTATTTGCACCTTACTGGTAAAGAAGTGGCAGAGAAGATGTTGCGTGATAATGGTATAACCGATGTGACTGTGACTTGCACACCAGGACATTTGACAGACCACTATGATCCTCGCAACAAAACGGTGAATCTCTCCGAAGGTGTTTATAGTTCGAATAGCGTTGCGGCTGCCGCAGTGGCGGCACATGAGTGTGGACACGCGCTGCAACATGCCTATGAGTATGCTCCATTGAACATGCGTACGGCGCTTGTACCTATTGTCACATTCGCTTCTCGCTGGCTAACATGGCTATTGCTTGGCGGTATCTTGATGATAGAGATTTTCCCACAACTGCTTATGGCGGGAGTAATCTTGTATGGTTTCACCACGCTATTTGCTTTCATCACGTTGCCTGTAGAGATCAATGCTAGCACGAGAGCTGTGGCATGGCTTGAGCAATCGGGTATTACCGATAGAGAAACCACGCCAATGGCTGCTTCTGCTTTGCGCAGTGCAGCCTATACCTATGTGGTTGCTGCATTATCATCATTGGGTACGTTGGTGTATTATGTGTTAATACTTGTAGGTCGTCGCGACTAATTGATATTTCATCGCGCCAAACGCGGGGCTCCGTAGCTTAGCTGAATAGAGCGTCAGATTCCGGTTCTGAAGGTCGTGGGTTTGAATCCCACCGGGGTCACATAATCATGGAATCATCTAGGATTCACCACAGAAGATAAGGTGCCAGTCGGCACCTTATCCATTATGAAAATACTCTTTTTTTTGAGGGAATTCCCTCAATGGCTATTGAATCTCTATCACGCGAGTTGGTTCTTTGGCTGGAATATTCTCCAACTTAGGAAGGGTAATGTGAAGCACTCCACTACACACTTTAGCAGTAATCGCCTCGCGGTCAACGTTTTCGGGCAACAATAGCGCCTGCTCAAAGCGTGTGTAGTTGAATTCACGCCGAAGAAATTTGGAAGATTTATCCTCCTCTTTGTTTTCGTGTTTTTTCTCTACGAAAACCACCAATTGGTCTCGGTCGTTGACATGTACACGAAAATCTTCTTTCGTCATACCAGGCACAGCCATTTCGATTTCGAAGGCTTTGTCTGATTCTTTCACATTGATGGCAGGCGCAGCTGCAACTGCTGCACGCATAGGAAACCACTCGTCGTTAAAGAAATCGTTGAAAATACTGGGCAACCAATTTTGGTTTTGCCTTTTGATTGTAGGTAACATAAACAATAAATTTTGATAGTTAGGTCAAGGTGGATGACAACATTCTCTTATTTAGTTTGCTTGTCATTTGCCTTTGTATAGGGATATATACAAATACTGTGCCAAACATCCTATGTGTCATCACCTAATTTTCATGTTCATCAACAATCATCGCCAAGCATTGACTTGGCGATGGTTAGTAAGATGTATTAGTGAACTACCCGAGTAAATTCTTTGGGCATAGGAGCTTCGAATCGCACCTTCTTTTCCGTCATAGGATAAGGGCGAATGGGATACTGGCAACACAGATTTTGATTATGCAACTTTGGATGATGACATGGCGGAGAGCATACGAGAAGAGATGGTGGGGATTCCAATCCACAAGGACTCCACCAAAATCGAAAATAATATTTTAATCATACGAATTATTGTATTTGCTGCAAAATAAATTGATTCATTGCTGCTTCAAAAACTTCTTTTTGTGGTATTTGTTTGGAGAATCCCCATCCGTGTACACCTGTGGGTAATAGTAGCAGTTCTGCCTTTACATGATGGAGCGTGAGTGCCTGAAACATGCGTATGGCGTTTTCAACCATTACAGTAGGGTCGTCTTGACAATGCACGATAAAGCAAGGAGGTGTATTCTCGTTGACGCATTTTTCGGCGGACCACGCATCACGAAGTTGCTGAGAAGGATTCTCACCTAAGAGTTGCTTGCATGAGCCCTGGTGGGTAATGGTAGCGTCCATACTGATTACAGGATAGACCAAGATACCAAAATCGGGGCGCGATTTTTGGTCATAGTATTTGGTGACTAAAGTAGCAGCAAGGTGTCCACCAGCGGAGAATCCAATCACTCCGATACGATTGGTAGGAATGCCCCATGTGGTGGCGCTATCACGCAATATATGCATGGCTTTTACCGCGTCGGATAGAGGAATATCATGGTGCTGGTTAGGCATGCGATATTTAAGTACAGCTACGGCGATGTTACGTGGAGTGAAATAATTGGCTACCGCTTCTCCCTCGTTAGGAATAGAGGTGAAGACGTATCCTCCGCCTGGGCAAGTGAGAATCATGGCCGTAGGTTGCTCCTTAGGCAGATAAATATCCATGCGTGGTTCGGATGTTTTGTAGAGTCGTTTGTTTTTCTCTATTTCATCGCTGGCCACATATCCATTGTCATTCGGTTTGACACCATCGGGATAAAGTTGGATGGTATAGTTGGGTACAGCGGCAAACGAGCTAGCCGCGAAGAACAAAGAGCCAAGAGCCAAGAGTAAGCGTTTCATGTTGAATTTGAGTTATAAGTTATTTTTTCGGGATTTGTTCCATACAACACAAACGAGTAGTACAGATAGAGTTGCGGCGATGATCCAAAACCAGAGTGCTTGTGTGAAATCGTACCGATAGATAGGATTTTCACCTTCTACGGAGATGAGCACCTTGTTGGCATCGATGAGTACACCTGATGCGATATCTTGTAGACCAGCTGCTGCATAGCTGGCAATACCTACAATACCTAAAGCGGCCCCAGAAGCTTCACGAGAAACGATATCTACAGCCATCAATCCGCCCAAGAAACAGATTAATACACCAATAGCAATACCAAAGAGAACCATTGCCAAGATATTTACCCATAGCGCATTCCCGCCAAAAGCAAATAAGATGAGTGCAATAACTTCCATAGTACCTGCTACTATAGCAGGAAGATATCTACTACCTTTGAACATCGTATCAGAAATCCAGCCAGAGAATACGGTACCTACAATACCTAATAAGGCATTAATAGAAATTATTTGTGTAGCCAAAGCAAGGTCAAACCCTTTGACTTCTTGCAAATATAATACTCCCCAACCATTAATCGCGTAGCGACTAATGTACATAAAAGCTGAAGCTGCAGCCAGAACCCAAACATATGGATTACGAAGAACATCACGTTGCGCAGATTTAGTATTTATAGTTTTGGCATTTTCACTTTCTGTTTCTTCTCCAGCCCACACAGCTACAGATGGGAGTCCTTTTGCTTGTGGTGAATCATGAAGCATAAAGATGATTAATACTACTCCTAAAGCACCTGCTATAGCTGCACCGATAAATCCATATTGCCACCCTGCGACACTAACCAATCCACCCACAAAAAGGAACGAAAGGAACTCTCCTATATTATGGCTTGCAGAGAAGAAGCCATAGAAGGTACCTCGATTAGATTTTGAATACCAACGTGATAAAGCCACAATACTCGGTGGAGCACCCATACTTTGCGCCCAACCATTAATTCCCCATAGAATAGCGAATAGCAAATAGAATGCTGAAATAGATACCAATGTTTGAGTTAAAGTTAGCAGTCCTAGTATTCCAACTGTAATATTAGCAACTGTTGAAACCAAGATACCCGTAGCCATAAACTTTCGGATATTGCTATAATCTGCTAAAAAGCCATTAATAAACTTACCGATAGCATAGGTGAAGAGCAACGCGGAAGATATTACACCCAACTGCGATGCATCTAAAATACCTGCGTCCATTATCGGCTTTTTAACCACATTGAGACTTGTTCGACAAACATAATAGAGGCTATACCCCAACGTTATTGCAATAAAAGAAGACCATTGCAAACGTCGGAATCGTTTATTAATAACCTTTTGATCATCAGACACCAATGGTTGTGCTGGCGATTGCTTGTAAAAGGAAAATAGTGACATTAATGTAGATTATGTGCTTTAAGATAAGAGATTAAAAACTCTGGACGATCTGTTTGGATAATAGATGCTCCCAAAGTGTTGATAAGGTAGCCATAATGTGCTTCTGGATCCAAAAGTGCTTGGTCATCCTCATGACCACCGCATAAAGTATCCCATAGACAATTTACCCATATGCGAGAAGTGCCTTTTAATAAATCAGCAGCTTGTATCATATAAATAGGTTCTTCACGGAAAGTAAGTTCAAACGCGCAACGGTTGGCTGATATATGGCCTTTTAGAATATCAATATCTTCTGATTTATTGATAGCTACTATTGGCATATAAATCAGCTCATCAAGATATTTGCCATAGAGAGAATCTACCTCATTGGCAGGTCTGCGGCCTTTCATGATGATTTGTCGTGTGGTACCTGTTTCTTCAAGCAAAGGCACAACAAGGTCAAAATAGCGATCGGCTTTATCCAAATTGATCAATACTTTTCCTTTGCACGCTAGCAAAACCTCACGCAATGTCGGTATATGATAACGTGTGCGAATATTTACTCCATTCTTGAGTTTAAATTGTTGTATGCTATCCAAAGTCATTTCGCTCACACGTCCTTTTCCAGTAGTTGTGCGATCTATTTTGGAGTCATGCATAAGAATTAACTGACTATCAGCAGTACATTGGATGTCAATTTCTAGGATATCAACTCCCATCTCAATTGCACTATTAATAGCCTCCATAGAGTTTTCTGGGTAGTTGCGCCAATCAGCTCGATGCGAAACTACCAATACTTGCTTGCTAGTCGGATTAAGCAATTCCTGACGAATTTGTTCGGAGCGAGGTATCTCATTACATGCTGTGACACTACACAATAGTAGTGCCACAGGTATCAAATTAAGCCATTTCATATCCATTACATTTTAGCAACGATATTACGTTTACGAGCAATCTCTGCTTTGAAGCCCATAACATGGCTCTCTACAGATACATCGATGGTAGAGCTAAGGTATTTCTCATCGTGGTTAGCCACTGCAAGTACGAAATCCTTCATAATACCCCAATCACCACCAGCATGACCTTCGTATCCTGGGAGTTTGGAGATATCCTCATCCCAAATATATTGTTTTCCTGTTAAGAAATCTGTAAGTGTAAACGTCTTCATATCACCTACGATATCAGCCTTAGTACCCATGATACGCGTCTTGCGGCCACCAGAAGATGTCATTGCCTCCACAGACATCGAAGCAGTAACTTGATCTTCGAATTGCATATTGCATACGTAGTGATCTACTTGGTCATTCTCGCTACGGAACACGCAACGACCATAATCTGTTGTACGCAAATATTCCTTAATCTTGATATCTTTTGCCGCTCTATCTTTTGGCAAGTTATCAAATACATATAGATAGCGATGTTGCTTGACGTAAATACGTTGTGCAGAGAATGGACATTGGCTCTCTACAGCGCAATCTTCGCATCTATCCGCAGCTCCAGCAGGTTCGTTTTGACGTTTGAAGAAACTGAGGTCGCCGAAAGCAGTCACTTGTTTGCAGGGCTTGTTGAGTAGCCAACGAACGATATCCAAGTCGTGGCAAGCCTTGGCGAGGATGAGTGGGGTGGTTTTCTTTGCTGATTGCCAGTTACCACGTACATAAGAGTGTGCGAAGTGGTGGAAGCGAATAGGCTCTAGGTGTTGGATGCTGAGTACATTACCGACACGACCTTCGTCAAGAACGCGCTTAAGAGCGCGGAAGTATGGAGAATAGCGTAATACATGGCATACACCTACTATGCGACCGTATTTCTTCGCTTGTTTGAGGATATTTTCACATTCTTTCTCTGTTTGTGCAATAGGTTTTTCAAGCAGAACATCATATCCTGCAGCCAAGGCTTTCATACAAGGGTCATAATGCAAGTTATCTGGAGTTGCAATGATGACAGCATCTGCAAATTTTGGTAATTGGAATACCTCGCTCCAATCACAGAAGCAATGTTCTGGTGCAATGCCATATAGGTCTTTCATCAAATCGCGTCTAGTGGCATTGACATCTGCTACGCCCACGATCTTGAGTGCTTTAGAATATTCGCTGGAATAGCTAGCATATACACTACCACGTGAGCCTGCACCAATAACGATGGCTGTTACTGGTTTATCAACTTTAGCTTCTTGATCAGGTAATCCAAATGCCAATCTCTCTTGGTTTTTCTTGAGTGGTGTAGTGGTTGTTTGTGCATTAGCTGATTGAATCAATGATGCACCTGGTACAGAGTCTAATGCCAATACTGCGGCACCTGCACCCATCATTTTGAGAAATTCTGCTCGTGTCATAATGATATTATATTATTCGTTTTTATTTACGTGTACAATCTCCTTGCCTGCTACTCTGATAGTAAGTGAAGACCATTCTTTAGGTAGAATCGGGGTATATACTTGTTTCAATCCTTTATCTGTGATCTCCAAACCTGCAAAACCGAAAATGATTGCTTGCAGTGTACCACCTGCTCCAGTAATAAAATAGGGATTAGTGCCTCCGTTGAACTCAGCTATCACGCGGAAAGGAGGATTAAGATTGGGTAAATAGGAATCATAGAAATAATGCAATGCTTGCTCCGCTTTCCCCAATCGTGCATAAAGTACGCTATATACAGATTTAGACATAGCAGGTGTCTTCTTTACAGGCACTTTAGCGATATAATACTCTAGGTTTTTACGAATTTGTGCAGTGTCAGTAACAATACGCAAAGGATACGCAAGGAGAGATACATCAGCTTGCTTGGTGACTTGACCATTATAAGTATCATATTCCTTGATTACCCCATTGTCAAGGTATTGGAATTGGAAAGCATTGGCAGTTGTATTCCATTCCTTTTTAGGTTTAATGCCTAAGACATGCGCTGCTTGGGTGGCATAATAGAGATTGGTTTTGGCAACACCAAGCGTGTATGCGTTGTTATCAATTAGTTTACCACCTAAATCATTAGCACTCCATTCGTCAGCACCAATGACATTATATAGATTAGCACGTCCTAATTCATCGTATTCTGCGCGTGATACCCAAAAGTCAGCAGGCTCTGCGATGAGGGAGTAGCCCTTTTCACGGAGCCACTCTTTGTCTTGTGTCACGCAATAGTATTGCCAAGCTGCAATAGCCACATCGCCTGTGATATGATGCTCTGCATTGGGATACATATTATGTGGAGCTACTTCTTCTTGTCCGCTATCGGCACTTTCCCATGGGAAGAGAGCGCCTTTGTAGCCATAGAAATAGGCCTTTTGCTTAGCACGATCTAATCGTTGGAATCGATAGTCTAAAGTCTCTTTGGCAAATTGTGGTTGCAGCACTAAGAGCACAGGATACATCCATGTCTCCGTATCCCAAAAGCAGTGTCCGTTGTAGCCTAGTCCGCTGAGTCCCATAGGTGAACATGACCACGCGTTTCCCTCTCGATAGAAAGCATAGTGATGGTAGAGCATAGAGTGGATATCCTGTTGTGCTTGTGGGTCACCAGTAATTTGAATATCGCTCATCCATAGCTTATCCCATGCTGTATTATGACGCTTCCATAAGCGTTCATAGCCTTCGGTCAGTTGATAGACTGTGAGACGCTCCACTTCGTTACGTACGTCGGGTACGGTATTGCTTCCCATGATATTGCCAACAATAGCTACATGAAGAGTATCGCCTTGCTTGAGGATTTGGTCGAACTCCATGGTATGGCGTCCTACTCCACGATCTGTACGATGGCGAATCGTGTGTTCCACTCCACCAGACTTGTTGTCTGGGAAGAGAAATGCAGAAGTAGCAGCCAATTGATGACGACCAGTAGGACTCTGTGCGGTAGTGGTCATCACTACGTAGCGTGGATACGTAGTAGTATATGGATTGGCTTTGTTGTCAATATAGGAGAAGTAATCCTCTGGATTACGCAATGCCTCGTGAGCACGATGTTGGTTAAGCACTTGCAAGTGACAGTCTTTATTCGCAACGATAGTAATATCCATCATATAACCAAACGGCATTTGACGTAGTGCTACGGTGGTATATTCTACCTGTATGATATCCTGAAAGTTAAAGGTACCTTTATGCGAAGCATTACGCATATCAAATGATTGGTGATAGTTATGAATATTGCCACGTTCACAACGTTGACCATCTACCTTCAGTTCTACTTCTAATGGATTGATATTAGGGAAATAGTTGTTGACACGTCCCGAAGCATATATATCATAGATGCCTCCCACTACGAGTTTGTCGATTTTGAGTGGTGAACGCGAACTAATAATACCAATTTGTCCGTTGGCTGAAGTAATACCATAGTAGTCACCTTGTAAGGGGTTTTCTACCTCAATAATCCAAGGGTCTTGTGCTATGCTATGCAGAGTTAACGCACATGCGAATAAAGTTAAGAGCCAGTGCTTCATAGTAATTATCGAATAATCTTGTGTTGGTTAACGATATATAAACCACTAGGTAGTGGAGAAAGGTCAATGGTCTCATTGTTGGAACTCAATACGCATTGACCTGTCAAGTTATATACTGTTACATTAGGCGCTCCAGTCAGTATGTACTGGTGTTCGTCTACTCGCTGGATGCCATCTTGAGGTTGTACCTCGGTGATTGAGGTCGCACCTTCCTTGTACTCCAATGCTCCCACGCATGCTTTGATAGCTCGTGTATTGTGTATTTGGTCGTATTTCAAATAGTTTGATTTATTACCATCTCCGTCAATATCGAATCCAAATGCTGATTCACACAAGCGGTGATTGGTAGTGAGATAACATAGATTGAATCCATTCAGCATCTTGCTCTTCAGCACATATGTACCATTCTCTCGAACATCTGCTGTAAAGACTTTTCCATTCCATAAGCCAGCAATGGTATTGACCAAGTCGTTTTCCCAGTCTGCTATACTTTCGCTGCTAGAAAGTAGGTTCTCAGTATTGCGCCAAAGGGTTTCTGCATTAGCTATAGTATAGTCCACATACTCGTATTCAGTGTCGCTTGCTTTCTCTGCGTTGGCTAACAACAGGTTATTCATCATGCACGACTTACCCTGTGCGATACGCAATGCGCCACCACCAAAGTTAGCTTTTGTACCCGCAAATACGGTATGGTTGCCTATGAACGAGCAGTGTGCGATATTGAAGAGTTGTGTATCATTATTCATCTTGGCATAAAGTCCTGCGCCGCCAAAGTCTTTAGTAACAGTAGCAAGTCCCTTCTTGGCAATCAGTTGGTTGTTTAAGAAGGAGTTGTTGACCAAGTGCGCAGCAGCACTATATTGGTCAGCCACGATGGTGAGCGCACCTTGTTTATTAGAGATATTATCGTAGAAACCATTGCATTGGATATTCAATACGCGACCGCCATTCACATATAGAGCAGCACCTGTAGTGCAGCCATTGTGGTGGAATTTGCTGTCGATAATGGTCAAAGACTCCATAGTTTCCGCATAGATAGCGCCACCTGATGTTTTAGCAGTATCGTTGTCAAAGACACAACTCTCGATATATGTGTCGTGCGTATTGGCATATAAAGCACCTGCATTGGTGGTAGATTGGCTATTGGAGAAGCGGCAGTTGTAGAGATTCAGTTTGCTGCCGTTGATGGCCAATAATCCACCTCCCAAAGCACTTGTAGAAGAACCATTCTCCAAGTGCAAATTATATAATGTCAGCGAATAATATTGTGGGATATTAAATACTTGTTTCGCCTCTTTTTGACGCAATTTAGATACACCGACCACGTCGCTGAATTGCTTGTCGTAGCCACCGACAAAGGTCAAACTGACCGTAGGTTGGATGGTGGCATCAAGTTCGTATTCACCCTGAGCCAAGTAGATGGTATCATTCATAGTGGCTTTAGCCACAGCAACCAATAGTTCGTCGGTATTGGTTACTTGGTAGCTAGTAGGCGAAGGAGTGTCCTGGAATTTGTAACGCACCAAAACTGGGAAGTGATCCGATGGTGCGATGGCGCGATTATAATCCTCGGTGATAATTTCTCGGCTCAGTGGTACGATATTGTCATAAAACTGATAGTCGAACTCGCTACCTGAGCAGTTGGCATTGGTAGCAGGATACCAGTTGGATCCTGTATGCGTGATATTGCCTTTCGGATTACATGTGGTAGTGGTATGTAGCGCAGCATCGTAGAATTGGCTCATATAATTGCGATAGGTGTCCTCGTGCGAGCGATGCATATTGAAGTCCCCCACCAACACCACAGGTGTTTCTCCCACTAATTCACGCAACATACGAGCGTTGAGTTCTGCTCCATAGACGCCAGATGAAGCAAGACTATAATTCATATGCGTACACGCAAAGTAGAACTCTGTTTGCGATGCATTATCGCGGAATAAAATCCATTCTAAGGTTCGTGCGATGGTATTGGCATCGCCAAAGTATTTCCAGCTAAGACCCGGTGTAGATGGATGTTCGTTGATATACCACATACCTTTTTCCACCACCGTGTATTTGCTTTTCTTGTAGAAGATAGCATTGTACGAGTAGTTCTTGCCTTCTCTTTCTACAGCATAGTTATCATAGGCGGGCAGCATGTCAATCAGATCCTGCAACTGTGATTTGCCTGTCTGAGAATCCTTGTTGTTACCAGTCACTTCTTGGAAACCAACGATGTCGAAATCATAGTCTTTGACAATGTTGGTGACTGCTGTTCTACGGTTTGCCCATAATTTGTCGCCTGTATCACCATTATTCGCATTGACATAGCGAATGTTATAGGTGGCAAAACGATGCACTCCAGGCTCTTCAGCCATAGCAGGCGCAATGCCTGCTATGGTGAGAGTCAGAGCGAATAATATTTTCAAAAAATCTACTCGCATAATTGATTATTATTTAATGATTTTTACACCATTGCAGATGTACATACCACTTGGCAATGCTTGGAAATCTTTACCAATAGCTTGACCTTGCAATGTATAATAGATGCCATCTTGAATGGTGTTGATAGTCACATTTTCAATTGCAGAAGAAACTTCCGCTGCGCTATCAATAGAACCAGCCATAGTAGTAGCAGCGCGTTTGTAGCCGCGTTGATCTACAGTGAGGTCCATCACATCGGTCACAGCTTTTTCCATATTCCATGCAGCTACAGCAGTTTGCAAATCAGCTACAGCCAAGCTAGTTGCTTGTTCTGCAAGAGGCATAAATGATTGAGAGAAGCCACCGTTGTTAGCCAATACAGAAGAACCAAAGATCTTCTCTTGGGTATTCACATCTGCAGCAGAAGTAGTCAACTTATCAGTTGCAGCAAAAGTTACACCAGCACCATTGAGGGTCATTGTACCGAAGATATTATAACCAGCGGTCTGAACCTTACATGTTCCGTATTGTATTTCTACTACAGATTTAGCCGAATTATAGTTATCTGCCGCTGCAGGGTTTACCATGATGTTATTAGCAAAATAAGTAGTTGAGAATTGACCAGCACGATATGCACCACCTACCCATTTATCCTTATCAGTACCCACATTGTTAACAAACGTATTATTAATCAAATACGCTTGTGGAGCATTTGAACCATCATTTTGAGCACCACCCAGAGCAATCACACCACCGCGATTAACTGTACCTGCTGTTACGGTACAGTTGATCATATACAATGTACCACCTGTATCTGCTACAGAAAGTGTACCACCATAATTACCAGTAGCGGTGTTGTCGGTAAACTCGCAACGCTCAAACAACGCTAAAGTATTATTCAGTGCTCCTCCAGCCTCATCTGTATTAGATGAGTTAGATTCACGAGCACGAATAAGAACTGCAGAACCTGCACCAGGACTTCTGTTACCCTCAAATACACAATCAAATGCGCGCACTTGTGAACCCCAAGCAACGAGAGCAGCGTTATTTTGTCCTTCTGGAGCAACATTGTTGATAAACTTGCAGAAATGAAGATCCAACTTTGTGTGTTTTGCAAAGAGCATATTACCCCTGTACTTGCCATCTTGACGCGCACCATCACGGAAAGTAACACCCCAGATCTCGGTCAATGGAACATCTTTGTAGAATTGTCCATCAGTCTTGTTTGATTCTTCACCTGCCTTACCAACATATACAAATGCATAATCGGTATTATCGCCTTTGCCATCACCATCAAGGTCTGCAGAGAAGATAGATTGACCTGCCTTGGTATAGTCAATAGCAGTATTCGTGCCAGTCATGGTAGTAGGGTAACCACCCTTGATAATCACACCTTGTGCAATATTCCACTTGTTAATAGTTTGATCTGGGAAATAGGAACCTTCCATCAAATAGATCTCGGTACCAGGCTCTGCCTCTGCGAGAGTCACGCCAAGGTGCTCAGCAGCTGCTGCATCGTCCCAGGATTCACCACTTCCTTCTCCATTAGGAGAGAAGAAATACTGTGTTTGCGCATTAACCATTACTCCAAATGCTAATGCGGCGATCATCAATAAAGATTTTTTCATAATAATAAATTTTGAGTTGTTAATAAAGATTTATTTATTTCGATTCAATGAATCTTCTTTGTTTGGTAATGGCAGGAACAAATGGGAAACATTTATCCCTGCCATCATAATTAGAATGTCAAGCCATCGTTCCAACCAGGGTTTTGGGTAATGGCGCCATTGGTTAGCACACGTTCGTTGGTAGGAACAGGATTGAGGTAATCCTTGTTTTCATCAAATTGGAAGTTCAGCGAACTAAATGCCCACATATTTCCTGATGTAGGATTGGTAAGGATAAGATCACTACCCAAATAGAGTTTGGTGATACCAATACCGCCACCACCAGTCTGTCCTTCTTCCATAATATTGATATTGGCTTTGCCATCTCCTGTCATATCGTATTTTCCAGGAGCTGGGAAATAGATACCTAAGTATGGTTGAGTGAAAGCTTTACCCTCACGCCAACGCATGATATCCCAATAGTGCAAACCTTCCAATGCCGTCTCAATGAGACGCTCACGGCGGATTTCCATAATCACACCCTTGTTGGCAGATTGCGACACATTAGGATACAACTTCTCCATATATGCACATGGAGCGGCGTTGGCAGCAGCCATATCTAAATGAGGCATCTTTACGCGGTCACGCAGTACATTGATGGATTTATCCAAATCTGCTTGGGTGAGTGTACCGAGTTCTGCTTTTGCCTCCGCATAGTTAAGCAGCGCTTCACCATAACGGAAGATAGGCAGACATACTACAGAAGCACCCCAAGTATTGTAGGAAGCCTCCATCACATACTTGATATACTTGTAGCCAGTAGAAGTTTGCTTGAGGTCCACAGAAGAAGTCTTGGTGCCACCATATTGGATATAACCAGGGGTATGGATAGTTTGTGACATACGTGGATCACGATCTTTGCACTCTTCTACATAGCCCAATGTCTCATATCCTGCTTTCTCGGTAAAGCGTGTACCATCCGCCATCAGATACATATTTACAAATCGCTTGGTGAAGCCCGTGGTACGAGCCACAGACCAAGCATTGGCATTGTTCTTGATATTGAGATCTACGCTAAAGTTACGTGCCCAGATATACTCACTAGGATTAGCAAATTGCGATGCGAACAAGGAGCGATATGGTTCTTCACCATCCGTATGCAAACTGTATCCGCTATTCTCCATCAGCTCTTCGGCAGCATCAGCAGCGGTCTCAAGAAGTTCTTCCCAAGGCAAATTGTCAGGGTTGAAAGTCTTGCCAGCATGGTATTTGCGGAAGGTACCTTCGAACAAACATACGCGTGACTTTAATGCCAAAGCAGTCCATTTGTTTATCTCAGCAGCTGTGCGTACGTCGCGCAAATTAGCAATGGCAAAATCCAAGTCAGCGATAATGCTATCCACCACCAATGCGCGGCTATCACGAGGTTTGGTAAGCAACTCCTTATCATCGGAACTGATTACTTGTCCATACCAAGGTACATCGCCATAGTTACGCACCTTTAGGAAATAGAAATATGCACGGAAGAAGCGCGCTACACCATCGTAGTGCGCACGAGCATCCTCATCCTCGCAGTTAGCAGAATGTGCCAAATAGAAGTTAATCTTACGCAAGACTTCCCAATTCCATTTGCTATCTTTCTCTGGAATCAGTCGAGTACCTTGTACCTCACGACTAGGTACAGGAGCAACAAAGTGGTCACCCTCTTCTGCATACATCTCCTCACCTGTTGGCATCAGAGAATAGAAATAGTTGGTGTACAACTTCAACTCTTCAGCCGATGAGAAATAGGTTTCAGGAGAGAGTTTATCCTCAGGATATTTGTCCATACTACAAGCTGAAAGCAGGAGTACGGAAGTTAAAACGACAAAAAATGATATTTTTTTCATAATTATTTCCTCCTATTTTTAGAATGTAGCAGTTAAACCAAATGTGAATGACTTAGAGAATCCATAGGTGATCGCTTGCGTGAGAGCTGCAGCAGATTCAGGATCGATGGTATTGCAGTATTTCTTCATTGGTGAAGTGTACCACAAGTTCTCACCCGAGAAGTAGATACGGAACTCTGAGAACACCTTCTTCCAGCATGGGAGAGTATATCCAATGGTCAAGTTCTTGAAACGCAAATAGCCGATATTTTGAATATAACGATCATTAGGTTGACCCAAGGAATTCTGTGAACCAAGCGCCTCGTATGCACGATAACGTGGGAAATAAGCATCTGGGTTGTTCTCATTCCAAACAAGATCCATAAATCCTTCAGGAATCAAACCTTGGTAAGGACGTGAATAAGGTCCCCAGAAGGTAGTAGCTTCGTTCATTGGATACCAATCACGTTTTCCTACACCTTGCCAGAACATAGAGAAGTCGAAGCCAAAGTAATCGAAACCGAGGCGGAAGTTGTAGCTATAGCGTGGAAGACTATTACCAATGATCACGCGATCACCATAGTCATCAGCAGTACCTGCACCATTGTCGATCGCCCCGTCGCCATCCAAGTCAAGGTAAATGAGATCGCCTGCGCGTGCACCAGTCTTGCCGTCCACAGTCACGAGGTTGATATCGCCGTATACGAGCGATTGGTCCACTTCGTATGCAGCAGCTGCTTCATCGGACGCGAATAGACCACCCGTCTTGAAGCCCCAGATCTCGCCGAGTTTCATGCCCTCGTAGTAGCCTGCTTCGATGACTTTGGTGGGGTTGTCGAACTTGGTGATAGTAGATTGATAGTCACCCAAACCTGCACTGACTTCGTATTCGAAGTCATGGCCACCAAGTTTCTTATTATCGCGCCAAGAGAGAGCAATTTCCCAACCGATGGTTTGCATATCCGCAGCATTCACCTTTGGAGCTGCTGCACCATATACAGAAGGTAAGCCCTTACCCGCTACCAACATGTCTGTAGTGTTGCGCACATAGAAGTCACCTGTGAAATTGAGACGATTGCGGAAGAATCCCCAATCCACTCCCACATCGTAGGTGGTCATTTTCTCCCATGTTAAGTTGCCTGAGTTAGGCGCACTTTCTGTCGCATATTGCAAGGCAGTTGCACCATCCAAGGTGATTTTTTGATCAAAAATATTATCTGTACTGATTGTTTGGTATGCGTCGTAGTAGCCCACGAGTTGGTTGCCCAATTGACCAGCAGAGAAACGCAGTTTGCTATTGCTCCACACATTGGAGATAGGTTCCCAGAAAGACTCCTCGCTCATACGCCATCCCATACTACCAGCAGGGAACACGCCCCAGCGGTGACCTTTGGCAAAGCGCGAACTACCATCCGCACGAACAGATGCTTCAAACAAGTATTTACCCGCAAAATCATAGTTAAAACGAGCGAACACACCATTGGTAACAGCTTCTTGTACCTTTTCGCTAAGTTCGGTAAGCTCACCAGTAGCAAAATTGAAGTTGCTCAAGTCTTCGGTGAGCAAGTCCATACGATCGGCTACGAGGTCATGATAGCGATATGTCTCGCCATTGAAACCAGCCATCATGGTCAGATGGTGTTGTCCCCATGTAGGATTCCAAGTCAAGTACACGTTGTAGTTATGCGTTTGATAACGTGCAATGGTTTGCTTGTAGTTATCCACCGAACGGAAATTGTCGATCAAAGCGTAATCGCCATCTACCCTATCCTTGTAAGGAACTTTCACCGAGCGGTTAGCAATCTCTTTGGTACGCCACTTGAAGGAGTAGTCAGCAGAAAGAGTGAGGTTCTTAGCCAAGTCGATATCCAAACGATTTTGGATGACCATCTCGTTGTTCTTCTCGCTATTCTTGTGCTTGCCGTATTGTAAGAGTGCATTCATGCCGTCGCCAACAGTACCAGCTCCATTATATACAAAATAGTTCATATACACAGGACTACCATCTGGATTGTTTGCTGGCACGAAAGGAAGTGCGTGCAATGTACCTACGCGGAAAACCTCACGGATTGACTCGGTACCAGGATAGGTATATTTGGAGTTGAAGAAACTAAAGTTGACTCCATAGCGCAACCAAGGACGGATATTGATATTCACTTTGGCGCGCGTAGAGAAGTTGTTCCACTTATCCGTATCAATAGCCAACATACCCTCCTCGTTGTAGTAACGTCCGCTGACATAGTAGTTGATTTTATCGTTACCACCTGTGACAGAGATGTTGTAATCCTGCATAGGACGAGTCTTTTGATAGTAGTGGTCGTACCAATCGAAGTTGGCATAGTATTTATATCTACCATCTGTTTGTGCAACCGTCCATGGACGCTCAGGGTCCTCTGTTTCTTGACCATAACGCATCCACAATTCAGCATAGTCGGCCTCGTTGTAGGTGGTCATGGTGTAATTGGCATGGTGGTGCATAAAGAGGTCATTGATGTAAGCTGAAGTAAAACCATTGGTAATGAAGTCTGTACTGGATGTCTGTGTCTTCCAACCCGCTTTGGCATCAACTGTCACTGTAGGCGCCTTTCCCTCTGCACCCTTCTTAGTGGTAACGAGTATCACACCGGCAGCAGCCTTTGCACCATAAATCGCTGCAGCAGAAGCATCCTTGAGGACGGAGATAGATTGCACATCGTTGTTATTAACGCGCTTGAGATCCATCTCTACTCCATCTACGAGGACGAGAGGCTTAACACCGCTGTTGATAGATGCCACACCACGGATATCAATCTTGAAGTCGGAGTTTGGACTACCAGCATTCATGGTGATGTTGAGTGATGGATCAGCACCTTGAAGTGCAGTTGCCATGTTCTGAGTAGGACGTCCTGCTACATCTTCTGCAGATACTACAGATACGGCACCTGTAAGGTTAACCTTCTTCTGAGCACCATAACCTACAACAACTACCTCATCTAATTGCTCAGTATCTTCGTGAAGCGTAATGTTGTATGAACTAGCGTCAGTAATACGCAATTCGTAGGTTTTGTAGCCAATGTAAGATATTTGAAGGTATTGACCAGCTCTTACATTGCTAAGAGAAAAGTTACCATCGAAGTCGGTGATAGTACCATTGTCAGAATTTTTTATTTTTACAGTGGCACCAATAATAGGAAAGTTAGTATCGTCCACTACGATACCATCCACAGTTTTACCGATTGCATGCTCTATCTCTTTGTTAGAGAGAGCAATCACATTGTTGTCCGTAATTTTATAAACAATACTAGTACCATTGAAGAGCGTGTTGAGTGCAACCTCAAGAGGAGTCTCATAAAATGATACTGATACCACATGGTCTAGCCCAACAAGGCTTGTGGAATTATAGAAGAAGTGGTATCCAGAAGCCTGCTCGAAAGGTTTGAGTACTTCGCGAATAGGCTGATTAGCAATGTTCAAACTGACACTTTGTGCCATCAATGTGATAGCGCAAAAGATCGTAAAGAAGAGAGATAATATGCGTTTCATCATTTTAGGATTTAATTAATCGTGTCTTGAACATGAATAGTTACTGGGATCTCAATCTTATGAAATTCCCAATTAGGATATTGTAGTTTTCCGAAGAAGTATAGCTTTACTTCACCTGGTTCTGATAGAACTATAGGTGATGAGGTCGCTATTGATTTACCTGCCTCATCCTTTTCAAATAACTGGAAATCAGCTGTTAGATCTGGATTAGTAAACCACCAACTAGCATAGAACCAATACTGATTAGCATCCTCAAATAGGTCATTAGAACCAGTTGTAAGACGCTCAATGGTGCAGGTGATGGTATCACCTACTTTGTAAACGTCTTGCTGAGGAGAAATAGTGATATTGCTGAATGTGGGTAAAACCACAGCCGACTTTGGCTCGCAAGAAGCCAAAGTCAACACCGTGATTAACATCAACAATATGCATTTTGCAAATTGTTTCATAATAAAGTATTATTTAATAGAGATTTTTTGTGTGCCTTCTGAAGTCAATACAATGTAGAGACCTGTAGTCAACTGATCGGGAGTTGTACTGATTTGACGACCCAACATATCATACACTGCCACTACTTGAGACATGCTCAATACATTTTCAACATTGGTTGGATTGTTTGGATCTGACTCAGTAACGAAAGTTGCACCTAAAGTAACGTCAGATTGTACTGCAGGCAACGTATAAACGTCTTCTACAGCAGCAAGTACAGAACCATTCAACAAGATAGACTCCAAAGCATATTTCTCAGCTGGTGTAGCGAGGATGGTAGCAGTGAAGCCAGCAGGTACCTCGTATGCTTTTGCCTCGAGAGGCTTGTTTTGTCCTAATACCTCAAGTGCCAAAGTACCATTCTCTACAGGAGCCACAGTAAGTGTGTGTACAGTGTGCTCTACAGCACCCAAGTCGATATTCTCACCTTGTTTACGAACATTACCATAAACGTCCTTGTCGCCAACTAACAGAGCAATCGCATCGTTGTTACCAGCATTGTAGAGAGGTGAAGACCATGCGAATGAATAATCCTCGTTGAACTGAGGACCATCAGCTGCCATATTATCAATAGCAAGAGCAATATACTCTACTTCAATATTCATACTACCTTGCAAAGCGTTATTTGTTCTTACAGGGTATCTTTTGGTATGAGGCATTATTTGCTCGGCAAAAATAGTATCATTGTGTGTATTTCCCCAAACTACATTATTGGTAAATTGATGATTAGTATAATCATTCGAGTTACCTGAATTAACGCGAATAGCACCCCAAGTAACACGAGTAGAGTCTGTAGTATTATGGTTATTGCGAACCACTGTACAACCAACGACACTACTACCATTACGTACTTGTATGCCACCTACGACACCATCTGCGTGGTTATCGGCTACCAAGCAATTGTAGATAGCGCAAGCAGTAGCTGCCAAATCTACTCCACCCACATCTTTAGAAACGTTGTTGCGAACTATACTATTGTGTAATTCACCTTTCCAATGCAAATAAACACCGCCACCATTACCTGTTGCTTCGTTGTTTTCTACCAAACAATTCAATGCTATACCCGCTGTGCGGATACCACCACCGTGGGTACCCTTGTTGTTGCGAACTACGCAATTGATTGCGCAAGTATCACCACCTGAGTTGTTAGCAATACCGCCTCCTGCACATTCTTTACCCGTATAAGTAAATGTGTTATTTTGAACAAGACAATTGATTACACGACCGTTCTTGAGCAATGCAACACCAGCACCTAATTTGTCTAGGAATTCAGTCAACTTACCATTTTGGATTGTGAAGTTATCCCAGATGGTGAGAGTGTCAAAGTTTTCAGGTTGGTTGAGTACACGACCGCTTTGTTTTGCATCGAGAATAGAAGCGTGCTCGGTTTGCGCGGTGAAGTCTTCGTTCCAGCCACCAGATACATATACACCATCTTTCATGGTGAAGTTGCCCTCATAGGTACCTGCTTGTACCAAGATGGTGTCGCCTGCATCTGCATTGTCTACCGCAGCTTGCAAGTCCTCGCCTGCAACTAGCTTATAGAGAGTTAGTGTGCAATCAAATACCACCTTGAGGGTGATGTTACCAGCCACAGCAGGGATAGTATATACTCCTTCTTCTGCTACGAGTGCTTCACCATTGAGAGTGATAGTCTCAAGAGCATAGTTCTCAGCAGGAGTTACATACAATTTTGTAGTGAAACCAGCAGGAACAGAAATTTCGCCTGCTACGAGAGGAGTCTTCTCACCTGTATAGTCAACTTCCAAAGTACCACCCTCACCGAGTTCTACGGTAGCGGTATATTCTGTATGCTCTACAGCACCAATCTCAATGTTAGCACCTTGCTTACGAGCATTGCCATACACGTCCTTATCACCTACAAAGTAAGCCAATGCATCGTTGCTACCTGCATTATAAAGAGGGGATGTCCATGCAATAGTGCAAGTAGAATCTACGAATTGAGGACCATTTGCGGCTGCGTTATCTGTAGCAAGTGCCAAATATTCTACTCCGATACTATTGGCACCCTGCAAAGCATTGTTTTTGCAAGTTCCGTTTGTACCATAATGCTTGAGGTAAGTATGAACTTGTTCTGCTTGCAATTGCCCCTTAAGAGTATTGCCCCATACGATATTATTTATAAAGTATTTACCGTTGTAATCAGTCGCGGTACCACTGCCGGAACGGAGACCAGCAAAAATAGCGTTATTACCCTCCTCTTCTTGGTCATTGCAAACAACAGTGCAGTTTATTACATTTGCTGCTTTGCGCATATATAACCCGCCGATTTGCTTTTTAGCTTTATTACCATAGATCAATGAATTTGTGATGGCAGAAGGGCCGGTAATATCAACTCCACCAACATTCTCTGCACAAACGTTGTAACGAATAATGCAATTATGAGCTTCACCTGTCCATTGTAAATACATACCACCACCATTTTTTGTGGCATTGTTGTTTTCGACGATAGAATTTAAGATTATACCACGAATACGAACTCCACCACCATGAGTAGCATTGTTATTACGAATGATACAATTGATAGCACAAGTGTCTGTTGCATCTCCAGTTTCATGCGCCAAACCGCCACCTTGGTTGTTGGCAGTATGTGTAAAAGTGTTGTTTTGAATCAAGCAATTAATTACTCGTCCTTTTTTCATTACAACTACACCATTTCCAAGCTTGTCAGTGTTTTCTGTATTCGAACTACCATTTTGGATCGTGAAGTTGTCCCAGATAGTAAGGGTCTCAAAGTTATCAGGTTGATTCAATACACGACCGTCTGCTTTTGCGTCGAGGATAGAAGCATGCTCAGTTTGAGCGGTGAAATCTTCGTTCCAACCACCAGATACATACACGCCCTCCTTCATGGTGAAGTTACCTTCGTAGGTACCAGCTTGTACCAACACGGTATCACCAGAGGAGGCATCATCCACTGCATCTTGTAGATTACTACCTGCAGTCACTTTCACTTGTGTTGCCATAAGGCTCGCACTTGCAAGAACGCTAAGTGCAAAAAAATAAAGTTTCTTCATGATACTTTTTTAATTAATAATTGTTAGTTGATTTATAATTTGTGATTTTATTTTTCACATAGATATACCACTGATTCGTTATCAAAATAGTACTTTACTCCCGATGTCATACTCAATATCTCAAGCACATTGCGTAGTGTACTATGTCCTAAATAACCAGTAAAGCGTTCGTTTTTCAATTTGTCTGTAGTGACTATGATTTGTATGTTGTAATTGCGGCTTAGTTCCATCGCAATATCTTCTAGGGAACAGTTGTTATAGCGGATCTCGTTATTTAGCCAGCATAGATAGTTGCTTGCATCAACTTGTTGCTTGGCGAGAAATTTGCTGTCTTTGTTGTATTCCACACGATTGTTGGGTTCCATCATCAACTCCGATCCACCTGCAACTACATTGACTTTTCCTTCAGACAAGACCACAGACACGCTTTTCTCCTCTTCATAATTTCTTACGGAAAAAGATGTACCCAGACATTCCACCACCAAATCCGTTGCATTGACTATGAATGGATATTCTTCGTTGGAAACAACATCGAAAAATGCCTCTCCAGTCAATGTTACTTCCCTCAATCCATTCTCTAGTGAGCAGTTATATGAAAGTGTTGTCTTGGCATTGAGCACCACATTTGTTCCGTCTGGTAGGGTGACATTGCTATGTTCTCCTATGCCAGTCTTTATCGTTACCACTCCGTTACCACTGCGATGGTCTACGAAGGAATACCATGAAAGAGTGCCCATGCATAGGCAGAGCAGACATATTGCTGCAATAGCCATTCTTTTCCAGTAACGACTGACTTTATGCTTCACTTGTTTATCACTTTTTTCGCTGGTAATTTGATCCATTACACGGTCGCGAACAACGTCAGGGATAAAGTTGTCTGTCATTTCAATAGACCGACGCATCCAAGCATCGATATGCTTGTCGCTTTTTATCATAGAGAGAAGATGCTCTTTGTCTGTACTTGACAAATTTCCCTGTAAAAAATTCTCGGTAAGGTTTTTTAAATCAATCATTTTCGTGAAATATTAATCTCAGTTTAGTTTATCTCGTAATTCTTTTAGTGCTAATGTGATATGAACTTCTACCGTCTTTTCGCTAATTTCTAGCATTCGTGCTATTTCCTTATTAGACTTGTGTTCAAATCGAGAAAGTATGAATACTTTTTGGCGAACACTAGGCATTTGGCGGACTATGGTCTTAATATACTCTTCCAATGACTTAGCATCGTTTTCTAGTTCAGTATAGTTGTCGATATAGTTTTGGTGAGTTTGAATGTAATCGGAATATATTTTCTTTACCATCTCATGATTGCAATAATTAAGAAAAATATGCTTGGCTGTAGTGAATAGGTAAGATAGCACTTTCTCTTTGGATTTCAATTCATCCCAATGTTCCCATAATTTGGTAAATGTAACTTGAAGTATCTCCTCGGAAAGATATGTATCCCCCTCCGAAATAACCATAGCAAAAGTATAAATACGTCCGCTATATTCTTGATATATTTGCTCAAATTCTGTTTGCTTGAGTGTCTTTTTCATGATTCCTATTTTAACTAGACAATAGTTAAGACAAATAAGAAGTGTGAATCCCCTAATTAGATAGTGATTTTTTTGAAAAAAAATAATTTTTTGTTTTTTTTCTTGGAAAAATTGTAAAAATCAAATAATTGTACTACTTTTGCAACCGATTGTAGAGTTATTGCAAATTAATCACATAAATCAATATTTATCATGATTGGAACAACTGAAATCATTATCATCGCACTCGTTATTTTGTTGCTTTTTGGAGGCGCAAAGATTCCTCAATTGATGAAGGGTCTTGGCAAAGGCATTCATGAGTACAAGAAAGGT
Organism: Paludibacteraceae bacterium; assembly: GCA_045132415.1. Classification (GTDB taxonomy): domain Bacteria; phylum Bacteroidota; class Bacteroidia; order Bacteroidales; family Paludibacteraceae; genus Colicola. Next base: position 28,938 of record JBGUSG010000002.1, on the reverse strand, counting down.
CTTTCAGGAGAAGATATTGACGATGAAAAGTCGTCAAAAAATAACGACGATAAGTAATGCCCGATACCTCAAAAGATTTACCTCTTAGTGGGCATCTTGAAGAGCTAAGAAAGATTGTTGGCAGGTGTGTAATAGTGTGGATATTAGCTGCACTGTTGTGCTTTGCGTGTAAGGATTTGCTTTTCCGTATTATCTTTGCTCCTGCTCAAAGCGATTTTCTGGTTTTTCAGGCGTTGCAATATCTGTCATCATTGTGGCATATACCATCGCTATCGCCAGGTGAGTTTACTCCGCATTTTATAGCAACAGAGCTAACTGCGCAGTTTATGACGCATATCACAGTGTCGCTGGTGGCGTCTGCCGTGCTATGCACTCCATTTATCATATATGAGTTGTTTCAGTTTGTAGCTCCAGCTTTGCGACAGACAAATAGGAGATTGTCTGCGTTGGTGATAGTGCTGAGTTCGCTGCTATTTATAATGGGAATAGCTCTTAACTACTTTGTGATATTTCCCTTTGCCTATCGCTTTTTGAGTTCGTATCAAGTACAGCCAGACATAGTCAATCAGATTACGATTTCATCGTATATTTCCTTGTTTGTGGTGCTATCGTTGCTGATGGGTTTGCTGTTTGAATTGCCTGTGATAGCATATATATTGGCAAAGTTGGGGTTGGTGACGGGCGAGCAAATGCGTCATTATCGCAAGCATGCTCTGGTGGCGATATTGCTATTGTCTGCCATCATAACTCCGACTGCAGATGCAATCACGCTTCTGTTGGTGACATTGCCTGTGTATGCTCTGTATCTATTCTCGATCGCTGTAGCCAAAAGAGTGACAATCAATCGTCAGCGAGTAGAGTCATAAATCATAGGTGTTAGACGAGCGTTGTCGTACCAACCCGTAAAGCGCTCTGCTCCCACCCCGATAGCAAAAACGGGCGTAGCTGTAGCAGTGTGGCCATGGGAACTCCAGTCAATGTGTGCATAACGATTGAGTATCTCTAAGGCCGTTGCAGCCAAGGCATTTACTTCCTTATATAGCGTCTTGACATTACCTTTATTCTTCTTTGTCTGATTAAATGCCTCACGTAATAGCGCATCATCTGCAGCGGTAACCTCTACCGCGGTGTATAATCCCATGTATTTCGACAAACAGGCGCGTACATCATCCCAAGTGAGTTGGCTGCCCAGTTGCTCATATAGAAGCTTGATAGCATCGGAGATATAGCCCGATGATTTGCGCTGATGTTGGAGCACTTGTAGGTTGAGTGTATAGTCGCTATTGCCCAATGCCATACCGCCTGTCTCGTGGTCGGCTGCCACGATAATTAGCGTTTCGTCGGGATGTTGCTCATAGAAATGGTATGCCACCGCTAATGCACAATCGAAATCGATAGTCTCATGGATATTGGTGGCGGCGTCATTGCCATGACCAGAATAGTCAATTTTGCCACCCTCTACCATTATAAAAAAACGCTCGCGCGAGGACATATAGTTGATTGACGCATCCACCAATTGCTCTAAACTCAAGTCTCCCTTCTCACGGTCAATGGCAAAAGGCAGTGCATCGCCATGTGCAGAACGGTCTTGTAGGCAAGAAGCGGGAACCAAGATCATCTTCTGGCTATTCATATTGGCTTTCGCCTCATCGTAACCACCTGCCAAGAAGTATCCGTTTTGTTCGCAATAGTCATAGAGATTGGGCGAAGTAGGCATATGTTTGTCTTCTGGAACATGAAATCCGCCACCGGCAAAGAAATCAAACCCTGATTCAGCCAATTGCCGTCCAATAGCGTAATAATCATCTCTCGATGGTGTGTGCGCATAGAAAGGCGACGGCGTAGCATGGTCAATGGGCACAGTGGTAACAATACCAATACCCCAACCTTCGTTGTGCAACTTGGTGGCTATACTGACCGTAGGAGTGCCATCAGGTGTCTGACCTATCATGCCATTGTTGGTTTTTTGTCCAGAAGCCAAACAGGTACCTGCTGCGGATGAGTCGGTAATGGCGTTGGACAAGGAGAAGGTAGGTGTCATTCCTACTACAGGAAATTGTGTCATCAACAATGGCACACGACCTATTCTGCCCTCTAATTCGGCTTGATACATTTCTGCGGCAAGGACTTGGTTAGGTCCCATACCATCACCTATGAAATAGAATACATACTTGGCTTGAGCCAAAGTGAGCATGGTAAAGCATGAGACACATGCGGATAGTAGTAAGAAACGTTTCATGAAGTTGTTGTATGGCTGTTTTTAATTCATTTATTGTGTAAATATTCGTGCAAATTCTTTGGGCATAGGAGCTTCGAATCGCACCTTCTTTTCCGTCATAGGATGGATAAACTCCAGCACACGAGCATGCAAGCATAGGCGATCAATAGGCGAAGATTCATTGCCATGACCATACTTGCGGTCACCCACCACAGGATGCCCCATACTGGCCATGTGCACGCGTATTTGGTTAGTGCGTCCAGTTTCCAGATTGAGCTCTACCAATGAATACTCGGTCTTCAAATCCGCTTCATCTGTCTGCAAAGCGCTTTCTTTTAGCACTTTATAGTTGGTAATCGCCAATTGTCCTCCATTGTCCACAGGCGAAGAGGATACCAATGCAGTGCGACTATCTTCGGTGAGCCATGAAGTAATCTTGCCCTCGTTCTTCTCTAGCTTCCCTTCCACTAAAGCCACATAGCTACGCTTGGTGACGAGTTGTCGCCAATAGGTACGCATATACTCTTGCAACTCAGGCGATTTGGCAAATACTAGCAAACCGCTCGTCTCGCGGTCTAGGCGATGAACGACATGCACGGTATTGCGATGGGATTGTTTGCGCACATACTCTTTAAGTATGGAGAATACGGTAGTCTCTTTACTATCTGCTTTTACTGGCACCGTGAGTAGGCCATTCTTCTTTTCCACCACAATCAAAGCATCATCTTCATATACTACTCGCAATTTCGGATGGCGGAGCTCCACATTGCCCCGTCCTGATTCGATGGTGATGATATCTCCTCTGCGTAGCGGTGTATCGTGGCGCGTTTGAATCACATTATTGACTGTTACGCGGCGTTGTCCTAACAACTGCTTGATGCTTGTGCGAGTCATACCGCCCATCTTAATGAGGAGGAAAGGTAGGAGTTCGGATACCTCTTCTACGCGGTAGGATGTATCTTGTTTGCGTTTCATGCTTATTTATTAATTCGTTTTGATAGAAATACAGCGCAAAGGTACAAAAAATTGCTGAAATATGCAAGTATTTTCGCTTTTTAATACTTTTTGGCGTTGTATGACTAGATGGTTCTGATTTGGATATAACTTCTGTATCGTCTCGGGTGATGGATTGGGCGAGGGTTTGGCGGATGATGTCGCATGCCTCGTCGGGAAGGAAGAGTTGAGGGTCGAGAGGGACGACCTTGACTGTGAGGGTGGTGCCCTCGGCGGTGAAGTCAGGATTGAGGGTTTCCAAATGAAAGAGGACTGCCTCTTTGGCTTTCTGTAATTCCTCTGTGCTTTGACAGGGAATGGAGATGATGACGAAATGTTTGGGTTTCATATTAATAGGATTTTTATTTAAAGACAATTCTGGTCAATTGGGGTGTCAATTAGTGTCAATTCGAGGATACATTTTGTTGGGTTGGAAGAATGCACTGGGCGCATTGGCAACCCAAACAAAATATGTAGTCATTGGTGGACAAAACAAAAAATATGATAATGAATATTATTCTGCGGTGTCCTTTCTGTGGGACGCGTTTCTATAATAATGCTGCAAAAATCTTCGGCACAGAAGCGGTTTTGTGCCGAAGATTTGAGAATTTAGTGTTTATGACTGCATATAAAGAAAGCGGAAGTTCTTGAAAATCAAGAACTCCCGCCTAAGTGTTTTTTTTGAAAAAAATTGCCTTGTGCCGAAGATTATGCCGAAGGTTGCAATATTTCAATAAGTTTATCTATAGCTGCTTTAGCCTTAATAGGTTCCTTTTGTTTGTTAAAATCGTGGAACGGACGGCTGTTTTTATCCAAAAAATGGCTTTCTACAATTTGCCAAACAGATGCATTTTGTGGTATCGAAACGAGTTGCAGATCTACCAATTGACGAATTAGATAGTAAAGATAGGCTTGTTTGCCAATCCATTTGATGCGTGCGGTGGAAGGATTACCTTCAAAAATGGCAGAGAAATCATCTGGGTTGGTATCAGGTGCTATCCACTGAGCTTTGAGTAGGTGTTGGTAGAGCATTGTGATACGCTGAGGATTGGTAGCAAGCCATCGATAGGTGAAGGTAGCTGTTTGCAACTTAGGCGTTCTCACACGGACAGTTGCCGCAGTAGTGGCAGACTTACTACTATTGACAATTTGAATGCCAATGCCGCCTGCTTCGATATTGTTGATTTCGTAGTCCACATGTTTGGACTGCACGTAGTCGCCTGCTACATTGATGATGGTTTTCGCTTCTTCCATAGTTGATTATATTACGGTTTAAAGTGATTATAATAGAACTTATTTATCCTCTTCAAATGGTAGTGTCGGCAAAGAGAAATGGTCGAAATCTGATTCGAAAATACGATCTTGAATAATGCGGTATTTCTCGAACTCCGTTTCGGCATACTCTTTCGCTTGTTCGGCAGTCACATTTCCTGCTCCTGTCAGGATAGGGCGCTCGGTAGTATCTAAGAATTTGTCAATACGCTTTGCCCAATCCTCCATGGTCATCGGGATATGTCGTTTAGCCATATCTTCTGCAACCTCTAAGAAACCATTTACGATACGCCCCATAGACTCTAACTCTATCTCTTTGAGATAATTCTTCGCCACACTCACATCTGGTTTGAGAATCTTGCCTTTAGGAGCATGTTCCCATGTAGTCAATCCCATATGTTCTTTCTCCGCATCTGCTCGTTCTAAGATTAGTTCCGCCGCGGTATGCCCATGTACGGCATAGTGCATTTTGTTTTGCACTTTAGCAAAGAACTCTTGTGTGGTTGGAGCATTCGGATTGTAATCAATGGATGTAGCATAGATATCTGTTATCTTCTGATAGAAACGGCGTTCTGAGAGGCGAATCTCACGGATTTCGGCAAGTAGATATTCAAAATAATCTTCGCTAATAAACGCCCCATTTTCCATGCGCTTGCGATCAATGATGTAACCACGAATGGCAAACTGACGAAGCACGGCTGTGCACCATTGACGGAATTGCGTAGCACGGCGTGAATTAACACGGTAACCAATAGAGATGATGGCATCAAGGTTGTAGAATTGTGTTTCGTAGTTTTTGCCATCAGATGCAGTTCGTCGGAATTTCCGACATACTGAATTTTGATCTAATTCGCCTGTCTCAAAAATATTTTTCAGGTGTTCTGTAATCGTTGAGCGTCCTTTGTCGAAAAGTGTTGCGATGGCTTCTTGTGTAGCCCAGATCATTTCGTCTTGGTAATACACTTGTACGCCCTGTGCCTTATCTTCTGCTTGAAAGATAAGGAATTCAGCTGTAGAGTTGCGTATTTGTAGTTGTTGTGCCATAGTTGATATGGTTATTGTTTATTCTTAATTCTTGTTTATTTGTGCACCGATAGCGTTTGAGGCTACATTATCTATATGTGCACCGACATGCTTGTCACCAGCGATATAGTCGCCTTGGACATTATAGATGCTTTGGTGGGGCTGCGAATCAGAAGTATGGATATTATCTTTCTTCCATTTCAAATACTCCATAAAGTATTTCATCATTTCAAGGACTTCTGGTCTGCCGTTATACCATCTATCATTATACGCTCGTGAGCCGCGGAAGTTTTCAAACATAGTTTCTCGATTGTAGATGCTATATTCTTCCTCATACAAACGATTATAATAGTCATCTATTGTTGGGTCAAGCAATAGTGTATTATCCTCATCCATTTCCTCTTTTATTTGTGCTAAGCGTAGGCGTATATATTCATCAAAACACTCATTTCGCAATCTCCGTTTAATATCTGCAAAACCCATAGGATCTGATGTGTACATTTTTCCAGTTACCAAATATTGTCGGAAGCTTTCTGCCAAAAAGATATTACGACTGAAATCATAGACATTATCGAATGATAGTTGATCATATTGACGACTGCTATATAAAAAGTATTCAATTAACGGGTCTTTTTCTCCAGATTGTATCGTAGCATGAATTTCTGATGCTAATGCCACGATGTCTCTGCCATGTACAAACTTATCTGACCAAACTAATGCTATCTCATTCAACCCTTTTCCTCCTATGTCCACTCTATCATAGGTATTAGGTATTTGTGCCCCATGCTGAATAATCAGTGCACGGAGACGAATATTTATTCTAACCAGACAAGCCATATCTGAAATAAATGCATCTGCAGCTTCTTTTGACGGGAAACACTTTGGAGCCAGGTCTTGCCAACGACCAAGAATGTCCATTCGTTTGGTGAAGTCATCTATTTCATTCAAAAATGTCCATACAACCCCTATCGGAGAAATTTCCTTCATTAAATGGATTAGCATAACAAGATGTGACAAATAGCTTTGCCAATCCACATCTGCAATCTTTTGTTCGCCACGGTTGATCGCTCGGAGTATATCTAACTCATGAGGGGCTTCTATTTGCTCAGCTTGTTTATTCATGTTGTTTAGGTATTGAGGATGAAAAAATCATATAGTTATTTTTGTTTATTCACGCTGCAAAGGTACTACATCAAACTGCTAAAAGTTGTCAGTGGATAGAGAAAAATGCAAATAAATTGGTTTTTATGGGAGGGGAGGATGGATGGAGTTGGTTTTTAGAGGGTAATAGGAGAAATGGAATTTCTATAAATGTCCCATAAATGTCCCGTATTTGTCCTCTGGACTTTGCATAATGCTTCATTGAAGAGTATGTGCATTAAAATCTTACATTTTATAACATGACAGGTAGAACGTGTTAAATTTTTCGCGTTTTTTTAACATGACCCCATAAATATGTTACATTTTTTCGTTATTTTTACCATGAACAGATTCTATACTATCTGCTTAGTGAATGGATATAAAGTTTTTGTTCACTCATTATTTTCTACTTACGGATTTATTTTGCAAATAAGAACACGCAGATAATCAGCACATTACGCATTTGCCGGATTTACTTTGCAAATAAAACTAAGCATAATATGGGATATATGTTGCATATTTTTTTGAAGTAATACTTTCGTCTGACAATTTTATCTTTTTGGCGTCTAATGTGTCAGCAATAATACGAGAAGCAACAGCAGATTGATTTTTGTCGATACCAAATCGTTCTCTAACAGATTGATTGTTGATCGCACGATTGTCTTCATAAACCAAACAAGCATGTTGGTAACAAGCATCAATCTTTTCTTGCTTGGTCATGTCAGATAATTCCTTCTGTATAAACAAGAATACACGCGTATGATTCTCTCCTTTTGTTATTTTTGCGGCTGGTAGTTGCATTGCCTCAATTGCCTCCACCGCTCTATCAATTCCACTTCCCCTTCTCTCGCAAATACCGAGTAGGAACATAGCTTGTGCCAAATCTTCATTTCGTGATTGCGGTGGTAAATCTAGTAATCGATTTACATCGTGCAATGGAGCCCCTGGATTGGTAATAGATATACGATTGTCAAATATTTCTACAACAACTTGCATTCCCTCAATGGCAAAATCTTGGTGAATTAATGCGTTTGCAACAAACTCTCTGATTGCGATTTTAGGATAAGAAGGAATCATTTTGCGCACAACACCTATTTCTTCTATAGAAGTCAACTTGGTAATATAATCAACTAACCCCTCAAAGCCAACTACGTATCCAAATTTCCCTACTTGTTCTGAAAGTAAATCTCGATTATTACTACCTGCGTATTTTCGTACGATAACAGAGTGTGTCTGTAGTCCATCAAATTTAGATATGTCATTAGCAAAAAGTATAGCGCCCATATTAGTTATATGCCAAGTATCTTCATTTTGGACGCATAAACCGAATTCTTCTAATCGTTTAGCTATTGTTAGTTTATCTTTCGGTGTTTCTTTGCTAGACATTTCAAAGTATTTGGCGTAATTCAACAATAAAAGCAATTCGTCGATTGTTACATTTTCCTTTGCAATTCTTTGTTCAAAAGTGAGACCTTGTGAATCAGCTATCAAAGATTTGATTTGCGAACGTGACATTTTGACGGTCTGCCCTGCAGAACGTGTGTATGAATCCCAGATTTCTTTGCCCCTTAAATGTGTAGGTTTGTCTATTTGTTCAGGAATATGTATAAAGAGCAGAGAGTGCCCTTTGTATTCTGTTGTCCAATGCTCAATACTAACAGATATTGACAAATTATTTTTGGCAATATTCCCCAATCGTTGGATTATTTCGTCACATTCATCTTTACTCACTGAAAAAAGGGTAGCATCGTTATTGACACCAAAAACTAAGAGTCCACCACCTTTTAAATTAGAAAACGCACACAAGTGCTGTGCAAGACGTTCTGTTTTGCAAGAAAGACCACTTTTCCAATCTAATTCATTCAACTCTGTTGCAACAGGATACAGACTATCCTCTAATATACTTAATGCTTTTTCTTTCCAAGTCATAAGCTTAGCGATTAAATATTTATCTATTGTATGTTACTTTACATTTTTACTTTATTTCAGTTGTATACGTTTTGAATACAACTCAAGATCTTTTGTTTAGCGATTATATATTTTCAATTTTCTTATCTCACTTCGGTTGAACGATCTTTTCGCTGCAAAGGTAGTATATTAAACTGCTAAAAGTTGTCAGTGGCTAAAGAAAAATGCAAATAAATTGGTTTTTATGTGTTGTTTGGGGGATTATATTCTTACTTTATGCTCTGTTATCGTGACAAACTTCTTCAAACATTTCGTCCTGTACTTTTCTGAGTTTTTTATTGTGTGGTTCGTCTTGGTAAGCAATATTGCGTGGTCCGTGATATGAAATTCGCCTTTTCCAGATTCTGCATATGGTGTAAACCAGCGCAACGCAAAAGATGGTGCTTATAGTTGCTAGTAATGTTTTGAACAAGATATTCATTTTACCATATGTAATTATGTGTCGAATGGGGGATTAGTATTGTTGTTTATTTAGTTCTTCTCCTATTTTAGCAAAACCGTCAACCAGTTCCTCAAAACTCATGTTTTTACTGTATGGCATATCAGTTTCGATTTGACTATCCAACTCCACATCAGTATTGGGTATATATGACTTAACTCTAAATATATATCCATAAGCAAGATTTAGGATACTACCATACTCATTTTCTTCATCTTCTTTATGATTTGCCACATATTCTCTGCATTTCACAATCACTTCATCATCTAATGGTGGCATATTATACTTTGGCCATTTAGTTTGGTGGCGATAATCTAAAGCCATCAAATACAACGGAAGGATATCTGGAGATGTGTTGTAAATTTCTTCTGTTAATTCTATAAAATTAGTAGAATTAGACCCAATAATATGTCCATATTCTACTGATAATATTTTTAAACAATTATTACGAAAACACTTATTAGTGATATACTTTTTATACCATTCTTTTATATGATCCACGGAATAATCTATATAGCGGTCATATGTACAACGCAATCGACAAATAACTCTCAACGAAACTAGTTCTTCCAATACGATTTGTTCTATTTCGTCTATGGAGTCCTTGAGTCGATATTTTTTTAATTCATTATCAATATCCTTGACCTCTAAATAAGCTATTTGTTTTGAATAAAATTTTGCAACTACATAAAATAATTCTAGTCCGTCTAAATTCTTAGGTGATCTCTTAATCCATGAAATGAAATCATTGTTAGGTATCAATAATTCTCGTATAGTAACAGAATTATTCTGCTTGTTATAAGGATCATTCTTAATCAATTGAATGATTTTATTTGCATTTTCTCTGGTTCCAAACTTCAACCAAGGATGGATAATTTCCTCAAGTTTTGTTCTCTCTCTAGCAAGTTCGTCTAATTGCTTTTGATTTTTCTCTGCTTCTTTCCTTTCTTTCTCTGCTTTTGCGTTTGCATTCTTCTTAAATAGTTGTGGATAATTTATCCACTTCTTGTTCCCTATGTTGTTAAATAATGCTTCGCGAATTGTTTCTATAGTATAGTCAGTATCTAACAAACCAGACAAGTTAATCTCCATACAAATCGCACCCAAATGTTTAATATCATTTAGTTTCTCCTCATCTACCTCATGCGTAACCTTTATTTCAATCCAAACTTCAGTAGTTTTATCTCCGTTTTGTATTGTTCCCACACAATCCGGACGTCTATCAACTTCTTGTGTCTTGAAACGTACTTCTAATCCAACAGAAGAAAATTCTATTATCTTTGATTTATCTTCAAAGTATTCTTTAAAATGTGGCGTCCTAATTTTCTTCTCCTCTTGAATAATCTGCTGCGCTAGCATATGTAGTGCAGTCATCCGAGCTCCTGCACAGTCAGCTCCATTGGCATGCGCAAAATGTTTTTGACGAGTTTTACCTTTTCGAGCAATGAGTTTTGCTCCACATTCAGGACATACACAATTACATTCTAATCCGCTAGGAACGTTCTCGATATGTACAAGGCGTCCTTCTTGATTTTTACCATATGTAAGTTTTGCTTCTGCCACCTTATCACACTACCACAAGAAAAAAAGTGTTGAAGGGGATTACACTCTCGTAACCTTCTTGAATATAGGTGCAAGTTTGATGTACCAATCGAAGATGATAGGCAAATTTTCTTCTTTGGTTGGGTCAATGCTTTTGGTAGTCAAGATGCGGCACGCCTTTGATGCTTCGCGCCACTCCAACGGACAATCAAACATAGCAGCAATTTCTTCAGATCGAGCGGCTAATTCTGCATAATATTTCTTATCGTCTGGAATGTATAAACCAATATCTACTGTTGATTTTGATGGTTGCACATTCATAGATATAAAGCAATTGCTTTTGCCTATAGCTAAGTCGAACCATGAATCTTTATGTGCTTTTCGAAGTTTAAACTCCTTCATAAACGAGGAATTAGATGCGGCATAATTACGAAGTGCCTCCCAATAGTTAATACAGAATTTACCACGCTCTGTAATTTGAGAAGATGATTTTTTCTCCTCCTTCACCCAATCGTTAGGACGCTCTACAACATTGAATTTCGGAGCTGGTAATGAGTCGCCAATACGCCAGAGTTCTATCTCAAGCAAAAAGAAATTGATTTCGCTATCAGTATGCGCATTTAGCCATTCGATAGCTTGTCTATGTTCATCACGAGCTTGCTTAACTATCCAAATAATGTATTTGGCATCTTTTCCACTGGCATAAGTGATAATCTTGCCAAGATGGTCATGGTTGGTAAACTCTAATTGGTTTTCAATAATGATTTTCTTGCCAGTACCTTGCTCTTCTGCATAGAGGTCTACAGAATAGCCACCTACAGATGATTCTCTTTCTAATAGACAGATATCTAATCCTACAGTATCACCCAAAAGTGCCAGATTATCTTCTTGTGCCAACCATGCGGAAAAGTCATATTCCTCATGTTTCCAAATTTCGCGCAACTCAACGCACTCTAATTTACCAATTGAAGCCATATATTTTTTTATTTTAATGTTCTTTCCATCACCTTACTACACTTTCCCACCTTATAGTTTATTTTCATGAAAATATTACTTGGATTTCTTAAAAAAAGTGTTTCAAAATTCCTATTAAAAAAGTAAATGCAATTATCACAAAAGAGAGGAATTTGATCCATATCCATATATAACTTAATCTACTATGTTTGATTAAACTTTGATTATATGTTGTAAGATATTTTTTATCGCCATATTTTTTTTCAAGCGATAATAATTTATTATAATAAAAACAAGTATCAATAAAATAATGTAAAATATCTATGGCAAGATAAGCAAAACCTGTAAACAAAGAAGCAATCATCCAATTATTACTCAGCATAAAACTGCCATCATTATACGAAACCACCCATATTGTAGTAATAATGCCCATTACCAAGGTTCTAGTATTTTGTGATACTTTGGTAGATTGGGTATTATAGAATCCATTACCTTCTTCTATGGAATCTTCAAAATTCTTCTTTACTTGATCAGTTGCCATTATTTCTTAGGAAATCCAGCAGGACCTATATGACGTCCTACACCATTATTACCTTCTTGTGGAGGTTTTGTAGAAGGCACTTTTATTGAATTATTCTCTCTTTTCATATTTTATTTTCTTTTTATGCCAAATCCAGCAGGACCTATGTGACGCCCCTCGCCTCTCTCTTGTTTCTCTTCAGTATTATCCATAATTTATTTTATAATACATTTAAATGACTTTATCTAATATTGTATCTTTAAACGTTTGCCAAATGTCTAGATGCACTTTTTTATAGTCTTCAAAGAGTTGTTTTACAAACTCTATTTCGAAAACTAATCTAAGATCATTTGGGTCGTTGTCTGGTTGCCCTTCTTTACGAGTACCCACACGAGCAATCTTTATGAAATATAAATCTTTTATACCCTTGCCTTTGATATATGGCATGAAATAGTAAAGTTTGTTAAGAGCAACAGTGGATGGGAACTTTTTACCCGTGTAATAAATCTTTGCAGACTGGTCTAGATATTGCTCCATATTGTCTGCTTTGACTAGTGAAACGAGCAAGTTTTTATCTAATTTCAGTTCTGCATCTTTTGGCAGTTGCTCAACAATAGTATTATTTACAATTTCATCGGGATACTGATCTTTTAACTGTAAGAAATCAACAGTTCCTGCCATACCAGGACCATCGGATGGTTTTGCATATTTCTTGATAGTTGCTTTATCGCCAAATAGATATTTAGCAAACAATTTGACAACCTCCACATTTACAGCATTGCCAAATTGCTTATATGCTTGAGCATCAACAACATCAGGTTGGAATGTATCAGGGAAACTTTGCAGTCTTGCGCATTCGCGCAGAGTTAGTTCGCGCTGACGACATCCGACAATAGATGTTTGTGTAATAGCTACTAAAGCAGGGAAATATGTGCCAATTTTGACACGAATACCAGAAGGACGGAATTGCAAAATATGATTCCAAATATTAGGTTGCTTGTGTTGTCCTGCTTGCCATTCCAACTTTGCCTTTGCTCCAAAGAAAAGTGAATTTTGTTTTGCTCTATTCAGCCATTCATCTATAAACTCTCGATTGTCTAGATATAATTGGTTGTTTTTATTGATAAAATTAATCTTCCAAGCAGGATAGCCATTAGTATCTTCATTCATTGCAGGTTCATGCAAATACTCCGACCAAATAGGAAAACCTGGTAGTTTTTTACATTTGATATTTTGGATAAATTCATTCCATAAATCCACCAATTGAATTTTATCTTCGCTCAAACGATATTTTTGCAAGTCAATAATTTCTGCATCATCTTGCAAAATATTTTCTACACTGCATTTGGGCAATTTGCCTTTTGCATTAAACTGAAAGACAGGCAATGTGCCAATATCTTTGCGCACACACATAATGAATACACGCTCACGGTGTTGTGGTATGCCAAGATAATGAGGACTAAATATTACAGGCTCTTCCAATACATTGTAGCCGATGTTAGTCAAATGTTCGTGAATGGTTCGCCAAGTATTTCCACCATCATGTGAAGCCAAGTTGCGTACATTTTCAAGCAAGGCATATTTGGGCTTACAATGTGCCATTATGCGCTCCACATCAAAAAACAGAGTACCCTTTGTTTCATCAGCAAAGCCCAATCTTTTCCCTGCTTTTGAGAATGCTTGACATGGAAATCCTCCGCATAACACATCAAATGCTGGCAACTTAGCAGGATCTATTTTTGTAACATCCACATCGGGCTTAAGACCATAATTTGCCTCATATGTTTTTCTACAATCTGCATCAATATCGCACGCAAAGACGCACTCTCCTCCAAGCGATTCCATTGCTTGATGAAAACCGCCAATTCCGCAAAATAAATCTATGAACTTAAATTTTTTCATGCTTGCTTATAAGTGTAGCGATATACTACATACTTATCCATTTCTTTTTTCTTAATAAGGAACTTCTTTTGTCGGCTTTTTCCGTCTGGTTGTTTGCCTTGGTTGAAATCAGTCAGAACATCTCTGAATGTTACACTATTCAACTCAAGAATTGTCATCTTCATAAACCGCACACTATTCTTCATACGCTCATGATACGACATGTCGTCCTTTTCGTAATTAGGAAGAACCGAACGAATATACTGATTGCGCTCTGTAGTCGCTTTATATGCTGTTTCTTCGGAGTCCTTTATTGTTTCGTGTTCATAAATAACATACCAAAAACGGTCGTGTTTATTGATACACTCTACAAAAGTTTCTTGGTCATTACCAGGAGTAGAAGTTTTCTTAATATCACTTGCTTTAAGATCGCCATAGAATTGTTCACGCCCAAACCATATATCAAAATCGAAAGCCCCATCCTTATGCCCTTTATTGTCAGTCCCCACATATCTCATCAAGTCGAGCACATCATTATCGATGGTGAATTTATTAAACTTGTACTCTAAGAACCAACCAGCCCACTCTGCTTGTTGCCAATGTCGCCAACTATCTCCGTGCATCTCTTTAATTTTATCAACAGCATAGAGCCATTGACCAAAAGAGAAACCATTATTGAATTTAGCAAACAAGTCAAAGAGTTCATTATCTCCAGTTTTTGTACCAGCCAAATAATCCGCAAAGTCTTTTGCTCGTACAGAATAGATATGATTGCCATACTGATCCTCACGATGGAAAACACCATTTCTTACCGCCTGGTAGAGGTCGTTGGTATATACATGTGCAGAAGAATTATGCAAGCCATGTTGCAAATAAGTATCTTTTGCAAAATCTACGAAAATAACATTATCTTGATAGTGATAAACTCCTACGAAACGAATATCATAATCTATCTTTGCGGCAATGGCTTCATTACAGAACTCTTGCCAACTGCTTGGCATTTGAATACGCTTTTTGAATATAGGATGAGGATTGCCCAAATAGGATATCGCTTTATGCAGAAGAATATACTTCTTTCCGTTAGTTCTATAAACAAATAACTTGCGCCCTAAAATCTCTTCTACTGCACAATTTTTCTCTCCTAAATAGTGAGTTAACGCAGCGCGTTGTCGCTTATTAGAACGCAGCACTTGATCATGCGCCACTTCCAACCCAAAGTCCGAACGGATTTGTTCGCTCGGTCTATTGTGCGACTTATCATCGCTTAATTTGCTTTTGTCAAAAAAGAAAAAAAACATAGTTTTATAGTCTTATCTCACATCAAACCACACAGAAGCTATATCTGCGATTTTGTCATTGTCGGGTTCTTGGGCGGTACCATCCTCCGTTGGGCGAAGAACATCCGCAATAGGGAACACATCTGCCGACTTGGTCAGCTTCAGATTCGTTTCCACATCTACTGCCACATTCAACTTGCCACAGCGTTTCCATACAGCCAACACAGGAGCAGTAGCATAGCAATCTGCCTCTTGCAAATAGTTATCCACTAACTCATAGATTCGCTCCTCAAGAGCATGAAGGTCTTGTATTCTGTCCATAATTGTATATTTAGCCCGCAAAGATACAAAAAATTTTGCATTTATGCAAATAAAATCGCTTTTTGGGGCGATTTTATTGGTGTAAGGTGTAGAGTGTAGGGTGTAGAGTGTGGCGGCGGAGCCGCAGTTGTTTAATGTCTAATGTCTAAAGTTTAAGGTTTAAAGTGCACTAACCAACCATTTTGCTGCACTCACAATATGAACCTTCTTGCCTTCGTGCTCAATTATGCCAGTTTCTCCATACATTACAATTAGTGTTAAGTTGTCGCAATGTGTCTTGTTTGACGCTTTTATCAGTCCGCCCACTTCTCGATTGAAGAGTTTGGTAGAAGGGTTACTAAAGTCGTATGTCACTTGTATCAATTCCTGTACCTTGGAAGCTTGTGTACGCACAAAGTCAACAGCAAAGCGATTACTTTCTCGTAGAAAATATAGTTGTTCATCCGCATATTTCTGACGGCGCAGCAACTCAATTGCAATGATATTCTCAAGACGCCAGCCTAGATTATCGGTCTGCAAAGAATTGTCTCTATTGCTTAGAAAAGCATTATCAATAATGTAGGATTTAAGATTGCTTTGTCGCTCTACGCTCTTAAAAGAATACTTGTGAAGAATACGTGCAAGGTAGGCAGTATTGAGGTATGACACATAATTCTTGACCGTTTGTACCGAACGAATAGCATATGTTTCGCGGATATTCTCAAAGTTGATTTCTTGGCAAAAATTATCGATTACAGTATCTGCCACTTGTCGTAATGATGCAGGATAACGTACTTTATAGCGTTTGCATATATCCTTCTTAATAACCGTATCAAGCAACGCTTTTGTATATGCAGTTTTATCAATTGCACCATCCATAGTTTCTGGGAAACCACCCTCCATGAGATACTTATTGAGTGCATGACCACGCAAACCAACAGCCTTAGTGTGTTGCCCTACTATATCAATATTGTTGAT
This sequence comes from Paludibacteraceae bacterium, assembly GCA_045132415.1. Classification (GTDB taxonomy): domain Bacteria; phylum Bacteroidota; class Bacteroidia; order Bacteroidales; family Paludibacteraceae; genus Colicola. The sequence goes on along the minus strand of JBGUSG010000002.1, from coordinate 12,433 downwards.
ACGACAATATTCTTCAAACGAGAAAGGAAATAGGCGTATCTCGTTGTATCTTCCAGTAAGGTGCGTAATCAGTTCATCGCTCAAGAGGTTGGCATTACTTCCAGTTAAAATCAGGTGTATTCCCTGGCGCAAAAGTCTATTGACAAACAATGGCCAACGAGGCGCATTCTGAACTTCGTCAATAAATAAATGAGTGTAGTCGCCATAAATGTGATACAACATCTCTACTATATCATTCAATTCGGCTACTTGTATATCAGCTAAGTTTTCATCGTCAAAATTAACATAAGCAAATCGAACACCGCTCTCCATTAATACTTTTTGACAGAGCATGGATTTACCACTACGACGCACACCTATTACGACTTGCGCTAATTTGCTATCTAAGTCTATTTTCTTCTCCTCTTGTCGATTTAGCAAAGCATTGCAATCGGTATTAAGGATTTCCTGTCGCTGATCCTCTAGGATAGTCTTTAAATTTCTCATAATAGAATGGTGTTAAAAATCGCGACAAAGTTACAAAAAATAAATGAAACATACAAATAAAATGTCTTATTTTGCAAATTTTCGCACATTAAACCGTCTTATTTTGCAATTTTCTTTCGCCCAAACCGTCTTATTTTGCAATTTGTGTGATTATCGTCAAGTTTCCTAAGGTCCGCAGCACGCAATTTGAACTGGTGACAAATTGTCACCGGTTGACGCTAAAACTTGTCAGGGGCTTAAAAAATCTGTTCTTTTAGTGGACGCTGCGCTATTGTTTAGGGTTTAGAGGTGATAGGCGGGAGATACCCGAATGGCATTCGGGACAATGGACAAAGAAAGAGGGGCGAAAAAGTGCGCAATGCGCAAATTGGAGAGCACGAAGTGCCTGATTAGAGGTGCGGCATTTCTCGTGGGGGTACTTTACCCGGCATGTATGCCGAGAGCTAAACTAGTGGCAGGAACACAAGGGTACCCGAATAACATTCGGGACAATAAACATATGAGCTCATGCAAAAACGCATATGAGATGCACAATTGTTAGTCTAGTTTTTCAGGAAAGGGGACAACTTTTTTAGAAAACGAGTCAACCTTTTTAGGAAAGTAGGTTACTATGTCAGGAAAGCAAATATTAATAAATAGCACTTTTTGGTCATGGGGAGTTCTGTCGGTGTCCTCTCGGTCATCTCTCGGTCGTCGGTCGGTGGAATTAGGTAAGGTATAATAGATGTAAAAGAGGCGGCAATCTTAACAAACAGCACTTTTTTGCGTTTAGGAGTTCTTAGGTTCATCCTTGGTTCGTCCTTGGTTCATCCTTGGTTATTAACACGGAAGAATTTGGTAAGGTACAAGGGAACGGAATCTTAAAAATTGTACTATTGTAGAGTGTAAGGAGAGTGTAAAGTATAGAGGCGGGGGATGAAAAAAGCGCTCGCAGAAGCGAGCACTTATTAGATTCATATTAGCAGGGATTTCATGTGTTACGTTTTTGAGAAATATCTTCGTCTATCCAAACGAAAGACGGGAAAAGACTAGTCTTCTATTACTTTCAAACACTTTATTCTTTGAGAGCCATGAATCTCGTGTACTTTTCCATAAGCATAATGTAAAAGTACTGCTGGAATAATTTTGGACGGACTTCCAACTTTAAGTTTTAATCGCACTGTTTCTCCGTCCCGCTTGTACCAACGATTGATAACACAAACATCATACTTAGGAAATTTTTTGTTTGTTTGATTAAGCATAAAATTATTACCTACTTCTTCTTTAAGGTAAGCTGTAATAATTTTTTCTACAGCAAAAACATCACTTTGTTTAGGTTTTAAATTACTAGCTATATATCCAGCCCATATTTCCTCTACTTCCTTAAAATCTTTAATATGATGATTGCCATCCTTAAAACGTTCTCCAGCTCCACGACTTAATGCTTCTCCACAATAATAACGGCATTTTTTACAATTGTTAACTTTACCTTTTATTAAGTAAAGTTCATATATCCACTTATTTTCCTGTTCCAATTGTAACACCTCTTCTGGTGTAAATGGACCTGCCCAATGTACTAAATATGTATTGATTTCATTCATAATACAAATTTCTAATTCGGCTGCAAAGGTACAAAAATAAATTGAAACACCCAAATTTATTACCATACCCATTCGCACAACAAGAGTGGAAAAATTGATAAACCATGAGTGAAAAGCAAATCGCCAGCGCTAACGAGCACTGGCGATTGATGCATTATGATATAGAACTATTATCTCACTTGGGTGAGGGAGCGAACATGGGCGTTGAAGGCGTCCTTCTTGAGCAAGTCCTCGAGGGTGAGGTGCATGCGGTAGTTCCAGAAATGCTCTGGGTTAGAAGGCAAGTTGATACGCTCAGCGTGTTGGTCAGCCAAACGAATATCACCATCAATAGCAAACCAGTCTTGCAATGGGAGAATCACCCACATAGCTGGGCTATACATGTGCTGATTAACGATGAATTCGGCAATTTCTGGCGTCATCTCCTGTGGAGCTTCACCCCACCAGCCCATCTGTTCGTTGTAGAACTTCTGAGTGACTTGGCGGTCCTCCTCCCACCAAGCACGAACAGGGTTCATGTCGTGGGTACCGATGGTACAAACGCTATGGTAAGGAGCGTCCGCTGGGTGAGCGAAAGCTACGGTTGGGTCCTTAGGCATGCGTTGGATCTCGAGCGAGAGGATCTGCAATTGGTTCATGACATCAGGCACACAGGTAGGCACCATACCGAGGTCCTCGCCGCAGCAGAGCATGTCGGTAGAAGCGATGAGTGTAGGCAACTTCTTGAGTGCAGACTCGCGCCAGAAAGAAGTGTGGCGGTGGTAGAAGTAGTCGTTGTGGATGTCAGCCAAGAGTTGACGTTGGTCGGCATAGAGCTCTTGGTAGTTGTGTGACTGGTAGAGCGCAATGCGTGGGTGGAGCATCGATGGGTTCTTCTGGTCGCGCACGAAGAGCACCTCGCAATGGAGATACAAGAGTCCGTTGAGGACATTGTCGATATTGCAGTTGTTCTCGTGAGCCACACGGTTCTCAGGGTTGAGGAAGAACTGTTGCACCTTGCGTTGGGTGTCGAGATGCTCAGGGAAGAAATAGATATATCCGTCGTGTGTGCAGAGGAAGTTATTCTTCACATACTCGGTATCATAGCCGAAGGTGTCGCCGAGGAAGTTAGCACGGATATATGGTTTGGTGAGGCGATCCTCGTCGAGCTTCACGCCCATGTTCCAGAGGTCTTGGAGCGAATAAGGCATAGCAGGAGAGAAGTGACCGCAGAGGCCCCAAACATCCGATTTGCGCATTTGCCAGATACGGAAGAAGCCAAGGATATGGTCCACACGATATGCGTCGAAGTAGTCCGCCATCTTGGTGAAACGGAACTTCCACCATTGGTAGTCGTCTTGAGCCATGACATCCCAGTTGTAGGTTGGGAAGCCCCAGTTCTGACCACGTGCGTCGAAGTCATCGGGTGGCGCACCTGCCGAAGCAGAGAGGTTGAAGAGGTGTGGGTCGGTGGAAGCGTCCACAGAGTCAGGAGAGATACCGATAGGAATATCGCCCTTGAATGCCACGCCAACAGAGTGTGCATAGTCCACCGCCTCACGGAGCTGTTTGTCCGCATGGAACTGGAGGTAGCAGTAGAAGTCCTTAGGTTGTTTGTCGCGCTTAGAGAGGAACTCTGCGTAAGGCAAGAGCCAGCCCTCGTTGGCAGCGAGGAAAGTCTTATATTCGTCGGAAGCGAAGAGAGTAGCTTTGTCGGCCTTGTAGAGGGACTTGAAGTACTTCATCTTCTCGTCGTAAACGCATTGGTAGTCGGCAATGGTCTTGGCGTTGAACTCCTCCTGTGTCTTGCGATACTTCTTGAGTTGGGTAGGAGTGAGGGTGCCCATCTTCTCGATATTGAGGTAGATTGGGTGGAGCGCAAAGACGCTAACCGCGTTGTAAGGATATGAGTCGAGGTTGTTGTGACGGAGGGTTGTGTCGTTGATTGGGAGGGTTTGGATCATCTTTTGACCTGTGAGTACAGCCCAGTCAGCGAGGAGCTTGAGGTCTTGGAACTCACCAATACCGAAGCCGTTCTCTGAGCGGAGAGAGAAAACAGGCACAGCTACGCCGGCACCCTTCCAGTTGGCTTGGGTGTAGCGGAAAGGAGAGTCGGAGATGACATAGTGCTTAGCGCGTTGTACATCCCAGATCTTGCGGTTCTCACCCCACTCCATATCCACGATCTCGCCAGATTGGAGGTCGTAGATGACATACTTGTACTCCACTACAGAGCTGAGTTTAGCGTGGAAAGTAGCAACCCATTCTGGGTTGTAGTTGTGGCTATTGGCAATAGGCGATTGGCTATTGGTTAGAGGGAGTTTTTTTGTGCGATCCCACTCGCCGAGAGCGGCGATATTACCCATGATAGCCACACCCTGATGACGCTCGAGGCGAGGTACAGAGACCTTGAGGGTGATGTTGCCAGTAGCTTTCTTAGCGGCTACAGGAGCACGGTGTGCGAAGAGCACTTGGCTGAAGACCTTAGAAGCGAAGAGCGATTGAGATTTGTCTTGCCAGAGGTCGCGCAGCACGATATTGCCAGGTTGGCACTCGAGGAGGTGAGGCATAGACTCACGGCGGAGGATATTGCCTTGTTCGTCGAGGACTACATAGCAGTAAGAGATGTACTTATGGATGTCGCTGAGGGTGACTTGAGCCGACCACTCAGAGTTGCCGTGGCAATCCATAGGGAGAGTCACAGGCGATGCGGTAGTGATGTCCGCATCCGCAGCATAGAGAACAGCAAGCTGTTGTCCCCATTGCGCTTGGTAGTTGATTGTGAAATGAAGGGTCATATGTATTTTATTTGTTTAGAAGTTCAGTAGTTTAGAAGTTTAGTAGTTATTTGGTTTTGCCGTTGCGGTAGAGGATGGAACCAATGAGCATTGGCAGGACGGTGTTGATGAGCCAGATGAGCGCGACGGCAAGGGCAATGCCGGCGGTATTGGGGCTGAAGACACCGAAAATAATAAGCGACCAAGTGCCACGGATGGCGATATTAGCCGCAGGTATGGATGGAAAGACTGCCACCACCATGTAGTAGAATGGGATGGCGATCATGTATTGCACGAGAGTCATGTCCACGCCGCAGAAATGGAGTGTGAGGGCGAGTTGAAGTGCCCAGATGATATAGCGGAGCATGGACCATGCGATGGTCTTCATGAAGAGCGGATAGGACATATGCGAGAGCGCAAGGGAGAGCTGGCGCATTTGGGTGTTGTGCCATTCGCGGCGAGAAAGATAGCGCACGAGGTGAGGCAAGAAACTAAGCAGAAGCACCAAGACGATGAACGCTACAGCGAAATACTGCATGGGGATAGCAGGATGGTAGCTGACAAAGAGCCATGTAGCAGGAATGCCGAAGATGAGTTCGACAACGAGCAAAGCCACGGTGCCGACAAGACCAAGACCGACGGCTGCGGAGAAGTTGCTCTTGTCCTTGAGGAGCATAGCACGAGCGGGATAATCGCCTGCGTGATATGGAGTTATGAAAGCGCCGACATAGCCGTAATAAACTTGGCGCTGAGCGCCCCAGATGGTCATGGGTTCGGTTTTGCGAAGCAGCAAGCGCCATTTGCCTGCTTCTGCTACGACATTGAGAGGCATGAGCAGAAGGGTGGCGATGAGGGTGAGCCACAGACCGATATTGCTGGTGCGAAAGGCGCTGAGAAATGATGAATAATCGTCGAAAATGATGAGACGATATGCCAAATAACCATACGCCGCAAGGATAAGCAGCGTATTAAAAATACGGAGGTATGGTCTATTTGGTTTCATTTTCGGGTGCAAAGATACTAAAAATTTGTGTAAACACAAAATTTTTTTGCAATTGTCAGGATATTTGCGTTATTTTTAGTACTTTTGTGGTCGAAATGAGATGGATAAAATGGATATTGTCGTTGGTAGGGCTGTGTGTGGTATTGGCTATGCATGGTCAGAGTGTGGCAATAGAAGATATATTAGAAGATATCTACAACCAACTTTCGGAAGACGACGAGATACTGCAGGAGGATGTACAGGAACAGTTGATGAATATAGCGGCGAATCCTATCGATTTGAATCATACAAATGCCGACGAATTGGCGGAGTTGATGTTCTTAAGCGATGAGCAGATAGATGCTATTTTGATGTATCAATATGAGCATGGTTTTAAGGAGATATATGAATTGCAACTGATTGATTGTCTAAAGGATTATGAGATACGGAATCTGTTGCCGTTTGTGAGGGTGGATAGTTTAGGAGTTCAGGAGTTTAGGAGTTCAGGAGGTGAGAAAATGTATTTTAGGGAGGTGTTTCACTACGCAAAGCATGAGATGACGCTGAGAATGGATGCACGGAATATAGAGGACTACGAGGGTGATCCGATATATGGGAAACTGAGGTATCGATTTAATTATCAGAATCGTGTGCAGGCGGGTGTGAGTGTATTGAGGCGACAAGGTGATGAGGCGATAAGGCAAGAAGGCGAGAGATGGGATTATGGTGGATACATTCAGCTGAAGGATATTGGTCCGATGAAAACGGTTGTGGCTGGTAATTATCAGGCGAGTTTTGGTTATGGATTGGTAGTTGGTAGCCCGTTCAAACGAGGAAAAAGTGCCTATATTCAGTCAACTGCTACGACGGATGAGGGGTTGAAGAAATATAGTTCGGTAGGCGATAGTTACAATTATTTTCATGGCGTAGGTGCGACAGCAAGAGTGAGCAGGTGGGCCGATGTGAGTGCGTTTTATTCGCTTCGCAAAGGCAAAGAGGATGCGTGGAATCATGTGGTGGGAATGAATGCTACAGGCCGATGGAATCGGCTGAAAGTGGGTGTGACGGCGGTAGAGACAATAGAGGCGACGAATTCGTCGCAGTTTAGAGAACGCTCGCAAGCGAGCTACGGTTTAGAGATGAAAAGGCGAGAGGCGAGCGGAGCGATGGGTGTGAATGCGAGGTGGAATATGGGTAAGGTGGATATTTGGGGAGAAGTGGCAACAAGTCATGGAAATAAATGGGGAGTGGGCGTGATAACGGGTGTGCGATATAGACCCATATCGGATGTGAATTTGTTGGCCATATACAGGTATTATTCGCCTGAATTTGATAATATCTACGCCAATTCGTTATGCTCATGGTCGAGGATGAAAGATGAGCATGGCGGATATTTGGGAGTAGAATATAATCGATTGATAAACTGGCAGTTATCGGCATTTGGAGATGTATGGAAAACGGGCTTCGAAACCATGGCACAAGCCGATTTTGTACCACAAAAAGACTACCGTATGCATACACGTTTTCGGGTAAAGCGCAAAGACGAAAAAGATACTTATTCGCTCAGATGGAATATGGTGTATGAGTTTGGTCCCTGGAAAATGAAGACGCAAGCGGATGGCAATATGGTGCAGGCAAAAGGCGGGTGGACATACGGTTGGTCGGTGTTGCAAGATGTGGAATATCGGTTTTCGGAAGTGCCAATCGTGTTGCAGTTGCGGGCACAAGCGTTTGATGCGAGAGAGTGGAACAATAGGGTGTATATATACGAGAATGATGTGCTGTATGCGTATGCTATACCGTTTGTATATGGCTTGGGTGGAAGGTTTTGGTTGAACGCAAGGTATAAGATTAACGATACTTTTTCAGTCTATCTGCGGGTAAGCGAAACTATTTACCAGCGCACATGGGCAATGGAACACGATAAAAAAAGTACGCGCACGGATGTGCACGCACTTTTACGCGTGAAACTTTAAGTTTAAAACTCTATAACAAATCCCGCGTGGACATTGATACCTGCTTGGGCGTAATACCAACAGCAACGGCTATCGTCCATGAATCGGCTTGCCTCAGCACCGCCATTGTTGGCATACTTGGCATTGAAGATATTGTTGATTTGGCACAAAAGGCGGATGTCAGGGCATTGGCTATTGGCTATTGGTAGCTGGTATTGGAGATTGAGATTCGTGGTAGAATACGCACGAAGCATTGCGTTCTCGTCCTCGGTATTATCGAGGTATTGTTTGCCTACCACATTGGTCTGTACGGTGGCACTAAATCCAGCTATATCAAAGGTGAAGAGCGACATGGCTGTAATCGAAGGCGAGAAGGCAATGGTGGTAGTGCCTACCACAGAATCCTGCCCTACCCAATTCCAATTGTCTTGATCGTCATAAAGGTCGATGTATTGATGGTAGTTGAGAATCTTGTTGCGCGATGCCACTACATTCATATCCCAACGCAGCCAATCTGTAATCTTTACGCCTGCTGTAATCTCTGCTCCCATACGGTAGGAATCTTTGACATTCTTCGTCTTGTAAGCACCCACATCATTGTACTCGCCAGTAAGCACAAGTTGGTTGTCGTAGTCCATAAAATAGAGATTTGCTCCGACTGCAAAACGTGGATGGGAATAGGTGTATCCTAGTTCATAGTCATACAATCTCTCTGCATGTGGCAATCCCGCATAAGTGTTTGTAGATGAATCAAATACCACATTCTCTTTGTAGTTATTTCGACTAGGTTCTCGATTGGCGATGGCGAAGGAAGCAGAGAGCAAGTGTCCATGATTTTGGTATGTCAAGCCCGCCTTGGGATTGAAGAAATGAAAGTCCACTTTGAGTGGCCATTCAGTCATATCTTCATCGTTCATACCATTGCGTTCGTAACGCACATAGCGGTATTGCAGGTCGGCATAGAGTGAAAGTTTCTCCTGTGCGCGGTTGATAATGCGCCAATTGGCTTTGGCATAGATGTTTGCATCCGTCTTGTGGGCATCGTTGCGGTAGTACTCATGATTGATTGGCAAGACGAGTGTATCTTCGAGGTAATTGAGCGTACCAAAGTGGTCACCTAGATAGTGGTTGGCAGCACCACCAAATTGTAAATCAATAGCTTCGGATACATATTTTGCAGAAAGTACTCCGCCAAAGAAGTGATTGTTGAGGTGCTTGCGATACATGCCATAGGCTTTGTGCGAGTAGGGTAATCCCCAGTAAGATAGTTTCTTGCGCTTGTATTGCTCATAGTAACCTGCGCCGTGGGTGTAATGGGCAGTAGCGGATAATGACCATTGCGGAGTAAAGCGATGATTGACAGACAACTGCGCATGTTGTTGTGCATAATTGTCGGTTTGATTGGTGTAGTAGGCTGTGGAATCCGAACCATCTGCTGCGGTAGTGGTGTATTCGCCAGCAGGGTTGTAACGACGATCTGCTCCATCAATACCATAAGCGGTGTTGTAATCCACACCATCCCATCCCATACCTGTCTTTTCGCTACCGCCAAAAAACCGCGCAACGACCTGTGTACGATTGCCATACCAACCCAAATCGCCATAGTAAGAATACAGGTCGGAGGCTGTGCGGTAAAGAAAACCATCGGAATTGACCTTGGAGAATCGGGCATTTGCTTGCCAATGATTCGGCAAAGCGATATGTGCACTAACCATCTCACGGAAAGTATTGTACATACCGCCATTGAAAGCAATAGTGTAATGGCTAAGTGTATCATTTTCACCTGTTTGCATATTTACACTTGCTCCAAAAGAAGAGGTTCCATTAATAGAAGTGCCTATGCCGCGTTGCACATTAATGGAGGACATACTACTGGCCATATCAGTCATATTCACCCAAAAGACAGTCTGACTCTCGCTATCGTTGAGTGGCACATCGTTGAGCGTCATGTTGATACGCGTGTGGTCCGTGCCGCGAATACGGAAATAGGTATAACCTATTCCCAGTCCATCATCGCTGGTGGCAATCAGAGCAGGCGTAGAAGCAAGCAAGAACGGCAGATTTTGCCCCGTGTTGCTCTGATTCAACTGCTCATTGTTGAGCGTGGTGTGGTTGTTAGTGACTTGCGCTACAGGCGCGTTAACGACTACTTCGTCCAACTCACGAACGAAGGTAAGGGTGTCGGTGTTGGCAAATGCAACACCTGAGGCAGCTACGTAAGCCGCCAAAAAGATAGATTTTTTCATTTGTTCCCTCTACAGAATTACCTGTGCAGGTTCTATGGGTATGAATCTCAGCCTAAAAGTGAGGCACCCCAAATGTGTTAATAATTATGTTTACTATACTTCCCCCTGCGGAAAAGCGCTGCAAAGGTACAGAAAAATCCGCTATCCCGCAAATTTATTTTGCAAAAAATCACTTCTACCCCGAAATTTAATACTGATAAAAAAAAGAGTGTGTCTAAATTCGACACACTCTCAGATATGATGATTTGATAGGTGGAATGATTTCTTATCTCGTAGTCACTCGAACGATTATTTTTCCCAGCCGTCAAACACTTCAGGACCATACACATTATCCTCGTTCTCGTCGTGGAGTGGCGCCCACAATTGTGCGAAGAATGGGTTCTTGCGTGCCACTTTATCCCATTGCCATGGACGAGCGTTCTTCTCTCCAGCATAAGGATAAGGCATGCATTCCTCACACCAGTGACCGCCTAGCAATACCAATCGTGGAGTAGCGGTAAACTTGTGACCTTCAGCGCATTCCCACTCCAATGGAGTTTCCCAATCACCTTGTACCATCTCAGTTGATAGGCATTTACCACCACGGAAAGCTGCGGCTTTTTGCATATCCTCAATAGTAAATAAAGACTTTGGCTTTTGCTCATCATAGCCGTGATCAAGCAGTACATATTCCTCGCTATTGTGTGAGAGGTCGGTGTGCTTCCAATCTGGAATAGCCTTGTATGCCTCCAAGGTGCCGTAATATGCGCTGATGCGTTGGGTTTGGTTATTCTTGATCCACCATTGTGTACCATGCTCCTTCGACATCGCCATAGCGTACATGGCGAGTTTCACGCAGCGAGGGAATAACTTAGCAATCTTGGTCTTAGCCGCAAAGCGAATACCTGCAGGCACAGAAGAATCCTTTGCCATCTTCTTGAAATAATCCTTCACAGGCATGTTCTCGCGGAAGTGGAGGTAGTTCTCTAGGCGGTCGCCATCAATATACCACATGCCGTGGAAATTGCGGGTGGTGAACCAGTTGGCGTTGAAGATCTTCTCTGGGCGAGGGCAACCAATAGCATCCAAGAGCAGGCACTCAAACTCATAGTTGGAGATACGATACTCTTGCCCCGAACCAATATTATAGTAGTTCTTCCAAAATTCCTCTGGCACTTCGTCGCGGCATACGCGTTCAAGGAGGCGTCCGCTATCTTCTACCGTTGCCCACTCCAGCACGCCACGGATAGGCACATGGAACATGATTGGGTCGTAGTTCTTCAAGATAGCAGGGTAGAGAATACCCGACTGACGAAGCGCAACCCATTGTTTGATAGGCGAGTTGGTGATGATGCGCTCTGCTTGTGCTTTAGTCAAACCATAGTGGTCATAAGCCGATACGCAGATTGGGTCGCCAGCGCGTCCCCAGTGCAATGGCTCGCGGCGGTCACCCATCTGAGCCACACTACCGATATACACCACCTTAGGCTGCTTTTCCTCTGGTTGCGCCAACACCGCGTCGCGAATATAAGTCGCAGCGGAGATATTGGTGCGGAGAGTTGCCTTAGGACGATAGTCTGCTTGTGGTGATACCATACCGCCCACGTGGAGTACGATATCGGCGCCTGTAACACCACGGAGAATATCGTCGTAGTTGGTGAGGTCGCCCCATATGATTTCTACTTTGTCAGCAAGAGGAGTAAGTTTCTCTTTGTTCTTTTTGCTTGGGCGCGCCAAGATACGCAAGTTGTATTTCTCAGGATAACGCAGGATCTCTGTCATACCTGCATATCCCATAGTGCCAGTAGCACCAGTCAGGAAGATAGTTTTTTTCATTGTTCTTTTCGGATTTGTGGTGTATTTACACACCTTTGCGACTGCAAAGGTAGTGTTTTTTTATGAGATATGCAAAATGAAGCGTATTTTTCTTTATATTTCGTATATCCTTTACTTCTCTTTGGCATCCATTTTCTAAGTACTCGCGAGCGCAAAACGAGTGTCAAAATAACTATATATCCGCTATAAATCTTTAGTGATTCTTAGGTGATTTATAGGTTATTCTTAGGTTATTTATAGGTGATTCAGCAACTTTCACTATAGGATTACTGTACTGACCCCCATTTTTTGGACACATTAAGTGTTTAATTATGAGAGAAAAAGTGTCATTAGAATTAAAAGCAGAGGCATTAGGATTGCTTAAAACAGGATTATCCGTTAGCTCGGTAAGTAAGCAACTCAAGATACCTTCTGGCGTATTACAAACCTGGAGTCAGATTTATGCCAAAGAAGGAGTTAAGGGTCTAGCATCCTATCCAAAAAATATCTGTAGTGGAGATATAAAAGCCAAAATTCTTTGGAGTTATCGCGAAAAAAGAGTACCTTTGCACCTCCTTAGCGCTCAATACAGTGTTCCATACTCGTCTGTATGTCGTTGTATATCTACTTATAG
>JBGUSG010000001.1:0-3595 GCA_045132415.1 Paludibacteraceae bacterium | reverse complement strand
CAACTCCAGCAGTCTGGCACGTATCTCTCCTTCTGTATACGTGTCAACTCTCAACCCTTTTATCAACTGGTAGCGACGGATACCGTCGGTAGACACATGACTCCTGAAAGTCCACTGGTTACCCTTCGTGTCCTCGACTGTGCTTTCCTCATACTCAACATTGATTACCATCAGATTGATTAAGACATTTACCATATTCAATTTTCCTCCTTGACCTGTCATCATCAGTACTGGAAGGTCATCCCCAGTAGACTACCGTTAGGTAGTTTCGACTAAGCGTATAATTCAAATAAGCGTCCTTCAACTTCAGCAAATGTATCGTATGAACCTAACGTAGTTGTGTGGTACTTTGACACGTATGAGTTCAATTTCTCAATGCTGTCAAGAGTTTTTAACTCATACTTACCTCCAGTTAACTCAACTTGAACTGTGATCCCATTTGCCATTTTGTATCCTGCTAAGTCAAATAATTCAACTGTCTCTTTTAAGTCCTTGATTGCTTCCTCTAATTGTCCTAAAGTTAATTGTTTCATGTCTAGTTCCTCCAATGTTCTATTTGATTGTCAGCTACTTGCCAACTCATAATCTAATTATTTTCCATGTTTGACAGAAAAGCACACATTATTTGCAAATAATTCAAAATATTTGAAAATAATGCTCGACTTGTCTCATCAGTGCTGGTAAGTCACCTCCAGCAGACTACCATTTGGTAGTTTCGACTATTGCATATCTCTCAATTCATTAAGCACCACGTTGAACCCTTCGATTGCTCCAGCATAGCGTGTACGCTTGTGGTCATATGTTGTGTCTTCTAAGTATTCTCTGTATTCCTCACGTTGGTCTTCAACCCATGTGATGAACTCCTTGATGTTTACTTCTTGGCTCACATATAGGTCAATGTCTCTTAACTCACCAAGCACTACGTGGAATCCTTCAATTACTCCTCTGTATCTGATTTTCTTGTGGTCGTATGCTGTGTCCTCTAAGTACTCATAGTACTCCTCTCTTTGTGCCTCAACCATCATGATTAATTCCTTAACGTTTTTGTTCATATTCAGTTCCTCCAATGTGTTTGTCTTAGTCAGAGTTGGCAAGCAACTCATAATCTAATTATTTTCCAGTTTCTCAGGAAAAGCACATATTATTTCAAAATAATTCAAAATATTTGAAAAAGTTTGCAAAACAAAAGGTGATTACACTGCTACCAGTGCATTCACCCTGACTAACTCTGACAGAAACGTTGCTTCATCTGTGATACGTATTAGGTTGTTGTTGTAGATTAGCACACGCTTCTGCACTGCCTGCATGTACTCCTTGTTGCTGTCGTATGTAGTGTATGCACCCAGACGGATTTGATTCACCACGTCTTGTGCCGTTGTTCCACTGTAGATTTTGTTCCCAAATTTGTATGTCATCATGTCTATGCCCCCATTGCCATCATTAAGTCAATTACTGCTTGTGTGTTGTCGTCTACTTGGACTTTATCTGCCTTGATAAAGTCCTGACGACGTTTGTTGTAAAAGTCGATAGCTTGTACTTGTAACTCATCTGCGCCCATCCAAGCATACCCACGTAAAATCTTCTTAAGGTTGAACCAATCGTCTGCACCTAGCTTGGCAGATACTGAAGCATTTGCCCCACGCTCTACTGCCATCTGAGTCAAGATAACCCAGTTGCAAATCTTCTCAGCATCAGTTGTTCCTTGATGTTGACGGAATTCCACTGTACCGTAGCACACATATGATTGTAAGTTTAGACGCATGTAGCGTGTACCAAAGTAGTTAGCTTGTTCCTCAATCGTTTTACACTTTTGGAAGGCTTTTAGACGCTCTTCACGGTACTCAGTTGTGATTCCAGAGTTGATTAATTCACGACACCATTTTGACTTTTCTCCACCCACACGACGTGATGGTGCTACTAACTCATCAAATGCCTTTGTGTAACGCACCATGATGTTAACAAGTGATTTCATGTTCTTGTGGTTGTAGTCTGCAACGTCGTGGTGAACGTGTAACCCACAAGTGATGTTGATTTTAGCATCAATCTCTGGACTATTTAAGATTTCACATACCTTACGGATTGCCTCTAACCCACCTCCAGCAATAGTCATTGGTGGTGATACTAACTCCATACCGTTGCAGTGTTTGAAACTTAATGACCCGTCTGTAGTTAACTTCCACACGTAGTCTGAGTAGTCACGGTTGTTATGATTAGTCCATGATTGTGTCTCAACTGACACACCACCTTGACGTAAACGCTCGATTACTTGTAAACGTGTTGACTTAGTTCCGAACTCGATTTCAATTCCAAATTTACGATTTAAGTTAACTCCTTGATTTTGTTTGATTGCCATATCTAATTCCTCCAATTGCTTGTCGTCTCAGCGACTTGATAAGCTAATTATTTCACATGAATGGCAATAAAGCACACATTATTTGCAAATAATTTGAAATTTTTGTGAAAAAGTTGAAATATATGGCAATTACCACGTTTAAAAGTCTGATTAAATTACAAAAGCACCCCTTTTGGGGTGCTTCTGCAGTTGATTGGAGGAAAGATATGAGCCACGCTATTAACATAGCTACCTTATTATACATGCCTCCAACCATATCGATTCCTTAATGCTTCTCGTATGCCAAATCTGCTGTTGTCAGTGTGTTGAAGCCTGAACTTTTGATTGATTGGTTGTCAGGCTTCGTAGCCTTCACGTACAGTGCCATGGTTGGATTGATTGTTGAATCAACTCCTGCCTTCAATACACTGTTCGACTTAGACGTTTGTGGAGTGTAATTAGGATAGTTGACATCTGTGTCAACCTCAATGTGTAAATGGTCACCACTTGATGCACCCGTGTTACCGTACATACCGATTACCGTATCCTTGGTCACCTTGTCCTTAGCTTTGACTTTGATTGATTCCAGATGGTAATAGCGTATTGCCAAGTCTCTGACCTTACCATCTGTGAGTACGCAGTCCTTATAGACGATGACAACTACATTTCCTCCAGTTGGATGATAACCACAATGTGTCACTTGTCCAACACCTGAAGCATAAACAGTCTTGTCCTTACGTGATTGGTCTGTCATGTCCACCCCGTAGTGTGCATACCCAAATTGCTTACGATAATTGGCATTTTTGTAACCTGCAGTGATGCGTGCCTTGTTAATTGGCAGAATTAGTTTTTGACTCATCAATGATACCTCCTTGGTCAATTTTGTCTTTTCCTACTTCTAAATACCTGATTAATGATTGTGGCAACCAGACATCCAGACGGATTAAGTTTTCACAAATACTTATACCCTCTTTGAACAGAATCCCTAACATCATTGCTAGTACAATCTCCTCAATTGCTGGTATCAGCTTGGCAACAACGACTGCGGCAAATAGCAGGAACAATTCCCCCATAGTCCTAAACATCCCGTTAGAACATCTGCGACTTTTCAAGCGTCCTTCTTTTGCTGCAGCCATTATGCCAGTGACAAAGTCACCACAGACAGCATAGAAGAACAACTGGAACACTACCCATAGTTCCATCTGTTAACCCCCTCTGTAGATAATCTAAGAACCCCTCTCTTGATGTTCAATTCATTATACC